>CAJUAO010000020.1 GCA_910584685.1 uncultured Lachnospiraceae bacterium | reverse complement strand
CTAGAGCCTTTTAATGGGACATACCCGGACTTCATGTGAGGAAAAACATATTTTAAACATACAAATTAATATTTTCTAGCAGATAGTCCCCATAACCTAACCATCCCCATTAAGATTTTTGCCCTATACTATTAATAACCGCCGCAACAACAGGATATAATACTCCCGCGGCTACCCATATAATCCAGCTGTATCCCCAGTTTTTTGTAACAAAGCTATAAATTAAATATATCGCTGTGGCTGTCAGCCACCATATGCCGGAAATATTGTCCATTATAGTCTTGTTTTTCTTTTTCTCCTTTGAAAAATCACCCTGCTCTAAAAGCTTTTCAAAGCCTGACCATACTACGCTGCTTAATACAAGGAAGAATACTCCAATGCCCACAATAAGCAGAGTAATTGAAACCATAAGCACCATAAATAAATCATCATCTTCATTAATCATTACTCCTATAAAAATAGGAATTATTGATAATATACAGATACACACTCCTGTAATAATGCTTTTTGTGTATTTATTTTTGTACTGCTGCCTTTGTTCATTTACCATTTCGCTTACGCCGTATTCCGTCTCAAACATTTCTTTTTCTAAGTATTTAAAGGCTGCCGTCTTGCTTCCGTTTAAAATAAAAATTGCTACGGCTATGGCTATTAAAGCCACTAAAGTAATCATCCCTATGCCTGCCGCCCCATTCTCCGATAATCCATACAGTGGGTTTTCACTGACTGCCGCCAGTATCATAAGACATATAGGTGATATAATACACAAAAATACTGCAAATGCTGTTGATTTTGATGTTTCCCTGTTTACTGAGAGAAAGTCTTTTGCTTCCTTCATAGATACTTTTTTTACATTAATCTCCCTTGCTGTGTTTATATTTCCTGATTCAGACAGCTCTTCCTTAAGCAGATAATCTGTACTGACACCAAACAACTGTGACAGCTTTAAGATTTTTTCCAAATCCGGCGCAGCCTGTCCGCTCTCCCATTTTGATACAGACTGCCTTGTAACATTCATCTGCTCTGCCAGTTCCTCCTGGGACCATCCGTTTTTTTTGCGAAGCTGTATCAGCTTATCAGCCAAATTCATAATTGTTTCCTCCTAATACTTTTATTAAGGAAATTATATCATTTTTTCCGGTTGCGCGCTACCAACCTGCACTATTCAATGTGTCAACCAGCAGTTGCAGTCTGTATTTTCTGCGTATTGCAAAGGACTTCCTACAACAGTTCAATATTTTCCGATGCCTTGCATAAAATTATATTCAGGTTTCCGTTTCTGCATCTTATGGAGTCCATAAACTGCTTTTCATTTATGTTTTCCTTCATATCAATGGAATATGTGAGCTCATACAGCGTACCAAGATTTGTTGTCTTTATCCTTTCAAGGGTGGCTCCGTTTGAATATTCGTCAAACAAATCGTCAAAGGCACCCTGAAAATTAAGATTTTCCGGTATTGTGATTTTCAGTTCCTTTATATTGCCCTTTTTTTCACCATATCCAAGCAATGTCAAAGCTAAATATAAAAGACCGATAACAACTGCAAATACAACTGCAAATATTACATATCCCATTCCTGCCGCAAGCCCTACCGACATACAGTAAAACACACTTGCTATATCTTTAGAGTTTCCCGGAACGCTTCTGAACCGGACAAGCGCAAACACACCTCCCAAGGATACCGCCTTTGCTATATCAGAGCCTACAAGCATTATAACAGAGCATACAACAGCCGGTAAAATAACAAGTGTAAATGCAAAATGAGGCGAATATCTTTTCTTCCTCTCGCTAAGCATATAAATTATACTGATTAAAAAGCCTAAAGCTATAGATACTCCTATGCAGACAACTGCCCCTTTGGCTGATATTCCCGAAGCGTCTGTACCGGTAAACATTGATGAAAACATAATGAATCTCCTTTTATTTTAATATTTTTACTTTCGTTTATATTGTACTTTTCTATAATATATTTTTTATACTCTGTTCCGTATTTTGAAAAGGACACTGACTTTATATTCTTTTCCTCTAACAGCTTTGTAAACCATAAAGGAATTGCCTTAGAGCTTTTTACCTCCATAAGCCAAAGAGCATTCCCTATTAAAAGCTCTCCATGGCTTCCCTTTTCCAAGCCTACATCATATCTTCTTGTTCTGATATTTGTATCAAAGGTTACCCTGAAATCATCATCCTCCCTGTCAAAAAACGCCATTCTGTCATAAGTTAAATATACTTTTGGAACAGGTTTATATATTTTCAGCAAATATCTGATTTCCTCCAGCACCTGCTTATTTATGCCAAAGTCATCCTCTGGCTTTATTCCCTTGTTCAATAAATCATACGCCTCCTTAAGCCTTAAGCATGTTCTTCTCTTATTTACTATTCCGTTATATTTCTTTTTTATCTCAAGAAACACCTCATCATATATCCCCGGCACGCCATAGCTTCTAAGCCTGAGTTTTTCCTTATATACAGGCTTTTCTATTGACGCCCTTATAAGAGCGTCGTCCGGCGTATCATAATAAATATTTGAAATTTTGTAAAGTCTTCCGTCTTTGTTATATTTATCAGGCTCCATCCACTCCTTAAGCTTTTCCAAAAGCCATTTAAAGTCTTTCGCATCTATAAGATATTTTTTTTCGTATCTGTTAAATACCTCTATTGCCATAAATTCATCTCCTTTTCAATAGACATCCTTTACAATACATATATTAATTTTCCTATGTGACAGTTTTTTGAAGACAAATTGAAAAAATAAAAAAAAGAGACTATCATAAGGACAGTCTCTTACAAACACGTTTTTTTGATTTCATATTTTTAGTTTCAGGTTAATATTTTATCAAGCACCTCAAATAGCTTTTCCACATCAATAGGCTTTGCAATATGACCGTTCATACCGCAGCGCAAAGCCTCCTGCTTATCTTCCTCAAAGGCATTTGCAGTCATTGCAAATATTGGTATGGAGGATAATTTCTTATCACTTAGCTTTCGTATTTCTTTTGTTGCCTCATATCCATTCATTATCGGCATTTGAACATCCATAAGTATCAGCTGATAATATCCCTCTTGAGACTGTTTCAGCATATCTACCGCAATCTGACCGTTTCCCGCAATTTCTACACTAAATCCTGCGTCACTTAAAATAGAAGCTGCAATTTCCTGATTTAATTCATTATCCTCCGCCAGCAAAATCCGCCCCTTTTGAAGATTTAGGGATTTATCCTTAACATCCCTTTGCTCCTTCGTTTGTGAATTCAGCTTGAACACAAATGAAACAAGCACCTCCGTACCTGAATCCTTTTTGCTTTTTATCTCAATGGAGCCGTTCATCATATCTACAATATTTTTTGTTATGGCCATTCCGAGACCTGTTCCCTGTATTCCGCTAAAGGTAGTATTTTTCTCCCTTTCAAAAGGCTCGAAAATATGCTGCACAAAATCCTCGCTCATGCCTATGCCGTTATCTGTAATACAGAATTCATAATTTGCATAGCCCTCCGGAGCCCCTGTTTTTTCAGTAAGCTTAAGCCTTACGCTGCCTCCTTCACCCGTATACTTAACAGCGTTGCTGAGGAGATTAAGCAATACCTGATTAAGCCTCAGCTCATCGCATATAACATCCTCATTCTCAACATCCGCAGACTCTATATTAAGCTCAAGCTTCTTTGCCTTCGCATCTGCCTGTATAATATTATATAAGCCCTGCAAAATATCAGACAACCTGCATGGATTTTCCTCAAGCTTCATCTTTCCGCTTTCAATCCTGCTCATATCAAGAACATCATTTATCAGATTAAGCAAATGATTTCCTGACGTCATGATTTTTCTAAGATATTCCTCTACCTGCTCTATATTGTCAATATGAGAAAGCGCCAAGGAAGTAAAGCCGATAATTGCATTCATTGGAGTACGAATATCATGGGACATATTTGAAAGGAACACGCTCTTTGCCTTGTTTGCCTTATTGGCCTGAACAAGCGCATTCTCCAGCATTCTTTTCTTTTCCATCTCATTTCGTGTTTCCTCGTCAACACTGCGTATTCCCAGAACAATACCCCGGTATTGCTTCCATTCTCCTGCGCGGACTATCTTCATTTCATAATATTTTATCTCATTGCCTGAAACGGCGCGGTAATTCACGGAATACATATTCTTTTCCGCCAGTTCCCTTATAAGCCTGTCCTGTGAAGAGAATTGACGCAGCATTTCCCTGTCCTCCTCATAGACAAACATTTGTATGTATCGCTCAAGACTTTCAGTCATTGGTATTTCACCGTCAAAGACCTTATTTATAATACTGATGCTGTCATCATCAATTCTAAGTATATTACCTGTAGATGTGTCAAGGTCAAAATAGCATACAAACATGTAATCTATACTTAAGGCCTGAAGTAGCTGCATCTGACGTTTTTCTTCCCGTTCCTGCTGCAGCTTCTGGTCGGTACAGTCAAGAAGAAACCTTTGATAAAACAGCTCGCCGTTTTCCTTTAAAAGCTTCATATTTCCCATAACATGAATTATTGTTCCGTCAGCATGTTTTACGCTGTACTCCATACTGACGCTGTCTCCCTCGTTTTTCAGCCTGCCGAGACATTCGCGTACCTTTTCCTTATCTTCATCTATAACAGATTGCGCAACCATATCAAAGCCGTCTGACATTAATTCGTCCAAAGTTTCATAGCCTAAAATCTTTAATGCAGCCGTATTTATACTAAGGATTTTTGAGCCGTCCACAGTATGACACAGCACTCCACAGTCGATAGAAGTAAAAACCGTCTCCATCATACGGTTTCTTTTTATAAGCTCCTGCTCGTATGCCCTCTCCTGTGTTATATCAATGGCTACTCCCACTGTTCCCATTACGCTTCCGTCAATATTATACAATGGTGATTTATATGTAGTCAGCAGTTTTGTTCCGTCTCCCGTTTTAATTGTTTCCTCAGATACACATGTCTTTCTTGTACTCATAACCTGATGCTCTGATTCTATACAGGCAGGGTCATCCTGTTCAACATCCCATATATAGGCATGTCCCCGTCCCTCTATCTGGCTTTTTTTCTTATTAACAGCTTTACAGAAGCTGTCGTTTACCTTTTCATGTAAGCCGGCTTTATCCTTATACCATATAAGATTTGGAACGCTGTTAATGGTAGATTCAAAAAAATGATTTGTTTCCCAGTAATCCTTACTCATCTTATATGTCTGCTGCCATCTTAAAAACTTAAATCTTATTTCCTCCTGTGACATTGGTACAGTCCATATATCCTTAATCTCCGTCATGTTATCTTCCAAATCCAAAATTACGGCTTTATCTGAAAGCACAATAAGCTCTGCTTCCTTTCTTTTATCCGGAAGCAGAAGCCCAAGCGCTTTTTTTACATCCATATCCTTAAGGTTAGCTAAAATCACATCTGCTTTAGCTGCCGTCACCCGGTCAGGCTCATCGCTTTGAGAAAATTCATGGGTAAAATTCTCAAGAGGCGGCATTTCCTTTATAATCTCAAATTCCCTGCACTGATGACCTGCTAAATAAAAATGAATATGACAATGATACATATGTTTTTTCTCCCTCATACTTTGTGAGTTTCTCATTATGATTCTTATTTTAACAAACGAAAGTCCCTATGTCAATACATGTAAACCCGCCTTTATATATCGTGCATATTTTAATAAAGAAATTT
Organism: uncultured Lachnospiraceae bacterium; assembly: GCA_910584685.1. Classification (GTDB taxonomy): domain Bacteria; phylum Bacillota; class Clostridia; order Lachnospirales; family Lachnospiraceae; genus CAG-303. The sequence continues at coordinate 47,168 of CAJUAO010000020.1, read as the reverse complement.
ACATTTTAAATTTTTTTAAGCTCAAACCAAAATATGCTTCCTTCACCCGGCTTACTTAATACGCCATATTTTGCATCGTGAAGCTTTAGTATGTTTTTTACTATGGATAAACCCAGACCTGTTCCCATAACCTCCCTTTTATGTTTTTTATCTGCCTTATAATACCTTTCCCATACGTTATCAAGTTCCTCCGGTGGAATACCCTCGCCTGTGTCCATAACCTCTATTCTCACTATTTCTCCGTTAACAATCTGCCTGATTATAACACTTTTATCGGAGCCTGTATAGTTTATTGCATTATTCACAAGATTATAAAGTACCTGATATATTTTAAATTCGTCCGCCCTTACCATAATATCTTCTTCCGCATATTTAAAGATTACCTTATATCCGTACTGCTCTACAAGCCTGGCGTACCTGTCTATAACTGACTTTATTCCCGCCGTAAGATTATATTCCTTTGCCTCTAAGGTATCAACTCCTGCCTGAAGCTTTGAAATGTCAAGCATATCATTTACAAGATTTGTAAGCCTGTTGGCCTCGTCTATTACAACCTGAACATTTTCAGGAGAGTTTTCTCCCGGGATATCCCTCATAATCTCTGAGTATGCCGTAATCATTGTAAGGGGCGTTCTAAGGTCATGAGACACGTTTGCTATAAGCTCATGCTGCAGAGCCTCTGTTTTCTTTAATTCCGCCACAGTGTAATTTAAGGTTTTTGACAGCTCCGAAATCTCTCTATAGGAGCCCATATCATATTCTATGTTATAATCTCCCTCTGCCATTTTTTTTGCAGTATTATTTATATTTATTATAGGCTTTGACACCTTTACGGCTATAACTACTGCCATTACAAGCGCTATTGCTACCATGATGACTGATATATATATAAGCTGTATTCTAAGAGTATACACTGTTGCGCTGACCGGAGATATAATGGAGTTTAAAAATGCCGCGCACCTTGTTCCGTCCTTTAACGTTATTATTTTTACAAGCATCATGCTTTCGTACTCATCATTTGGAGGTATATTCATCTTATCCTCAAATTTATCAGGTCTTTTATCCTTATTTCCCATCCCCTTATCAAAGGACAAGCCAAAATTATTTTTTATTTTTATGACGCTGCCGTCCCCTGCCTTTTCCATTAACCTTATCAATTCTCCTGCCGGCAGTTTGTGGACTGCGCAATTCATATTTTTTTCTGCCGAAAAAAGCATATTTCCTTCAAAATCTGTTACCAAAATGCATACGTCATAGCTTTCTGCTATGGTTTCCACTGCCTGACTGAAATCTTCATCTAAGGACATGGTTTCTACATGACTTAAGGCTGCCTCCAGCTCATTTGTTTTTATATTCTTGTAGAAGGTATCAAGGTATACTGTCTGGAACAGCCATAGTATAAACAAAAGAATTCCCATAAAACACAGCATATATATAAATATTTTCCATTTAATGCTTAAATTTTTATGCTTCAAAGCGGTATCCAACTCCTCTCAGGGTAACAAGAAATTTTCTGTAATCACCAAGGCTGCTTCTAAGAAGCTTTATATGCGTATCAAGCGTTCTGTCGTCTCCATAATAATCATATCCCCATACCTCTGTAATAAGCCTTTCCCTTGTTAATGCAATTCCCCTGTTTTTTATCATATAAAAAAGAAGGTCATATTCCTTTGGAGTCATGTCAGTTTTTACCCCGTCTACGGTGACAATACGGCTGGTAAAATCCACCTTTAGTCCTTCTGACTCATATATTTCATGATTATTGTCTGCATCAGCAGCATTAACCCTGTGTCTTGTCATAACAGCGTTCATCCGCATCATAAGCTCCTTTGGAGAAAAGGGCTTAACCACATAATCATCTATTCCAAGCTCAAAGCCATGTATTTTATCATATTCCTCACCTCTTGCAGAAAGCATGATAACAGGCACATCCTTTATTTTTTTTAACTCCCTGCATGTTGAAAAGCCGTCAAGCTCAGGCATCATCACATCAAGTATAACCAGGTCAAAGCTTTCCTCCTTAAACTTGTCTATTGCTTCCATACCGTCTCCTGCCTCTACTATGTTGTAGCCTTCAAATTCTGCGTACTTTTTAATGACTATGCGGATTTTTTCTTCATCGTCTACTACCAGTATGTTTTTCATATTTGTTTTCCTTCCATTTTTCCATATATATATACACTTTATCTATATTATAGCTTAAAAAGGTGTCAAACAAAAGTATTTTATGTGACGGTTTTTTGATTTATATTTTATATAAAATAAGACAATCACGTTTAAAGCCGAGATTTTTGAATGGAGAACTTTTTTATTATATAAAAAAGGCACAGGAATACATGTCTCCTGCGCCTTTAAAAATTCCTTATTCCATTTTAAACCGGCAGCCCTGTAAGAGCATCATTTTATTTATCCGGCTTAATTATTACTGTATAGTATAAGTCTGGCTTTCATCTATACCCACAAATCTTGCTCCATCACCATTATCAGAAAAATCATTCGGACCTATATAGCCTGAAAATGTCATGGCTTTTCCTGATAACATATCGCTTGTAAAGCCTGCCTTTGTCAAATCTAAGGTATGGAGCATTATACAACCTGTATCAACATCATCGTCACTGTCAAATGTTCCTAACGCCATAAATGTTCTGACAGCGCCGCTGTTATCATCAACAAGGCTTGTATTTTCTCCTCTGAACGCCATATTATTTATATAAGTTCCCTGGAATATATGAGAGCCTACATTGTATTTTGTTCCGTCAAGCGTCATAAACATTTCTGCATTAATACAGTTGTACCAGCTATACTCAATATTATTTGCAGAAACGGAATCGCTATGTATCTTATCTGACTTTATTACCGTCATTATGTACATATTAGTTCCTTCTACCTTATAATATGCGCTTGAATACTGATTGTCTGTCACAGTATTTATTTTTGTATAAGCAGTGTCCGGTGACAAATCCATGGAATATGATATATTCTTTTTTGCCAAGGATGTGCTGCCGCTTACCATTTCTACGTCGTATGAGCCCTTTACAGAATGCCATCCGTTTATTCCGCTCATTTTTAACGATACCGTACATGTATTTCCGCTGTAGGTAATACTGTTTACAGTCATCATATCAACTGTTTTGCCTGCTGTTACTGCCGTATTGTTAATCCTGACAGGATATTTGTCGCTTAACTCCTTGTCTCCTGTAAATGTAACCGTTAATGTACTATCCTTATCAGGATATGCAGTGCCGGAAACCTGTGCCGTTACGGTTGGTGGGTTAGTATCCTCAGGAGCCGGCTCCTCTCCGTTTTCTATGGTATATGTATCGCCTTCACTTACTGCCTCAAGTCTTCCCGTACCATCATTAGGTCCGATAAATCCTAAGAAGCTGACGGTTTTTCCTGCTAATGTGCTGCCTGTATAGCCTGCCTCTGATAAATTCACCTTATTTAACAATATGCAGCCTTTATCTGTATCAAGGTCATTGCCAAACGTTCCAAGGGCCATAAAGCTGCGTCTTGCAGATGCTGCATTTATAAGGTCAGCGCTTGCAGTATGGCTGCTATTTAAAGCCCATCCTATTGAATTGGCATACTGTCCCTGATAAATATGACTTCCAACGCTATACTCTGTTCCCTCCAGCACCATATAAAGCTGCGAACATGCTCCATTATACCATTCATAGGCTGTTCCTCCTGCGGTTACTCCGTCGGAATGGAGAGTTCCCTTTATAATTGTCATAAAGTACATCTCTGTTCCTTCAGCCTTAAAATATGCCTTTACATTACTGTTGGATGTTGGGTTAATCGGCACATACTCAGTATCCGGCGATAAATCCAGTTCATAGTCAAAATTTACTTCCTTTGAAAACTTTGCGCCCTTTGACAGCTTTACATTTACAGAGCCGTCAATGCTGTTTTGTCCGCTTATAGGATTTGTTTCAAGTACTACGGTACATGTCTTTCCATTAAAGGTAACTGATTTTTTTGAAACTAAGGTATTGCCTACAATTACGCTGCATGTATCAGGAATATCCGTATCTCCCGTAAAGGTTACTGTAACCTCGCTTTTCTTATCAGGATAAGCCTTTCCTGTTACCTGTGTGGTAACCTCAGTCGGAAAAACCTCCTCCTCTCCCTGCCATTCTGAAATACCTGTATTTACTTTAATATTGTCAACACATACCACAGGAACATAGCGTCCTCCCCGTATATAGATTCCCTCTAATTGTCCTGCTCCATCTAAGTCTGCAAAGCCGGAATAAATAACTTCTTCCCCGTTATAAATCTCAAGCTTTGTTTTTCCCTCTGATGTATCTACCTCTGCCTTTATGGTTATCCATGTATTCATAGGTATTGTAACGGTTTCTCCGCCTGTTCCCTCTACTGTCCATGTGGTGCTGTTTGGAGCGGAGGTAAGTGCGGCTATATAGCCTGATGCCAAACCGTCGTTCATATTGTTATTCTTGTATGCAAAATCTGTTCCGGTAATAGCAAACTGTGTCTCCTGATTGTTTCCTCCGTTGAGCTTTGCGCTTACCTCTACAGTATATTGGCTGCCGGTTTCCTTTAATAAATTAAACCTTGCCTCTGCGCCTCTTGAATTACCATATGGCGGCGCAAACTGGATGTAATTACCCTTTTCATCTCCGTCATTTTCAACGGTAATTGATGGTTTTGCGTTTACTGAGGCCCACTCTGAATCGTCTCCTGCACTGTAATCCTGATAATATATATCCCATTTTGAAGTATCTACCTTCTCTATAGGCTCCACATACAGCTTAACATTGCTTACTTTTCCGTTAAACTTATCATTCCACCATGAGCCCCAGCCAAGATTTAAGGTTTCAGCCGTGTTGTTAAGCCACTTAAGTACATTTGCATAGCCTCCCCAGTTAGGGTCCTTTGAGCCTAAAATATTTCCTGCGTCGAGGTCTGCGCTGTCATACGCCTTTATTCCGTTTGCATATACCTCAAAGCCTGTGCCCTTAAGCTTAATCTCAAAGTGTGTCTTTCCGCTTATAAAGTTTGTTCCTGCCGCCCACGGCTCACTGTTCTTTACGTTTGCGTCAAAGAAGCCTCCCGTAGCGTTATAGCCGAGATATGAGCCTCCGGTAAAGTACATTCTTCCTCCTCCGAAGAAGGATAATATAGTACTTAAATAAGCCCCGCTTCCCTCAACATCAAACTCTATTACAGCTCCGTTATAAATCTCAAGTCCGTTTGTTACCGTCTTGTTAAATGGGTTTGGATAGCTGTATGTGCCCTCAGCCGCATTGCTTAAGTCGGCTTCGCCATCCGTAAACCAGCTTCCTACAAGAAGTCTTTCGCCCTCTCCCTTATCCCCGAGAACCTTAATCTCATATTCCTTATCTACAGAGTAATCCCCGTTTGTAAAGGTAGCCGTAACCTTAACGGTGACATCCTCGCTACCTCTTGTTACTGTTCCGTCATTTGAAAGCGCCGCCCTATTGCCTGAAGCATAGCTTATCGTTGTTCCGTACAATCCCTCTGTCTTAAAGACAATGTCTGCCACTGTCTGCTGCGGAATTGTTACAATGCCTCTATCAAGAGTCATATCCACGGCCATTTTTCCCGTGAGATATTTGCTGCCCCAGAATTCTACCTCATTATCTCCCAATAAGGTAAAGCACATTGTCTGTTCTGTGGTTTCATCTACATACTGCTTTACAAATACGCCGTTATACTCTACTCCGCCAAGGACCATTGTCACATACGGACTGTCTGCCTCACACTCCCATGTGCCTGTATAATCGCCTGTGACTGTTCCGTCCTCATTTAAGACAATATCCTGCGGTGTAACACATTCAAGACTTTCATAATTAACTGACTGCTTATGATATAATACCTCATATGAGCCTGCCATATCTTCCTTTGAATATCCTGATGCGCTTAATGTTTCACCAGTATATTCATAAGGCGCTGCCACCAGCCAGCCGTCTGTATTTGTAAAGAGCTGGTGAACTCTTACCTGATGGCCTTCCGTTCCGTCTGCAAATCTTGTATGGTAAACAACATACGCCTTGCCGTCGTCATCAACCAGTAATGAATTATGTCCTTGCGCAACATTACCGACCTTCATTGTGTTCCACTTGTAATTTCCAAATATCTTTACACCTGTTGTTCCGTTAATATTATTTGTACCTGCCGTAAATCTTGCGTCGTCGCCTGTGGCATCCGTGTATGGTCCCGTAATGCTTTCTGAGCGGAATACTCTCATGTTGTAACCGCCATTTGCTACAAGACCGCCATAGCTCATAAACAAATACCAGTAGTCTCCGATTTTTTCAATGTAAGAAGCCTCTCCTGATACATGGGCTCCTCCTGCAAGCTTTAGTCCCTGATATTCATCTGAGACATTTGCGACAGTCTCGTATGTATGTGTATAATCTCTTAATCCTGTAGCCTTATCAAGCTTAAGCATATATATTCCGCCAAACCATGAGCCGTATGACATCCAAAGATTGCCGTCCTCGTCATACTTTACGCATGGGTCAATAGCGTTCATTCCATATGTACGGTTTCCATTTCTGTTTTCAAGGTATCTTGCAGGAACCTCATTTGTTCCTATTACCTTCGCCAAATCAGTTTCCGCTGCCTCTGCAGCATTTGTAAAGCCCGAATAAACAACGGTGCCCTTATACTCCCAGTCTCCGTCAAGACTATCGGCAGTTAAAAGAGCTATTGAGGTATACCAGTGGTCTCCGTTTACACTCATGTACATGCACCATTTACCCATATCCTCATTATATATAACGTCAGGCGCCCAAAGATTTTCCGCCAAGTCATATTCAGAGCTTCCGCGCTTTGACCACTCGGCTCCCTCTGCAAAAAGAGTTTTGTAATCTCTGTTTATGTTATTTGTAAATATTTCCCAGTTGATTAAGTCATCCGACTTTGCCCATGTCATATGTGTTCCGAACACATAATACGTGCCTGTAACCGGGTCCTTTACTATACTTGGGTCATGTACTGAAACTCTCTTATAGCTTGTTGATATATCAACGTCTGCTACCTTTGTTCCGTATGTTACTATAGCTGTTATTTCCTTTTCCTCTCCGTCAACGGTTACCTTTTTGCTCACTTCAAGCCTTCCGTTTACAACCGCCGCATATGATACCTGTATCGTTAAGCCGCAGCCGATTAATGTAAGCGCCATGATTCCGATTATTCCGGCTGCCTTATTATTCCTGCGCTTTATAAGAATAAATACCACCTCCGACACAATAGCTGCCGCTGCAAGATATCCTATAAAATTTATATCTCCTGTAACAACGCTTCCGCCTATAGATGCATCGCCGCTACCTGTTCCGCCGTTTCCTACGCCGTTATTATCTGTTCCTGCGCCGCCGTTATTGTCTCCGCTGTTATCATCTCCCGGCTTATTTTCATCTCCCGGCTTGTTGTCATCTCCCGGCTTGTTGTCGTCTCCCGGCTTATTATCGTCTCCCGGCTTGTTGTCGTCTCCCGGTTTATTATCATCTCCGGTATTTATGTCCTCCTCTGCCTTTGCATTTACTTCCTCTGTCTTTACATCACCGGCTTTAACATTGCCAATTACAATCTTGGTGTCACTTCCCTCTGCAAGCTGTATTCCCTCCGGTATCTGCAATTCTACCATGACATTTTCAATATTTTCCTGTCCTGTGTTTTTTACAGAAACCGTTACCTTAATTTCCTCTCCCGCCTTGTAGGCTTCTTTATCTGTGGTTATTGTAACCTCAAGTCCGTCTTTTCTGATAGTATCTGCCAATGACGGCGCTATCGTTCCTATAACCATAAGCGCTGCCATTAAAACTGCTACTATCCCCCCTCTGCAAAATTTTCTTAAAACTTTTTTCATCAATTAACCTCCTTCTTTACAAAATATAATAGTTTTATACAATGTATCCCCTAAATACAGGTGCTTAAATTATAGCATATAATCATATTTTTGTATACTTTTTATTTATTATCATCTAAATCGTCAGCTCCTGCATTTACAAAATAGGCAAATCCAAAGGTTCCGATTCCTGAGCTGCACGCCGTAGTTACAGACGCCCTCTGAATAATTACACGCTTAAAGGGAATGCAGCGAAGCACCTCTCTTTGGATTAATTTTTGCTGCTCAACACTGCACGCCACATGAGAAATAAAAATGACATCATCATTAATTTTTCTATTGTGCCGCAGATGCCGGCGAATAAATCGTCTCCATGCCCCATCCATTCTTCCTGACCCAAGTCCTACTATCGTCAGCTTACTCTGCTTCATCTTCATTACCGGATGAAATGAAAACACATCACATACCTTGGCAAAGACTTTACTTGTATAGCCATGCTCATAAAAAATCTTTGCAGAGGGCATCATAAAACGTGATTCTATTCGTTTTCTGATATTCTCAACCTTCTCGCATATTTCTCCCGCCGTATGTCCCTGCGCAGCAAGCAAGCCACCATATAAAACAATTAACCCCTGTCCGCAGGAAATCTGTGATGACTCTATAACCTGCACATGGTCAAAGCTTTGTGCAGCCACCTTGGCAACCTCATAGCTTTTTCCTATATTTTTCGCCATAGAAATATGTACTACCTGCTCCGAATGTGTAAGCGCCTCGGCAAAAAAGTCCTCGTATTCCTCCACGGAAACGCTGTCCGCTATAGCATTGCTTGTAGTAGCTGTCATAAACTGACTAAGGTTATCCGAAGAAATTTCCCATGTGTCAGCAAATCGTCCGCTGTCTGTTTTAATATATAAATACATTAATCCGATATCATATTTTTCCAGCAGGCTGTCCGGAACCTCGCTTACACAGTCAGTAGTGATATAAATCTTTCTTTTCTTATGATGGGAAATCTTCTGAAGCTTCGTCTCATCCTCCAAATAATCTTTCTCACGCCTGTATTCAATAATATCCTCCGGAAAAAATTTTAAGATTTCCGCCTCCAAATCGGCTCCCTGAATCGGCTTTTCCAGATACCCGTCAAAATTTTCCTCAAAAAAGTTTTTTTCTGTTTCCCCGGCAGTTTTTGCAGACAAAACAATCACGGCAGAATCGCGGCACAAACTGTTTTCCTGTCTTCGTAGCTGCCGTAATGTTTCAAGACCATCCATCCCCGGCATCATGTAATCCAGCAAAATCACATGATAATACTTCCTCAATGTCTTTTCAAGACATTCATCTCCGCTTCCAGCAGTATCAATCCTCATTTTAGTTGCCTCAAGAAGCTTACGCTCCACCAATAAATTCATGGAGTTATCATCCACAATCAGAATTCGCGCCTCAGGAGCCTCGAAGCTCTGTTTATATTCCTCACCATGAGCCCTGCTTCGTGATAAAAATTTCACAGCGCCAATAGGAGTTCTATCCATGATTTTTTGAGGCAGCATAACCGTAAATGTGGAGCCCTTTGTATAAATGCTGTCCACGGAAATTTCACCGCCCATCAAATCAACCAGCTGCTTAGTAATGGAAAGTCCAAGACCGCTTCCTTCTATTCTTAAATTCTTATGGGTATCTACTCTCTTAAAGGAGTCATACAAATGCTGCAAATCTTCTTTTCGGATTCCGATACCGGTATCCTCCACTGTTATCTTTAAGCAAACCTCATCAGCATCCATTGATTCCACATGAACCGAAAAAACAACAGAGCCCTCTGACGTATATTTTGCCGCATTAGTAAGAATATTCAGGATTACCTGCTTGATTCGCTTCACATCTCCCCACAGTACAGAAGGAATCGTTTCATCTATATCTACCTGGAAATCAAGCTTTTTTTCCATCAGACGCACCTGAATCATATCAATCAAATCGCTGAACACATCCTCCGTCTTATATTCCAGAGGAATAATCTCCATTTTCTTCATTTCAATCTGAGATAAATCAAGAATATCATTTACAAGATTCAACAGCATTTTACTTGCGCTTTGAATACTCCGAGCATATTCCCGTGTTCCCTTCTCCTTGGTCTCACGGATAATCATCTCGTTTAATCCCACAATCGTATTGATTGGCGTACGGATTTCATGGCTCATACTTGCAAAAAAGCTGTTTTTTGATTCACTTATCTGCTCCAGCTCTTTTTGCTGCCTTCTTGCCAAATCACGTTCAACATTAAACATTTTCATCTGGGCCTTTAATATGATGCCTCCCGCAAGTCCTACTGCAAGCATGGCAAATAATGAATCCATATAAGCTGCTGCAGGAGAGTCCATAGGGATAATGGCTTCCTGATGATAATAACCGTAAGCATACGTGAAAATATCAGTTACTAATGAAAGACATAGAAAAAATATCAGCCTTTTTCCTGAAAACATTAAAAATACGTAAAGCAGTCCCAGTACAAACCAAATAACGGCTCCGCCTTCAAGCCCTCCGCTTAAAAAAAACATTGTCGGAAATACAATAAGGATAATGAGAAGGGCTACTATAACAGCGGCAATGTCAATTTTGTGATACTTAAAGGTAATCACAAGCTCTACGCAAAAAACTGCCAACAGTAAAATAAGTGGAATAATAACGGTTTTCACATCCATAAGGATAAGACATTCTAAAATTCCCATAATAGCCAGGCTGCCGCCTACAAGAATTAACATTCTGAAAATCCGCTCACGGAGCTCATATTCCCGTCCACTGATTGCCTCAAGCAATTTCTTAATCATTCGCAAATTCTCCTTCCCTGTTATTTTTTAACTCCTCCCGGATTTTGTACGCCAAATCCACCGCTGACATATAATCGGACATTTCCACCTTTTTCTTCACCAAGGCAAGCTTCTCCTTAAGGGACGCTCCACAGTATTGATACTCCTGGATTTTCCCCAATATCAAAAGCATTTCCTCTTCATTTAAATCGTACATGGCAGCCTCAAATTCCGTAAGCAGACTGTCAAGCATATCATCGTCAAGCTTTGGCAAATCAATTGCAGCTTTCTCCTGTCCTAAAGCTGAGGGCAATACATCCTCCTGCAGCTTATGGTGAAGCTTTGGGCAATGTTTAAGCTCCTCCATCACTCGTATATGCTCTGCAATCATATCCTTATGCCATTCCAGAATATAGTCAATATCTTCATTTTTTCCTGCCATCTCAAGAGCTTTTGCCTTTTCAAAAAGAGGAATCGCTCCGATACTTTGCATTGTACTTTTTAATCCATGAACTCTGATTGTGTAGTTCTTCCAATCCTGCTCCTCATACAGCTTCTCCAAAAGCTGACGCTCATTAACGCCGTCCTCAAAGCACCGCTCTAAAATTTCCAAATATGCCTCAGGTCCGCCGCAGTAAAGCAATCCCTGTTCCACATTCAAATCACCGATTTTCAATTTCTCTTCCTTTTCATTGCTCTCCTTAAGCTGCTGTTCCATAGACTGCTGTTCATCCCTCGTTTGCAGCACAAGCTTCTCCTCTGGCAGATTACGCCTTAGCACCCTTTCCAAAACAGACATTTCCAATGGCTTTGCCACAAAATCGTTAAAGCCCTCCTCCAGAAACATCTCTCTGTTGCCTGGAACTGCATTGGCTGTCAGGGCTATAATAGGCACCTTCTGATAATAATGCCCTGCTTTATCCCGAATCCGGTGCATGGTCTCAACTCCATCCATCTCCGGCATCATGTGGTCCATAAACACAAAATCAAAGCACATTTTCTCAATTATTTTCAATGCTTCCTGCCCGCTTGTAGCATAGGTGACCTTAATTTGATATTCCTTTAACAGTCCCTCCACCACGCGGATATTCATCAGGTTATCATCCACCACCAGGACATGGGCGTTTGGCGCCGTAAATTTACCCATACGCACTATTTGTTTTCCGCCGCCTGAACCGGCGTTTCCATTTAGGATTGACACTACAGGCAATATGTAAAACGGCTTATAGAGCCGTATTATATCTTGATTTAAAACATATTTTTCATTGAAGCGCTCCAGCACAAGAATTACCTTTGTATGCTTCGTCAGCTCGTCAAAATAAGCCTCATCCTCCTGATACTCCTCCAGACTGATAAAAATATGAGTGAATGGTTCAATATCATGTCTTCGCTTTAACTCAGCCAAATTACGGCAAACGTGACATTTTACCTGAAGCTGCTTTACCATGTGCATAATAAGCTTTGAATACTCGTCCCTGATAGTAATCATGTCAAACTGCTCCATGTCAAAATATGCGGCAATATTTAACTCATGCCGATTTATAACCTGTCCAATTCTATTTTCATCCAGTACCTTCTGAGGAACTACAAAACGGAAAATACTTCCCTTGTTTACGCGGCTTTGAACTGTAATAGTTCCCCCCATCTTCTGAACCAATGCCCTTGAAATGGCAAGTCCTAAACCTACTCCGCCGTTTTGGCGGTTTCTTCTTGTATCTACCTGACTAAAGCTCTCAAAAAGCTTTTCCAGGCTTTCCTCCCCTATGCCGCTGCCCGTATCCTTTACTGATACGCAGAGATTTATGCCATAATCTTCTCTTCTGGCATGAATATCAATAATAACGCCCCCATCATTTGTAAACTTAATAGCATTATCCACTATATTCATAATTACTCTTCGGATTTTTTTCTCATCACCCAAAAGCCCGCTTGGAATATTTGCATCGCAGTCCACAATAAATTCAATCTGCTTATCACCCTTTCGCGCCAGCGCCATATTGATAATGTCATTTATCGTAGACGTTATATTGTAGGCTTCCTCCTCAATATCCATCTTATCCTGCTGCAGCTGTGCAAAATCAAGAATATCATTAACAATGGACATAAGATTATGCCCTGCGTCACGAATATCCAAGACCTCATCCCGCATTTTTTTTCATATACTGCTCACGCAGGGCCATTTCACTCATTCCACATATGGTATTAACAGGAGTACGTATCTCATGGCTGACATTTGCCAAAAAATCATCCTTGCTTTGTTCAGCCTCTATTAATGTATCAATCACCTTATCAATCTGTTTTGTTGCTTCATCACGTTTTCTGAGCCAAATATAAAGAATAATTTCCAAACATATGACATTTCCCAGTTGGGACGCTATAAGAATAATTGTTTCCTGAGATTGAGCCATAAAGGTATCTGTAATTACACTATGATAGAAAATAATGAACAGTATGGAAGCTATTGTAAGCCATAAAAGCCTTATCTGACCATACATCGCCACAAGAACGGTGAAAACCATAAAGGTTGGGACTACCTCCGACAGCTTATCTGTATTTGCCGCACATAATATAACGGTTATTTGCATTAAACAGGAGGTTATGGCTGCCCTGATTCGAAAAGTTTTATAGTTGCTAAAGAAAACGCCCCAGCTAACCGCCCCCAGTACAAGCATAACTATGGGAATCCACAATTTAACCCCAAGGCGTATCATGCCTATATATAAGTTAATAGTATAGAGGCTGTAAAAGATAATAACCATCCGTTCCATACTTCTTTGGTCCTGTTTACTTTGATTAAAAAATCCCAATTTATATCCTCCTACGTATATAAATGTATATTAGTGCAGTTGTCTGTAAATTTTTCGTAAAATCCCAAGTATACGGGGATTAAATTTTGTTCCGGCATCTGCCTCCATCATTTCCAGTGTTTCTTCAATGTGATGCGGCTCTCTGTAAACACGGTTTTCTGTCATAGCGCAGTAAGCGCTTACCACAGACACAATCTGGGCCGCCAGAGGAATCTCCTCGCCCTTTTTCCCGCAGGGATAGCCGCTTCCGTCCCAATTTTCGTGGTGATACCGGGCGATGTCAATGGACAGCTTAAGAAAATCATTGTAATCGCTCCTGCCCCGAATATCCTCAAGAATCTTTGCACCAATAGTGGTATGCGTCTGTATCACTGCAATTTCTTCATGCGTAAGCATTTCCTTCTTTTGAAGAATATCTGTTGGTATAGCAACATTTCCCAAATCACAAAGAGGCGCTGCTATTTCTATGGTGTCAACGTATGTATCGGAAATTAAGTTTTCATATTCAGGAGACAGCTGCATAGCCCCTGCCAAAATCCGGCAGTTATAGCAAATCCGCTCCATATGGTCTTTATCGTAACAGGCATTCTCCCTTGCCACCCGGACTAACGCATATAAAACGTTTTTCCTTTCAAGCTCAAGCTGCTGAATATGCCCGCTGACGGTGCTTTGTAGCAGCCGGTTGACCTCCATTAAATTCCTGCTTGTGGCACGAAGCTTTAAGTGGAGCTTAAGTCTCTCCTTAACCACCTCGGGAATAAACGGCTTTGTAATATAATCCTCACCTCCAAGGTTAAAGCCCTGAACAATATCCGCCGGAGAATCAAAGGCAGAAATAAAAATAATGGGAATATCCCTTGTCTCTGCATTTTCCTTCATTATTTTACAAAACTCATATCCATCTATTTCCGGCATTGCCACATCTAAAATAATAAGCTGAGGGTTAAACCTTTCAACTATTTTCAACGCCTGAACACCATTCTCAGCCAGAATAGGCCGACACCCCATCTCCTGAATAATGTCCCGAAGCATAAACCTGTTATTATCCAAGTCGTCAACCACTAAAATTTCTTCAAGTTTCCCCTGCTTTTTCTCCTGCTCCAAATATTATCTCCTCGTTTAATAAGTTTGTAAATTATAATACATATTATATCTGTATTTTTCTATACTGTAAAGGCTTGAGTGTTAAAAGGATAAAAAATGTGGAAGCTCAGTATATGATGGAACAGTGTGTTGGAAGTTGAAGAAGCCTTTAGAATTATTAAGTCCAAGTTTCATATCCGACCTAAAACAGAAAAATGCGGACACATCACAATAATATATTGTTTTGCATCCGCATTATAAAAATTTCTATAATTGTTACTTATTTTCCAATATGTTATCTATCCTTGATTTTACATAATCAATATTTACGTTTTGATATTCCCCGTCTGTCTTCTCAAAGTATACTGCCTCAAGTACCTTTGCTTCTTTATAGGTAACGCTGTTATTTTCATCCTTTTCTACAGGAAACTCAAACAGTATAAATCCTGTTATATTTCCGCCTTCCTTAAGCACAAGATACATATTTCCTGTTTTCAGGTATTCTTCCATTGAAGAAAACTTTGAGGCATTATCACTTGTAGGATATGGCGCCCACTCAATATCTGCTTTTTTGTCTGCAGAATATGTTACGTTCATACAAAAAACGCTTTTGTAAACTGAACTCCATTTCTCTTTTAGCCCCTCGTCTGAAATGTCAGGATTCTTTTCTTTAATTTCATCAAAGCTTTTGCTGTTTTCTTCCTGAATTTTTTTGTCTACTATTGAACTCATATTATTACAGACATATGCCTCATATGATGGCGTAATATCATCAAAATCTACTTCAAAATTTAACGCAAAGCCATATGCGTCCGTCTGATGTACATAATTGCTTTTCACATTTACCTTATAGCCTTCAAGCTTTGTTTCCTTTATGGTATTAACTTGGTTTTTGCCTGAGAATGATGTTTGTGTCTTTGGCTTTTCATTTTTTGTTCCACAGCCTGACATAATAACTACGCTGCAAATAACGGTTACTGCCAGCAGTACTGTCAGCAGTTGTCTTCTCTTTTTCATGATACACTCCTCCTTATTTTAATTTATATTTTATGTACATTATATTGCTTGTATATTCTATATTTCCCCCTTGAAGTCCTCCTCTGCCAATTCCTTCGTTTGTCCATTTTCCCAATGCCGGCGACGAATAATTATATTGTAATTCAACTGATGAGCCCGGCTTATGCTTCCATACATTTGAACTGGTTTCTGCCATTAAATGAAAATCCGTATCACATTTTCTAATAGCTAAAACCCGGTACCCTGACTGATAAGCGGGACGTGTACTTCCATAAGTAACATTTGTATATCCTAATACGTTCAAATCCGATGCCACTAAATTAGCAAATCTTTCTATTGATATATTATATATACTGCTTTCACTATATGAAGCGCCTATTTTATACCCGGGTTTTATCCATCCGTCATTATATGCGGAAATTGCATATGCATAACAATTATAATTTTCAAAAAAATATTTCCATGAGTTTAATGCCTTACTATATTGTAATGTAATTGCCGCTGACCTGCTATAAGTTTTTAGTACGCTGACGTTTCTTTTATTATAATACTCAAAAACTGCTTTACGTACATTTGTATATAATTCATTTGTTGGAATATAATTATATATATGTTCTGCATTTGGATTTAACTCAATATATTCAATCATATCTTTAATTATATTACCAAGCTTTCCATAATTTATAAATTCCTCCGGTATTTCAATTTCCTGAGCCTCTGCAAATTCTATACATTCCTCCTCTGTCATCTCAGACAGCTTTTTTTCATCTGCATATGCACATAAATTCATAAATATTAATGCTACTATAAATGCCGTTACCATAATTAATAAGCTGCTTCTTTTTGTCATAGTTTTTTTCTCCTTTTTATTTTTTTATAAATTATATTAATTTTAATTAAATTTAAAAAAATAAATTTATTTACAAAACATTTTTTATCTTTGGAGAGTTTTTAATTGAAGAATCTTTTATCTTACGTGTATTTGTATAATTTCATTATAAACTATATATATTTTTTTTTCAATACATTTTGTGTTATAAAAATCTTTAATCATATGTTGAAACAATTTATTGTTGTTAAAATATTAATTCGTATAAACAATTCAAGTGGAGGGCGTATCAATAAAAAAACAACATTCAGTATTAAATAGATATAAATTTGCTGGTATTCACTATAATTATACGTCTGCATTCTGCAAATTTTTTGGAGAATAAATAAAATTAATTTAATTCAAATATATTTAATCTCTGTCATATTTAAACAAAGTAAATGCAAATATCAGAATTAACCACTTTCTCACTACTGCACTTTTATAACACTAAAATAAACACAAACTATATTTCACCTTACAGTATATAAATGAGGGTATGTCCCATTAACAGGCTTTAAGCGGCGGAACGGGCTGGAGCAGACAGCTGAATATAATTTTTTAAAGCATAAAGGAACAGGGTTAGAAATTCATCAAGGGAATACCGTCAGCTTCTTAGCGAAGGGTGTCTGTCTGAGGAAAGGGCTGCTTTTTAGCACTTTCCGAGTTACACCCGCAGCTTAGGAGGTGGCGGTATTTCCTTGATAGAATTTCTTCCCTGTTTCGAAGCTTTAAAAAATTATATTCAGCTGTCTGCTCCAGCCCGTTCCGCCGCTTAAAGCCTGTTAATGGGACATACCCGGACTACATGTGAGAAACTTTCTTTTTCAAATGTACAAATTATTATTTCCCAGCCAAAAGCATCATTATCTTATTGCTTCTCTCTATAAACTTAGTCATTGCCTCAGGCGCAAGCTGCTCGTGGCTTATAAGGGCCAAATCATAAAGCTGCTCGCAGAACATAGGCACATTCTCGGAATCCTTATTATTCTGAATATACTTAACCATCTCGTTACCTGCGTTAAGTATAAGAGTAACCTGATTTCCAAACATAGATGCATCCATGCCTGACATTCCATACATTTTCATCATCTCTGCCATACGTCTGCTTTCCTCCGACAGTGTAACCATAGATGATATTTTTTCATCCTTAAGCATTTCAACCTTTACTTCCAGCTTATCGTTATTAAGGGCTTTTTTAAATATTTCTGAAAGCTCGGTATTGGCTGTTTCAAGGGCCTTCTTATCATCCTCTGAGGTTTCTGCCTTGAGATTTTCCGTAAGGTCAGTATCTATTCTGAAAAACTTAACGTTTTCATTTTTCTGCTCAAGATGCGTAATAAACGGATTGTCAATGTTATGCTTTAATATAACTGCATCCATGCCCTCATCCTTAAACATCTTAATATACTGTCCCTGTGTCTTTTCATCTGTCACATAAAATACCTTATTTTCATGCTTTTCCTTTGCTGCCTCAAGATATTCAGGAAGTGTGACATACTTATCGTTAATTGTCTTAAAGAGAATGTAATCATTCATCTTCTCGCAGAATTTTTCGTCCTTCAGGCAGCCGAATTTTATAAACGGATTTATATCGTCCCAATATTTCTCATAAGATTCCTTATCAGTCTTGCACATGCCTGAAAGCTTATCTGCCACCTTCTTTGTAATATAGTCTGAAATTTTCTTTACAAAGCCGTCGTTCTGCAATGCGCTTCTCGATACGTTAAGAGGCAGGTCAGGACAGTCGATTACGCCCTTTAACAGCATAAGGAATTCCGGTATAACCTCTTTAATATTATCTGCAATAAACACCTGATTATTGTAAAGCTTTATCACGCCCTCAAGTGTGTCATACTCATTATTAAACTTAGGGAAATAAAGAATACCTTTTAAATTAAACGGATAATCCATATTTAAGTGAATCCAGAAAAGGGGCTCCTTAAAGTCATGGAATACCTTTGTATAAAATTCCTTATACTCCTCGTCGCTGCATTCATTTGGATGCTTTGTCCAAAGAGGCGTGGTATCGTTTATCGGAACAGGTCTCTTAAGTATTTTGCTCTTTGTAGCTTCAGGCTTTATTACTACAGTTTCCTTTGTTCCGTCCTCTTTTTCCTTCTCCTCGGTTTCCTCAGGCTCTACTATAGTCTCAACCACCGTATCCTCCTCCGTAACCTCTGACGGGTCAACGGTTTCATACTCAGGCTCGGCATTTTCCTTAGCAACAAAGATATCTGTTGGCATAAATGAGCAATACTTTGAAATAACCTCCTTTGCCCTGTATTCATTTGCAAACTCAAGGCTGTCCTCATTTAAGTAAAGGGTAATTTCTGTTCCTACGGTTTCCCTGCTTCCATCCCTCATGTCAAACTCAGTTCCGCCGTCACATTCCCAATGTACAGGCGTGGCATCAGCCTTGTAGGAAAGAGTATCTATTGTTACCTTTTCAGCAACCATAAACGCCGAGTAAAAGCCAAGTCCAAAATGACCTATAATCTGGTCTTCATTCGTCTTGTCCTTATACTGGCTTATAAAAGCCTCCGCTCCTGAAAATGCTATCTGGTTAATGTATTCCTCAACCTCGTCAGCCGTCATTCCAAGACCGTTATCTATAAATTTAAGGGTTTTTTCCTTATCATTTGCAAGCACCTGAATCTTAAACTTATTATCGTCAGGTATCTGGTATTCTCCCATCATATCAAGCTTTTTAAGCTTTGTTATGGCATCGCAGCCATTTGATATTAATTCCCTGAAAAAAATATCATGGTCTGAATATAACCATTTTTTAATTATAGGAAAAATATTGTCGCTGTTAATTGAAAGATTTCCATGTTTTGCTGCCATTTTCTTTACCTCCGTTTTTTTAATCTAAAATATATGGTAACTCAAACGCAGATAAATGTCAAGAAAAATATTAGCACTCATTTTGATTGAGTGCTAATATTTTTTATATATTCTTTTTACGCCATACACGACAACATTTTATCCATATACCTGTCAAGCTCCTCCTCCACGCTTTTATCCATGGAAAAAAGCTTAAGTGTTGCAGCCGTTATGCAGTCCATGCTGTCATTTTCATATCTTATATTAAGAAGAAGCCCCTGTACATCATTCACTGTAAGCGTTCCTCCCGCTTTGCTTACTATATCTTCGGTTTTCTCCTCCGACAGCTTAAGGACTATCTTAAATTTAAGAGGCGTCCTGCTTCCCTTTATCATCTCAAAGCATATTTTTTTCATATCTCCCCAGCTTGAAAGAAGGGGACTTCCTAACTCCTCGTATTCCTTATCTGAATAAAATTTTTTCTGGATACGTCCGTCTATGGTATAGATATTAAATGTAGTAATGGCCGCCTCCACCAAAAGATAATCATCAAAGGTATTCTTTATAAATAAATTTGACGTAAAGGTCTTTTTGTCCTCTATGTGTATATTAACCATTAATTCTCCTTTATTTGCTTATTGCCCATATGTTTTTTACCTGCTCTCTAAAGCTTTCAAGCTTATAGGCTGTGTTTGTCCTTATTACGCTGTTAGGGTCTTTTACTAAAAACTCTCCCGTTGTTTCATTATAATCGTATATAACTATATAATGACCCCCCGTAGTAAATATACCAGGCCCCATGCTCAATATAAGCAGTTCTCCTTTGTCTAATGCTCTCGTCATCTCATCCTGATTTTTTCCAATAGTCCGTGACTTAAGTCCAAGCTTATTAACTCCCTCGCTGAACAAAGCCCACGCCGTTCCTGTATCTGTAACATAATACCCGTTTTTTGTGGCAAAATCTGCTATAGCTGTAGGCGTATACTGGTTTTTACCTGTAAGGGCTACTATTACCATGGAAAGGCATGTTGGTCCGCAGCCTGACAAGCCAAGAACATCATCTCCATAAGGATAATATCCCCACCTGTCATCCCACTGTATAAACAAAGGCATTTTACCGGTGTCATACATGTCCTCCACTGTAGCGACCCTATCATGGTGTTTTTTTACCTCCAGAGGATACTTTATTGCAAAATCTGCAAGCTCGCTGTTGTTTGACACTGCCTTCAACACTGCCTCAGGATATGCCTTATAATTTTCATATATAAAATTAACCATCTTATTGCTCTTTGCTTTATTTGAAAGCTTGGACATTATCTCTGCGTCATTGCAGTCATATATAAAATCCTCGGCTGTAAGTCCCACCTGAAGCACGTCTGACTGTGACACTACGGAATTATTAGTTTCTTTCTCCGCAGGCTTTACGGCGTTGATGCCTGTATTTGAATTATTTTCATCGCCTGACGACGTCAAAAGCTTCACTATGGCGCCTATTCCTGCTAAAATAACACACATAAAAAAGACAAGGGTGGCTATCCTTTTTCTTTGGCGGCTTTTTCTCCTTTTTTCCGCCAAAAGCCTTCTCTGTTGTCTGCGTTTATTTTCTTCCCTCATTCTGTTTTCTTCAAATATAGGACTTCTTCCTACTATTGGTTTTAATCTTTCTCCCATAATTATTCCTTTCTACTCCTTTACCCTATAGAGTATACTGTTTCCCCTTTTTCCTGTTTTTTCCACAGTTCCCACATAATGCAGTATATTTAGCGTAACCTGTGCAAGTGACCTGTGTATATGGGCCTCCCCTGCAAAATCATTTGAGGTAAATTCATTCCCCAAAGAATATGGCACAAACTGCATATAGTCCTCCCTTTGGTCTATAGCTATTTCCTCCACCATTTCAAGGGGCAGCCTGTCATATTTCCCTGCGCTTTTCCTTCTTCTTTTCGGCGACTTGTTTTCAAATCTTAACTCCTCCATATCCATCATAACTACCTTTATGTGAAGGTTATTATGAAGCAAATACGGCTTAATCTTATACAGCTCCGGAAAAATAAAATACGGATTGCCGGTTATTGGAGACTTTCTTTTTGGGGAATATTCTCCCGTTTCCTTATCTATCCATACAAGATACTTAAATCTCGGTATGGGATGGACTATTGTAACCTCATATGCCGGCAGAAAGCTGCTTAGCTTTTCTCTCATCCGGTTAAACTGCGCCGTCTGTATTTCAATTATATCCCTACCATTATATATGTCTGCCACGAAAGTGTCTATTGGTATTTCCTGTTTATCCGTATCCTCCTCATAATAATTCTTAAGGACGGCGTGAACTGTCTTCTCTTTAAGCGTTCCTATGCCGTTTCTTGCCCTCTGCAGGCCTATAACCTTTTCCTTTGCCCTCTCAAATTTCTCCTTATCTATCATAGCATATTTCCTTAATTT
Source organism: uncultured Lachnospiraceae bacterium (assembly GCA_910584685.1). Lineage (GTDB taxonomy): Bacteria > Bacillota > Clostridia > Lachnospirales > Lachnospiraceae > CAG-303. The sequence continues at coordinate 25,490 of CAJUAO010000020.1, read as the reverse complement.
ATACAAAATCAAATAATGAAAGCTGGTTTGTCTCAGGTAAATCCTCCATAAGCCCCAAATCTGACATAAGGTCAATAACCGTCTTGCTTACCTTTGTCCTGTCCCTGAAATCGTCCTTTGACAAAAATTTACCATCCTTTGCCGCCTCTACAACTGCCTCTGCCGCCTTGTCTCCCATTCCGCTTATGCTGGCAAGGGCTGGCATAAGCTTACCGTCTTCTATCTGAAATTTTGTTGCCTGTGCCTTGTATAAATCGAGCTTTGTAAATTCAAAGCCTCTTGCGTACATTTCCTGGACAATTTTCATATCCTTTATTTTATCCTGCTCCACCTTTGACAGGGTTCCTGCGTCATTCTGCTTCTTATATTCTGCCAAAAAATATTCAAGCTTATCCCTTCCCTGACACATTAATTCATAATCAAAGGCCGAGGCTCTTATACTGAAAAATGACGCGTAATATGCCAAAGGATAATTTATCTTAAACCACGCTATTCGGAACGCCATCATAACGTATGCCGCCGCATGGGCCTTTGGAAACATATACTGTATCTTTTCACATGACCAGACATACCAGTCAGGAACTCCGTGAGACAGCATATCAGCCTTCCATTCCTCCCAGTTTCCGCATTTTCCTTTTGCCACAGTGCCCTTTCTCACAGCCTCCATTATCTTAAAGGACTCCTCAGAGTCAAGCCCCATACCTATAAGATATGTCATTATATCGTCTCTTGTACATATGGCGGTAGATATGGTTGCCTTTCCCTCCTGTATAAGAGTCTGGGCATTTCCAAGCCACACATCCGTACCATGTGAAAGTCCTGATATTCTTATAAGGTCTGACATGGTTTTAGGCTTTGTGTCAAGAAGCATCTGTATAACAAAATCCGTACCAAACTCCGGAATACCAAGACAGCCTAAAGGACAGCCTCCTATATCCTCAGGCGTAATTCCAAGGGCCTCTGTACTTTCAAAAAGCGAAAGCACACCCTTGTCATCAAACCTTATGGTCTTTGCATCAATCCCTGTTAAATCCTCAAGCATACGAATCATGGTAGGGTCATCGTGTCCGAGAATATCAAGCTTTAAAAGGTTATGGTCTATGGAATGGTAATCAAAGTGGGTAGTTATTGTCTTTGTAGTCATATCGTTTGCAGGTCTCTGGACAGGGGTAAACTTATATATTTCCTCCCCGTAAGGAAGAACTATAATACCTCCCGGATGCTGTCCCGTAGTTCTCCTTACTCCTACGCAGCCCTGAACTATACGCTCTATTTCACATGACCTTTTTGGTATTCCTCTTTCCTCATAATATTTTTTCACAAAGCCATATGCTGTTTTGTCAGCCAGCGTACCTATTGTCCCTGCCCTGAAGGTCTGTCCCTTTCCAAATATAACCTCTGTATATTCATGGGCCTTGCTCTGATACTCTCCTGAGAAATTCAAATCTATATCCGGCTCCTTGTTTCCCTTAAAGCCAAGAAAGGTTTCAAAGGGTATGTCAAAGCCTGCCTTAACTAATTCCTCACCGCACTTAGGGCATTTCATGTCCGGCATGTCACAGCCTGAGCTTCCCCCATAGGATTTCACCAAATCCGAATCAAAATCACTGTAATGACACTTACTGCAATAATAATGAGGTCTTAAGGGATTTACTTCTGTTATTCCCGACATGGTTGCCACAAAAGACGAACCAACAGAGCCTCTTGAGCCTACAAGATAGCCGTCCTCATTTGACTTCCACACAAGCTTTTGGGCAATTATATACATAACTGCAAATCCATTTGAAATAATTGAATTTAATTCTCTCTCCAGCCTTTCAGTAACTACCTCCGGCAGCTCCTCCCCATACATGGCGTGGGCAGTATTATAACAGATGTCCCTCAGTATCCTGTCTGAGTCCGGTATGACCGGAGGCGCCTTATCAGGGTGGACAGGCGATATATTTTCTATCATGTCGGCTATTTTATTTGTGTTTGTTACAACCACCTCATAGGCCTTATCGCTGCCAAGATACTTAAACTCGTCAAGCATCTCCTCTGTAGTTCTGAAAAACAAAGGAGCCTGATTATCTGCGTCATCAAAGCCCTTTCCTGCCATGATAATCCGTCTGTAGACCTCATCCTCAGGGTTTAAAAAATGAACGTCACAGGTGGCTGCAACAGGCTTGTTAAACCTTTCCCCCAGACTGACTATTTTTTTATTTACCTCTATAAGGTTTTCTACTGTAGTTTCCCCCTTGTTTACCATAAACATATTGTTGCCAAGGGGCTGTATTTCAAGATAGTCATAAAAATTTACAAGCCTTGCTATCTCGGCGTCGCTTTTTCCTCCATACACTGCCTGATACAGCTCTCCCGCCTCGCATGCGGAGCCTATAATAAGTCCCTCCCTGTTTGCAAGAAAATCGCTCTTTGGTATGCGGGGCTGGCGGTTAAAGTACTTTATATGTGAATTTGACACAAGCCTGTATAAATTTATACGGCCTGTCTCATTTTTTGCAATAATAATTGCATGGTGGCTTGGAAGCTTTTTTATGGCTGTCTCTGACGCCCTGCTCATAATATTTACATCGTCAAGGCCTGAAATCCCTCTTTCCTTAAGCATCTCTATAAATTTTACAAAAATCCCTGCTGTACAGCCTGCGTCGTCTACGGCTCTGTGATGATGCTCTAAGGATACTCCAACTGCCTTTGCCACCGTATCAAGCTTATATCTGTTAAGGGTTGGCAGCAGCACTCTGGCAAGGGATACCGTATCTACTATGGTGCATTTAAAATCTATGCCTAAATCTGATGCGTTTTTAAATATAAAGGACATATCAAAATCCGCATTATGGGCTACCATAACGGCTCCCCTGCAAAATTCCAAAAATAAAGGCAGCACCACATCGACAGTGTCTGCGTCCATTACCATAGAATCATTTATACCTGTAAGCTCCTCAATGCGGAAGGGTATAGGTATCTTTGGATTTATAAATTTACTGAACTTGTCCTCTATTTTGCCTCCCACTACCTTTACTGCGCCTATTTCTATAATTTTGTCGTAGACGGCGCTAAAGCCTGTGGTTTCTATATCAAACACTACATATGTGTCGTCAAGGGACTGTCCGCAGGAATCGGTAACTATATCCTTAAGGTCGTCCACAAGATACGCCTCTACGCCATATAATACCTTGAAATCAAGCTCCTCGCCCTTTTTCTTATAGTCGCCCTTTATCTTGTCAAGGGCGTGAAGGGCATCCGTAAAGCCCTGTACACAGCCGTGGTCTGTTATTGCAAGAGCCCTGTGCCCCCATTTTATGGCGGTTTTTATAATATCTCCCGCATCTGACACCCCGTCCATATCACTCATTTTCGTATGGCAATGAAGCTCCACCCTTTTTTCAACGCTTGTGTCCATCCTCGACGTCCTGTCATCCTTTGCCTTCATAATTCCTGTAACAGAGGCTATGGATACCTCCTTGTCATAGGTATCAAAAAGAGCCATGCCCTTAATTTTTATAAAATTGCCGACTTTTATGCTGTCCATTACGCCTAAAAGAAGCTCGTTCTTTATAAACATTTTTGCCCTTATGGTGTCCGTAAAATCAGTTATGGCAAAGGAAACTATAGTTCTTTTGTTTCTTATCTCCCTTGTATCAACAGCTATAATCTGTCCCTTTATGGCTACCACCCCTGACTCTGCCGAGACGTCCGCTATCCTTGTATACTCGTCGTCAAACTCCCTTCCGTATATTACGTCAGGATTGTCAGATTTGTAGCCCTCCCTTCTAAAAAACTTCTTTTCCCCTCCTGCTTTTGTATCCCGGGCAAAGGCTTTTGAATCTGAAGCTTTTTCCTGTACCCCTTTCTTTTGCAGATTTTCTTTTTGTGTATTTTCCTTTTGCGTATTTTCTTTCTGTTGATTTTCTTTCTGTATGCTTTCCTTATGTGCGCTTTCTTTAGATGAAAGGCTTTGATTTGCAGACTCCATTGCTAATGCCCTGTTTTGCATTATCCTTGCAACCTCGTTTTCTACCTTCTGCTCCTGCTGCTTTCTATAACGGCTTTCCTTTATTTCCTTATATTCCGTTTTTATTTCAGGGAAAAGACCGCACCTGTTTTCAAAAACCTCTCTTATATAATCAATAAGCCCTGACTCCTTTTTCTCGCCTATAACGCTTTTTTCAAGGGTAAGTTTCATATGGCCGCTGTCGGTAAACTCCACGTCAGCCCGTCTAAGCATATTGTACATCATTATATTTATGTCCCTAAGCTCTTCATATATGGTTTCCTTATACTCATTCCAAAGATTTTCCGGCGTATACTGCTTTGACAATGTGTATCTTGGAGAAAGAATTACCTTTACGCTGCTTCTTCCAAAAAGCTGGCTTTCCATTTCCCTCTCCATATATTTTATATCCCTTCCGGATATAATACGGGCGCTTAAAATGTAAACCTTTAATGTGCTTTTATCCCTGTTTGTGGCAATTTTCTCCACAGTAACAAGGCTCATAAGATTCATAAGCTCGCTATGAAATTTTAACTCGGGAAACACAGAAAAAAATCCGTTATAATGCTGCTCATCCATCTTACTCACCTCCATAACAGTTGTAACTCATGCACTTTTTATATCCAGTTTCTTAATTCTTCCTCTAAGGTCTCTAAAAGCTTTTCTTCCGGAACCTTCTTAACTATCTTACCCTTTTTAATTAATAGTCCCTCTCCGTTTCCTCCTGCAATACCAAGGTCAGCCTCCCTTGCCTCCCCCGGCCCGTTTACTCCGCAGCCCATAACTGCCAGCTTTATATTTAAATTATCATATTTTGCCGCTATTGCTTCTGCCTTTGAAGCTAAATCAATAAGGTTGATTTTTGTCCTTCCGCATGTAGGGCATGAAACCACTTCTATTCCACCTTTTCTTAACCCAAGTGTTTTAAGGAGAAGCTTTCCTGTTCTTATCTCCTCTACCGGGTCTCCTGTCAGCGATACCCTTATGGTGTCGCCTATTCCCTGATACAGTATAATACCAAGACCTACAGAGGATTTTATGTTGCCTGACCATAAGGTGCCTGCCTCTGTTATTCCCACATGAAGGGGATAATTTGCCGCCTTGTCTATAAGCTCATGGGCCCTTATACACATAAGAACATCTGATGATTTAATGCTTATTACAAGATTATCGTAGCCTAAATCCTCTATTATTTTCACTTTATCAAGAGCGCTTTCCACTATTCCCTCCGCCGTTACCGCCCCATACTTTTCAATAAGGCTTTTTTCCAGAGAGCCGCTGTTTACTCCTATTCTTATAGGTATATTCATTGCCTTTGCCGTGTCAACCACTGCCTTAACCTTATCCCTTGCTCCTATGTTCCCCGGATTTATCCTTATTTTGTCAGCCCCATTTTCCATGGCAGCTATGGCCATCCTGTAGTCAAAATGTATATCCGCCACAAGAGGTATAGAAATTTCCTTCTTTATCTCCTTTAATGCCTCTGCGCTTTTTTCATCAGGCACCGTACACCTTACTATATCGCAGCCTGCCTCCTCCAGTCTTTTTATCTGGGCAACGGTTGCCCTTACGTCGTCTGTCCTTGTGTTAGTCATTGACTGAAGCAAGACAGGGTTTCCTCCGCCTATAAGCTTATTTCCAATTTTTATCACCTTAGTATTTTTTCTCATTTTTCTTCTCCATAATAATCCCCATGCCGCCTTGGAAGTATTTTTTACATTATATATACATCTCAGAGTACCTTAAAATCCTGCGCAGCTTCATTTTTTTAATCAGCTAAAACAGGTTTCTTATATCATTAAACATTACGTATACTGCAAACAGCATAATGGCTATCATACATGCCGCAGTGATAACTCCCTCAAATTTCTTTGGCACAGGCTTTCTGAAAACAGCCTCTATCAGTAAAAATACAAGCCTTCCTCCATCAAGCCCCGGTATAGGAAGCAAATTCATCATACCGAGATTTGCGCTTATAAGAAGTGTAATGTTTGCAATATTTAAAAATACATAAAGAGCTCCGTCCTCCCTGCTTGCCTGATAAGTGTCGTCAATAATGTCCACTATTCCTACAGGGCCTGTAAAATCATCAGCTCCCAATTTGCCTTTAAATAAAAGTCCAAGACTCTTTATAACGGATTTTATCTGATACTTAATCTCTGAAACGCTGTATTTTATGGCTTCGACGGCTCCCACCTTCACTCTTGCCGTATTATAATTAAAGCCCAGAACATATGACTCGCCGCCGTAAACTGGCGTTACATTTACAGTATATTCCTTACCGTCTCTTGTAAGGACACACTCCAATTCCTTTTCTGAAAGAGGATGCTCCCTAAAATAGGAGTTAAGCTCCGCTCCTGTGGATATCCTTACTCCTCCTATGGATGTAATGACATCTCCCTTCTTAACTCCCGCCTTTGCAAAGGCTCCGTCCTCCGTTATTTCCTCCAGCTCCGCCGGAGCTTCCGTCGCCATATACGTTATTCCAAGGGCGTATGTCTTTTTATTCTCAGGCTTTAAGGTCACCTCATATTCCTTGCCGTCTCTTTCATATTTTAATGTTATAGTCTCCCCGTTAAGAGGATTTACGTATAATTCCAGCATTAATTCCCTTGCTAATGTAACGTCGGCCCCGTTAAATTCTGTAATAATGTCCCCGCTTCTTACTCCTGCATCATAAAGGGGAGAGCCCTCCTCAACATATGTTACTACAGGCTCGTCATAGCCTACTATTCCCATAACCACAAGTGCAAGAAGAAATGCAAGAAGTATATTAAACAGGGGACCTGCCAGTATAACGGCTATTCTTGCCCATACTGATTTGCTCTCAAAGGAATTTTCATGGTCAAGGTCTACCTCCTCCTCGCCGTAATAATCCTCCCCAAGCATCTGGCATGCTCCTCCAAAGGGAAGAAGCTTAAGGGAATATTTTGTATCTCCCTTGTCAAAGGAAAACAGCCTTGGCCCAAAGCCTATGGAAAACTCCACAACTCTTATGCCGTTTTTTTTGGCCAGAAGAAAATGTCCTATCTCATGTATAAATATTAAAAGTCCAAATATTATAATTGCAATTATTATACTCATATAGCCTCTCTTTTCTTAATCAAAAATTATCCAAAATACGATAAAAGCAGCTCATATACATACTGCTCCGTGTCAAGTATCTCCTTAAGGTCAGGATTATCCGTATTTTTAACCATTGACATGGCATATTGTATACTGTCGGTTATATCAAGAAAACCAATTTTTTTATCAAGGAATCTGCTTACCGCCATCTCATTTGCAGCGTTAAATACCGTAGGCATTACTCCTCCCATTCTTCCCGCCTCATAGGCCATCCTAAGGGCTGCAAAATTTTCCATATCAGGCGCAAAGAATGTAATCCGGGCAAGGGTATTAAAATCCACCCTGTCTCCCTTAAGATACCTTCTTTCAGGATATGTAAGGGCATACTGTATAGGAAGCTTCATATCCGGCGTTCCAAGCTGGGCCACAATGGCTCCGTCCTTAAACTGTATCATGGAGTGGATTAAGCTCTGGGGCTGCACCACCACCTGTATATTGTCAAAGTCTGTGTTAAACAGCCACCTTGCCTCCATTACCTCCAGTCCCTTATTCACCATGGTTGCAGAATCTATTGTTATTTTTTTTCCCATAGCCCAGTTGGGATGCTTAAGGGCCTGTTCAACGGTAATATCCCTCATCTGCTCTCTTGTTTTTCCCCTGAAAGGGCCTCCTGACGCGGTCAGGAGTATCTTATCTATCTCCTCTGTGTGTTCTCCGTTTAAGCACTGAAAGATAGCGCTATGCTCGCTGTCCACAGGAATTATCTTAACCCCGTGCTCCTTTGCCAAAGGCATAATAATATGTCCAGCGGTAACAAGGGTTTCTTTGTTTGCTAAAGCAATATCCTTCCCTGCCTTTATGGCTTCTATGGTAGGTCTTATGCCTATCATTCCCACCATGGCAGTAACTGCTATATCGGCAGTATCAAATCGGGCGGCCTCAATAAGCCCCTCCATACCTGTCACTACCGATGTTTCCGTATCGGCTATGGCTTCCTTAAGCCTTACTGCGGCTTCCTCCTTATATACGCACACAAGCCTTGGAGAAAACTCCCTTACCTGTTTCTCCAAAGCTTCTACACTGCTGTATGCCGCTAATACATCTATTATAAAATCATTGTTATTTCTGACCACCTCTAAGGTTTGCGTACCTATGGAGCCTGTGGAGCCTAACACTGCAATTCTTTTTTTTATATCACTCATACTAACACCTACGCATATCACATTGTCTGTGATACTGACTAATTAAAATATTCTTTGTTTCAGGCTCTTCTCTATGCAAAATATACTATAAGATAATATATTAATGGAGCCGTAATTATAACACTGTCAAATCTGTCCATTATTCCTCCATGTCCGGGAATAAGCTTTCCGTAATCCTTTATATCGTAATTTCTCTTAATTGCGGAAGCGCACAAATCTCCTATCATGGAGATAAGTCCTCCTATGGCTCCTATAGCTGCAAACAGCGCCGGCGCCATGCCCTTATCAATAGAAGAAAGCTTTCCTCCTATGCAGATGCCATACACCGCTCCTATAACAGCGGCTCCTATAACTCCTCCTATGGCTCCCTCTATGGTTTTCTTCGGACTTAATACAGGCGTCATCTTATGCTTTCCAAGCACAACTCCCGCAAGGTATGCGCATGTGTCGCAGGCCCACGAGCTTACAAAGATAAGCCAGAATGTATACACGCCGTCGTCATTGTAGCTTCTTACAAGATACATGTACGACATCATCACAGGCACATACATAACTCCAAAATACGCCATAAGCACCTTATCCACAGAATATTTTGGGAAGGTAAATACATATACAGCCATAACTCCTATGAGAAGCAGCACCGCAAGCTCTGGAAAATGATTTCCCTCTGCAAACCTGATAATAATATAATAAGCTATTGCGCCTATATACCCCACTGCTCCAAGAGGAGTTTTCTCCATTCCCGCAACCCTGTATAATTCATATAAGCCTGCAAGAGCAATGGCAAACACTGCGCCGTACAATATATCGCCGCCTATAATGGCTGTGACGGCTATTATGACGCATAGTAAAAAACCGCTGATTGTTCTTGTAAGAAATGATTTATTCATAAGCTTTCCTAACGACATCTATTTTACTCCTCCAAATCTTCTCTCTCGTCCATTATACTTTTCTATAGCTTTCTCAAGCTCCCTTTTATCAAAATCCGGCCAAAGCACGTCAGTAAAATAAAATTCCGTATATGCAAGCTGCCACAGGAGAAAATTCGACAGTCTCTCCTCGCCGCTTGTTCTGATAAGCAAATCCGGGTCAGGTATTCCCTTTGTATCCAGACTTTCACTGATAATATCCATATCTATAGTATCAGGATTAATCTCACCTGACGCCGCTCTCCTTGCTATGAGCCTTACCGCCCTTGTTATCTCGTCGCGGCTGCCGTAGTTTATGGCTATGGTAAAATTTAATCCTGTATTTTTCTCTGTTACCTTCTCAAGCTCCTCTATGCTGTCACGTATATCATGGCTTAATCCTGACTTTTCTCCTATAACGCGTACACGCATATTATTTTTGTTTGAACGCTCAATGCAATCCTTAAGATAATTTCTTAAAAGCTTCATAAGAGCATTTACCTCATCCTCCGGTCTTTTCCAGTTCTCCGTAGAAAAGGCGTATACCGTAAGATATTTTATGCCAAGATTCCATGCGTCCTCGCATATATCCTCCACTGCCTTAGCTCCCGCCTTGTGCCCAAGGTTTCTGGGAAGCAGTTTCTTCTTAGCCCATCTTCCGTTTCCATCAAGTATAATTGCTACATGATTTGGAATACTTAATGTAGTTTTATCCCGTGACATACCAAATCCTCACCTTTACATCAATAATATGCCCCTTTAAAGCTATATTATTTATTATTAAATTCTGCCCTGCCGAAGACTCACAAAGCTGCGAGCCATACGGCAGGGTATTTTATTTAATGTACATTAAACTGTAAGTATTTCCTTAGATTTTTCTTCTACAGCCTTATCTACCTTATCAACATACTTGTCTGTAAGCTTCTGTATTTCATCTTCAAGCTGCTTTCCTTCATCCTCTGAAATCTCGTTTGCCTTTGCCTGCTTCTTAAATACGTCATTAGCGTCTCTTCTTATATTTCTTACCGCTACCTTTCCATTTTCACCCTTTTTCTTTACATCCTTTACAAGCTCTTTTCTTCTATCCTCTGTAAGCTCCGGAAAAACAAGACGTATTATCTTTCCGTCGTTGTTTGGAGTAAGTCCTAAGTCTGAGTTAAGTATTGCCTTTTCTATGTCCTTTATAAGATTCGGCTCCCATGGCTGTATCTGTATCATGCGGGCCTCAGGCACGGATATATTGGCTACCTGCTGAAATGGCGTCGGAGTACCGTAATAATCCACCCTAAGCTTATCAAGTATATGAGGGTTTGCTCTTCCTGCCCTTATAGTAGCAAATTCGGACAAAAGGGAATCCAGTGTCTTCTGCATTTTCTCCTCGTACTGATTTAATCTTGAATCCATTGTATATATCTCCTTTAAAATGTTTTCTGAATAATTTTAATCAACCGTAATTTTTGTACCTGTAAAGTTTCCGTTTACCGTATTAATTATACTGTCCTTTTCATTAAGGCCGAATATAAGCATAGGCATCCTGTTTTCCATGCACATGACTGATGCTGCCAGGTCAATAACCCCAAGCTTTTTATCGATAACATCCTGTATGGAAATCTCATCATATTTCTTTGCAGCCGGATTTTTGGCAGGGTCGCTGTCATATACGCCGTCTATTGATTTTGCCGAGAGAATAATATCTGCTTCAATTTCTATTGCCCGAAGAACTGTTGCCATATCGGTAGAAAAATACGGATGGCCTATTCCTCCTGCAAAGAAAACTACCATACCCTTATTAAAGTATTTGTTTGCCCTGTCCTTTGAATAGAGCTTTGTAAACGGACCGCATTCAAAGGGCGTCAGCACCTGCGTCATCATACCCTCAGTGCGGAATATTTCCGACACATAAATACAGTTCATAACCGTGGCAAGCATACCTATGGCATCAGCCTTTGTCCTGTCAATTTTCTCACTGGAACGGCCTCGCCAGAAGTTTCCGCCTCCAATTACTATTCCTGTCTGTATCCCCATATCCGTAACAGTTTTTATCTGTTTTGCAACGCCCACTACCGTAGCCTCGTCAAAGCCCGTATGCTTATCTCCTGCAAGTGCCTCTCCGCTGAGCTTAAGTAAAACTCTCTTTATCTCCTTCACCCTTTGCCACCTCTTTTAATTTTTTCCAAATGTATCGTCAAACAATGCCTTGTAGTCAATATCTGCATAGCACTGAGAACAGAAGCCCTCTATGGCTGCGCCGTTGTTTATCTGAACTGAACGTGACTTAATATTTCCCTGTACAACTGCCGTGGCGTCAACAATAACAGGCCCGTGAACATCAATATCGCCTCTTACGGCTCCTCCGATAACGGCGCTTGTGGCATATACATTTCCCATAATAATAGAGCCGTTGCCGATTTTTATGCTTCCCGAGCTTTTAACATCACCCTCAATCTTTGCGTTATTTGCAAAAATTTCGCTTGCCATTGACGTTCCCTGTACCATGCCTGTAATAACCATCTTGCCCTTACATGTTACGTCGCCTATAATCTTTCCGTATACATTTATTGAGCCGTCTGACATTATATTTCCTGTAATAGACGTGCCCTTTGTAATTTCTGCAACCTCGTCGCTAGGTATATCATCTTCATCCTCAGAAGAAGCTGCCGGCTCCTTAAGCTCCGCTTTCTTTTCAGGCTGCGGCTTTTTAGGCATAGGAGCTTCCTCTTTTTCATCTTCCTCTATAGCTGTTTCCTCTGTTAAATCAACTTCAGGTTCCTCATTTACTTCCTCTTCTTCCGTATCCTCCAGCAAATCACTTATAGTATCCAAATCAAGTCCTGCCAGAACATCCTCGTCAAGCGTATTAACCATATCACTGTCAGATACATCCTCTGCCTCCGGCTCGCTCTTTGCCTTCGTTGTTTCCTTATCCCCGTCTTCGGTTACAAGCTCGTTTACCGCCTGGGATAAATCATCCTTAAAATCCTTTAAAAAACTCATCTTTCTTTCCTCCAAGTGTTAATTTACCGTATGGTGTACGGGTGTAGTTGTTTCGACTATAGGTAATATCTCATAGCCTTCATTTAATAATTTTTCTATGATAGTAGGTAACGCCTCAACAGTGGTATCCCTTGCCGCTGAATCATGCATAAGAATAATAACCCTGTTATGCCCCGTTACTCCATTCATAACATTTTCAACAATGTTCTCCGCAGTCAGCGACACCGCCGCCGCATCACCGCTTGACACATTCCAGTCAAAATACTTATATCCGATACTTCCGATATAATCAATATATTCAAGAATATTTGCCGTTCTGGTAGTACTGCTGCCTCCCGGAAACCTGTACAGGCAGGTATCTACCCCTGTTATATTCTGTATATATGCGTGTATCCTTTCAGTATCCTGACTAAAGCTCTCAACGGATTCATACACTTGCTCAAAATTATGGGTATATGAATGCAATCCTATGGAATGTCCTCTTTTTGCAATTTCCTTATATCTCTCCTCGTTTACAGCTCCTTCCTTGCCGTTTACAAAGAAAGTAGCCTTAACCTTATACCTGTCAAGAATATCTAATATGTTGACAGTATTCTCGCTTGGACCGTCATCAAAGGTCAGGTATGCTATTTTTTCATATACAAGCTCAGGATTCACCGAAACAGAAGACAAATCCTCTGTGGGAATTTCCGGTTCACTGTTTTTATCCTCTGTATTTAATTTATTTTTTATCTCCTTCTCTGCCTCTAAGAGTTTCCAATTCAGTGTCTCTACACGTTCAGATAAAATTATATTTCGTATAAGCAATAAAATACAGGCTGCAAATAATACAAAAAGAACAGTAAAATTAATCCTGACTAATACCTTTTTTATACGATTTATCCTGGCTCTGCGTTCCGGTGTTAATTCACCCATTGTTTATCCTCCATAATAATATGTGCAAAAAATGCACACAGATACATTGTACCATATTTTTTAAATAATGGTATAAGAAATTTACAATAATTTCAAATTTTAATTTTTAATCTTCTTAATGTGTTTTTAATATGCATTCTGACACTTTTGTTATTCAGACGTCCATGCTTCATATGATATCCAGTTTTCATAGGGATTCATGTGGCTAAACTTATTTATGGTTTTTTCCTGGGACGCATACAGTGAAAGAAGCTCCTCCTTGCCCTTTAGCTTCTCACTGTCATATTCCCTCATAGCTTCATTTATTTTATCAGCCTCAGCCTTTTTTAAATATTTTCCAAAATACCAAAGCTTTTTCTCCATACCGTATTCAATGGATTTTTCCCTGACAACGGCGCTTGTCATCTTGTGGTGGATATGACCGTATTCTCCGGCAGGATTATGGGTAACTACAATATCCCATTCCTTTGATGTTAAAATTTTTTCTATATCGCTCTCTATGTATTCTCTCACATTTTTCCAACTGTCTCTCCTTGTTAAAACCTTATCGGGATATGACAGTATTATACCGCTGTTTCCTGACTTCTTCAGCGCATTATAAAATTCCTCTTTTCGTGTGGAATTATTGCCGTTTGTAATACATACCACAAAATATCCGCCCTCAAGAAGGTGAAGCCCTCCCCAAAGAGCTTCGTCGTCAGGGTGCGCAACTATCATAAGCTTTTCTGCTTTGTTTTCAACTATGGAGCTTATTTCTTCATCTGAGAGAGTCGTTAAATGATATGCGCTATAGGTCATAAATCCGGCGGCAATGATGGCTGTGCTTATTACCGCTAAGCCTGCGGACATCAGTATCTTAAACAATTTCCTTAATATCTTTTTCATATCTTATGTTCCTTCTGTTCATCTATGCTTATCTGTTTTTATGCTTTTTTATTATGCTGAAAGCAATTTCTGCTATAAGCATCAATACTCCTGCTATGGACAGAAGCATACCTGCATTATAGCCGGGCGCCCTATACTCTATCAGTATATTGTGACGCCCCTTTTCTATGGCAAAGCCTATAAAATCCTTGTCGGATGTATAGTAATCTGTCCTTACGCCGTCTACATATATACAAAAGCCCTTGTCATAGGGCAGGGATATATGAAACCAGCCGTCATTTTTTACGTCTATGCTTCCCTCTATAATATCGCCCTTTGTTTTTTCCCTGTCAATGTAAAATTCATCCAGAGACTCCCTAAACTCCTTTACACAGTCATAATCCAGGGTATAGCACTCTATATCACTTATTTCATAATATCCCGGTGAAAAGCTTACGTTTATGCTGTCTGTGTATTTTGTTCCGTCAAGAACATATTCAAACATATAGTTCCCGTTGTGATATTTCCAGTCTGCTCCCGTAAGCTTGTTTTTTATTCCGTTTAAGGTTACGCTTACATCAATGCTTTCGGCTCCCTCTAAGCTGTTGTCCACCTTAAGCCTTATAAAAATAATTTTCCCCTCCACAGGTTTTTTAAGTGAAAAAATAAGCTTCCTTGCCTGACTGTTTTCTTTTATGGCAACCCTTAAGCCATTCTCCGTCACTTTTATTTCTTCGTCATTTTCATTGATGACGTCATAGGATATGTCCGCTTTTTCTATGGCAAATCCTATATCTTTATTTTCACTGCAGGCAGAGGCAAAAGATGCTTTTTCATCTGCCGCCTTATATTTTAGCAGACTTTCTATATTATAAGGATAATCAAGACTGTCATACAGCTTTTCCCCTATAACATTTGATGTGGCGTAGCCTATGGGATACGCTGTTTCATTGCCGTATACTGATATATTATTTTTTTCGTAAAGCTTTTCATAGCCTATAGGAACAAAGCCTTCTCTGCTTATATAGTATTTTACTCCCATATATATGTTAAAAAGGGAATTGTAGGAGGCTGACAATATGGCGTTATTTCTGTATGTTATATCATTATACATCTCATTTAAATAAAAGTCCTTAAAATTTGTATTAACAGATGATGAATATACCGATACCTGCTTATAGCCTTTTGTCAGCACCATATTGGGGTTTGCCCACCTGCCCCAGTTAGAGGTAAACCTGTATACGCTTTTTTCCTGCTCAATTATATTATCTGCCAGTTCCTTTGCGCTTCTTCTGTTATCGCTTCTGCTTTCGTCACGCTCAACTAAGGAATCCGTACAGTTTAAAACAATACATACCAAGAGGGCTATAGCTCCAAACGGCACAAGCACCGTCTTAGGTTTTTTATTTTTCATATATATAAACAGGCATACAGCAAGAGGAATAACCTCTGCTAAATGAGCCAGTCTCTCATATTTATCAAGCCCGGCTATAAACAGGATTATGCATATTGCCGTTCCTATGGCAAATGTTTTCTTAAAGGAGCCTTCTTTATTTTCAGCATCTCCTTCTTTTAAGCCCTCCCTGCCCAATGAAAATAATTCCTCAACAAAGGGCGCCGTAACATAAAGAGCAGGCAAAAGAAATGGGATAAGTACCTTTCCGTCAAGGTATAAGCCTCCGTTAAGGAGATACACGAATATGGGAAATACAGCCAGTAAACCAAGGATAACAGCAAAAAAACGGTTTGCCCCCGCTCCTTTTCTTTTATCAAAGAAGCTCCATATAACGCCATATATGGATATAGCGCTCATCCCCATGGAATACGGGCCATACAGGAGAAATTCACCCTTTAATGACAGTGCAAGCATACCGGCGTCAAAGCCTCCCTGTGTTTCCTGTCTGCCGCTTAAAAGCGCCGACAGAGTTGGAATAAGAAGTATTCCCGCCATGCACACCCCTGCCGATACAGCCGCCACAACGGGCATAACGGCAGAAAAGACTTCCTTTATATGCTCTCTTAAAGCTTTTGTATCTGTTTTTTCAATATACAGCATAATGGCATAAATGCCTGACACAATAAAGCTTCCCACACTGAAATAAAAGCTGGTGGTTACAAGAAGAAGGCTTATTACCGTAATATGCCACAATCTTCCTCTTCCCTCCATATAGCTTTTTACAGATATAAGCAGCATAATTAAAAAGGGGATATAATCCACGAACATTATATGTCTGTGGCTGTGAAATATAACAGGCGCCCCTGTAAGAAAAAGCAGGGTTATAAAAAAAGTTACCCTATGATTGTACTTCATTCTTATCCATAGATAAAAAAGCCATATGCCGGCAAACACTGCAGCTATATTTATTCCTATAATGTATGCCCTCATATCAATAAACGGAAGAAAATATGACAGCATCAAAAATGGGCTGTATAAGCCGTAATAAGCAAAATAATATATATTCTGCCCTCCTCCAAGCTCCGCTGCAAAGCTTGGAAACAACTGTCCCGTTTCATAAAATCTGTTTCTAAAATACTCCGGCAGCGCCCAGTGCTGATTCTCCCAGTCAAGCTGCGAGCCGTATACTTTATTTGGAATAATTAATATCAATATAATCAGTATATATATACCTGACAATACTGCCAGATTTATATAATCCTTTTTTATAAATCTTTTCTTCATTTTAAATACCCTTGCATATCGCAGATATGTCTTTAATTTTTGCAATTTGATTATACCCTTTTTAAAAAAAATCAGCAATATAAACTTTTTTTCTTTTAAAAAATATACGAAAATGATACAATATGATTGTAGTATATTTTTACTGTAATATATTTTACATTCTGTGAGGAGGGTATAAAATACATGAAAACAAAAGCGTTATTAAAAATCATACTTGTACTTGTTATCATTACCGCCGTAATTTTTATAGGGGCAGGAATAATAAGCACTCATCATTCCGATACAATAAAGCCTTCAGGCGGCAGTTCTGAAAATTCAACCGGCGCTGATACGCCCCACGAAAAAAAATTCACGGGGCTTGACGGTGTGGAAAAGCTCTGTAATGTAACAGGCTTTTTTACCTATGGCACAAGCTTTTGCCTGTCAGGCTCCTTTATTGCTTCCGAGGGAAAAACGGTGGCAGACGTTTATATTATTTTATCACAGGCGTATGATTCCAAAAATCTGTCGTCCGAAAGCGAAACATATACTTATTCTGCCGTTTACAATGAATTGCCCCAGAATCAGGTTACATTTAACTCCTATAAGAAAATAAACGACGGTATAGACCTTGAAAATATTGCAAACGGCTCCTACTGTATACTTATTAAAGCCATATACACCGACGGGGAATACGACTATTATTCTCTTTCGTATGATACGGCTTCCGCCGGTAACAATAACAGTTCAATATGCTATTATACCATAACAGATACAAATAAATCAGATAACAAAAATCAAAAAATAGATATTGGATTTTCAACAGAAAATAATATGCCTTACGGATTTTTTAACGTATGCTACAGCGCCCTCCCCGACGACGTATACGATATAGTCATAGACCCGGGACATGGGGGAACAGACGTAGGGGCAAAAAAAGACTCCTATTATGAAGCTGACATTGCCCTTGACTATTCTCTTGCATTAAAAAAATCACTTGAAGAACAGGGCTATAAGGTAAAGCTTACAAGAGACGGAACTGAGGCTTCCGATACGCCTATGGCCTACACTATGTATGATGATGACGGCCGTGTAAATATTGCCGGAAAAAGCAACGCTAAGCTCTGCCTTTCCATTCATTTAAACAGCAACGAGGGGCATGTATACAAGGGCGGCGTACAGGTGTATGTATCCTGCCGGGGAGAAAGCGCCTTTGCAAAGTCTCTTGCCGACAATATCTCAAGCAGCGCAAATACCCCAAAATCAAATATGGCTGCCTTTCAGGTTGTGCCGGGCGTGTACACAAGGGCTTTTTCAGAAAATGACGTGGCCGACTCAAGGTCTGAAGCTGCCGCAGGAGGATATGAGCCTTATAATGTTGATACTACCACTGATTTTTATTACATGATAAGGGAGCTTGGCGGCATAGCTACAAACGCATATGTAGACGGAAGAAAAACAACATACGGCGCAAACAGATATGTAAAATCCATTCAGGGAATTGAAAGCTATATAATTGAGCTTGGATTTATTTCCGTAGAAGATGATTTTCAGAATCTCCTTACAAATAAGGACAAATATGTTGATGGAATTGTAACGGCTATAAACAGCCAGTATCAAAAAGCCACGGAATAATTTTAACAGAGGATAACGCAAAATAAATGATATGCCGTTTCCGGGTGAAATAATAAATAACTTTTCACCCGGAAACGGCATATCTGTTTTATTGCGTCATCCCATGTTTAATAACTGAAAAATCTATTTTTCAGAAGAATTATTAAGAACGCTGTCTAAAACAAGAAATAATTTATCTGTCTGCAGCGGCTTTGCAATATGGGCATTCATTCCGCACTCTATGGCCTTTCTCTTATCCTCCTCAAATGCGTTAGAGGTCATGGCAATAATGGGAATATCCCTAACGCCTTTTCTTCTCATTGTCCTTACTTTTCTTGTAGTCTCGTAGCCATCCATAACAGGCATATGTATATCCATAAGTATGGCGTCATAATAATTATCACAGCTTTTCTTTAGCATATCAACGGCTACCGAGCCGTCTGACGCCTCCTCTACCTTATATCCCTTATCTGACAATATAATATTAGCTATTTCCCTGTTCATTTCATTGTCGTCAACAAGAAGAATTCTCCGGTCGTCAGCCTTTCTTACAGGCTTTTTTACCTCCTCCTTATGACTTTCCCTGTTATTGTTTATCTTAAATTTCAGAACAATAGAAAATTCCGTTCCCTTACCCTTTTTACTTTTTACGGTTATCTCACCGTTCATCACCTCAACTATACGTTTAACAATAGACAGACCAAGCCCCGTACCCTCTAAGCTGCCGTCGTTTAACGTTTTTTCTCTCTCAAAAGGCTCAAACAGATGATTTAGGAATTTCTTATCCATGCCGATTCCCGTATCCTTAAATATAAATTCATAGCACACATATCCCCATGGCGCGTCAGGAATACTGTTTACATTTATATATATATCTCCGTCAGGCTCTGTAAATTTAATGGCATTTCCAAGTATATTAATAAAAATCTGATTTAAATGAAGAGTGTCTGCATAGACATCAGCAATTTCCAGATTCCGTATATCTATATGAAGATTAAGTCTTTTTGCCTGAAGCTGAGACATCATCATATCTGCAAGATTTTTAATGATTTGTATAAGGTTACATTCTCTCTCCTGTATATTTATTTTTCCACTTTCTATTCTGCTCATGTCAAGAACGTCATTTATAAGATTTAAAAGGTGATTTCCTGCTTTGTTTATCTTTTTAAGATATTCCAGCACCTTTTCCTTATCGTCTATGGCTGACTCCGCTATGGTTGTATATCCTAAAATTGCATTCATTGGCGTTCTTATATCATGGGACATATTTGACAGAAAAATGGTCTTTGCGTTATTTGCATTGTTTGCCCTCTCCAAAGCGCTCTCAAGAGCCTTTTTCTGCTCCTCCGCGGTGTCCATAATATCCTGTATGCTTCTTATTGTCATAACCGCAATCTTCGGAACGCCGTTATCTGCCTCTCCCACCGTAAAGTCAGCAGTACACCAATACATTTCTCCATCCTCGTCCCGCCGCTTATACATGTACTGAATATATTCCTTATGAATAAGCTCATTCTTTATGTTTTCCGGCTCAAAAAAATCATATATTTTCTTTTCGTCATCCTTAAATACTATTTTCTTAGACAGATGAGCGATTACAGCTCTTCTGTAACCGCCCTCCTCAGCATTTTCCTCCTCCGGATAAACCTGTCTGAAATAATCTTCATCCAAATACACATTATATATTTTCTTGTAAAAACATACAGTGCTTTCTAACGCTTTTTTATATCCCATATTAATCCTCAATGCCGCCTTAAGGGGCTTTTTATTTTGTTCCCCATATGGAAGTATCGGCTCCTATTACCGTAAAGGTCATAACCTCCTTGTGAGAGGATGACTCGTCATACTGCTTAAAGAATACTCCCTTATATGCTGTTCCGTTAATATTCAGTGTCACATACTGATTGTTATGGCTCCATGTTCCCGTATACGCTCCCGACAATGTTCCGTTTGCATTTAGTGTAAGACTGCCGTTTGAAAGCATTCCCACTCCTGATGTAGCTGCGCTTGTTCCCATATTTACCATCTCATATGTTCCTGCCATGTCGTCCATAGAATATCCTGTGGCTGAAATTTTACTTCCAAGATACTCATACACTGCCGTCACAAGCCATCCATCCTCATTTAAAAACTGCTGATGTACCCTTACCTGATGCCATTCATTGCCAAGATTAAAGCGTGTGTGGTAAATAAGATAATGACTGCCGTCATCATCTATAAAGGCAGAGTTATGTCCCCCTGACTTATAGCCCTTCTGCGCATTTGCATTGCTTGTGGAAAGGCTCTTAAAATTATAATTTCCAAAGAGCTTTATGCCTATTCCGTCTCTGTTTCCCCCTCTTGCATTTGCCCTTGTTCCGTCATAATCCACATATGTGCCATCTATGGTTTTGCTTCTGAAAAGCCTTATATGATAACCTCCGTCGGCAAGAAGACCTCCGTATGTTACATAAAGATAATAATAATCCGTTGCGCTGTCATATACTATGTATGATGCCTCTCCGGTTGCTCCCACGGCTCCGGATATTTTCTTACCCATATATGGGTCCTCTACGGCATTTGTCAAATCTGACTCTCCGTATTTCCGTGTGTAATCCCTAAGACCTGTTGTCTTGTCAAGCTTAATAAGCCATATGCCCCCTGACCATGAGCCATAGCTCATATATAAATCTCCGTTTTTATCAAATATAACGCATGGGTCTATGGCGTGGGCCCCCAAAACATAATTCCATGTAGTTGCCTCACATTTTGTAAGTCCGTCGCTAAACTGAAAAGGGTCTCCGTAAAATCTTCCGCCCTTTATAAAACCGTTATCTCCGGTTGCCTTTACATAGTCGGTCTGTGTATATGAATATGTACCTCCCGATGTAAAGCCTGAATATATAACAGGTCCTACATATGTCCAGTCTCCCTCAAGACTGTCTGCCGTTAAAAGCACTATGGATGAATTCCATGAACAACCGTTAATGCTCATGTACATACACCATTTATTCATATTAGGATTCCATATAACATCAGGAGCCCACATATTTCCGCTGCTATTATATACAGGGTCGCCATTTCTTGCCCAGTCAAATTCTTTGGCAAAAAGAGAATTATAATTTCTGTTTATGTTATTTTCAAAATGCTCCCAGTTCTGCAAATCATATGACTTTGCCCATGCCATGTGGGAGCCGAATATATAGTAGCATTTTTTTCCTGCCTTATCTGTTCCTACTACTATTGAAGGGTCGTGAACGCTTACTCTCTTTTTTATGGCTGTTCCCGTTTTAACAGGAGTATTTGTGCTGCCTCCGTTGCTTGTTCCCCCGTTATTATTTGTATTGCCGCCGTTGTTTGCCCCTCCGTTGTTATTTGTATTTCCTCCGTTATTTGCCCCTCCGTTGTTATTCGTGTTTCCTCCATTATTGTTATTTCCTGCGTTTGCGCTGCCGCCGTTATTGTTTGTATTTTCGCTTCCATTTTCAGCACCTGTGTTCTCATTGGTTCCGCTACTGCTCTCTGTGCTTCCTTCGGTTTCCTGATTTTCTCCCGTTGTCTCTCCATCGGTAGTTTCATCATCACCGTTTTTTGTTTCCTCTGTATCTTCCTCATTCTGCGATGAGGACTCCTTATTCCCGCTGTCCTTACGGCTTGTGGTGGATTTCTCGGATACATTTTTTGTTGTTTCCTTTTCATCATCAGTACCGCAGGCAGCGGCGGTTATAACCATAACTGCTGCCAGTGCAAAAGCCGTAGCTTTTATAAAAATGTTTTTCCTTTTCATTGTACCCTTTCTCCTTTTAAATTATGTCAATAACGCTGCCATATCCTCTAAGCTAAAGCTGTAGCTCCATATTTTTGCGAAGCCTTCTGCACGTAACTGCTTTGCTTTGATTTAACTATATTACCATATAAATAATTTCTTTACAAGTAACAGTTAAGTTCCGATACCCTGTGAGGGAGTTACGTATTGCATTTTCAGCATGCGGGCAGCAATATAATATTTTATGGAGACATTGAAAGGCAATTAAAATTTGACTTCGATAAATTTTTTTTATATAATATCCTGGATATTATTTAATCCGCATGAATGTGAATTTCCAGCAGTTTTACGAATTGATGGTATCAGGATAAATAAATTTTAGAAAGGAATAACTTGCAATTATGGATTCAATTAATAACACTAACGGATATTCCTTTGAGGTTTTTCCTCCAAAAAAGGAGGAGGAATTTGATAAGGCATATGAAATTTTAGATTCTCTTGGAAAGCTTAAGCCTGATTTTATAAGCGTTACATATGGCGCAGGGGGCAGCCGCTCCAAAAAAACCGTAGAGCTGGCTTCATATATACAAAACACCTTACATATTGACGCTCTTGCCCATATGACATGCGTAGGCTGCAAAAAGGAAACACTTCTTAAGCTGTGCGACGAGCTGGCTGCAAACAATGTTAATCACATACTTGCGCTTAGAGGCGACAGACCGAAGGACATGACTGACGAGCAGTTTAACCTTCGTGATTTTACCTACGCCAGTGATATGATTTCATTTTTAAGGGAGCATACAGACCTTATAATGGCAGGAGCGTGCTATCCCGAAAAGCATTTTGAAAGCTTCAGCATGGAGTCTGACCTTAATAATCTTAAGCTGAAGCAGGATGCCGGCGCTTCATTTTTTATTACCCAGATGTTTTTTGACAATGACGCATTTTATTCATTTATGGATAAGCTTGAAAAAAAAGGGATAACAATTCCTATTCACGCAGGGATAATGCCTATTACGTCAGCAAAGCAGCTTGGCACCACCGTTTCTCTATCAGGCTCAAGCATACCAAAGCCATTGGCTGATATTTTTGCTAAATATGGCGACAGCCCTGAGGATATGCGTAAAGCAGGCATTGATTATGCCGTAAGACAAATAAGGGATTTAAAGGATAACGGAGTTTCCGGCATACATATGTATACTATGAATAAGCCTAAAACGGCTGCAGAAATTGTGGAGGCTATAAGGTAGCCTTTACGTTTACCAATTTTTTTCTTCTAAAAGCAGGGGCTGCCGCAATAGGTTTTAAAATTCTTACTGCGCAGCCCTTGTTTTATATGATAAAAATTGCTTTAAGGCTTTCTCGCAAGCTGCAAATCAATAGTATCATATAATGTAATTTTCCCTCCGTATCGATTTATTGCTTCTTCTATTTTTGCAAAAAATTCTGTCCTTATATCCTCTTTAATTGCTATGTGGTCTGAATATGTTCCCAGCAGTTCGATATACTCCTCAGCCAAAAATGTTCTTGTCCTGTAAAACATAGCGTGTCTTATATCCGTAAAACCGTATTTTTCTGCAAGCTTAGCTCTTAGAGCAGCCTGCTCTTCGCTATATTCCCCTTCAGCTTTAATATCCTTACCATTATATTTATAATAATACTCGGAATAAAGCTTATCAATTTCTTCTGAAAGGATAGGATTGCCCTTATCCCTATAGGGATGATTGGCAAACCTTGCAAAAGCCCCGCCATGCTTTAACATATCATAAACCTTTGAATAGCCTATATCCTCCGGTACCCAGTGGAATGCAGATGCGGAATAAACCAAGTCATACTCCGAATTAGGGAAATCAACATTTTCAAACTTATCAGTTATAACTGAAAAATTTTTATATTCCTCAAACTTTTTTTTGCACAATTTTGAAAAGTTCTCTCCATATTCCACCGCCGTTAAGGTACATCCTGTTTTCAAAACAGGTAAAGTTGCCTGTCCGCCTCCAATTCCCACCTCAACCACATGGGATGAATTATCAATGGCAATGTACTCAAAAATCATTTTGTAAAGGTCATCTGTATATCCGGGGCGAAGCTTTTCATATTTATCCGCCACTGTATCAAATGTCCACTCCAAACCTTTAATTACAGGCATAAAACTATCCCTCCCTTTAAAGTATTTAAGACTTTACAAATTCCTCCACCATCTCGGCTACTCTCCTGTTTCCTTGCTCTGAAAATCCATGTCCCTCATTCTTAAAAATATCAAGCTTCATATCTGAATATACCTCCTTAAGCTTCTCCATATATTCCAAAGAAACTATAGGGTCATTCTCACCGTAAATAACCTGTACCCTTCCCTTATACGCCCCGATATTTTTATAAACGTCAAAGCCTCTTAATGTCTCAAAAAATTTTCTTCCTAAGTTCATTCCCCACAGTTCCTGAACCTCCGGTATATCCTCTTTATTCGGAAACCTTTCATTCCAGTCGTCTGCAATACACATGGCAGGATATAATAAAATAAGCCCCTTTACTTCATCTTTAATTTCTTCCGTAACAAGCGCAGAAACCAAGCCGCCCTGACTTGCACCGAATATATAAATATTGCCGCTGTCAATATTATCCATGGACTTTACGTATTCAGCAACACAGTGAAGGTCTTCTTTTTCAGTAAAAATAGTCATTTCTGTGGTTGCAAGGCTGCTTCTTGAGTTTACGGAGCCGCCGCAGAAGTCATAGCAAAACGCTGCTATTCCCTTTTCAGCCAGATACTCTGCCATTTTTTCAAAGTCCCTTCCTGAGCCGTTATAACCGTGGCTGAATATAACTGCGGGATATTTTTCCATATTGTCAGGCTCTGTTAATGTTCCGTAAATTTCTCTGTTATTTTTTGATATTCTTACATCTCTTTGCTTCATTTTATAGTTTCCTCCTTATACATTTCCAACAGTTTATTAAGTTTAACATATTTTCATAAACATTTCTATATTAATTCTTTTTTACTAAGGCTTTAGGAATATTAAAATTGTAATTTGTACAGGTGAAAAAAAGTTCCTCACATGTAGTTCGGGGCATAAGAATAAATGGAGTATAAGACCTTAGGGCGGTGTCAGGGACAGGGTGCGGCAGGGAGTTATATATATTTTTTAAAGCTTCGAAAAGAGTAAGAAATTCTATCAACAAAATACCGCCACCTTCTAAGCTGCGAGCGTAACTCGCAAGGGGCTAAAAAGCAGCCCCTTACTCAGACAGACGCTCTACGCTAAGAAGCTGACGGCATTCCGTTGATGAATTTCTAATTCTTTTCTCAATGCTTTAAAAAAAATATATAACTCCCTGACGCACCCTGTCCCTGACACCGCCCTAAGGTCTTATACTCCATTTATTCTTATGCCCCTCATTGGGAGAAAGTACTTTTCACATATTAATTCGTATAAACAATTCAAGTGGATGGTATATCAATAAAATACAACATTCATGATTAGATAGATATAAATTTGCTGGTACTCACTATAATTATACGACTGCATCATGC
>CAJUAO010000019.1 GCA_910584685.1 uncultured Lachnospiraceae bacterium | reverse complement strand
TTTAGAGTTGCAGGAGCAGTTCGCCGCCTTCGTTCGCCAGACCGACAAATCAAAATTGAACAAAGAAAAAGTATATTATTTGTGAAAGGAGATGATAAACGATGAAAGAAAAGTTTGAAAGAAAATATAAAGAAAAAAAGCCTGTTGTAGCCATATGTTATGATTTTGACAAGACATTATCTCCAGATGACATGCAAGCACAAGGATACATACAATCGGTTGGATTTGACATTAAGGACTTTTGGAAAGAATCAAATCAATTGGCAGAAAATAATGATATGGATCAAAATCTTGCGTATATGTATAAAATGTATCTTGAGGCAGAGGGAAATATGGTGTTTAATAAAAATACTCTGGCTGAATATGGAGCAAAAGTAAAACTTTTTAATGGAGTAGAAGAATGGTTTGAAAGGATAAGAGAGTATGGCAGTCAAAAAAATGTCATAGTTGAGCATTATATTATTTCATCCGGATTAAAAGAAATGATAGAGGGAACAAAACCGGCTAAGGAAGGAGCTTTTACGAAGATATATGCAAGTTCTTTTTATTATAGTGAGCGTGGTGTTGCAAAGTGGCCGGCACAGGTTGTTAATTATACTAATAAAACACAATTTTTATTTAGAATTGAAAAAGGAGTATTGGATATAAACGACCCGGGAGTAAATGATTATTTTCAACCGGATAAAATAAGAGTTCCGTTTAGAAATATGGTATATATAGGAGACAGTGATACGGATATTCCGTGTATGAAATTGGTAAATTCTTATGGAGGATATTCTATTGGTGTTTATAATCCTGACAGTAAAGATAAAACAAAGGTTTATAAAATGATAAAAGATAATAGAATTAAGTTATTTGCACCGGCAGATTATTCTGAAGGCTCTGAAATTGATGATTTGGTTAAGATGATAATAGACAGAACATCTGCCAATGAAAAAATAGAAAATAAATATACTGCGTGTATAAATGAAGTTAAGAATGAGGAGAAATATGATGATAGGGATGAAGATGAGCAAAGGCAAGATGAAATAGTATCTTGTCTGGAAATCAGTAAAAATTTTGCGTATACACATCATATAATAAGAGAGGCAAAAAAGTACAAAAATTGGAACGATAATCAAAAAGACAGACTTTTTAAAGCATTAAAAGATAATGCTCAGATTAAGTGGATTCTTGGTGATGATGATGTATATAAATTTTATTTTAAGCTTATTGAATGTGCCGATGAAACACAAGAAATAATAAAAGACGTGAGAACAATGCTTAAAAATGTTGAAAAGAATTAGCAAAAAAGAATAATAAATATACCCTACACAGTAATTAAGGAGGCACAGCCATGACAAATTTTGACTATCTAAAGAACGAACAAAAATTTAATAGTTTTGCAGATGTCGCCATATCTGCAGAACGAATTATACATATAGATAAAGACGCCTGCATTATAAACTGCCGCCGTGCCATGGAGTTTGCCGTAAAGTGGATGTATTCCGTAGACAGGTCGCTTATTATGCCGTATCAGGACAATCTTGTAAGCCTTATAAACACAGATGAGTTTAGAGATATAGTGGACAATGACTTATGGAAGAGAATGGATTTTATACGACGCATGGGCAACAATGCAGCCCATGCAGGGAAAAAAACAACCTTTGACGAAGCGGAACTTTGTCTGCAAAATTTGTTTATCTTTTTAGATTTTGTAGCTTATTGCTATGCAGATAATTATGAGGAGCGAAAGTTTGACAATAAATTATTGTCACAAAACCCAGTACATGAGACAAAGGAAGAAACAGCAAAGTCTGAGTATGAAAATGTTGACTTAAAGAAGCTTATAGAAGAGAATAAAGCGCTTAAGGAAGAGCTTACTGCCAGAAGAACTGCGCAGCAGCCGACTTATATTCCAAAGCCTCTTGATTTATCTGAATATAAGACAAGGAAAATATATATTGATTCTATGTTAAAGGATGCCGGCTGGGAAGAGGGCAAAAACTGGCTTAATGAAGTGGGACTTACGGGAATGCCTAATAAGTCTGAAACAGGGTATGCAGATTATGTGCTTTATGACGATGCATATAAGCCGCTTGCGGTGATTGAAGCAAAAAGAACATGCATAGACGTTTCTAAGGGACGGCAGCAGGCGAAGCTTTATGCAGATATTTTGGAGAAGCAGTATAAAAGGCGTCCTGTAATATTTCTTACAAATGGCTTTGATACAAGAATTATAGACAATAGATATCCGGAGAGAAAGGTTGCGGCAATTTATTCCAAACGTGATTTGGAAAAATTGTTCAATCTGTTTAGTATGCGCACTTCTCTAAAAAATGTAACGGTAGACAGAAAAATTGCAGGAAGATACTATCAGGAAGCTGCAGTTAAAGCTGTGTGTGACAGCTTTGATAATAAGAACAAAAGAAAAGCGCTTTTGGTTATGGCTACAGGCTCGGGAAAGACAAGAACTGTAATTGCGCTTTGCAAGGTATTGTTAAATTCAGGCTGGATAAAAAATATTTTGTTTTTGGCAGATAGGAATTCATTGGTAACGCAGGCAAAGAGAAATTTCGTTAATCAGTTGGGAAATGAATTGTCAGTTTCTAATGTGGTGGAGGAAAAAGACAATTATAATGCAAGATGTATATTTTCTACTTACCAGACTATGATAAATCTCATAGATGACGCAAAGGATGATGAGGGAAAGATTTTTTCATCAGGTCATTTTGATTTGGTTATTTGCGACGAGGCCCATAGGTCTATATATAATAAATATAAAGATATTTTTACCTACTTTGACGCATTGCTTATAGGTCTTACAGCAACCCCAAAGGATGAGATTGATAAAAATACGTATTCCATATTTGAGCTGGAAAATGGCGTGCCAACATACGGCTATGAGCTTTCACAGGCGGTAAAGGATGGATATCTCGTCGACTATTTATCTGTAGAGTCAAGGCTTAAATTTATAGAACAGGGGATTATATACAATGAATTATCAAAGGAAGATAAAGAAAACTTTGAGTATACATTTACAAATGAAGACGGCGAACTGCCTGAAAGCATAAATTCATCAGCAATAAACACTTGGTTATTTAATGAGGATACAATAAAACAGGTCCTTCATATATTGATGACAAACGGTTTGAAAATCCATTACGGAGAAAGCATAGGAAAGACAATTATATTTGCTAAAAATCATAACCATGCGGAAAAAATACTGGAGATATTTAACAGGGAATATCCTCATTTATCTAAAAATGGACAGACCTTTGCCAAGGTGATTGATAATTATATGACATATGCGCAAAGCGCCATTGATGAATTTTCCGATGGGGAAAAAATGCCGCAGATTGCAATATCGGTTGATATGCTGGATACAGGCATTGATATACCGGAGGTGTTGAATCTTGTATTTTTTAAAAAGGTAATGAGCAAGGCAAAGTTCTGGCAGATGATTGGCAGAGGAACAAGACTTTGTCCGGGATTAATTGACGGCGAGGATAAACAGAAATTTTATATTTTTGATTTCTGCGGAAATTTTGAGTTTTTTAGAATGAATGAAGGTAAACCGACAGCAAATATGATGGCGCTGCAAAGCGCGATTTTCAATTTGGAATTTCAAATTGCATATAAGCTTCAGGATATAAATTACCAGATAGACAGATTAATTGCCTATAGAAATAATCTTGTTGGAAATATGACAGATAAGGTAAGAGAATTAAGCAGAGATAACTTTCAGGTGAGACAGCATCTTAAGTACGTGGACATGTATTCGCATAAAGATGGCTATAAAGCGATTACATACGAGGATACATTAATAGTGAGGGAAGAAGTGGCGCCTCTTATTTTACCGGATAGAGATGAGACAAGCGCTGTTAGGTTTGATGCATTACTGTATGGTATTGAATTGGCATATTTGGCAGGAAAAAAATATACAAAGGCGCGAGGAGACCTAATTAAAAAGGTATCGTCGTTATCCGGCGTGGCGAATATTCCTGCAATTCAAATGAAAGCAGAGCTGATATATAAAATTATTAATACAAGCTATGTAGATGATGCAGGTATTGAGGATTTTGAATATATACGGGAAGAACTGCGAGGACTTATGAAGTATGTTCCGGAAAATAAACTGACTCTATACAATACAAATTTTACAGATGATATTTTATCAACAGAATGGCATGAGGCAGACTTAGAAAGTGACGACTTAAAGAATTATCGTGCAAAAGCAGAATACTATATCCGGCAGCATCAGGATAACATTGTAATCGCAAAGCTTAAAACAAATAAACCGTTAAGTGAATTTGATGTACAAGCCCTTGAGGAAATTCTCTGGAATGAAATTGGAACAAAGGAGGAATACGAAAAAGAATATGGAAAGAAGCCCCTTGGAGAATTTGTAAGAGAGATTGTGGGGTTGGATATGAATGCTGCCAAAGAGGCATTCGCAGAGTTTTTAAACAGTACAAGCATGGACGGCAGACAGGTGTATTTTGTAAATCAGATTATAGAGTATATTGTCCATAATGGAATGATGAAGGATATTTCAGTACTGCAGGAAGCGCCGTTTACAGATAAGGGAAGCGTGGCAGAGGTTTTTGATGATTTGAATGTCTGGATGGAAATCAGGAAGGTTATTGAGCAGATTAATGCAAATGCTGTGGCGTAAAAGAAACAAAAAAGATATAGTTAATTGTTATAATTAGCTGTTAAATTATTATTATACACGTCTATTATTAATGATAAGTTAGAAAGGATGAATTAATATGCAGGATATTAAATGCCCTAAGTGCGGAGAGGTTTTCGTAGTTGATGAGTCAAGCTATGCGCAAATAGTTAATCAGGTAAGGGATGCGGAATTTGAAAAAGAACTTAAGCGGAGGGAAGAAAACCTTGAACAAATGCAGGAAAGCAAATTGCAAATTATAAAAATGGAGCAGCAAGAGGAATTTAATAAAGTGCTTTCGTCAAAAGAGAAAGAAATATTAGAGAAAGAAAAAGCTATTGAAAATCTTAGGGCGCAGGTTTCTGAAAAAGAAACAGACAAAAAGCTTGCGATAAATGAAGCTGTAAGTAAAGAAGAAAAGGAACATGAAATTGCTATTGGAATGAAAAATGAGGAACTTGCAGATAAGGAAAACAAAATTGAGCAATTTTCTATTGAAAATAGTCGGAAGGAAAAGACTATTGAGCAGCTAAAAGCCCAGCTTGAAAATAGTGAGACAGAAAGGAAATTAGCTGTTTCAGAAGCGATTAAGGAGAAGGAGAATGAGCTTTCAGATAAGGGAACTGAGATTATAGAGCTAAATAATAAGTTATCAAGCAAGGAGGCGGAAAATAAAATAAAGGAACAGTCTTTGAAAAAAGAGTATGAAGACAAACTTAAACTTAAAGATGAGCAGATTGAATATTATAAGGATTTTAAGATAAAACAATCCACTAAGATGATAGGCGAGAGCCTTGAACAGTACTGCATGAATCAATTTAATTCATTACGAATGACCGCTTTTCCTACCGCTTATTTTGAAAAAGATAATGATATAAAAACAGGAAGTAAGGGTGATTTTATTTTTAGGGAATCAGAGGGCGAAACAGAATATATATCCATTATGTTTGAAATGAAAAATGAGATGGACGAAACTGCTACAAAGCATAAAAACGAAGATTTTTTTAAGGAGCTTGACAAGGACAGGCGTGAAAAGAAATGTGAATATGCAATATTGGTTTCTATGCTTGAAAGCGATAATATATAATAACGGAATTGTAGACGTATCTTATAAATATGAAAAAATGTATGTGATTCGTCCTCAGTTTTTCATTCCCATTATTACCTTGCTAAGAAATGCAGCATTGAATTCTCTAAAGTATAGACAGGAGCTTGAGATTGCAAAGCATCAGCAGATTGATATTCTTCAGTTCGAGGAAAATATGAATGCTTTTAAGGATGGATTTGCACGAAACTATAGGCTTGCAAGTGAAAGGTTTAGTACAGCCATCGATGAGATTGACAAAACCATTTCTCATTTGCAAAAGACAAAGGAGGCGCTTCTTTCGTCTCAAAATAATCTTCGTCTGGCAAACAGTAAGGCAGAGGATTTAAACATAAAAAAATTGACAAAAAATGCACCGTCTGTCAGGGAGATGTTTGATAAAATCAGGGAGTGAAAGCGTAGTCAGGAAGGCGCTAAGCGGTTTTATGGGATACGGCTTAAAATAATGAGGATAAAAGTATGGAAATCAGGCATATTAAGCAAGATGACAATAAATTTGCAATCAGCCGTATTTATGAAGAAAGCTGGAAATTTGCATATAAGGATATTATTCCTAAGGATTATCTTGATAGCATTCCTTCCGGTAACTGGGCGGCTAACTTAGATAAAGAAGGAATGAATACTCTTGTATTAATTGAAGACGGTATATTTATCGGAACATCCAGCTATTGTAAATCGAGGTTTTCTGATTTTAGTAATTTTGGTGAGATAGTATCAATATACCTCCTTCCTCAATATATAGGCAAAGGATATGGTAAGTATCTGCTTGCTGCTGCAGTTAAAGAATTGGAGCTTCTTGGATTTTTTGATATATTTTTATGGGTACTTGAGGATAATTTCAGAGCCAGAAGGTTTTATGAAAGAGAAGGCTTTAAATTCAGTGGAAAATATTTAGATAATAATATAGGAGGAAAAGAATTACGAGAGCTTCAGTACTGCCGTTCTGTCAGGAAACCTTAAAAGAAATTAAAGCTATCGGTACTTTTTTATAGTAAGAAAGTCATTATGCAAGTCACAAATTCGGCTCTGCCGAATTTGCAGGTCTCGGCATTAGACGAGGCTTTATGTTCTGATAAACATGCCACAAAAAATGAAATCAACTCTTTCTTAAAATACATTTTAACACAGAAATTTGTATGAATATGTCGAATTATGTAAAAAAATAAGTTTTTCATAACATTTCATAAATCTTTCGTTAGTATTTGTAGATATTATTTTGTAATTTAGTTAAAGTAACTATAATTCTTAAAAATTCATCTGACAAAACTAAAGAAAGGAGAGATTATGTAAAATTATAATTATGGAGAGAAATAATTCAGAAATAATAAATGCAGCAGAACATTTATTATATATCATTCATACGGGACAGAGAAGAAAAATTCACAATTTGTGCACTAAGAGTATTTTATGGAAATACAATCATAATTGTAGTGAAGGAGTACTAAACGATAATCTTTTAATAAATGTAAATACATTAATTAAACCGTCAGAGGTAAAAAGAATTAAATATATTTATCATCGAATAAATAAACAGTCATCCAACCATATAATTGCAACAGGTATTTATTGTATTTACAAATCTGTAGATAAAAGCACTAAGGAATATTATTTTGACTACACGATAAATTTTGTTGACAGCCTGGCATATTACATACATATAAGCTTAATAGGAAATAAAAACCCAACGAAAATACACAGGATTATTTCTGTAAAAGAAAATATTTACAATATGGATGAAACAGAAATATTGTATATTGAAGCTATGGGAAGTCATACACTCTGGCATTGTGTTACTGTTACCATAGAGACAATGATATCCCTAAAAGATGCTGAAATTAAGCTGTCAGATAATTTTGTAAAAATACATCGAAGCTATATTGTAAATGTAACAAAAATTAAAGAAGTAATACGATGCAGAGCAGTTATGGAAAATGGAGATGAAATACCAATTCCTTATAAAAAATTTGTAAGCATTAAAAACAAGCTGCTGGAAAAAGAATGTTAAGATTGACAAGGCAAAAGAAATCTGATAAAGTATGTAAAACAATATAAGAAAAGCGATGACGGAAACAGTAGTTTGTGTATTATCATACAGAGAGAATGGCACGAGGTGGAAGCCATTTATGAGAAAGCCGGACGAAAACCATTCCAGAGCTGTAATGCTGAAATATAAATATATATTGTATATAAAAATATATTATTTTATATGTGTAAGCGTTACCGTATGCCTGCGTTAAAGGATAGGATTTGTTGGAATCTGAAGTTAAAAGTTAAGGTGGAACCGTGCAAATGCACCCTTAAGACTGTTTGATATTCTTTTGTCAGGTAGACAAGCGAAATATCAATAGTCTTATGGGTGCTTTTCTTATGTTGTTGTACCAATAAAACGCAATGGGTAAAAATACCCGGAAAGGAGCAGCAGCTATGAAGGTTCTGTTAAAAAACGGAAAGACAAAGGAAGTGAGTTTTGATGAAAGAGAGGGAAAGAAGGCATTTTGGCATACAAGCGCCCATATTTTAGCGCAGGCAGTAAAGCGTATTTATCCTGACGCAAAATGCGCCATAGGTCCGGCAACAGAGAATGGCTTTTATTATGATTTTGACTTTGGATTTTCTTTTTCAGAGGAGCATCTCTATATAATCGAGGAGGAAATGAAGAAAATTATAAAGGAATCCCTTTCCCTTAATGTTTATGAGCTTGAAAGAAAGGAAGCTCTTGCGTATATGGAGGAGCATGGAGAGAATTATAAGGCGGAACTGATAAGGGGGCTGCCTGATAATGAAAAAATAAGCTTTTACAGGCAGGGGGAATATTCTGAATTTTGCAAGGGACCCCATATTGCTAACATATGTTATGTTAAGGCAATTAAGCTTTTGTCTGTAGGAGGAGCATATTGGAAAGGGGATGAGCATAATAAAATGCTGACGCGTATATATGGAATCTCATTTCCAAAAAAGTCTTTGCTGGAGGAATATATGAATATGCTTAAGGAGGCAAGGCTGAGGGACCATAGAAAAATAGGAAAGGAGCTTGGTATCTTTGCAATATACGAGGAGGGAGCAGGGCTTCCGTTCTTTTTGCCTAAAGGCATGATTCTCAAAAATATTTTGATTGATTATTGGAGGGAGCTCCATAGGCAGGAGGATTATCAGGAAATACAAACTCCTATTATGCTTAACAGGAATTTGTGGGAAACGTCGGGACATTGGGAGCATTACAGGGATATTATGTATACGACAATGGTAGATAACATGGAATACGCCATTAAGCCCATGAGCTGTCCGGGAGGTATGCTGGTATATAAATCAGAGCCTCATTCCTATCGTGATTTGCCTGTTCGTCTGGCAGAGCTTGGAATCGTTCATCGAAATGAAAAGTCAGGCCAGCTTCACGGTCTTATGCGTGTGAGGGAATTTACGCAGGACGACGCGCATATTTTTATGACGGAGGAGCAGATTATTGATGAAATTCAAAGGGTAGTAAAATTGATTGATATGGTTTATAAAAGATTTGGATTTAAATATCATGTTGAATTATCCACGCAGCCGGAAAACAGCATAGGAAGTAAAGAGGATTGGGAGCTTGCAACGAAGGCTTTGGGAGACGCCATGACTTCCATGGGAATATCCTATTCTATAAACGAGGGAGACGGCGCTTTTTACGGTCCTAAGCTGGATTTTCATTTGAAGGATTCCGTGGGGCGTACATGGCAGTGCGGAACTATTCAGCTTGATTTTCAGCTTCCCCAGCGGTTTAATGCAGAATATACAGGAGCAGACGGAAAGAAGCGCCGCCCTATTATGATACATCGTGTAATATTTGGTTCCATTGAACGGTTTATAGGAATACTGATTGAGCATTATGCAGGAAAATTTCCTGTATGGCTTGCGCCTGTACAGGTTAAGCTGTTGTCTGTTTCTGATAAATACACGCCATATGCCAATAAGATTATGAAAATATTAAAAGAAGCAGGAATTCGTGTGGAAGCAGATACAAGAAATGAAAAATTAGGCTACAAAATCAGGGAAGCTCAGATGGATAAGGTGCCATATATGATTATTGCAGGTGAAAAAGAACAGGCAAATAATACAATATCAGTCAGACAACGTGATGGGGATGAAGATAAACAAAATATGGGAGAAATGAAATTGGAGGAATTTATGGAAAAAGTACTAAGCTTAAACAGTAAGAAGTAAAATACAACGCCTGATAAAAGTCTTATGTCTGATGTTATAAAAGCAGGCATAAGACTTTCCAAAATACTATACTTTTGGTATAATATAAGTATAAACAAAGCTATTGTACATATTAATATACTGTTCTTATAATTATTTTTCTTAATAGGACAGCCCGCAAAGAAACGAGGAAGAAAATGATAATAACGGACGCACTGATAAAAAGGAAATGCATGCTAAGTACAACGTATTCAAAGGGTCTGAGCCTGTATCGGTATGGAAGCGTACATGACATAACCGCCCAAAAGATATCTGATAATAAAGTTGAGTTTTGGGCAGAGGTAGACGGAAAGGTAACCAGCTCCTATGATGTAAATTTTATTATGGAGACAGATAAGGAGCAGAGGCAGATGAGCCTTTGCGATTATGGCTGTACCTGCCCTGCCTTTGCCTCCTATGGAGGCTTTTGCAAGCATTTGGTTGCCGCGGCTGCAGACATTAATGATGTGGCGGATTTTTCCTTGGTGTATAAGATTTTAAGTGAATCAAGGGAAGGAAACATTTTCAGGTATAAGGGGAAAAAGGAAAAGAAAACGAAGCGTCTTTCAGAATACTATAACCAGTCAATTTTTTCAGAAAAAAATTCTTCGGATAAAAAAGAAACAGATTTGAAAACAGCATCCGGCAGAACATTTTCAGGTAAAAAAGCAGAAGTAAGAAAAGAAACCTCTCCTAAGCTTTTAGAAGCAATAAAAGAAATGAGAAAGCAGGAAAGAAACAGATTTTGCAGGGAAATATCAGGCGGAAACGTGGAGCTTGAGGTTACGCTGCATCTTGAAAGAAGCGAAGAAAAAATTGATTTAAGAATAGGAAAAGAAAAAATGTATGTTGTCAAAAATATTCCTGAGCTTGCTGACAACATAGATAACGAACAATATGTATCATATGGAAAAAATTTAAGCATGGTGCATAATATGGCTGCATTTACAAAGACGTCCCGGGAAGTAATCGGACTTTTAATGGAAAATATTATAAAGGATGATTACACCGGGTATGGTTATGAATATAGATACAGAGCCTCCGATAAAAGATATTTAAGTCTTAATGAAAAATGTCTTGACAGACTGATGGAGATATATGAGGGGAAAAGCCTATATGTTGAGTGCGGCTTGACAGAGGAAAAACAGCTTACTTTGGTAAAGCGTGAAAATCCGGTGCTTCCTGTAGATATATCAGCAAGAAAAGACATGAGAGTAACAGCAATAAGGTTTCCGGAGATTTTACTTTTGGAGGGAGTAAAAAAATATTATGTATGGTGGGAAAATGTAATATATATATGTTCAGAGGAATATTGCCGCGATATGGAGGAATTGTTAAAATTAATGACGTTAAATACAATAAGGGCAAGGAGAAGCAGTTCATATGGATATTACAGGAGTTATATTTTACATACGGACAACAAGGTAATGGAGCTTAGCGAAAGGGATTATTCAGCCTTTAGTTCAACCCTTCTGCCTGTAATGGAAAAATATATGGATGTAAATATAAAAGGTACGGACTTCTCAAAATATCAGGCGGCAGAGGGAGCTTATGAGATATATCTTGATATAAATAAAAATCAGGAGATAATATGCAGGGCGCAGGGTATTTATGGTGATAAAAAGCATAATCTTTTATGGCCTGCGTCATTAGACGAAAGCCATCGTGACATTAAGACAGAATATGAAATACGCATGCTTTTGGAACAGTATTTTCCTGAGAAAACAGAGGACGGCGAAGACTATATATTAAGGAATGACGACGACAGGCTGGCGGCATTAGTAGAGGACGGTGTTAATCAGCTTAGAAATTTGTCTGAAGTATATGTTTCGGATGAATTTAAAAGGATTCGCATTGTAAACAAAATAAATATGACAACGGGAGTATCCATAAGAGGAAATCTGCTTAACATATCATGGAATGTGGACGGTATGTCAAACGACGAGCTGTATGACATATTGGGGGCGTACAAAAGAAAAAAGAAGTATTACAGGCTGAAAAACGGGGAGCTTTTGAATTTAGAAAACAGCGGGCTTAAAGCCTTTGGGGAATTAAATGAGGACTTAAATCTTACAAGGTCAGAGCTTAAGGCGGGAATGGCCGATGTGCCTATGTACAGAGCCTTGTATATTGATTCCGTTATGAGGGAAAATGCCGGCAAAATGAAAATATCAAGGGATAAAGCCTTTGAAGGCTTTATTTGTGACTTCGACGAAAAGAAGAAGAGGAAATATGAGCTTCCAAGGGAGCTGAACGCAGAAATGAGAGCATATCAGACAGAGGGCTTTAGATGGGCAAAGCTTTTGTCAGAGATGGGCTTTGGGGGAATACTTGCAGACGACATGGGACTTGGAAAAACACTTCAGATGATAGCGTTTATGAGGTCAAAAACAGGACAGCCCCATCTTGTGATATGTCCGGCGTCATTAGTTTATAACTGGGTGGCTGAGCTTTTAAGGTTTGCTCCTGATATGAAGGTATGCGCAGTTATAGGAAACGCTGCGGAAAGGCAGAAGCTTCTTAGAAAATATAAGGATTATGACGTTGTTGTAACTTCATATGATTTGCTTAAAAGAGATATTGAGTTCTATGAGGGTAAAAAATTTTACTGCCAGATAATTGACGAGGCGCAGAATATAAAAAATCCTTCAACACAGGTATCAAAGGCGGTAAAAAGCATTGACAGTGCCGCCAGGTTTGCATTGACGGGAACGCCTATAGAAAACAGGCTCAGTGAGCTTTGGAGCATATTTGAGTATCTTATGCCCGGATATCTGTACAGCTATAAGCATTTCAAAGAAAGCTTTGAAGAAAGAATTATAAATAAAGACGAAAATGATAACGCTATTTCAAGGCTGCACAAAATGATAAGTCCCTTTATGCTCAGAAGGCTGAAAAAGGACGTTTTGAAGGAGCTGCCTGACAAAATAGAAAAGGTGGTATATTCAGGCTTTGAAGCAGAGCAGGACAGGCTGTATCGGGCAGTAGAAAAAAATATGATAGACAGCCTGAATAAAAAATCGGACAGGGAGTATAAGGAGAATAAGCTGCTTATACTGGCAGAGCTGACAAAGTTAAGGCAGATTTGCTGCGACCCGTCATTGATATACGAGAATTACAGGGGAAGCTCGGCAAAGCTTGACACATGCATTGAGCTGATTGAAAGCGCCGTAGAGGGAGGCCATAAGCTTCTTTTGTTTTCCCAGTTTGCCACTATGCTTAAAATACTTGAAGAAAGGCTTAAAGCAAAGGGAATACGTACAATGACCATTACAGGCGCAACAAGCAAGGTAAAGAGGCGTCAGCTTGTGGAGAGCTTTCAGGAAGGCAATGGGGATGTGTTTCTTATTTCGCTAAAGGCGGGAGGCACGGGATTAAACCTTACTGCCGCAGATATGGTAATTCATTATGACCCATGGTGGAATGTTGCAGCTCAGAATCAGGCAACGGACAGAGCCCACAGGATAGGGCAGGAAAATAATGTGACTGTGATTAAATTAATAGCTAAAAACACTATTGAGGAGCGTATACTAAAGCTGCAGGAGATGAAGCAGGATTTGGCTGATAAAATAATATCTGAGGAGGGAGCAGGAATTACATCGATGACAAAGGAGGAATTACTGGGATTGTTTGCAAAATAATAAAAAATAATTGACTTATTTTTAAAAAGGATATATTCTTATCATTAAAATAATAATATATTTGCTAGGGGTGCCTGTCGGCTGAGAGCATTCGTTAGAATTAACCCTCATTACCTGAACCGGATAATACTGGCGTAGGGAAGCAGAAATCTGTTATAAGCATTAAAGGGCATACAGATTTATCTTAGACAGTCCTCCGGCATAATAATTAAAGGAGGATTTTTTATGAAATCAGAAATATATTCGGGAACACATTCAGGAACACACATAAGGCTTCTTATAGAAGGAGCATTGTTTATTGCATTTGCAACAGTATTATCATATATAAAAATTTTTGACATGCCCTTTGGAGGCTCAATAACATTAGAAATGCTGCCCCTTGTTATTATGGCGCTTAGAAATGGCGTAAAATGGGGCTGTTTAACAGGCTTTGTCCACGGACTTATTCAGATGGTTATAGGCTTTTCAAATGTTTTGTACTGTAATACATTTATGGCGCAGATTGGATGCGTTATCCTTGATTATATAGCTGCGTTTACAGTTTTGGGCTTAGCTCCTTTTTTTGCAGGATGTGTTGGAAAAAACAGAAGGGCAGGCTTTTTAACAGGCTCGGTGGCTGTGGGCGCATTAAGATTTTTGTGCAGCTTTTTGTCAGGCTGCCTTTTGTGGGGAAGCTATGCTCCGGAGGGAATGAATGTGGCTCTTTACAGCTTCTTGTATAACGGTGCGTATATGCTGCCTGACACTATTATACTGGCAGCGGTAGTGCTTCTTTTACAGGAAAAGCTGCCTAAGCTGTTCCCGCAAGTTAAAGGATGATATGTATGGATTTTATGAAAATAATGAATTCGGCAGAATATGATTTTTTAAGAAGCAATCAAAGGCTTGGAAAACGGATTATTCTGCTGGGGCTTGGCGGAAGCTATGCCTACGGAACAAATAATGAGAATAGCGATATTGATTTTAGGGGAATTACATTAAATATGCCGTCAGACCTTTTAGGCCTGACTGAATTTGAGCAGTATGAGGATAATACCACAGACACTGTTATTTATTCCTTTAATAAGATTGTTAAGCTTTTGCTTGAATGTAATCCTAACACTATAGAATTGCTTGGACTGGATGACAGCCAGTACCTAATAAAAACGCCGTTAGGTCAGAAGCTTCTTGACAATAAGGGCTTGTTTTTATCAAAGAGAGCTGCAAAGTCCTTCGGAGGATACGCAGGCGCGCAGCTTAGAAGGCTGCAAAACGCCATAGCCAGGGATTCCATGCCGCAGCAGGAACGGGAACAGCATATTTATAACTCCGTAAAAAATGCGCTGGAGGATTTCAGGCGAAAAAATGAGATGCTTAATAAGGGAAATATTAATATTTACATAGATGCCTCGGATAATCCTGAGCTTGAGACAGAAATATTTATTGATGCGCAATATAAGCATTTGCCCCTGCGTGATTATGAAAATATGCTGGGCGTTATGAATAACGTTGTAAGAGACTATGATAAGATAGGTAAGCGTAATAAGAAGAAAGACGATAATCATTTAAATAAACACGCTATGCATCTTATTCGTTTATTTATGATGGGAATTGATATTTTAGAAAAGGGAGAAATAATAACCCACAGAACAGATGATTTGGAATTGCTTAAAAGCATAAGGCGGGGAGATTTTCAAAGGTCTGACAGGACGTTTTCAAGTGAATTTTATGAAATGCTGTCGGCTTATGAAAGCAGGCTTGAGACAGCGGCAAAAAATACAAGTCTGCCTGACAATCCGAATATGGAAAAGGTTGAGGAATTTGTTGAGGATGTAAACAGGAAGGCGATAGATTTATAGCCTGTGGAGGAAACGGAGGGTTTTATGAGAGATATTGAAAAAGAGATTGGGGACAAGCTCTGTGAAATAGAACAGAAGGAAAATGTAAAGGTTATTTATGCGGTAGAGTCAGGGAGCAGGGCGTGGGGAGTTGAATCTCCTGACAGTGATTATGACGTGAGATTTATTTATGTAAGGAACAGGGAGGATTATTTACGGCTTGAGGAACACAGAGATGTTATTGAATGGCAGCTTGACGACGTTCTTGATATTAACGGCTGGGATTTGAAAAAAACGCTTATACAGTTTCATAAGGGTAATGCTACCTTATTTGAATGGGCTAACTCTCCAATAGTATATAAGATAACAGATGAGTGGAAGGAAATTTATAATATCGGAAAGAAATATTTTTCTAAAAAGTCTGCGCTGTATCATTATTACGGAACTGCAAACAGCACATATATGCAATACCTGCAAAATGACGAGGTAAAGTATAAAAAATACGTTTACGCCTTAAGACCGCTTTTGGCTTGTAAGTATATTGAGGATAATCATAGTATTCCTCCCGTAAGGTTTGAAGAGCTGGTTAAGCAGAATATACCGGCAGAGCTTTCGGAGGAAATAAAAAGGATGCTTTGCATAAAGGCGGAAAGTAATGAGAAGGTCTTGAATCCAAGGCTGCCGGTAATTCAAAGGTATATAGAGGACGAGCTTGTAAGATATAAACAGATTTCAAAGGCTATGGCAGACGACAGGACGGAAGAATGGGAAGCCTTAAATAAGGTGTTTTTAAGGCTTGTGGAGAATTGTGTTTAATGTAATTAAAGAATTTGAAAACATGACATACAGTTGACATGTTTTGCGTAGTAAAATGATACATGTTAAAGGAGCAGCCATGAAAATAGACAGACAGCTTGGAATATTATCAATCCTTTTGCAAAGGGATAACGTTACGGCGCCCTATCTTTCAGAGCAGTTTGAGGTTTCCAGACGGACTATAAACAGGGATATTGAAGATTTATGCAAAGCAGGAATACCCATTGTGACGAAGCAGGGCATAAACGGCGGTATCTCGATTATGGAAAAATATAAAATGGACAAAACGCTGCTTACAAGCTCTGAAATGCAGGATATACTTGCGGGGCTCAGAAGCTTGGACAGCGTAAACGGGACAAACCGTTACGGGCAGCTAATGGAAAAGCTGTTGCCGGGCTCTTCTGATTTTATGGTTGGAAATCAGTCGGTTTTGATTGATTTATCATCATGGTACAAGACTTCCCTTGCGCCAAAAATTGAAATGATACGTACAGCCATTGACAAGGCAAAGGAGCTTTCCTTTAATTATTATTCGCCTAAAGGTGAGTCAGCCCGCCGTATAGAGCCGTATTATCTTATATTCAGGTGG
This sequence comes from uncultured Lachnospiraceae bacterium, assembly GCA_910584685.1. Classification (GTDB taxonomy): domain Bacteria; phylum Bacillota; class Clostridia; order Lachnospirales; family Lachnospiraceae; genus CAG-303. Next base: position 39,060 of record CAJUAO010000019.1, on the reverse strand, counting down.
TCAAGCTGGTATGTCTGGGGCTGGTGCAAGGGGCGGGAGGATTTCCGGCTGTTTAAGCTAAACCGAATGGATAAAATACAAATATCAGAGCAGGCGTTTGCGAAAAGACAAACGGCTGTGCCGGATTTGAGCGATGAAAGAATTTTCCCGGGAGGAATAAGGGTTAAAGCTCTTTTTGAGAAGGAGTGTAAGTGGAGGCTTATTGAGGAGTTCGGCAGTGGAAGCTTTAGGGAGCAGGACAACGGAAAGCTTTTGTTTCAGGTAGATTATACCGATAAGGAAAATCTGATTACATGGCTTATGTCCTTCAGGGATAAGGCGGAATTGCTGGAGCCTGAGTATCTTCGGGCAGAGATAAGGGAAAGCATTGAACGCATGAGAAGGAAATATGATAATGCAGATTAGGGTATATAGCTACAATTAGTTTGCATGATTATGGGTAAGGAGGAAAATTGCATGAGGTATAAGTGGATTGACGAGTATTTATTAAAAAAAACGGGAGTTACAAAGGACCTTCAAAAGGATTGGAACTGGATACGGTATCATATCGGAGGTAAAATGTTCGCAGCCATATGCCTGGGGGAAAATGACGAGCCGTATTATATTACCTTAAAGCTTGAGCCGGCGGAAGGAGATTTTTTAAGGCAGCAGTATGAGGATATTATTCCGGGCTTTTATATGAATAAAACTCATTGGAATTCAATTAAGCCTGACGGAGCTGTGCCGGATGATTTGATGAAGGATTTGCTTGATAAGTCATATGGCTTAGTATTGGGAGGCTTAAGCAAAAAAAAGCAGAGGGAAATCCTGGGCAGTGAAAATGCTTAAGAAAGAAGGTAAGAAAAATGGCGTTTGATTATAAGAAGGAGTACAAGGAATTTTATATGCCGAAAAATAAACCATCTGTGGTTTTAGTACCTTTCATGAATTATATTGCAGTAAGGGGTAAGGGAAACCCTAATATAGAGGGAAGCGAATATAAGGAATCCATTGGACTCCTTTATGGAGTTGCTTTTACAATAAAAATGAGTAAAAAAGGAAATCGACAGATTGAAGGGTACTTTGATTATGTAGTTCCTCCTCTTGAGGGCTTTTGGTGGCAGAATAATATAAAGGGAATCGACTATACCCATAAGGAGGATTTTAACTTTATTTCTGTTATCAGACTTCCTGATTTTGTAACAAAAGCTGATTTTGACTGGGCAATAAAGGAGGCGGAGGAAAAAAAGCAAAAGGATTTTTCAAAGGTAGAATTTTTTACATATAACGAAGGACTATGTGTTCAGTGCATGCATATAGGCCCTTATGACGACGAGCCAAGGACCGTTAAGCTGATGAGTGAATTTATGGCAGAGGAGGGCTATGAGTTAGATATTACAGATGAAAGGTTTCACCATGAGATATATTTGAGCGATGTAAGAAGAACGGCTCCTGAAAGGATAAAAACGGTAATAAGGCATCCTGTGAAAAAGAGTTAAAAGGGAAAGCAATATTAAAAAAATTTGAAGAAATTACAATAAGGAGACAGGATATGAGTAAATTCAGCGAAAAAGGATATTTTGTAAAAGAGAATTCACCTATATATTTAACAATGGACATGGATAGGACTGTAAAATGGTTTGAAGATACGTTAGGCTGGTATAGCAATATTGTAGAAAGAGATTCCGACGGAAACGGATGCTATGGAGTGGTTTTTGATATGCTGCCGGAAATAGAGCTTACCCATTTGGCGCCATTTACAGGAATGCAGATATTTAAGGGGCAGCCGGAGCACAGACTGATTTCATTTATGCAGGTTAAAGGAATTGAAAAAATGCATGATTATATTATTTTAAATGGCTGGAATGAAATTACAGAGGTGCAGACTCAGCCTTGGGGCGGTAAAACATGCAGCTTAACTACAGTGGATGGATATGTTATTAATATATTTGAATAGTTGACATATTTTGGAAAATATTATATAAAAGTATCAAAATAGTAAGGAAGGTAAAGCAGATGAGAAGGTATTACATTGATAATTTACGAAACTTAACAATTTTACTGCTTTTTCCGGTACATACCTTTATGATTTGGAATGATTTTGGTACAAAATTTTATGTATGGCAGGGAGATAACAGACTGTTAAGCGCATTAATCGTGCTTATAAATCCTTGGTTTATGCCTATGCTGTTTGTAATAGCCGGAATAAGCGCAAGGTATTCTTTGGAAAAGCGTTCAAATAAGGAATTTGTCATACAGCGTATTAATAAATTACTGTTTCCATTTATATGTGGAACAGTATTGCTTGTACCCATTCAGACATTATATGCAAGAAAATTTTTTTACGGTTATGACGGTGGCATAATAGAAAATATAAAATATTTTTTTACCCATGTGACAGATTTTAGCGGCTATGACGGAGCATTTACACCGGGACACCTATGGTTTGTTTTGTTTCTGTTTATTATTTCCATGGTTTCTTTAATAATATTCAAATTTATTCCATATGAAAGGCTGGCGGAAAAAACAGGGAAGCTGCCTGTATTTGCGGTACTGCTGCTATTTATTCCCATATGGCTTATGTATTATTTAGGCAATTTCGGAGGCTTTAGCTTAGGAAAAAATTTAGCATTGTTTTTAATAGGATATTATGTCTTAAGCAACGACGCGGTGGTTGATAAAATTGAAAAGAGTATAAAATGGCTGGAAGCCCTGTGGGTAATAGGGATTATAGCCTTGGGAGCGCTTTATTATAAATTTGCTTACTATGGCGATTTGTGGGTAAATTTTATTGGCTGGCTCTCTATTCTTGTGCTGTTTATTCTGGGGCGGAAGCTTTTGAACAGAAAGACAGGTTTTACAGAATACTTTAATAAGGCGTCTTATCCAATCTACATTTTACATCAGTCTGTTTTAGTAGCATTGGCGTATTATGTTGTAGGGATAAGTGACATTTTGCCGGTACAGGCGCTTTGTATCTGTATTGGAAGCTTTGCGCTGACAATGTTGTTATATCATGTGATTAAATATATACCTTATGTCAGGAGAATGATAGGTATAAAATAACAAAACAGGCGAAACAATTAGCATAATATAAACAATTAATAATAGATTTACAACTCATACAGGAGGTTTTATGTGAAAAAGGAAGGTTATTTTTCCTCCGGCGAATTTGCAAAAATGGCGAATATAACAAAGAAAACCCTCAGATATTATGATGAAAAAAATATTTTTAAGCCCTCCTTTGTATCAAAATCAGGCGCAAGATTTTACAGCAATGAGGACTTTGGACGTATACAGCAGATTCTTTTGCTAAAGTATCTTGGATTTTCCTTAAAGGACATAAAGGAAATGGTGGTAGAGGGAAAGGAATATCATCAGTGGGACAAGTTTTTGGAAATACAGTATAAGCTGGTGGAGGACAGAATCGAGCAGCTTAGGCTGGTTTCTGACTCCATTTTAGACGCTCTTGAAAAATTGAAAAAACGGCAGGATATAGATTGCTCTCAAATGCTTAACATAATTCATCTGACAAGAACGGAGGCAAGTCTTAAAAACCAGTACAGGAATGCATCTAATATTTCAGCCAGAATACAGCTTCATACAAGGTTTTCAAAAAATAAAAAGGGCTGGTTTACATGGATTTATGAGAGGCTAAACTTAAGGAATGGAATGAATATTCTTGAGGTTGGCTGCGGAGACGGAGCACTTTGGAAAGGCTTAAATATTCCTGAAAAAATTTCTCTTACATTAACGGATATTTCCGAGGGAATGATAAGAGACGTTAGAAAGGTTTTTGGTGAAGACAGGAAATATCTAAGGCTTTTAAGCTGTGATTGTCAGGCTGTTCCCTTTGAGGATAATACCTTTGACCTTGTGGTGGCTAACCACGTTTTATTTTATTGTAGGGATGTGGAAAAAGCATGCAGGGAAATTTATCGTGTATTAAAGCCGGGAGGCAGAGTAATTGCGGCAACATACGGAAAACATCATATGGAGGAAATAAACAGGCTTGTTTTGGGATTTGACGAGAGAATTGTTTTATCATCACAATGTCTGTATGAACGGTTTGGAAAGGAAAACGGAGGCTCTATCCTTGAAAAAATGTTTAAGGAGGTCCGTTGGGAGGAATATGAGGATTCCCTATGTGTTAATGAGCCGGAGCCATTAATATCATATATACTGTCCTGCCACGGAAATCAAAATGAGTATATTATAGACTGCTACAATGAATTTAAGGATTATGTAAAGAAAAAAATGCAGCCGTTTTTTTACATAACAAAGGAAGCAGGGATATTTTCAGGAAAAAAATAAAAAAGTACTTGCAGGTGCCCTAAGGGCACCTTTTATAATATATTTGGGTACCCGAAAAAACAATAATTTATAAAAAATTGAAAGGGAGGCTTACAATGGACATTGCTGTATTATCAGATATACATGGAAACTATGAAGCATTTCATACCTGCGTAGAGTATGCGTTAAGAAGGAACATAAAAGATTTTTGGTTTTTGGGAGATTATGTTGGAGAATTTGGGTTTCCCCAGAGGACAATGAATTTGCTGTATGAGCTGAATGAAAGGTATACGTGTAAATTTATAAGAGGAAACAAGGAGGATTACTGGCTTGATTACGAAGCCTCCGGGCGTACTTTATGGAGCAGATACGATTCCACAACAGGCTCGTTATATTATACTTATCACAACCTTACAGACAGGGATTTATTGTTTTTTAAATCAATGAAAATCATGGAGGAAATTGACCTTACAGAGAAAGAAAAGGTAGTAATTTGTCATGGCTCGCCTGCAAGCAATAGAGGAAAACTGCTTCCTGATGATGAAAAAACATATGAAATTATGGATTCCCTAAAGGCAGACATAATATTTTGCGGGCACACACATATACAGCGTGAATTTGTTCATAATGGGAAGAAGGTCATTAATCCGGGAGCGGTAGGCGTTCCACTTCAAAGTATGGGTAAAGCCCAGTTTGTCCTTCTTCATGAAATGAAGAATGTTCATGAAATGAAGAATGTTCATGAAATGAAGAATGTTCATGAAATGAAGAATGTTCATGAAACGGAAGATGGGTATAAAGAGGAATTTATATCACTGGAATATGATATTGAAAGGGAACTTGAAAATTTCCGTCTGTCAGGGCTTATTGAGTATGCTCCGTACTGGTATAAGGTTACAAAACAGCTTCTTAAGACAGGAAGCGTTTCCCATGGCGTTGTATTATCAAAGGCGATGGAGCTTTGCAGGGAAGAGGAGGGAGAATGTATCTGGCCTCATGTTCCGGAAAGGTATTGGGAGAAGGCGTATAAATCAATTTTTGAGGACTAGGCAAAAATTAATGGACTTGATTATTTGCTTATGATAGAATAATTCTATTAATTAAGTAATATAGGAAACACAGGAAATTGAACTAAGGAGGAGAATTTTTTATTAAAGGAGGCGTTAAAATGAGTATTACAGATACATTTGACCTGTATGGAGAAGAAATAATTAAGGCGAAAAATAACGTTAGCGTAATAGAAAATTTTCCAAAGACAGTCATTGTTGTTTTCAGCATTAACTTTTGTAAGTTATTTTTGAATAAGTACAGCACACAAAGAATAGTCTCTTTAAATGCAGGAGGAGCTGAACTCCCGATTTATCAGTTTGAGCATAAGGGAGTTAAAATGGGCTTTTTTAATACAATACTTGGAGGCGCAGGTTCAGCGGCGCTTTTAGAGGAAATAATTGCTTTGGGGGCAGAAAAGATATTATATTTTGGCTCCTGCGGAGCCTTAGATAAAGAAATTGCAGTAGGTCGTTTATTAGTTCCCACGGCGGCATATAGAGACGAAGGAGTCAGCTATCATTATGCCAAAGCCTCCGACTATTTGGAGATTGAGACTGCAGAAAAGCTGATACGGATTTTGGAGGATATGCATGTTCCATATCACAGGACAAAAACATGGACAACAGATGCAGTTTATAGGGAAACAAAGGGAAATATGGAAAAGCGTAAGGAAGAAGGCTGCGGTGTTGTTGAAATGGAATGTGCCTCTGTTATGTCAGTAGGACAATTTCGTAAAAAGGAGGTTTACCAATTCTTGTATGCTGCGGACTGTCTAAGTGGAAATGAGTGGGATAAACGTATTTTAGGAAATATGCCGGAGGATTTAAGAGAAAGAATCCTTTTGATTGCAATGGAAACGGCAATCAGACTATAGAAGGGTATTTTTTAGCTTACAAAAAACCATTAAAAATATTTTATACCACAGGTATAATGACACGCTAAAGTTTTTGTGGTATTATTACGATGTAATAAAAAGAAAAGTGGTTATAAAACCCGGAAAGGAAAAGAAAAATGCTTACGGTAAATTGCTTATATTCAGATAAATATTATTATGAAATGGCGCTGGTCATAAATAATGGACAGGGCTTTAGTTACGTACCGTCTGAAAAGATAAGCAGTAAGCTGTGTAGGGATAGGTATATTGTCAGTTAACTGATAATTTATATATTAATTACATTAGTCTATAAACCGCTTATCTTGTAATATAATTTCACAAGATAAGCGGCTTTTTTAAATGATGGAGGAGAAAGAAAATGTTTGAGATTAAGGGAAAGGTCAATACAGCCATATGCTATGCAAGAGTTGTGGAGGATGAGGCAATAGAGCAGATTCGCAGAATGTGCGACCATGAGTTTACAAGAGACAGCAAAGTAAGAATTATGCCTGACGTTCATGCAGGAAAGGGCTGCACAATAGGCACGACAATGACAATTACAGACAAGGCAGTTCCAAATATAGTAGGTGTGGACATTGGCTGCGGCATGTATACCGTTAATCTGGGAAAAGTAGATATTGATTTTAAAAGGGTTGACGAGGCGGCCCATTTTATACCCTCAGGAAGAAACGTATGGGATGGAAGAAAGGAAAAATTTGATTTAACGAAGCTTAAGTGCTATAGAAATCTAAAGGAAACAAAATGGCTGGAGAGAAGTCTCGGCACCCTTGGAGGAGGAAATCACTTTATAGAGATAGACGAAGCGTCTGATGGAACGAAATATCTTGTTATACATTCCGGAAGCAGAAACCTTGGAAAGCAGGTGGCAGAGCATTATCAGCAGCTTGCCATTGAGCTTAACAGGGGAATAGAGGATTACCTTAAGGCAAGGGATGAGATTATAAGAAGCTATAAGGCTCAGGGAAGAAAAAATGAGATACAGACTGCCCTTAAGCAGTTATCATGGGATAAGGCAAATAAGGAAACAACCATTCCCGAGGATTTATGCTTTTTGTACGGAAGGTATCTTGAGGATTATCTTTATGACGCTGTTATTTGTCAGGCTTTTGCAAGGAGAAGCCGTGAAAAGATGGCGGAAATCCTTATTGATTATACGGGAATGACGGCAGGGGAAGGCTTCCACACCATTCATAATTATATTGATACGGATGAAATGATAATAAGAAAGGGCGCGATAGCCGCCCATAAGGGAGAAAAGGTGCTTATTCCCATTAATATGAGAGACGGAAGCATACTGGCAGCAGGTAAGGGAAATCCTGAATGGAATTACTCGGCTCCTCATGGAGCAGGACGTATTATGTCAAGAACAAAAGCAAAAAACACCTTAAGCCTTGAGGAATATAAAAGGTCGATGGAGGGAATATATACTACCTCCGTAAATGAAGCCACTCTTGACGAAGCGCCGGGAGCCTATAAGTCATTGGAGGATATTATAGAAGTAATAAAGGAATCAGTAGATGTTATTGATATTATGAAGCCGGTTTACAATTTTAAGGCAGGCTAAGCCGTTTGGGGAACTGAAAACATAGCTCCCGACGGCTTGTCAGCCGGAAAGGAGAAGAAAATGTTTAATGTGCCAACAATAAATATGGCAGCGACAGGAAGGAAAATTATGGAGCTTAGAGAGAGGTCAGGTCTTACAGTAAAGGATTTGCAGGATTTATTCGGCTTTGCAACGCCGCAGGCTATTTACAAGTGGCAGCATGGAACAGCCATGCCTGCTATAGATAATCTTGTGTTTTTGTCTGCAATCTTTCAGGTTCCCATAGATGATATACTTGTTGTTAATGGTGAAGAAATGCAGATTAGCGCATAAAAAAGTGTCGTCTAAAGCCGACACTTGCAGATTATTTATTTGAAAGGAGAAACATTAATGGAAAACAAAGGGACAAAAACACTTGAGACAGACAGGTTAATTCTCAGGCAATTTAGGGAGGAGGATGCAGAGAGCATGTTTAATAATTGGGCATCCGATTCGGAGGTAACAAGGTTTTTAACGTGGCAGCCTCACAGCGACATAAATGTCACAAGGGAATTGCTGAAGGACTGGATTGGCAGATATACGGATTTATCATATTATAACTGGGTAATTGAACTAAAGGAAGACCATACGGCTATAGGAAATATTTCGGCAGTTAAGGTAAATGAAAAAACGGAAGCAGTGGATATGGGGTATTGTATGGGAAAGGCATGGTGGGGAAAAGGAATTATGCCGGAAGCTCTAAGGAGAATCATAGAATTTTTCTTTGAGGAGACAAGTGTTAAACGCATAGCTGCCTGTCATGATGCTAATAATCCAAAGTCAGGAAGGGTGATGGAGAAGGCGGGAATGAAGACTGAAGGAGTATTCAGGTCTGCCGGCTTTAATAATCTGGGCATATGCGACGAGGTATGGCATTCAATAATAAAAAGCGATTTTTTAAGGAAGACTGTGGTAAGATTTGCAGAAAAAGAGGAGTTTGAGAGAGTAAATGAAATAAGAAAAATTGTCAATGACGTTCATGTCATGGGACGGCCTGATATATTTAAGGCTGGTTTTAATGATGAATTGAAAAATCATATTTATGACATATGGAATGCAGAAAATAAGGATATAATAGTGGCAGAAAGAGACGGCGTTATATGCGGCTTTGCATGTGTTCAGTATGTGGATAAGCCGGAAAATCCTTTTATGCATAAAAGAAAATTTTGTGCCATAGAGGAGTTTTGTGTAGATGAAAAATTCCGCAGACAGGGAGTGGGAAGGGAAATAATTAATTTTATCAGACAGGATGCTAAAAAGCGTGGCTTGGACAGAGTAGAGCTTAACATGTGGGAATTTAACGAGGATGCCTTGGCGTTTTATGAGGCTGTCGGGTTTAAGACATACAGAAGGGATATGGAATTAAGAAGCTGATAACGGAATAGCTTTTGTTTGGCAGCAAAAAATAAATGCCGTTTACAACATTTTGCTTTAATATGTAAATTGAAGTGCCGAAAAATAAAATAAGAAGCTTATGGTAATTAATAAATTTATGCAATAAATTAAGAAACGGAGTTCAAATTTTTTATTAAGGAGAATGATATTATGGCAGTTACAAAAGCAGGCGGAAGCTTATTTGTCGGCAACAATAGTCTTTTTCAAAACAGAGGCTTAAAGAGCGCTCAGGAAAGAATGAAAAAGCAGGAAGAACGGGACAATAAGATTGCTTATCTGGAAAATCAGAAAAGCAGCCTTAAGAATATGGAATGTGACAGCTTAGAGGAAATCAGCAGAAAGCTGGAGATGTTCCATTCTTACGAGGACCAGATTGAAGCTGCAAAGGAAGAATACAACCAGTCACAGATGATGCACGTGATGGACGAAGCAAGGGAGCGCGGGGAACAGATTGCCAAAGCAGCAGAGAAGAATGAGCCAAAGACGCCTGAGGAAAGAAGAGAGGAATTGGCAGAGGAAACTCTGGGAACAGACGAGAACAAGAGCGAGATGTCAGAAAGCATGGAGGAACTTGCAGAGCTTGCAGAGTTTACAGAAGATACGGTAGAAGAAACCGCAAAACTTACAGAAGATACTATAGATGAAATGAAAGACCTTCCGGAAAAGCTTTTGGAAGAGGAAACGCCTGAGCAGTTGTCAGGAGAATTGACAGAGGAACTTAAGGCTTCCGGTTTAGAAACGGCAGCTGCCGGTTTAAATAATGAAAGGCAAAAAGAGCTTATAAGGTTTTATAAAAAATTTGATATAAGGCTTTAATCAGGAAGAAGCGTCAGAGATGAAGGAATATGGGAAGTAGTCAGGTATTCCCATATTCCTTCAAAATTTCAGCGACCTCTAAATCACCGGAAACTAGTATTTCATTAATAGGCGGCTCGTCTGGGGAATTGTCTTCATTCCTCCAATATCTTTCAGCCATAATCAGATTACTTGATTTATCAATAGTTGCGTCAAAGCATTTTACGGCATCGCCTGTGAAAATATTGCCGTTTACTTTAATTTTTACTATCTGAAAGGTAGGTCTGCCGATTTTTATAAAATATTCAGCCCAGTCAAGGGCAGTCTGTAAATCGTTAGATACATATAAACATGCCATTCTTGACGGATAAGAGGGGTATTTCTTTACTCTGACCTCCTCCAGCGCTAACTCCCGCAAAGCCACTATAGTCGGATAATCCAGTTCCTTTTCAGTATATTTATCCGGATGTGCATAAATATCGTTTACAACAGGCAGCTTATCCATTACCCGTTTATACACCCCGTTATGGTGATTTTCATCGAAAATGATATGCTGTCCAAGGTACATTCTGTGCTCTGTTACTACATGAAATGCATAAAAAATACTCATAAATATATCCTTTCTCCTAATTATAGTTATGTATTTATTAAAAGTATATTAAAAGAAAAAAGTATATTCAACCTCAAGAACAATTATAAAAATACATGAACTGATATCCTAAACCCACTGATTTAGTAAGTGAAAATTTTCATAAGTGTAAATTGTTAATGAATATTCAGCGTATTTATGGTAATATGTATGTAGCTTAACTAAGAAGATAAAGGTTAAGGCACATGATGCTAAATGGGGAATTTGCACTTAGGATAGATTAAGAATAGGAGTGATTGGTATATATTTACTACATTTTGAATTTCCTGATATAGAGAGGGAATATGACTTTATCATGAGTCAGAAAAGGACATGCTACGATACATATTACCCCTTTCAGATTATTTCAAAGCATAATTTGAGAATGTTGGATTTTGAGCCTGTTACAATACTATACGGAGGAAACGGCTCAGGTAAAACAACGGTGTTAAATGTTATTGCAGAAAAGCTGGGGCTTAATAGGGATACAATATATAACCGCTCCAACTTTTTTGAGGCTTACACAAGCTTGTGCAGCTTTAAAATAAAGAACAGGATACCAAAGGACAGCAGGATAATTACAAGTGATGATGTGTTTGATTTTATGCTGAATTTAAGAAGCATAAACAACGGAATTGACGTAAAAAGGGAGGAGCTTTTTGACGATTATCTTGATGCAAAGTATTCACATTTTCAGTTAAAATCATTAGATGACTATGAGCAGCTAAAGAGGGTAAATATGTCGCGAAGAAGCACCCAGTCAAAATACATTAGAAAAAATCTTCCTGATAATGTGCGGGAGCATTCAAATGGTGAAAGCGCGTTTATTTATTTTACGGATAAAATAAAAGAGAACAGCCTTTACCTGTTAGATGAGCCTGAAAACAGCCTGTCTCCCCAAAAACAGCAGGAGCTGCTAAGATTTCTTGAGGATTCAGCCCGGTTTTTCGGATGCCAGTTTATTATAGCAACACACTCACCCTTTCTGCTGTCTATGAGAGGAGCTAAAATATATGATATGGATGAGGAAGTGGCAGATATAAAGAAATGGACAGAATTAGAAAACGTAAGGGCGTATTATGAATTTTTTAAGAAGCATGAGAATGAGTTTGAAGGAAAATAGCATAAAAGGAGCTGCCGCAAAACATAATATGTAAAATACAGTAATATATACAGTTTAAGCTGTAATGTCCTGTATAAAAGCTTTGTTTTGCAGCAGCTTCTTTTAGAGCTATTTTTGAACGAAGGTAAGAATGGCAAGTACAATTCCTACGACCTCATAAATCCAAACAAGAATGCCAACAATTCTTGTTATTATTCCAACAACAGGTATGCCGCCAAGAAGCGCAAGCAAAACGCCAAGTACAACAGCTACTACAACATAGATTACAATAGCAATAACAAGGCTCATAGCATTGTCAGACTTGACAGTGTTGTTGAGAGGGAAAAAAGGTAATAATTTTTCCATAAATTTGCTCTCCTTTGTATATTTTTCAAGATTATACCATAATTTTGTGTGCTTTGGCACACATGGAATCAGAAGTTGACGCAATTCCCTTCTGCGTCAACATTATACCATGTGTTGCAAAAAATGTCAAAAAGTATTGTAAGCGCTGTATATTCAGTGGTTTGGTTTAACATATTTCCTTCGCAGAATACTCATAACTATTTTTATACATAAACTCCGGGGAACAGTCTATTTCACCATCTGCCCATGTAACAACACCATGCTCTATTTTTGCATTTTGAAATATATTTTCGTTTTTTAAAAGCTCGAAAGCTTCTCCTTTTAAAACTGTTGCATCAAAAAGACGCGTTTCTCCTGTTGAAAATGTAATTAGCATTATATAATCCGGCAACGTTTTTACTTTCAATATAGATAAGATTTTTTCAGGCTCGCCGCCATAAACAAATCCATTCATTATAAACATATATAATTCCTCCTACTTAAGCGGTTCTATCTTATCAAATGGTTTTGCTCTTACTGCGTTATTCCATGCAGCATATAATTCCATAAAATCTACTGATTTCCGGCATTATATCAGCTCCTTTCTTTGAATTTATTATATCAGATTGTGTGTCTTTTTCAAGGTCTGTATTTTTAGATTTAATTTGTTGTAAATTTTCAGGTATTTATCAAATTATTATTTCAAATTGTAAAAAGATTAAGGTGAAAAAACTATGTGAGTATGATAATATTATTTTAAATGTATATTTATAGGGAGATATATCGTATAAAATGTAACTTAAGGCTTCGCAATTTCAGAAAGGTAAAAAAATGATTTATGAAATAAAAGACATGGCGTCAGTAAAAGCTATTTTTGACGGCTGGAAGGAAACCTTAATCTGGTCGTGTATTCAGGGAATTATGGGACATGTTTATGGAAATGACAAAAAATATCCAACATGCGCAATGGCAATCATAGGAGACTTTGTTTTTTACGGAGGTACGCCTTCAAGGGAAATAATTGACTATAAGCCCGATTGGTGCAGGCAGGATTTTATTATTGCAGTTCCTATGGACGGGCTGTGGACGGATATGATTAGTGAATATTACGGCGGCAGGGCAAAGCGGGTTGTGCGGTACGCAACAAAAAAGGAGCCAGACGCTTTTGATAAGAACAGCCTAAAACTCATTGCAGAAGCCTTGCCAAAGGAATACATAATTAAACCTATTGACGAGGAGATATATAATTACTGCATGGGTCATGAATGGTGCCATGATTTGGTATCGCAATATAAAACATATAAAATGTATAAGGAATTAGGACTTGGGGCAGTTGCTTTAAGGGATAATATTCCCGTGTCGGGGGCATCGTCGTACGGCACATATGACGGCGGAATTGAAATTGAGATTGTTACAAGGAAGGAATATAGAAGAAAAGGTCTGGCCTCTGCCTGCGGCGCCACGCTGATTTTGGAATGTATTAAAAGAGGCTTATATCCAAGCTGGGACGCGCACAATAAATGGTCGTTATCACTGGCGCAAAAGCTGGGATATTCCTTTGATTATGAATATACGGCATTTGAGGTTAACGGATATGGGAAGAACATAAATTGTTATAAATAAACATGAGGTTGGATTTAGCTTTTATCTATGATAGAATTATTACGGAAAGTATGTAAAAGAAGATTATAGATTAAAAGAAAGATTTACGGAGGTATTTATGAAGGAATATGTAGTGATTGCATAGCAGTGGCTATTGCAAGCATAGATTTGATTGTTATAGCCATTGATAATCCTAAAGAAAAATATTAGGAGGTCAGATATGGGCTATGTCAGGGCAGGGGATATTCTGCCAAAGGAAATATTAGAGCTGGTTCAGCAGTATGCAGACGGACAAACCATTTATATACCAAGAAGGTCCGAGAGTCATAAATCATGGGGAGCCGGTACGGAAACAAGAAAATCCCTTATGCTTCGCAACAGTAAAATGTACGAGGAGTATAAGAGGAGAGCGACAATTAAGGAATTATCGGAAAGGTATTTTCTCACGGAGAAAAGCGTACAGAGAATAATAAGAAATATTGATAAAATAATAAATGCTGATAATATAGTTCCTTAGAAACGGAGCGTAGTTTTTATTAGAACAATATTGCAATAAAATCTGCGGTATACGGGGGTATTTATATGGACAAACCTTATTACTTTGCATAGCGGGGCTATTGCAAATACAATTTAATACTGTGATAGCTTACGCATTATCTGCAAAATAATAAGGAGATAAAGTGAAGCTTATAAACACAATAAAAATAATTCATAAATGTTCAGGATGCAAAAGGAAAATGCATTTTGTAAACACAGGGAAATTCCGTGTCAATGCAAATGGAAACAGAGTAGACGTATGGCTTATATATCAATGTGAAAAATGCAAGCATTCCCTAAATCTGACAGTTTATGAGAGAGTGAGACCAAGCCGGATTTCAGGTGAAGAGTATCGGCTGTTTTTGGAGAATGACGAGACTCTTGCCGTTAAGTATGGAAATGATAAGGAATTTTTAAAAAGAAACAGGGTGGAATTCGGTAAGTAATAAAAAATAACGGAAGAAGGAGAATTGCTTAATGTATAACAATAATTACAGGGAGTCCGTATCATAACCGGGAGGCTGGTGTCGGACAGGGATATCTCCTCCCAATAGGTTTGTATAAATACGGGCTTTTAGGAGGAATTAAAATTGAATAGGGAAAATAAAAGAAAGCTATATGAAAAAGGCTATTATAAAAATCATGCCTGTAATGAAACCTTTACATGTAAGAATTGCGGACGTACGGTAGTTCCTTATGGCAGTGGCAGCAATCACAGAAATCACTGTCCTAACTGTCTTTTCAGTCTGCATGTAGATGATGAGCCGGGAGACAGGGAAGCAGACTGCGGAGGTCATATGGAGCCGGTGGCTGTCTGGATTAGAAAAAACGGTGAATGGGCAATTATACACAGATGCCGTGTTTGCGGTCATTTTAGTTCAAACAGGATTGCGGCGGATGATAACCCCATGAAGCTTATGTCCATAGCCATGAAGCCATTGGCCTCCCCGCCGTTTCCTGTTGAGAGAATAGAGGAAATGACAAGGCTTATGGGTGGAGAGGGAAGTATGTGATATTGGTTGAAATATAGCTTTCATGTGACAAATGAAAGTGAAGCTTTTACAATTTGTTTAACAAGAGAGCCGACAGCCTGACGCAGCATGGCTGCCGGTAAAATTGCAATAAAAAAAGTGCCCTGCCATGACAGAAGCACTTTTTTTATTGCGCCGCCTGTCTTTTATGATGTTTGCAGATGTTATAAATAATTATATAAATAACTGATGATTATTAATATGGATTATGCTATAATTATCTAAGTATATCCGGGCTATGCAGGCTGCATCTCAATTTGTGTATGTGCAAAAAACAGCACAAAAATAAGGAATTCCCTTTTTAAAATTGTGTACCCGCTAAAAATAAAAATAAGCCTATAAATATACGTTGTAAATAGAGGATTAATATTTTATACTTAAATAAGCATGTATTTAGAAGAATAGTACAGGAGGAGGGATTACAGAATGAGCAATCGATGCGCAAAAACACTTGGTTTAGTCTGTATAATCGGTATTTTCATTATTTTTGCAGGCTGCAGCGACAAAGCTTCTAAGCCTGTTAAGACAGTTGGCTCAGAAGATAAAACAACAGCTTTTAGCAATAATACAGAAAAAAATCATGTAAAAGAGGCTTCGCCTGACTGGTCCGCTATTACAGCCAATGGATTAGATGAGGAGAAATTCCTTGAAAAGCTTAATGTTGAAGATTTGAAAGAAATAGCTTCCCAACTTCAGGCGCTTGTAATTGAAGAAGAAAAGGAAGAAAGGGAAAATCCTGATATTGTCATTACCGAGGGGTATCCAAGGGTATTTAAAAAAGCTCAATACAAAAAAGTGACAGATATGGGGGAGAGGGCAGAAATGCCGCTCTATTATATTATTTACAAAAGTGACAGTAATGGTATGTATGAACATATCTGCGCCACGGCGTTAAGTGAGCTGACAGGGTTTAGGTTTATGGACGATTCTGGCAGTTATATGCAATGGTCCACTGCTAAAGAGTATCTTGAACTGTTTAATGCATACATTATCCGTGAAAGGGGAAGCATAAATGAATAATAAAATACGCAGGCACATTATCTTCTATGGCAGGGTGCAGGGCGTCGGTTTCAGATATTATTCAGTAAACAAGGCAAGACAGCTTGGACTTACAGGATGGGTGAAAAATCTATACGACGGCTCTGTGGAAATGGAGGTACAGGGCGAAGAGTTTAAGATAGACGAATTAATTATGTTTATGGAAAAGCGCCAATATGTCCATATAGAAAATTTTGACGCAAAAAGCATTCCGCTAGAAGAAGAATATGATTTTTATGAGAAATAAAGGAGGATTATTATGTTAGAGTTAGGAACTAAAGCGCCGGAGTTTAAGCTGCCGGACCAAAACGGAGTTATGCATACCTTGGAGGAGTATAAGGGCAAGAAGATTATTTTATATTTTTATCCAAAGGATAACACGCCGGGCTGTACTAAGCAGGCATGCGGTTTCAGCGACAGGTATCCTCAGTTTATGGAAAAGGGAGCGGTGGTAATTGGCATTAGTAAGGATACCGTTGCGTCACATAAGAAGTTTGAAGAAAAGTTTGGTCTTGCCTTTACCCTTCTTTCAGACACGGAGCTTGAGGTAATAAAGGCTTACGATGTATGGAAGGAAAAGAAAAATTACGGAAAGGTGTCAATGGGAGTTGTGCGGACAACGTATCTTATTGATGAGGAGGGAATTATAATAAAGGCAAATGACAAGGTAAAGGCGGCGGATGATGCTGAAAAAATGCTTGGGGAAATTTAAGGGAATTTAGTTTGTCATAATAAAAGCGTAAATGAATTTAGAACGGATTTATATTAGGATGAAAATTACAGGAATAGTAATATTATTAATATTTTACACAATTTATATGGGAAAGCTGCTTTTGCAAAAGAAAAAGGGAATACAGACGGACCAGATTGCAAAGGGAAGACAAAGGGATAGAGTGTTTTATATTGAGGCAATAATGAAAATTGCCACATATTCGGTTGTTTTGGCGGAAGTAATATGTATATTTACAGTCAGACCGTTATCAACGGGATTTTGTATAGCAGGGGCGGTTATTGGATTTATCGGCGATGGGATTTTTGCCTGCGCAGTATTGACTATGAAGGATAGCTGGAGGGCAGGTCTGGCAAGGGAGGACGATACAAAGCTTGTCACAAACGGGATATACAAGGTCAGCAGAAATCCGGCTTTTCTTGGCTTTTACTGTGTATATTTAGGAATATTGTTAATGTTCTTTAATTGGGTTTTATTGATATTTTCGGTATTTGCCATGGTTATGCTTCATTTGCAAATATTGCAGGAGGAGAAGTATTTGCCAGATGTGTTTGGCGGGGAATACGTCAGCTATAAGGAAAGTGTCTGCAGGTATATTGGCAGGAAAAACAGGAGGAAAAATGGGTATTAGATTTTACAGTATACAGGATGTAAAAGATGAGGACTTAAAAATAGCGGCAATGGTCTGTACATATAAGGGAAAGCTTGTTTTGTGCAGGCATAGGGACAGAGATACGTGGGAATGTCCGGGAGGCCACAGAGAGGCAGGAGAGACTATTATAGAGACGGCAGAAAGGGAATTGTATGAGGAGACAGGCGCAAAAAAATTCATTATAAAGCCGGTGTGCGCATATAAAATTACTGTGTATGCAATGCTGTTTTATGCAGAGATTACAGAATTTTCAGAGCTGCCGGAGTCAGAAATAGAAACCGTTGATTTTTTTGACGAGCTGCCGGAAAATCTTACATATCCTGCAATACATCCGTATTTATATGAGAAAGCAATGGATTTTATAAATAATCCGCCGGAAATATGGGATGCATATTATCCTGACGGAACACTGGCAGGCGTTGATTTAATCAGAGGACAGCGTATTCCTGCAGAATACAGACATGCAGTTGCAGAGGTGTTTGTTATACATAAGGACGGCAGTATTCTTCTGATGCAGAGAGATTTCAGAAAGCCAAATTATCCCGGCTTTTGGGATAGCGGGGCGGGAGGAAGCGTATTAAAGGGAGAAGCCTTTGAAGCGGCGGCAAAACGGGAATTGCAGGAGGAAACAGGAATTATTGCCGAAAATCTTATTGAGAAATTCAGGGTTGTGACACATGATACAATATACAGGGGATATGTGTGTATTACAGATGTGCCAAAGGACAGCGTTACTCTCCAGGAGGGCGAAACGATTGACTATAAATGGGTTAATAGGGATGAATTTATGAAAATATTTGAGTCGGACATATTTCCGGTTAAAAGGGAAAGATGGAGTGATTTTGTAAGTAAGCTGGATAATTATGGATGTTAGATGGAGGAAGTATCTGCTGAAAAGATTATGTAATATGTAAGATGAAGAAAAGGCAGTGAGATAAGGCGGATACCGTGAATAAATCGTATGAAGCAAGGGAACGATAAATTGAAAGAATAAAGCGAAAAATCAAGAAAATTAAAAATTGTGGAGGGCAAAAAATGTGTACTGCGATAACATATAAAACAAAGGACACATACTTTGGGAGAAATCTTGACCTGGAATATTCCTATCATGAGACTGTAACCGTAACGCCGAGAAATTACGAATTCTGCTTTAAAAGGGCAGGAAGAATGAAAAGGCATTACGCAATGATTGGAATGGCGTATGTGGTGGAGGATTACCCTTTGTATTATGACGCTACAAATGAAAAAGGCCTCAGTATGGCAGGGCTTAATTTTCCTGAAAATGCCCATTACAATATGGAAGTAAAGGGCATGGACAATATAGCGGTTTTTGAATTTATTCCATGGGTATTAGGCCAATGCTCAAATATAAATGAGGTTAAAAATATTCTTTGCAGGCTTAATCTGACAGATATAAGCTTTAGCAGGGAATTGCCTACGGCAACGCTTCATTGGATTATATCGGATAAGGAAGCCTCAATTACGGTAGAGTCCGTAAAGGACGGCTTAAAAGTATATGACAATAACATTGGTCTGCTTACAAACAATCCTCCTTTTAATTATCAAATGTTTAATTTAAACAATTATATGGATTTGTCTGTAAATCCTCCTGAAAACAATTTTTCAAAGGAGCTTAAGCTTAATGCATACAGCCGGGGAATGGGAGCAATGGGACTACCGGGAGATTTATCCTCACAGTCGCGCTTTGTAAAGGCAGCGTTTACAAAGCTTAATTCCGTTTCAGGTGATTCGGAAAGCGAAAGTATAAGTCAGTTTTTTCATATTTTAGGCTCAGTAGAGCAGCAAAAGGGCTGTGTTTGTATGGGCGGGGGAAAATATGAATTTACCATATATTCCTCATGCTGTAATGTTGACAGAGGAATATATTATTATACAACATATGAAAACAGTCAGATTACCGGCGTTGATATGTATAAGGAGGACTTGGAGTCCTGCAGATTAATTTCCTATGAATTAGTTAAGGGACAGCAGATACTTTTGCAGAACTAAAGACAATTTTTATTATAATAAAATCAAAGGAGGCTGCTGTGGTTGTTGATTTTCATACGCATACATTTCCCGAAGCCCTTGCAGAATATGCAATAGCTAAGCTGGCTAAAAGCGCCGGGGTAAAAAATTATCTGAATGGAACTATGGACGCGCTTTGCGCATCTATGGAAACAGCCGGAATTGATTATTCAATACTGCTTCCTGTAGTGACAAGACCGGGGCAGCAGGAAACCATAAATAGGACGTCATTGGAAATAAATGAAAAATATAAGGAAAAGGGACTTATATCATTTGGGGGCATACATCCTGATAATGAAGCTTACCGTCAAATTCTTTGCGGCTTGGCAAGAGAAGGAATAAAAGGAATTAAGCTTCATCCTGTTTTTCAAAAGACAAATATTGACGATATACGATGTCTGAGGATTATTGAATGCGCATGTGAGAATGATTTGATTGTGGTTGTCCACGCCGGCTATGACGTCAGCTATCCGGGGGCGGATTATTCATCAGTAAGCCGCATTGTTTCGGTTATTGATACCCTAAAGCCCCGCAAGCTTGTGCTGGCGCACATGGGTGGATGGGGCTGCTGGAATGAGGTAGAACAAAGCATTATAGGAAGAAATGTTTATATGGATACATCCTTTTCATTACTCCCTATATTGACGGCTTCAGGCGCAATGCGAAGCCCTCAGGAAACACCGCTCCTTTCAAGGAAACAATTTCTCCGAATGGTTGAGAAGCACGGCGCAAATAAAATTTTATTTGGTACGGACAGCCCGTGGAGCGACCAGAAGGAAGCTCTTACATTTATAAAGGAAAGCGGTCTGGGTAAAAAGGATTTATCGTTAATTCTGGGAAGCAATGCATCAGAGCTGTTAAAGCTCTGATACACTGTTTTCAGAATTTTTGCCAAGCTCAAAGGCCTTTAAGTTTAATTCTAAGTATTTTGGAGGAACAGTTGCCACGATAGCATTTCTCCAATCTTCATCTGAAATTTCCGGAAAATATTTTGACAGTCTTCCCATCAGGGCAATGTTGACAGCCTTGGAAGAGCCTGCCTTGGAAGCAAGGGTAAGGAAATCCTCTGCATCAACCTTTGCTCCTGCATCCTCCATTTTCCTAATCAGCTCACAAGGATACTCCATGGAGCCCGTAATCACAGGCATAGGCTCTATTTCCTGCGTATTTACAATAATCTGTCCACCGGGCTTTAAATATTCAAGCCAGCGGGCAGCCTCCAGCTTTTCAAAGGCAAGAATAATATCAGCCTCCCCCTTGTCTATTACGGGAGAATATACCTTACTTCCAAAACGGACATAAGTTACCACGCTTCCACCCCGCTGACTCATACCGTGAACCTCGGAAACCTTTACGTCATAGCCTGAATTTAACAGTACGTAACCTAACAGCTTGCTGGCAAGCAGGGTACCCTGTCCGCCAACGCCTACAATCATAATATTCTTTGTATCCATTATATTCCTCATTTCTATTGTGCATATTTTTAAACTAAGGCTCCCAGTTTACACATCTGCGTGCATACCTTACAGCCTATACATAAGGTAGCGTCAATCCGGGCCTTTTTATCCCTTACGGAAATAGCGGGACAGCCGATTTTCATACAAGATTTACAGCCTACACACTTATCCTCATTTACCTTAAGAGGCGGGTTATGTACCGTTCCCTTAATCATAACGCATGGACGGCGGCTGATAATTATAGACGGCTCCTTTGCCGAGAGCTCCTCTGTCAAAACATTCTCCACATTCTCAAGCTCATATGGGTCAACCACACGAATCCGCTTGTATCCCAAGGCGCGGCATAAGGCTTCCAAATCCACCTTTCCGGCAGGCTCTCCCTTAATATTTTTGCCTGTGGAAGGGTTTTGCTGATGTCCCGTCATGCCTGTAATGGAGTTATCTAATATAATTACAGTTGAATTGCTCATATTGTAGGCAATATCTGTAATTCCGGTAATACCTGAATGAATAAATGTGGAATCCCCTATTACTCCTACGCTGCGCTCTTCGCCTTCCCTTCCCATTGCCTTGTTAAAGCCGTGAAGTCCCGAACAGGAAGCTCCCATGCACACGTTCAAATCCATTGCATTTAAAGGAGCTACTGCGCCTAAGGTGTAACAGCCTATATCTCCGTATACCATGCAATTTTTTTTATGTAAAATATAAAAAATTCCTCTGTGAGGGCATCCTGCGCACATAACAGGCGGGCGTCCGGGAATGGAAGCCTCAATATGCAGAGTATCGGGAGCTTTAAGCTTCATACATTCTCTTACGGTGTTTTGTGAAAACTCACCGCATATAGGGAAAATATCTTTGCCTGAAACCTGTATGCCTAACTGTCTGCAATGATTTTCTATAACAGGGTCAAGCTCTTCAAGAACAATTATCTTGTCCACCCTTGCGGCAAAGTCTTTAATTAATTTTTCCGGCAGTGGATAAACCATTCCCAGCTTAAGTATGCTTACATTCTCGCCAAATACTTCCCTTGCGTATTGATACGAGGTTGAAGAGGTGATTATCCCAAGGCTTGTGTCTGCCATTTCTACTCTGTTTAAATCACAGCTTTCTCCATAGTCCCTAAGCTTTCTTGTCCGTTCCTCTACACGCACATGCGCATTTCTGGAATTTACTGTCATCATAACCTTGGCAGAATCCTTTACGTATGGCGTCTGATTTTGCTCTATCCGTGGGTTTGTTTCTACTATGCTCTGGGAATGTGATATTCGCGTACACATTTTTAATAATACAGGAGTATTAAACTTTTCAGATATTTCAAAAGCTTTTTTTGTGAATAGTAAAGCCTCGTAAGAGTCTGAGGGCTCCAGCATCGGCACCTTGGCGGCCCTGGCGTAATGGCGGGAATCCTGTTCATTTTGAGAGGAATGCATACCGGGGTCGTCGGCTACGCATATAACAAGACCGGCATTTAAGCCCTGATATGAAATAGTAAATAAGGGGTCCGCCGCCACATTCAGCCCCACATGCTTCATGGCGCAGGCGCTTCGGACGCCTCCTAAGCTGGCGCCGTGAGCCACCTCAAGGGCAACCTTTTCATTTGGAGCCCATTCACAGTATATTTCATTATATAATGCTGCCTCCTCAGTAATTTCTGTGCTGGGAGTTCCGGGATAACTGGAAACAACTTTGCAGCCCGCCTCGTATAAGCCCCGCGCAACAGCCTTATTTCCAAGCATTAATTCTTTCATATAATAAACCTGCCTTTCTTAACTCATGTTTTCTTTTGCAACAAGACAATCTGCCCCATATATTTTACGGAGCTTTGTCTTTTCAATTTTTCCTGTGGCGTTTCTCGGTATATCATCAAAAATTATTTCTTTAGGTCTTTTATATCTTGGAAGCTCCAGACAAAATGTATCGACTTCTTCTTTTGTACAGTTTACGCCATCTTTTATCTCGATGATAGCGGCAGTTTTTTCTCCCAAGCGTCTGTCGGGAAGACCTATGACTGCGGCGTCCTTAATTTTGTCAAACCGCCGTAAAAAGTCTTCAATCTGAACAGGATAAATATTTTCTCCGCCGCTTACAATAATATCCTTTTTACGGTCAACTAAGAAATAAAAGCCATCCTCGTCCTGCATTGCCATATCTCCGGTATATAGCCAGCCGTCCTTTATGGCCTCGGTGGTAGCTTTTTCATCGTTGTAGTAGCAGGTCATAACACCGGGACCCTTAACGCAAAGCTCTCCTACATTTCCCCTGACTACCTCGCAGCCATCCTTGTCCACGATTTTACATTCCCAGCCATAGCCCGGAATACCGATAGCTCCCACCTTATGAATATTTTCTACTCCAAGATGTACGCAGCCGGGACCAGTAGATTCAGAAAGACCGTAATTTGTATCATAAGCATGGTCAGGAAAATATTCCCTCCAGCGTTTGATTAGGGACGGCGGCACAGGCTGGGCTCCGATATGCATTAGACGCCATTGCTTAAGCTTATAGTCAGACAGCTTTAAGGCTCCGTTATCTAAAGCGTCAAGTATATCCTGCACCCAAGGAACCAGCAGCCATACGATAGTACAGTGTTCATTTGAAACGGCAGAAAAAATAGTCTCAGGCTTCGTTCCCTTTAATAATACAGCCTTACTGCCAGCCACTAAGCTTCCCATCCAGTGGAATTTGGCGCCGGTATGATAAAGGGGCGGTATGCACAGAAAGGTATCGTCACGGTTTGTTCCGTGATGTATCTGTTCCATTTGCGCCGCCTGCGTCAGGCTTTGGTGCTTATGTAAGATAGCTTTTGGAAAGCCTGTTGTTCCCGACGAAAAATAAATTGCTCCAAAGTCATCCTCCGTAATTTTAACGTCAGGCTTTTGACTGGAGCAGTCAGCCACCAGCTCAAGATAGCTCTCCGCAAAATCAGGACAGGTATCTCCCGCATAAATCAGCAGACGACCTTTAATCAGACGCTCGGCGTTGGTTTCTATTCTGCCGATAAACGCAGGTCCGAATACGATAACGTCAACCTGTGCAAGCTCGGCGCAGTATAAAATTTCTTCCGCATCATAGCGAAAATTAAAGGGTACGGCAATAGCGCCGCTTTTTAACACGCCGAAATAAATCGGAAGCCATTCAAGGCAGTTATACATAAGTATAGCTACCTTATCGCCTTTTTTTACTCCACGGTTAATTAACATATTTGCAAAACGGTTTGCTTTTTCGTTAAAAACCCTCCATGTTATCTCCCTGCGGTAAGGCTCGAAGCGGCTGGGCTGAATTAACTCATATTCCTTCCATGTAGTTCTTCTTTTGTCATTTTCATCCGGGTTTAATTCTACTAATGCTATGTCGTCAGGGTACTTTTCTGCGTTCCTTTCAAGAAAATCTGTAACTGGCATGGTCCTCCTCCTGTTGGTAAATATCAATATAATTTATTGTAGCATATTTGCATGTATATTGCTATAACTTTCTAAGCGGGGTTTGAGCAATGGCGCAGGTTTGGGTATTGGAAACCTGTGTCATGGACAGCCGAAAAAATAAAATATTTCAAAAAATATTTACAAGAAAATTTCTTATGACCATTCTATTGCGCTTAATGTGTGGTATAATTATGAGGACAAAAATTTTATATATGTGAAAAACTGAATAAAGAAATTAATCAAATATAAACGGGGTGGTTGATTTGCGTGATAAAATGCTTATTGACATATATATAATGGAAGTACTTATGAATCACTCATCTTTTGCCAACAGATTGTATCAGAAGGATATAATTGATTATTTAGACAGGGAATATAATTTAAGAGTCAGCAGAAATACTCTGGCAGGATATGTCGGTGAATTAAGAGAGCATGGTTACATTGCAGGGGAAAGAGGAATATATTGCGTTAGAAGGTTTACAAATATTGAAATTAAAATATTAATTAACAGTATAATGTATTCTAAGGCAATTCCAGGAAATGATATTAAGAAAATTGCAGATAAGCTGAATGATATGCTGGAGCCGCAGGAAAGAAACAGGCTAAGGAATACATATTTTATTAACAATGCTAACCATACGGACAATGAAAAGGTTTGTGAAATTGTAGAAGCAATAGACAAAGCCATAGAAAAAAGGAAGAAAATAGAAATTACAACCTGTGGATATGATATAAGAGGCAATCTGACAGAGAAAGGGAAACGTACAGTAAATCCATATTATATTGTTTTGGAAAAATCAAGATATTATTTGATATGTTTTTCCGGAAGAGAAGATATTGAGCCAAGAAGGATAGACAGAATAAGCGAAGTAAAAATACTTGATGAAAAAAGGCTGGAGATAAATCAAATTGAAAAATATAAAAATCAAGCCTTTAGCATTGATAAATATATGAAAGAAAGCGTGTATATGTATTCCGGCGCCAATGAAAGAGTTACATTAAAAATAAAAAAAGATAATATCGGTGATTTTATTGACTGGTATGGAAAGGAATACAGTATTGTGGAAATGGAGGATGAAAACGTGACTGTATCAATAAGAGCTAATGTTAATGCAGTATATTTCTGGGCGTTACAGTATGGCAGAATAGCAGAGGTTATAAGACCCGCTACTTTAAGAGACATGATAAGAGAAGGATTACAGGAGATGCTTTTAAAATATGAAAAAAAGACCTGATAATCAAGTCTTTAAAACTGCAACCGCAGTACCATATAGGTGGTTTCGATTTAATCGTTATTTGAACTCGTAATGTAAAATCGTAACTATATGATAAATCATTTATTGAAAGATGTCAATATAAAATTAAAAAAATAAAAATTAATTGGAGGATTACAAATGAAGGAAAGAGAATACTTTTTAGGCTTGGACATGGGAACAGGCAGCGTAGGCTGGGCAGTGACAGACACGGAGTACAATTTAATTAAAATTAACAGAAAAAGGGCGTGGGGCTCAGTTTTGTTTGAGACGTCTAAAGGAGCCAAGGAGCGCAGGGTAAACAGATGCGCAAGAAGGAGACTTAAAAGGCAGAAGGAGCGTCTGAATTTATTAAGGGAGCTGTTTGAGGAGGAGGTGCAGAAGGTTGACAGCGGCTTCTTTTTAAGGATGAAGGAAAGCAGATATGTATATGATGATAAAAGAGATGAAAACGGAGTAAAGCCACATCTTCCATATTCATTATTTGTGGATGAGAATTATACGGATGTAGATTATCACAGAGATTTTCCAACTATTTATCATCTCCGTAAAGCATTAATGGAGGAGGACAGAAAGTTTGACGTAAGACTTTTGTATCTTGCAATAGCCCACATATTAAAAAACAGAGGTCATTTTCTTGCAAATATGGGAAGTGATGAGGTAAATCTGGATTTAAAGGAAAGCTTTAAAGCCTTGCTGGATAAGTGGAATGAGATGATGACAGATGATGAAATTATGTCTGTTACAGCAGGCTCAGAACAATTAGAGCAGATAGAGAAAACCTTAAAGGATACAAGAATTGTTAAGAGCAGTAAAAAACAGGAAATTATAAATATAGTCGGTACTTCCGACAAGCGGTTTAAGGAATTGGCGTCATTAATTGCAGGCGGAAAGGTTTCATTGTCAAAGCTGTTTGACAGAAAGGATTATGAGTCTCTTGAGATAAATAAAATCTCCTTTGATGATGCGTCATATGAGGAAAATGAGGAGTATTATGCCGCAAATCTGGAGGATAACTATGATATTATAGCCTGCGCAAAGAATGTATATGACGGAATGATATTATCCAATATTTTAAAGGGAGATGAAAGCGGTCTTATATCAGCTGCTAAGGTTAAGGATTACGATAAGCATGGAAAGGATTTGAGGCTTTTAAAAAGGGTTATTTTAGAGGAAGGAATAGGAGAAGATAAACAAAGAAAAATATTGTATAAAAGAGTTTTTGGGGTTACAAAAAATCAGGATAATAATTATTCAAGATATGTTGGCGTGGTTTCGACAAATGGAAGAAAAGGAGTAATAGAGGATAAAAAGTGTACAAGAGCAGATTTTTATAATTTTATAAAGAAGGAGATATTACCTGAAATAAAGGAGGGAGACAATAAGGAGTATATTATAAATGAAATTGAGGCGGATTCCTTTATGCCAAAAGCAAGAGTTAAGGAGAACTCTGTTATTCCGTATCAGCTTCACAAAAAGGAGCTGAAAAAAATACTCCGCAATGCAGAGAAATATCATCCTTTTTTAAAGGAAACTGACGAGACCGGAAAAAGCGTAAGTGAGAAAATAATAATGCTGCTGGAATTTAAAATTCCATATTATGTGGGCCCCCTTAATGTGTCGGGAAGCAATGCATGGGCTGTGAGAAGCAGCGGGAAAATAACTCCGTGGAACTTTGAGGAAAAGGTTAATATTGAGGAGAGCGCTAAGAATTTTATTGAAAAAATGACAAGCAAATGTACATATTTAAAGAATGAGGATGTACTTCCCATGAGCTCTCTGACATATGAAAAATTTATGGTCCTTAATGAAATAAACAAAATAAAAATAAATTCAGAGCCTATAAGCGTGGAACTGAAGCAGGATATATATCATGAGCTGTTTGAGAAAAAGCTTAAAGTAACTGTGAAAAGGCTGATAGATTATTTGAAAGCAGAGAAGGGCTATGCAGATTTAAAAAAGGAGGATATAAGCGGAATAGATATAGAAATAAAGTCTTCTTTAAAAAGCTATCATGCTTTCAAAGAAAAATTTACAGGCGTTAATTTATCAGAAAAAGCTAAGGAGGACATAATAAAGGATATGACCTTGTTTGGCGCAGAGCCGAAGCTGTTAAAGAAAAGGCTTACATCAAAGTATCCTGAGTATGAAAATCAGATAAATTCATTGATAAAATCACTTAAATGCAAGGATTGGGGAAGACTATCCTACAAACTGCTAAATGGGCTGGCTATAGATGTGCCGGGGCAGGGAATGATAGGAACGGTAATGTACCGGCTTTGGAATACTAATGAGAATTTTATGCAGATTATCGAAAGCAGTGATTCACCTTATGCCAAGCTGATAAGAGAGGAAAACGGTGAAGCTCGGAAAAAAGGCATAGATTATTCTTTAGTTAATGATTTGTATGTTTCTCCTGCTGTAAAACGGCAGATATGGAAGGCTTTGCAGGTAACTGACGAGATTATGCATGCTATGGGTAAGCCTCCAAAGCGTGTATTTGTTGAAATGGCTAGAGAAGAAGGGGAGAAGAAAAGAAGCGTTACAAGAAAGGACAGGCTTATTGAGCTTTATAAGTCAATTAAGGATGAGAAAGCGTTATATGATAAATTGCTTAAAACAGATAACGACGCTTTGCGAAGCGATAAGCTGTATCTGTATTATACCCAGCTTGGAAAATGCGCATATACAGGGGAAAAAATTGAAATTGATGAGCTGATAAATAATAATAAATATGACATAGACCATATTTATCCAAGGTCAAAAACGGCGGATGACAGCCTTGATAACAGGGTGCTGGTATATAAGCCTGTTAATGAAGATAAAGACGACAGGTTTCCTCTTGACGGGAAAATTCGTGAGGATATGAGAAATACTTGGCTTGTGTGGAAACAAAAAGGGCTTATTAGTGAAGAAAAATATAAGAGACTGACAAGAACTACAGAGCTTACAAGCGAAGAATTATCAGGCTTTGTGAATAGACAGCTTGTAGAGACAAGACAGAGCACAAAGGCATTTGCAGAGGCTTTAAGGTATGTTATTCCTGAAGAAACAGAAATAGTGTATTCAAAAGCAGGTAATGTTTCAAGATTTAGGCAGCAGTATAAGATACTCAAGGTAAGAGATATTAATGATTTGCATCATGCGAAGGATGCGTATCTGAATATTGTGGTTGGAAATGTGTATCATCTTAGGTTTACGAAGGATGTAAGAAAGTATTTTGACAGAAATGGTACTTATAGAACGTATAATCTGTACAGGATGTTTGATTTTGATGTTAATTATAGCTTTGAAATGGCATGGAAGGCGGGGAAGGACGGAACTATAATTAAGGTAAAGGAGACGCTGAAATGTGATAGGATGCTTGTTACAAGACAGACGTATGAGAAAGGAGGAGAATTGTTTGATGTTCAGCCGTTGAAAAAGGGGAAGGGACAGATTCCGCTTAAAAGTGGCAAATGTAATGAAAGGCTTAAGAATATTGATTTGTATGGAGGATATAACAAAGCTTCAATTACTTATTTTATGTTGATTGAGGGAAAGGATAAGAAGGATAAGCTGCTTAGATATATCGCTTCTGTGCCATTACATCTAAAAAATAAAATAGAAACTGATGAAAATTTTGCAAAAGGATATTTTGAGGAAGAGTATGGGCTTACGGAGATAAAAATGGTAAGAAAAATACCTATGCAATCTCTTTTGATTATAGATGGATTTAAGATTAGGATAGCGGGAAAGTCAAATAAATATTTGGTTGTCCATAATGCAAATCAACTTGAATTAAATCAAAAATATTATAAGCATATAAAAGAAATAATTAAGTTTATACAGGATAGAAAGGAGAAAAAGGATATAAAAATAAATGATAATAGTGGAATTACAGATGAGGTGCTATTGAATATATATTATATGTTTAAAGAAAAATTAGAATATAGTATATATAAAGCAATTCTAGGTGATTTTGCAAAAACTATGGAAAAAGGTATTGATAAATTCAAGGAATTATCACTGGACGAAAAAGCAGTTCAAATATATGAATTGTTAAAGTTGTTTCAGTGTACACCGGAAACATCAGATTTATTAAGAATAGGTGGCTCAAAAAATGCAGGAGCATTGAGATTAAATATGGATATTACTAATAAGAAAAATTTAGCAATAATTCATCAGTCAGTAACCGGAATATACGAAAAAATAGAAAGGATAAATGAATGAGCTGGCGGACTATTGTAATTACAAAGAGAGCTAAACTGGATTTACAATTAAATCATTTGGTAATTAGAAATGATAATATTATAAAGGTGAATTTAAGCGAAATTGCAATCCTTTTAATTGAGTCTACAGCGGTATCTGTAACAACAAGTCTGCTGGCTGAGCTTACAAAGAAAAAGATTAAAGTGATTTTCTGTGATGATAAAAGAATGCCGTCAGCAGAGCTTGTGGGATACTATGGGAGCCATGATACCAGCTTAAAATATAAGAAGCAAATATGCTGGACTGAAGAAATGAAAAAGCTTGTGTGGTCGGAGATTGTAGCTGAGAAAATCAGAAAACAGGCAGAATTTTTGGATGAAATGAAGAAGCAGGAGAGTATTTTATTATATCAGTATATTAATGAAATATTACCGGGAGATGAGTCAAACAGGGAGGGACATGCTGCAAAGGTATATTTTAATGCACTATTTGGAATGGATTTTTCCAGAACGTTAGACTGCAATATAAATGCAGCTTTAAACTATGGCTATAGTATTATATTATCAGCTTTTGCAAGGGAGGTGGTATCGCAGGGATATTTTACACAGCTTGGAGTTTGTCATGATAATATGTTTAACCAGTTTAACTTGGCATGTGATTTAATGGAGCCATTTAGAGTATTGGTAGACAGAAAGGTAGTACATATGGAACTGGCGGAATTTAGCAGTAAGGAGAAGATGGAATTGGTAGATATATTGAATTATACTGTATATATTGACGGAAATAGAGAGTATGTAAGTAAGGCAATGCGGATTTACAGCAAAAGTGTATTTGATGCGTTGAACGAAAGAGATTTATCTGTCATAAAGTTTTATCAGAATGAGTTATAGATTTATGAGAGTAATTGTATTTTTTGACCTGCCAACATTATCAGCAGAGGATAGGCGCGAATATGCAAAATTCAGAAAGTTTTTGATAAAGGGAGGCTTTATGATGATGCAGGAGTCTGTATACACAAAAATGGCTCTTAATAAGACAGTGGCAGATTCTGTTGTTGAAAGTGTAAAGAGAAATAAGCCCCCGAAAGGATTAGTTCAGTTAATGACAATAACAGAAAAACAGTTTAACCGCATGGAATATGTATGCGGAGAATTTGTTACTGATGTATTGTGTACAGATGAGAGGCTGGTGATTTTTTGAGATTTTACTGTAAGAATTTAGATTTAAAGATGGAATTAAGCATTGAAAAAATTAATTGTCTTGTAATAGAATCACCCGGATTATATAGGGAGGTTGTACAAAATTTGCTGACATCAATAGACGAGGATAATGAAGAATGGATATTCTCGAATAATGAAAAAATATTGAAGAAAGCTACATTGTTAGATGTGATAGATTCGATATTTTGCATTGATTTTGACAGTAGAAAAATTCAGGGAGCCATTATTGAGCAAGCATATAGGATAGCCATAGATGAAAGACATTTTGAGAAAACAAGGAGGCTGGTTAGTGATATAGAAGCGTATATGTATGAGTTAGACTGGGAGCTGGAATATGAAACAAAGGTTAATGAGATAGATATCAAGAATATAATTAAGATGGGAATAGGAGGGATTGATAAAAAAGATAATCTTATGGAGTGTTTTGATGATTATGTAAAAATTTCATCAAGGGTGTTGCACAATAAAGTATTAGTGTTATTTGGAATGTCAGGCTGGTTTGACACAGATGAATGGAAGCAAATACAGAGGACTGCCATGTATGAGGAAATGTATTTGTTGTGTATCGAAAATAGAGATGTTTTTGTGGGAGAAAATAAAATTGTTATTGATTTTGATGGGTGTAGAGTTATATAATGTATATAAGTGTTATGCGGTTTTTAATACAGTAAAGTATTTATTCTTGAATTTGAGGTTTGAGAGTAGTGTAAAATCGTATGATACTAAAACTAAAAAGAATGGTATTCGATAACGAACTGGTTTGAGAGTAGTGTAAAATCGTATGATACTAAAACCCTGAAACTGCAGAAAAGCAGAGAGAATGCGTTTGAGAGTAGTGTAAAATCGTATGATACTAAAACTTTACTTCTATTAATGTTCCTGTCAGTGAGTTTGAGAGTAGTGTAAAATCGTATGATACTAAAACCGCAAAGGAGTTGATTGAAATGAAAAATAAGTTTGAGAGTAGTGTAAAATCGTATGATACTAAAACTATGGATAGTACAGAAGTAAATGATAATAGTTTGAGAGTAGTGTAAAATCGTATGATACTAAAACGAAGTGGGGGAATACGATTAAATAGGCTTTGTTTGAGAGTAGTGTAAAATCGTATGATACTAAAACATAATCCCCCTAAAACTATTACGGAGGATTGTTTGAGAGTAGTGTAAAATCGTATGATACTAAAACAGTATATTTAGTATATATATAAGGCTATGTGTTTGAGAGTAGTGTAAAATCGTATGATACTAAAACTTCATAGGTACATCATCAGCTTTAATTTCGGTTTGAGAGTAGTGTAAAATCGTATGATACTAAAACAAATGATTATGGGTATACAAGAGAGGAGTGTTTGAGAGTAGTGTAAAATCGTATGATACTAAAACTAATATCTGTTTTACACAGATGGCCAATAAGTTTGAGAGTAGTGTAAAATCGTATGATACTAAAACTATGTTCTGTAAATCCATAGTTGACAGATAGTTTGAGAGTAGTGTAAAATCGTATGATACTAAAACTCAGTCTTTAATAATCTATTACAAGGCTTAGTTTGAGAGTAGTGTAAAATCGTATGATACTAAAACTTTCTCCCTTATTCTTACATACAAATCCTTGTTTGAGAGTAGTGTAAAATCGTATGATACTAAAACCTCTCCGCTCGCCGCCTTGTTTGTAAATTCGTTTGAGAGTAGTGTAAAATCGTATGATACTAAAACAATGAAAACAAAGTATGAAGAAATCGTAAAGTTTGAGAGTAGTGTAAAATCGTATGATACTAAAACTGCGGTATACCTTCGCAAAAACGGGGACTGGTTTGAGAGTAGTGTAAAATCGTATGATACTAAAACACATATGTAC
The DNA here is from genome assembly GCA_910584685.1 of uncultured Lachnospiraceae bacterium. GTDB lineage: Bacteria > Bacillota > Clostridia > Lachnospirales > Lachnospiraceae > CAG-303. Next base: position 5,978 of record CAJUAO010000019.1, on the reverse strand, counting down.
CATGTATATTCATCTGATAGGTTTGAGAGTAGTGTAAAATCGTATGATACTAAAACATAGGGTAAGTGAGTAAAACGTCTTAAATGTTTGAGAGTAGTGTAAAATCGTATGATACTAAAACTACATTCCGGCAGCCTGTACCATATAAGTAGTTTGAGAGTAGTGTAAAATCGTATGATACTAAAACGGTTACATTCCAAGTTACGGCTTTGTTGGGTTTGAGAGTAGTGTAAAATCGTATGATACTAAAACTTATCACAACAAAAAACATTATTAGAGGAGTTTGAGAGTAGTGTAAAATCGTATGATACTAAAACTGCCTTTTCTGTTCCCTCTTTTGCGTACATGTTTGAGAGTAGTGTAAAATCAACAGAGCTGACAGTAAAAACCGTCTACAGCATTGTCATATTAATTAGTCGCCTAACTACTTCCAAATACATAAAATAAGTTAATAAGACTGTCCGGCTATCATGCCACAATTTACAGACTTTTGTATACTTACACCTCCGCATTTCTTTAACCTCCTCCGGTTCATTTAATGCGGCTTTTTCCGTTCAAGCAGCATAAACCAACTTCAGGCCAGCCGTCAATTTTTTGATATCCCTCTAGGATACAGACTTTTTACGTATGCAAGCTCTAAAGAAAGCCCACCATTTGCAGTTGATAAATTTTAAGATATATTGTAAAATATCAATGTGCCAAAGATACATATAAATTGCGTAAAAGGAAGGTAAATCATGAAAACAAGAGAAGAAATATTAAAATATTGCCTGACCTTTCCTGACGTGTATCAGGATGCGCCCTTTCATGACGATAACTGGCAGCTTGTAAGATACAAGAAAAACAAAAAGGCGTTTGCCTGGACATATGAGAGAGAAGGGCATATCTGTGTAAATATAAAGGTAAATCCTGAGTGGAGGGATTTCTGGAGGCAGGCCTACGCTGCCGTAATTCCCGGATATCATCAGAATAAGGAGCATTGGAACACAATTATTTTAGACGGAACCATTCCTGAGGAGGATATAAAGAGAATGCTTGCGGAAAGCTATGATTTAATAGCGGAGGGAAATAAGAAAAAGAGTAAGAATAAGGAATAAGAAAAATGGAAGACGGGAAGTATTTTAGGGAAGCCCTTGCCTCCTTTGCAGCGGATGCAGCATATGTAAGGGCGGTAAAGCATCTCCATGATAATGGACTTACGCCAAAGGAAATTCAGAAAAATCTCCTATATCCTGTGTCTATAGAAAAAATCCAAAAAGTCATAGGGCAATACGAGGCAGAGAAAAACAGCATAATAAAAGAGAAGGAAAACCATAAGGAGTAAAATTGCCGTGAAAAGTCAGATACAGGTATATAATAATTTTATAGAAAATAAATTAAAAGAAGACAATACTAATGAAGAATGGGACAAGATATCAGAGGACTATCTTGTTAAGATAAATTTTTATCAGCATGAAAGACTTATACACCTTATAGTAACAGCGCTATTTGCCCTTATGGAGACTATCGTGATAACGGCAACGGTAATTACAGAAAGCATAGGCTTAATGGTCTTATGTGCAGCCATACTTACCCTTCTTATTCCATATGTGGCGCATTATTATTTTTTGGAAAATACAGTCCAGAAAATGTATTTAATTTATGATAAGATAAATGAAAGAATTAAGAGGTGATAAAAATGTGGGCAGTATTTGCATTGTTGTCTGCAGTGTTTGCAGCATTAACATCTATTTTTGCAAAAGTAGGAATAGAAGGCGTTAATTCAAATCTTGCCACGGCCCTTAGAACAATAGTTGTTTTGGCCATGGCGTGGGTAATGGTTTTTATTACGAAAAGTCAGGGAGGAATAACGGAAATTAATAAGAAAAGCTGGCTGTTTCTTATTCTTTCGGGACTGGCAACTGGAGCGTCATGGCTGTGCTATTATAAAGCGCTTCAGATGGGAAGCGCCTCTAAGGTAGTTCCTATTGATAAGCTCAGCGTGGTTATTACAATTATACTTGCAGTTATATTTTTGCATGAGGATTTTACGGCAAAGTCAGCAGCAGGAACAATATTGATTACGGCAGGCACTCTGATAATGGTTTTGTAGAATAATAAGAGCCAAAGCTACACATGATAATCCTAAATACACATATTAAGGAGATATTTATTATGCAGTCACTTTGGCAGTCTACATCTGAATTACCGCATTTTAAAAGGCTTGAGGGAAATATAAAAACCGACGCGCTTATTATAGGAGGAGGTATCGCAGGAATTTTAACGGCGTACCTTCTAAAGCAGTCGGGAGTAGATTATGTTCTTGTGGAAAAGGATAAAATATGCGGGGGAACTACAGGACATACTACAGCCAAGCTTACGCTGCAGCACGGTCTTATATACGGCAGGCTGCTAAAGCAATATGGAAAAGAAAAAACAAGCTTATATTATGATGCAAACAAAAAAGCCTTAGAGCAATATGCAAGGCTGTGTTCAGCTATAGACTGCGGCTACGAAATAAAAAACAATTATGTATATTCAAGGGACAATAGAAGCAGGCTGGAGGTTGAATGTACAGCCATAAGAAAAATAGGAAAAGAAGCAGAATTTATAGAGAAAGTTCCTCTTCCGATAAAAACGGCAGGAGCCGTATGCATAAAGGAGCAGGCCCAGTTTCATCCTTTGAAATTTTTGTCGGAAATAGCAAAAAATTTAAACATCTATGAGCATACCTTCGTACGTGAAATGATTGGAAATAAGGCAGTAACGGATTTAGGAACAATATCTGCAAAAAATGTTATTGTTACAACACATTTTCCATTTATAAATAAGCATGGAAGCTATTTTTTAAAGCTATACCAGCACCGCTCCTATGTAATCGCCTTAAGGGGAGCCGGCTCTGTAGGCGGAATGTACGTAGATGAGGATAAAAAGGGTTTTTCCTTTAGAGATTACAAGGACTATCTTTTGCTGGGAGGGGGAGGTCACCGTACCGGAAACCTGAATCAGGAAATGTTTGATTTGATTAAGTTTGTAACATATCATTATCCTAAAGCAAAGTGCTGCTATGAATGGGCGGCTCAGGACTGTATGAGCTTAGACGGAGTTCCATATATAGGAAAATACTCCGCCTCTACAAAAAATCTTTATACTGCAACCGGCTTCAATAAGTGGGGAATGACAGGAGCCATGGTAGCGGCGCAGCTTTTGACAGACATAATAACCGAAAAGAAAAACCAATATCTTTCTGTTTTTTCTCCCTCAAGAAGCATTGTTAAGCCTCAGCTTTTTATAAATGCATCAGAAGCAACAAAAAATCTTCTTACATTTTCAACAAAACGCTGTCCACACATGGGCTGCGCGCTAAAATGGAATAAAGCGGAGCATACGTGGGATTGTCCGTGCCACGGCTCACGTTTCTCAAGAAAAGGTATTCTGCTTGATAATCCGGCAAACGGAGATTTAAAAAACTAGCTGTGAAAGGAAACATTGTAAAAATATTTTTTATATGATATATTTCAATTATTATAATCAAAAAACTAAGGAGTATAAATGAACAAACAGGAAACATTAAAGAAATACTTTGGATATTCTGAATTTAGAAAAGGTCAGGAGGAGCTAATCGATAACATTTTGTCAAAGCGTGACGTGCTGGGGATTTTGCCGACAGGAGCAGGAAAATCTCTCTGCTATCAGATTCCCGCGTTAATGCTTGAGGGGATTACAGTTGTAGTATCGCCTCTTATCTCTCTTATGAAGGACCAGGTAAGGGCATTAAACGAAGCCGGCGTACATGCCGCATATATAAACAGCTCCCTTACGGAAAATCAGATAAGAAAGGCAATGGAATATGCCATGGAGGGCAGGTATAAAATTATATACGCAGCGCCTGAAAGACTTGAAACTTCCGATTTTATAAGGCTTGCAAGGACAACTGACATAAGCATGGTAACAATAGATGAAGCCCATTGCATTTCCCAGTGGGGACAGGATTTCAGGCCAAGCTATCTGAAAATTATTTCGTTTATAAATAATCTCAGAAAAAGACCTGTTATAAGCGCCTTTACGGCTACAGCCACAAGGGAGGTAAAGGATGATATTACATGCGTGCTGGGACTTGAACAGCCATATGTATATGCGGGAGGCTTTGACAGGGAAAACCTGTACTTTTCCGTACAAAAACCAAAAAACAAATTAAAGTATGTATCAGAATATATAAAGAGCCACAATGATGAAAGCGGAATTATTTACTGCGCCACAAGAAAAAACGTTGAGAAGGTATATGACAGCCTGCTTTCCGAGGGAGTGGCGGCAGCAATGTATCACGGAGGCTTAAGCGGCAGTGAAAGAAATGTTAATCAGGAGGCTTTTATTTATGATGTAAAGCCTGTTATGGTGGCGACTAATGCATTTGGTATGGGAATAGACAAGTCAAATGTCAGATATGTTATCCATTATAATATGCCTCAAAGCATGGAGAATTATTATCAGGAGGCAGGCAGGGCAGGAAGAGACGGAGAGACTGCCGAATGTGTGCTTTTATATTCAGGGCAGGATGTGATGATAAACAGATTACTTATAGAAAGCAAGGATGTAAACTCTGATTTTACCCCTGAACAGACAGCGGCAGTAAAGGAGCATGACGAGCTTAGGCTTCAGCAGATGAATAAATATTGTATGACTACAGAATGTCTAAGGTCATATATATTAAATTATTTTGGTGAATACATAAACGCAAGGTGCGAAAACTGTTCAAATTGTCAAATGGAGTATGAGGAGACTGACAGGACAGAGGAGGCAAAGGCTGTTATAAGCTGTGTTTCGGAGCTTGGGCAGAGGTTTGGAATAAATGTTGTGGCAGGAACGCTTCACGGTCATAAGAGAGCAAAGCTCATGGAATATCATGTTGACAGATACAATTCATACGGAAAGCTGGAAAATATCAGCGAGGAGGATATTAAGCATATAATAAACAGAATGATAGAGGAAAATATACTTACTGTTACGCAGGATAAATATTCCGTAATTAAGCTTAAGGAAAGAGCAAGGGATTTTCTCTTTGGAAATGAACGGTTTATTATAAAGCAAATCAAGGCTGACGATATATCGGAGGCTGTTAAGTCAAGGAGCAGGCAGAGAAGGTCCGACGTGCTTAACGGACGGGGGCTTGATTTGTTTGAGAGCCTAAGGGAGCTTCGCCTTACCATAGCAAAGGAGGAAAGCGTTCCGCCGTATATTGTATTCAGCGATAAAACACTTACGGATATGTGTATAAAAATTCCCTTTACAAAGGAAGAAATGCTTGATGTTTCGGGAGTAGGTGAAAATAAATATGAAAAATACGGAGAAAGGTTTATTTCCGCAATATCTGATTTTACAGGCGGAAGAAAGGAAAAGACGTATTTTGGCAGTGATGAGGTAAGCCATATACCAAAGCAGGTTACAGTAAAAAAGACAAAGCAGCCGAAGGAGGAGTTTTATGTTACAGAAAGGCAGGCGGCGTCATTTCCTTATTCTGAAAAGTATCTTGCCACGGAAATAGCGGTAAAGCTTACGGAAACTGCTGACACAGAGAAGGTAAAAAAGCTTACGGGAGCGGATATATTCAGATATGTCAAGGCAAACGGCTGGGCAGATGAGGTATACATAGAAAGAAGACGGACAAGAGTAGTTTATGACAGCGGATTGGAAAAGGGAATATTTTTAGACAAAAGAGTAAGCGCAAAGGGAAAGGAATATGAGGATATATATTATAGTGAAAAGGCGCAGAAAATTATTGTGGAGCATTATATAAGGGAGGAGGCGTGATAGGGGAATATGAGGGATTAGTTTTGGGGGGGGGGTTAAAATATTAATTTGTATGTTAAAAATACGTTTTTCCTCACATGGAATCCGGGTATGTCCCATTAAAAGGCTCTAGGAGGCGGAATGGGGAGAGCTTAAGGGGGAGGCAGGCAGCTAAATATAATTTTTTAAAGCTTCGGAACATGGAAGAAATT
>CAJUAO010000018.1 GCA_910584685.1 uncultured Lachnospiraceae bacterium | reverse complement strand
TAACTCCCTGTCCCCGCCACCACCCTAAGGTCTTATACTCCCTTTATTCTTAAGCACCGGGCTTCATGTGAGGAACTTTTTTTCAAACATACAAATTACCATTTACCAACGTGTCATATTCCTTTCAAATTTCTCAGTATACGCCTGCCTTAATTCGCCCGCAGATATTCCATAACACATCATAACATCATTATAATACATCAGAACATCAGCCATCTCTTCAACGAGATTTTTTCTTAATTCAGAATCCTCAGACGCCTTTGTGCCTCCATACTTTTTTACAATATCAATCACTTCCCCAATTTCGCCTACCATCCAAAGCAGATGGTGTTTACCCTCTTCCGGAGAAGGCTTTTCCCATTTATCCTTGTATTTATCCTGAAGCCTTTTCTGCATATCCTGCATTTCATTTATACTAAAATCTGTCATAAATCTTCTCCTTATCAAATACGGATTCACCGGTTAAATTTCCCTCCAAAAGCTATATCCGTCAACAACTGTCCCTAAATATACTGCAAGTCCGGCTAAAAAGCCGAACCTGCAGAAATTTTCGTATCAATATTTAAAAGTATAATATGGTTTTATCTTTCATGCCTTGCATAATTTGGAAGGAGAAGCGGAGAAACATCGCCGCTGTCAATTCCTGCCGACTTAAGCTCATTTGCATACTCCTCAATATGCTTTAAGGAAGGAGCTCCTATTTCAATTTCCTTTGCCTTAGCTGCCGCAGCCTTTCCTGCATTACGTCCGAATACAATAATGTCAAGAAGGGAATTACCCATAAGACGGTTTCTTCCGTGAATACCGCCTACTGCCTCGCCTGCTACAAGGAGGTTATCTATGGCCTTTGTAAAGCCCTCGCCGCCTATCTCAAGACCGCCGTTCTGATAGTGAAGGGTAGGATATACAAGTATAGGAAGCTTTCTCATATCTATGCCGTAATTCATGTACATACGGAGCATTGCAGGGATTCTCTTTTCGATAGTACCCTCTCCCCCTATTCTTTCTATCATTGGGGTATCAAGCCATACGCCGCTTCCAAGAGGGGTTTGTACTCCCTTTCCTCTGTCCGAGCACTCACGGATAATAGATGCTGCCGCAACATCTCTTGTCTCAAGAGGATGCATAAACGCCTCGCCCTCTACGTTTACAAGCATAGCTCCAAGGGAACGTACCTTTTCCGTAACAAGGGCTCCGAATATCTGAGATGGGAATGCAACTCCCGTAGGATGATACTGGATAGTATCCTGATAAAGAAGAGGCGCTCCTGCTCGGTATCCAAGCACAAGTCCGTCTGCCGTGGCTCCATAGTGGTTTGACGTAGGGAAGCCCTGATAATGCATACGTCCTGCGCCGCCTGTAGCTATAACCACAGTCTTTGCCTTTGCAACAAGGTAATCGCCTGTCTCCATGTTAAGTAAAACCGCGCCTGCCGTATGTCCGTTTTCATCCTTTAAAAGCTCTACTGCTGATGTAAACTCTACCACAGGTATCTTACGGTTTATTACCTCATCCCTTAAGGTACGCATGATTTCTGCTCCGGAATAATCCTTGCAGGCATGCATTCTCTTTCTTGAGGTACCGCCGCCGTGGGTGGTTACCATATTTCCCTCTGAGTCCTTGTCAAACATAACGCCTAATTCATTAAGCCACTTTATAGCGTCAGGGGCTTCCATAACAAGTCTTCTAAGAAGCTCAGGCCTTGCTGCAAAATGTCCGCCGCCAAAGGCGTCAAGATAATGCTGTACAGGCGAATCATTTTCCTTGTCTGCCGCCTGTATGCCTCCCTCTGCCATCATGGTGTTTGCGTCGCCGATACGAAGCTTTGTAACTATCATTACATTGGCTCCCGCCTCATGGGCCTCTATGGCTGCCGACGAGCCGGCGCCGCCTCCGCCTATGACAAGAACGTCGACATCGTAATCTATCTTGCTTAAATCAACCTTGTCTGTTAAAAGACGGCTGTTTGAGTGCAATAAATGCACAAGCTCCTTAGGCGCCTTCTGTCCCTTATTTGGCCCTATTTTAATTTCCTCGAAGGCTTCCTCTCTGTAATCAGGATGATAAGCCTTGAGAAGCTCATCCTTCTCCTCAGCAGTCATACGCCTAGGCTCCATGCCCATACGCTCATCTCTGGTTGCTTCCACCTTTTTTACGGATTCCATCATTTCTGGTGTAAACATGCTTATCTCCCTCCCTACTTCTCTATCTCTCTGGTGTTATATAATTCCTGCATCTCTGTGATTGGCTTCTGCATAATCTGCTCTATTAGCTCGTCATAATTTCCGGAATTAATTTCCTCAACTCTGTCCTTAAGATGCTTTGTTTCCGGAGCTATGTACTTTCCTGTAAGTCTCCTTGCAAGAAGTCCTACCATAGGATGTGATATGCCTGCCGGACATCTTACCGAGCAGCAACCGCAACTTACGCAGTCAAAGGACTCCTCAGCGCACTTTTCAAACTCGCCTCTCTGGGCGTAGGCAATATACTGCATTACGTTTAAGCTCTGGGTACATGCCTTTGTACATGCATTACAGCCTATACAGCTATAAATTTCAGGATATAACTCCATCATAATTCTCTGGTCAGGACGGATATCCTCTATGTTATATGTTCTCTTATCTGTAGGGAAGAATGGAATGCTTGCCACGCACATTCCCTCCTCTACCTGCGTCTGACATGCAAGGCATGTCTTTAATTCATTTTTGCCTTTTATTCTGTAAATTGTAGCGCAGGCGCCGCAAAATCCGTGACGGCAGCCGCAGCCTCTTTTAAGAGTATAACCTGCGTATTCCATTGCCGCCATAATTGTAAGGTCAGCCGGTACGCTGTACTGCTTACCAAAAAAGTATACGTTTACCATTTTTTCCATCTATGAATACCATTCCTTTCTCTTAGTACTCGTTCGGCATCTCATCTATCTCGTCACAACGGAATACCGGACCGTCCTTGCAGACATATTTTGAACCAATATTACAGCGTCCGCATTTTCCTATACCGCACTTCATGCGAAGCTCTAAGGTAGTATAAACCTGCTCCTTCTTAAAGCCGATTTCCTGAAGCCCCTGCAATGTAAATTTAATCATAATAGGAGGCCCGCAGATAAGGGCTGTCTTGTTTACGTCAAAGCCCAGCTCCTTCACATAATTTGGAACAAAGCCTACATGTCCGTCCCAGCCCTCCTGCTCTCGGTCTATGGTAAGATACACGTTTACGTCCTTTGCGTTCATCCATACTTCCTTGATTTCCTTAAGCTGTACAAGGTCGTCTGCTGAACGTGAGCCATATACTATATCTACCTTTCCATAGTTGTCTCTGTTGTCTAACACATAATTTATAACTGAACGAAGAGGCGCAAGGCCGATACCTCCTGCTATAAACAGAAGGTCCTTTCCCTTAAGCTCTGTCTCCACTGGGAAATTATTTCCGTATGGCCCTCTTACCGTTATCTCATCTCCAACCTGAAGGCTGTGAAGATAATCTGTCAATACTCCGCATTTTTTAATGCTGAACTCCTGATATTCCTTGTTTGTAGGTGATGATGTTATGGAAAACATACCCTCGCTTACGCCCGGCGCGCATACCATTGCGCACTGTCCCGGCATATGCTCAAAAAGCTTTCCCCCCTCCGGCGCGTTTACACGAAAGGTTTTTACATCCGGGGTCTCCTGACGTATATCCGTAATCACGCCTACCATTGGAATCAAGGTATCTAACTTATAATCCTTGCTGCATGTACATTCTTCACTCATGACGTCTCACCTCCCTGATTCTGAAAAGCCTTAATTACCTTTACTATATTAAGAGCTGACGGACACTTCTCCACACAGCGTCCACAGCCTACGCAGGAATACATTCCGTCGTTATTTGCAGGAAAATATACAAGCTTGTGCATAAATCTCTGACGGAACCTCTGCATCTGGCTGGTACGGTTATTGCCGTGAGCCATCATGGTAAAGTCAGAGTACATACATGAATCCCAGCAGCGGTATCTCTGCACCCCGTGTCCCGTATCGTAATCCTTTATATCGTAGCACTGACAGGTTGGACATACAAACGTGCATGTACCGCATGCCAGACACGGCTTATATAATTCCTCCCATACAGGAGAATCAAATTTTTCTGATAAGGCGTCGCCATTCCAGCCATCAAGTGAAAGAGACGAATATGGTAATTTCTCTATAATCTCTCTGATGGCTGACTTTTCAGTCTCCACCTTTTCATCTGCTCCGGCGTCACTCTCAAGCAAATCCTCCACAGCCTTTGTAAGCGCCTCGCCCTTATCTGTAAGAGGCTTCCAGCACAGCTCGCCGTCTATAAGCCATGTGGCTACGTCTGCCGCAGGATTAGCGGCGTCTATGCCAAACACCTTACAGAAGCAGGTTTCCTCAGGCTCGTGACAGGCTAATGCAACTATTGTTCCATGCTGTCTCCTTGCCCCATAGAAGGTATCTACAGGCTCAGCTAAAAATACTTTGTCAAGCAACTCAACGCCCTGTAAATCGCATGCTCTCATTCCAAATACAACAAAGTCCTTATTCTGAAGCTCCTCCGGTGTAATCTGTATCTTTTTTCCCTCACGGACACATGTGTAGAGATTTTCACTCTGTGGAAAAAATGCGTCCTTTGGTGATTTTACGGACTTAAGTGTGTCTATGTCAACCTTTGCGTCCTCACTCCACACTCCAAAATTTACCTGTCCGCAGTTTTCTATAGGAAGAATCAAATCCTGTGCTTCGGCAATTCTCTGGAATAATGCCGGCAGATTTTCCTTTGCTATCTTATACATACATTATCCCCTTTCCGCCACAATGCCCGGCTCAACATCCTCAAACGTAAAGCTTGTCAATGGCCCTTTAACCGTAATATCCTCGCCTGCCTGAAATTCTCCGTAAAATTCATCTATATCCTTGATGAATTTTCTGTTAAAGAGATGAAGAGGTATACCCTGCGGACATACTCTGCTGCACTCACCGCAGTCCGTACATCTTCCTGCCACATGAAATGCTCTTATAATATGGAACATTTTCTCCTCAAAGGAATCAACGTTTGCCTTCTGTGAGCTGTCAAACTTGTTGCTGTCAAACACACACTTGCGGCAGCTGCATGCAGGACACGCGTTTCTGCATGCGTTACAGCGGATACATTTGCTTAATTCCTTCTGGAAATATGCAAACTTTTCCTCCGGCTTCATAGCCTCTATGCGCTCTACCTCTGCAAATCTGTCCCCATCCTTTGTGTCCTTTGATTCGCCTATAATCTCGTCGTATATCATATGCTCCTTGCCCTTGCATACGTGACATCTCTCAAGCATAGCGTCCTTATACGGCATGGTCTTCTCTCCATATATGGTCTGTACGGTAAGCGTTTCGGCATCATCTGTAAGCTCTGCTCCCGATATGCCCTGTATACCCTTTATTCCGTTCTTTTTAACCTTTTCTATGTCCAGCTTGCCCTTACAACCTACGCCTATAATATAAGCCTTTTCCCTGTCTACACGGTGTTCCATAATAAGCTGGTTAAAGCTGTATGTATCGCAGGGCTTTAGGCATACAAGCGTTCTGCCCTCAAGCTTTGACGCTTCTATCATATATTTGCTAAGGTTTGCTCCGCAAAATCCATTGTAGACAAAATCCTTAAAATCTTCTTCCTTTTCAAAGTAAGCCGGCTCAGGATTGTATGGCAGGTCTCCGGCCTTCCAGCCGAGAACGCGGGCTACTGTTCCGTTTGCCAACAATTCTTTTGCCCTTGCAATTAATTCCTGCATCTCAAATCCCCCAATCTTACATTTTTTCCAAGAGAGTGAATTTTTTCAACAAATTCATTCATGGTGGTTGAAAACTTAACGCCCTCTGCTGCCGATACCCACTCTACACGGGTACGTCCGTTCTCCACGCCTATATAATCAAGCATAGAGAAAAGCAGCGTCATACGTCTTCTTGCATAATAATTTCCTGTACTGTAATGACAGTCTCCCGGATGGCAGCCGCACATGATAACGCCGTCTGCACCCTTTTCAAATGCTCTGAGTATGAACATTGGATTGACACGGCATGAACAAGGTACACGGATAATCTTTACATCGGCAGGATAGCCAAGACGGCTGCTTCCTGCTAAATCGGCTCCTGCATAACTGCACCAGTTACAGCAAAAAGCTACGATTTTAGGTCTGAATTCTTCATTTGCTTCTATCGACATATTGCATCTACCTCCGCTAGTATCTGTCTATTTGAAAATCCCTGTAAATCCATAGCTCCTGAAGGACATGTAACCGTACATGCGCCACAGCCCTGACATAACGCGCTGTTTACCTGCGCTATTCGTCTTACCTCTCTTATGCCGTGGTCGTTAACCTCCTTATCCTCATAAGATATAGCTCCGTAAGGACATACATTGGCGCAATTTGAACAGCCGTTACACAAAAGCTCATCTGAATGCGCCGTACATGGATTTGTCATCAGTTTATCCTTTGCCAGAAGACCGATTGCCTTAACTGCCGCAGCGCCTGCCTGGGAAACCGTTTCCGGAATATCCTTTGGTCCCTGACATACTCCTGAGAGGAAAATACCCGCCGTAGGCGACTCTACAGGTCTGAGCTTTGCATGGGCCTCTGTAAGGAAATTGTTTGTATCAATACTTGCAGTAAGCATTGTGGCAATTTTTCTTACGTCAGGATTCGGCTCAATGGCTGCCGCCAGCACTACCATGTCTGCTTCCTTAACAATCTGCTTCTGGTCAATCAAATCGACTCCCTTTACTAAAAGTTTGCCGTTTGACTGTGGAACAACCTTTCCAACCTGACCTTTGATATAGTTTACTCCGTAATCCTCAACGGCTCTTCTGTAGAACTCGTCAAAGTTCTTTCCCGGAGTACGGACGTCTATATAAAATACTGTGACGTTTACATCAGGATACTTATCGCGTATAAGCATTGCATGCTTTGCAGTATACATACAGCAAATCTTTGAGCAGTAGCTCTTTCCTCTGTCGTCTGAACAGCGGCTTCCAACGCACTGTATAAATACCATTTCCTTTGGAGCCTTGCCGTCTGACATTCTCTCCAGATGTCCCTTTGTAGGGCCTGCCGCATTCATTATACGCTCAAGCTCAAGGGAGGTAATTACATCCTTGCTCTGGCTGTAGGCGTACTCGTCATACTTGTCAAGCTTTATCATGTCAAAGCCTGTAGCCACTACAATAGCTCCGTATTTTTCCGTTATTATCTCATCCTGCTGATTGTAATCTATAGCCCCTGCCTGACATACCTTTTCACAAAGTCCGCACTTGCCTGTCTTAAACTTTATACATGCGTCCCTGTCAATAACAGGAACGTTTGGTATAGCCTGCGCAAACGGTGTGTAAATAGCGCTTCTGTTGTTTAAGCCTCTGTTAAACTCGCTAGGTGTCTTCTTAGAAGGACATTTTTCCTGGCAGACACCGCAGCCGGTACATTTTGCCATGTCAACGCTTCTTGCTTTCTTTCGTATGTCTACGGTAAAATCTCCCACAAAGCCCGTAACGTTTTCAACCTCGCTGTAAGTATATATGGTAATATTTTCATGGGCGTTTGCCTCCACCATCTTTGGTGTTAAGATACATGCCGAACAGTCAAGGGTTGGAAAGGTCTTGTCAACCTGTGACATTCTTCCGCCGATACTTGGCGTTTTTTCTACTATATCAACCTTATAGCCTGCGTCTGCTATATCAAGCGCAGTCTGAATACCTGCTATACCGCCGCCGATAACAAGGGCTCTCTTTGTAACCCGGCTCTCTCCCTGCTTAAGCGGAGTATTTAAGTTTACCTTTGCAACTGCGGCTCTCATAAGTATAACCGCCTTTTTAGTTGCCTCCTCAATATCCTTATGTATCCATGAGCAATGCTCACGAATGTTGGCAATCTCTACCATGTATGGATTTAATCCTGCCCGCTCTGCTGCTTTACGGAATGTGTTTTCATGCATACGCGGTGAGCAGGAACATACTACTATTCCGGTAAGGTTTTTTTCCTTAATGGCTTCCTGTATTTTCGCCTGACCTGCCTCAGAGCACATATACTGATAATCCTCTGAGTGTACGACTCCCGGCTCCATAAGCGCCATTTCGGCTACCTTTTTTACGTCTACCGTAGCTGCGATATTGCTTCCGCAGTGGCAGACAAAAACTCCTATCCTTTGCATGATTTACCTCCTGTATCTTCTAAATGCACTGACTAAAAGCTGCTGTGGAACATCAGGGTCAAGCAGCTCCGGTATCTCATCAGCCAGAAGATAATCCTGTCCCTTCTGTCTTACAACCACCTGTCTTGCCGCATCAATCAGCTTGCCGGGCTTAACGTCTCTAGGGCAGCGCTCCACACATGCAAAGCATGAAAGACACTTCCAAAGTGACTTTGAATTAACCAGTGACTCTATGTCTTCATTTTGTACGTATGATACAAACTGATGAGGCTTAATATCCATCTCATTGTAAGAAGGGCATGATGCTGAGCACTTTCCGCATTTCATACACTTAAGGGGATTTACGCCGCTGATTTCCTTTATCTGCTCTGCCTGTTTATTTTCCGTACTCATTTACCTGCCACCTCCTCTTTTACTCCAAGGGCTTCGGCCAAAAGCTCCGTAAAATATACTACCGGAAGCCCGTCTGCCGTACTCTTGTTTAAATTATACATGCACAGAGGACATGCCGTAATAAGCATTTCAGCTCCCATATCCTTAGCATTTTCAACTATGTTATCACACATATTTTTTGCCATTTCCTTTTCCTTAAGGGATATGTATCCTCCGCAGCACTCATTTCTGTATCCATAAATAACAGGTTCTGCTCCTATTGCCTTTATAAAATCCTCAAGTATCTTTGGATTTTCGGGATTGTCAAACTGCAGTATCTTTCCCGGTCTAAGTAAAAGGCAGCCGTAATATGCGCCAATCTTTTTTCCTGTAAGGGGATTAACCACCTTTTCCTTTAATTTGTCAAAGCCTACCCTGTCTCTTAACACCTCAAGAAAATGAAGCACCGTAGTCTCGCCTGCATACGGCTCCTCAAGCTGCATATAATTATTTGCCCGGTTTCTTATATCCTCCACATTCTTCATATCATCATTTACACGCTTAATAACGTGGTGGCATGCAGAACATAAGGTCACAAGCTCCTGTCCCTTTTCCTTCGCATCATTGAGGGCTCTGACCGACGACAGCTTAGTTGCTATCTCATCGCTGCCAAGCGGATAAACCCCTCCGCAGCACTGCCAGTTCTCAATTTCCTCCAGTTCAAACCCTAACGCCTTTGCAGACGCTCTGGCATAGGCATCTAAATCCTGCGCCTTGTTTTTAAGGGTACATCCCGGATAATAGCTGTACTTCATAACACACTCTGTCCTTTCTATCTACCTAAGTCAATCTGTGAAATAACATCCTTTAATGTATTGGCACTGTTCTGAAGCTTTGCAATTTCTTCGTCGCTGAGTTTCATTGGTATCTTTCCCTGTACTCCCTTTGGCCCTACCAGTGTCAATGTGCTTAAGCACACATCGTCAATACCATACTCACCGTGCATCATTGATGATACGGTGGTGATTGAATTTGTCGCTGCCACCAGAATACCGCATAGATTACATACTGCATTTGAAACCGCATAGAAGGTCGCTCCTTTGTTTGCTATAACGATACCGCCTGACTTGTGAACATACTCTGTCATGGCCTCCTTATCCAAAGGCTTAATGTCACATCCGCTATCCTTCATAATCTCATGGTATTCGTCAACATTTACATTTGAGATATTTGCTGCGCTCCATGGTATGAACGAAGAATCTCCATGCTCGCCAAACACATATGCGTGTATATTCTTCTGGGCTACCTGATAATGCTCAGACAAGCCGCAGCGAAGCCTTGCGCTGTCAAGGAGTGTTCCTGAGCCGATAATCTGATTTTCAGGCAGTCCTGAAATTTTTGTAAATACATATGTCATAATATCAACAGGATTGCTTACTATAACATATAATGCATCCGGCGCTACCTTAACAATCTCCGGAGTAATGCTCTTCAAAATATTTACGTTTGTCTGTGTAAGCTCAATTCTTGTCTGTCCCGGCTTACGGGCTATTCCTGATGTGATTATAACAATATCTGAGCCGGCGGCGTCGGCATACTCTCCTGCCACTACGGCTATGGAATCACGGAAACATGTTCCCTGGGCTATATCCATAACCTCCCCGTCTACCTTCTGCTTGTTAATGTCAATCATTACAATCTCAGATGCAATATCATCAAGAGATAATGCATAGGCTATGGTTGCTCCTACATTTCCTGCTCCAATAATAGTAATTTTGCTGCTCATATATTCTCCTTTCTTTTCACCGCCTATAATATGTGGCTGTTTTTGTCTTATTTTGACCGTTTGCTTATGCTGCAAAAATTCCTTTTTTATGGCTTGCAGCCGGCACGTATATCTATATTTTATACTAATTGAGTATTTTTTTCAATAGGAGTATTTAAAATATTGATATTTTTTTGTCAAATTCCGCCGCAGTGTTTTTCCAAAAAAAGCGTCGGAAACCCTTGCTTTTTGTTGGCGCCGACGCTCTGTTTTTATACATTAGCATGTGTCCTATATATTAATATGCTGCCGCTGCATAAATATGTCCATGCTGTAAATATCTGATTAACTGATATTTTGTTATTTTGTTATATTATTTTCCTTTGCAAGCTCTGCCACTGCGGTAACCGCACCGGCAAGCCCCTGTATTTCTGACGGAATAATGATTTTTGTAGCCTTTCCGTCTGCCGCCTTCATAAATGCTTCAAGGCTCTTAAGCTGTATAACTGCCGCATCTGCGCCTGCTTCCTTTATAAACCGGATACCGTCTGCATTTGCCTGCTGAACTGCAAGGATAGCCTGTGCCTGACCTTCTGCCTCCCGTATTGTAGCTTCCTTCTTTGCTTCTGCCCTGAGTATCTGCGCCTGCTTTTCTGCCTCTGCATCCAATATGGCCGACGCCTTTTTACCCTCTGCCACAAGGATGGTTGACTTCTTTTCACCCTCTGCAATAAGAATAGCCTCACGTCTTTCACGCTCTGCCTTCATCTGCTTTTCCATGGCATCCTGTATGGCTGCCGGAGGCATAATATTCTTAAGCTCTACTCTGTTTATCTTGATACCCCAAGGGTCTGTTGCCACATCAAGTGACGCCCTCATTTTTGTGTTAATTGTCTCTCTTGAGGTAAGAGTCTCGTCAAGCTCTAAGTCGCCTATTATATTTCTAAGTGTAGTTGCCGTAAGGTTTTCAATAGCCATGATGGGATTTTCAACGCCGTATGCAAAAAGCTTTGGGTCGGTAATCTGGAAATACACTACAGTATCTATCCTCATAGTTACATTATCCTTCGTGATAACAGGCTGTGGCGGGAAATCTACTACCTGCTCCTTTAAGAGTACTCTTTTTGCTACCTTGTCTATAAGGGGCATCTTGAAATGAAGTCCTACAGACCATGTTTCCTTGTAGCCGCCTAACCTCTCGATAACAAATGCCTGGGCCTGCGGTACAATCTTAATGCAGCTTGCAATAATGATAAGTACCACGACTATGGCGATAATAACTGCAATCAGGCCTGCGGATATATCATTTGTAGCCATTACTGAATTAATCATAATTTTCTTTCTCCTCCTTTAATTTAATTAATTGTTTGTATAATTTATAGGTTGAACAAGCGCCTTTACGCCTTGTATCCTTACTATCTGGACCATAGCATCCTTGGGAATAGTCATACCGTCGGCTATTGTTCTTGCCATCCACTCGTTTCCGTTTATCTTCACTCTTCCCATATCATTATAATTGTCAATGGTTTCCGTGCATTTTACTACCTTTCCTACCAGCTCCTCCACATTGGTTTTAACAGTGTTTTTATTTATAAACTGCCCTGCCAGCGGTCTGGTGAAAAACAGCAGTATAAATGAAACAACAAGAAATACCACTATCTGGATAATGATATGTATATCTGCCAAGGAAAGCACAAAGGATACTATTGCTCCGCCTGCAAACCATATAGTGGTAAGCCCCATAGTTGCAATCTCAAAAACTACGAATAATATAAATAATACCAGCCAGAATAATGACAACATATGCGTTCTCCTCCTATTTTTGATAAATTCATAATACATTATTTATTGATGTATTTCAAGATATAGAGAGCATATTTAATTTTTTCTTTATAAAAAAGTCTCGTCTAAAGCCGAGACTTGCAAGTTTGGCAGAGCCAAACTTGTTGCTGGCATTAAGGACTTTCCTATCATATAAAAAAGTGCCAAGAACTTTAGTTCTTTCGGCAAAAAGTTTGTACTTTTTTGGCACTTTTAAATTCGGCTCTGCCGAATTTTTGGTGGTGCGCCGTTATGTTGTCGCTTTAGTGGTTTTCCTATTTACTTTAAAAAGTTCCAAGAATTTTAACTCTTTTGGTAAAAAGTTTATACTCTTTTGGATATAAATTAAAAAAGGAGAAGCTAAAAGCTTCTCCCTTAATTACAAATATTTTTTAATGTCTGTAGAATACCTGATTGCATATAATGCTGTATTCTGAATATAAATCGTAGTTTGCTGACCTTAATGCGCAAAAGCCTGTATATCTTGGAACGTTGTTCTTTCCTGCAAGAGCGTCTTTTGCCGCCTGCATTGACTCTGCGTTTGGTCCGTTGTTTATTACTCTGTTCAGGGCGCCGTTCGTTACTACCGAGAACTGTCCCTTGGCATATACCACATCATATATGGTGCTGCCGTATGCTCCTCCGTTCAGTCTGTTTAAAATAATGTTGGCTACTGCCAGCTTTCCGTCATAGCTCTCGTATCCTGCCTCTGCGCAAACCGTACATGCCAGAAGATATACATCCTCCTCGGATACATTGTATGCCGACGTCTGAACTGTTTCCGTAAGTGAGCTGTTGGCTATGGCATTCTGTATTTTCTGCTGCCTTGCAGCTTCAGCCTCCTCAGCCCTGCGCTGCTCCTCAGCAAGCCTCTCCTGCTCAAGGCGGATGGCTTCCTGTTCTTCTTCTATTGTTACGCCTGATTCAATATAGTACTCTGTCTCAAGGTATTCTGCAAAAATATATGCTTCAGTTCCAATGTAGTTTACCTTTGCCCAGTCACCTTCAAAGCCAAGAACCTGTACCTCTGCTCCTGCATTGACCGTAGCTATAACCTTCCAGTCCGTGCCCGGGCCCTTTCGTACCCTTAAGCTGTCGGCATTTGATACGCCGTACATCGTGCAGACCTCAGGCATATGCGCCTCGGCATCCTGAGCAAACCATGCATAGTCATTGTTAATATATCCTTCGGCATTTCCTGATACTACCTTTGACCACTGGGCGCCCTTTTCAATAACCTGACCGCCGCCGCCGGCATATATCTTTCCAACAACCTCACCGTCTGTAGACGGTACGCTTCTTATGTTAAGATACTCGCTTACATTTGCAATAAATGTATTTTCATATTTGTATGGCTCAACCAGTTCTGTCTCTGCTTCCGTTTCCGTCTCAGTCTCCGCAGCCCCTTCGGTTTCCGTTTTCTGCTCTGTCTCTGCAGCGTCTGTTTCGTTTCCCTGCTCTGTAAGCTTTGTAAACGGGCTTGCTACCATATAAGCATCTAAACTTGACAGGCTGAGTATTGAATCTGTACTGTCTGTGTCAATACTGCTTACCTTAGCTGCCGCTGACTGCTCTGTAGTGCTTTTAACACTTTCCCCTAAATTGTTTTCCCCCAGACCATTTATAAAGAGTAACATTGCTGATGTTCCAATTAATCCTGCCGTTATGCCTGCAATGATTCTCTCCTGTCTGTTAGCCTTCATAAAATCCTCCAATCCGCTGTTGTTCAGCTTATGACATTTATATTAGCAGGTATATCTAAATATATGCCTTTACTAATATTTTGTGTCATTTTGTTACAATTTTATTAATTGCCTCTAGCCATGTGAGCATAATAACAAAGTTTCTTTTTTCTGTCAACACGGCAAACCTTAACCGCGGTAAGGATTTTAATTGTTTTTTCCTTTATTTATGGGAATATGCTTAAAAATGTTAAAAATAAATTCGCAATTTTTGCCAAATTGTCGGTACAATTCGCTTTAATAGAATAAAGCTATATTTTTCCTATTTTTCTTGACGCCTCATACATAAGAATAGCCGCAGCCACAGATGCATTTAAGGATTCAAGTCTTCCGCACATTGGTATTTTAATGAGCTTATCTGCCTTTGACGCTGTTTCCTCCGTTAATCCCTTAGCTTCATTTCCTATTATAAACGCCGTTGAGCCATTATAATTTTCCTTATCATAATAGCTTTTTCCGTTTAAATGGGCCCCATAAACAGTAACGCCAGATTTCTTAAGCTCCTCTATTTCTTTTTGTAAATCATCCGTAATTATATATGGTACTCTAAAAACAGAGCCCATTGTGGAGCGTATAACCTTTGGATTATATATATCTGCCGTTGATTTTTCTGCTATTATGGCGCTGACGCCAGCTCCCTCTGCTGTTCTTACGATTGTGCCCAGATTTCCCGGGTCCTGAAGATTTTCCAGCAAGACAAAAAGCTGCTTCTCATCTTTTTTCAGAATATTTCCCAACCAGCTTTCCTTCTGTCTGACTACCGTCAATATTCCCTGAGGCGTTACGGTGTCGGTCATATGCTTAAACACATTTTCCGACACTACCGTATATTCTTCGTCAATATCTTTTCCAGACAATTTTGAAAACTTTTCTTCTATATATATAGCTTCTATTCTATCCTTTGGAATTTCCCTGTATATTTTTATTCCCTCTGCCAGAAAAACGCCTTCCTTTCTTCTTGCAGAGGCTTTATTTTTCAAATTAATAATTCTTTTTACCTGACTATTTGCTGTTGATGTAATTTTATTTATTTCCTTACTCATGGAACACCCTGTTTATCCTGTCGTTTTCACCTATAACTATAAGTACCATATTTTCCTCAAGAGGCATGTCCGGCGATATATTTACCTCTATGCTGCCATTTTCTTTTAGGCCTATTATATTTATGCCGTATTTTTTTCTTACATCCAGCTCCTTTAAATTTTTTCCTATCCAACCCTTCGGCGCCTTTATCTCTATTATACTGTGCCTGTCAGAAAGGTCTACCAAATCCATAAAGAGGTTTAGCTGAATGTTTTTGGCTATTCTTATGCCCATTTCCTTTTCCGGAAATATAAGCTTGTCAGCCCCTACCTTCTTAAGTACCTTTGCGTGCACCTCGTTTTGCGCCTTTGCCATAACATACGGGACACCCTCCTCCTTGGAAAGAATTGTTGCCATTACCGATGCCTCTAAGCTGTCTGTGATAGCCACAACCGCTACATCTACATTTGATAATCCTAACGTCCTTACTACATCTGCATCTGTTACATCCGCCTTTACCGCATATGTTACAAATGTAGATATCTCCTGTATTTTTTCCTCATCGTTATCTATGGCAAGCACATTCCCCCCCGCCTGCGCATACGCCTTTGCCACGCTGCTTCCAAATTTCCCCAAGCCTATGACTGCTATTTCCTTCATTCTGCTTTTTGTCATAAAAATCTCCTTTTAGCTATACTATTCTTAGCCTATAAGTATTCTTGCCTCTGCCAGCTCCCGCATATTAGTCATGTTTTCCCTTTTTCTTCTTATATTAAAGGCCATTACTAAGGAAATCGGTCCTATTCGTCCTGCAAACATCACAATACATATAATTGCTTTTCCCGCTGAAGAAAGCATTGGCGTAATTCCTCTTGTAAGTCCCGAGGTGCTCATTGCCGATATTGTTTCAAAGGCTATATCCTTAAGGCCGAAGGGCTCTATGGCAGTCAGCGTAACTATAGCCGCAAACACTATGGCAAAAATTATACTTAGGACTGCAAGGGCCGTCTTTATATTTTCTCCTCCTATTTTTCTGCCGAATGCCTCTGTGTCTTTTTTTCCCTTAACGGTTGATTTTACGCTGAAAAAAATCAATGCAAGGGTAGTTGTCTTAAAACCGCCTGCCGTACCCATAGGGGAGCCTCCTATAAGCATAAGAATGAGAAGGACAATATATGTTGTATCCCTAAACAGCTCCTGAGGTATTGAGGCAAAGCCAGCCGTTCTTGTGGTTACGGCTTCAAATGCAGAGCACATCAGCTTATTTCCCACATTCATGCTTCCTATTGTATCCTGATTATTAAACTCAAATAAAAATATTAAGCCTGTTCCTGCAATTATGCATATAAGAGTTGTAATAACCGCCGCCTTTGAGTGAACTGAAAGCCTTTTGAAAAGCTGCCCTCTCCATCTTCCCGTGCGGATACTGTTTCCTGCCGTCTTTTTTATGTCCCACCATACGATAAATCCTATACCGCCTGTAACTATAAGCGTCATGGTCACTACATTTATTAATATATTGTCCCTGTACATGCACAGGCTGGAATCTCCAAGCAAATCTATACCTGCATTGCAGAAAGCTGATACAGAATGAAAAATACTGTACCATATTCCCTTTATCCACCCATAATCAGGTACAAATACAAGGGCATAAAAAACCGCTCCCAAGGCCTCTGCCGTAAAGGCTCCAAGAGATACGTTTTTAATTACCCTGACCATTCCATCTATGTTGTCAAGATTATATGCCGTCTGTATGAGAAGCCTCTCCCTCATGGTTATTCTTTTCTTCATTATAATCATTACGCCTATGCCTACGCAGACCACTCCAAGTCCGCCAAGCTGTATAAGCGCAAGTATAACCGCCTTGCCAAACATACTCCAGTGAGCAGCCGTAGTAACCGTAGTCAGCCCCGTCACGCACACTGACGTCGTAGCAGTAAACAATGCGTCTATTGGCGGCGTAAATGTTCTGTCTGCAGACGAAATAGGAAGCCATAGCAATATGGCTCCCGCTATTATAACCATTAAAAATCCAAAAACAATTATCTGTACAGAGCTTATTCTTCTCTGCCCCTCTTTTTTTTCTCTCATTCTTCCACAAACCAATCAAATCTTTAATCAAAAAGCTTTTTAAGCTTTCTATTCATTTAGCGCATATAAATTCGTATCTTTCAAATTTATAGCCATTCGCTAACTATGCCGTAGCCACAAGTTTGGCGGAGCCAAACTTGCAATTGTCAGCTATGCTGACAATTTGTTATCGGGAAAGTATCCTGCACACATTATACTGATATGTGGAAATATCCTTTTTCATGGCAAGAGCCTCGTCTATCTCAAAGTCCACATACTCGCCTTCCTTGTATGCCACTACTCTGTTGCTCTTTCCCTGACAAAGTAAATCAACCGCATATGAGCCCATAATAGTAGCGTAAACCCTGTCCTTACATGTTGGATTTCCTCCACGCTGCATATGTCCCAGAATAGTAGCTCTTGTCTCCATGCCTGTAGCTGCCTCAATACGCTTTGCCATACTGCTGGAATGTCCTATTCCTTCGGCATTTACAATAATATGATGCTTTTTTCCCTTCTTTCTGGAATCAATAATATGATTGATAATTCTCTGTTCATCATAATTATATCTCTCAGGCAGCAATATATCCTCTGCTCCGTTTGCTATACCGCACCACAGGGCTATATAGCCGGCGTGGCGTCCCATAACCTCTATAATACTGCATCTGTCATGTGATGTAGACGTATCTCTTATTTTATCTATAGCCTCCATAGCTGTATTTACTGCCGTATCAAAGCCTATTGTAAATTCCGTACACGCTATGTCAAGGTCTATTGTTCCCGGAACGCCGATAGTATTTATGCCAAGATGTGAAAGCTTCTGGGCGCCTCTGAAGGAGCCGTCGCCTCCAATAACCACCAAGCCGTCTATGCCATGCTTTTTACATATGGCTGCTCCCTTTTCCTGACCCTCCTTAGTGGTAAACTCCTCACATCTGGCCGTTCCAAGTATTGTTCCGCCCCTTTGAATAATATCGGATACGCTGCTTGCCTCCATATCAATAATTTTTTCTTCAAGCATACCATGGTAGCCTCTCATTATTCCCTTTACCTTCTTGCCGTTTACCAAAGCCGTTCTGACTACAGCCCTTATAGCCGCATTCATACCCGGCGCATCTCCTCCGCTTGTCAAAACTCCTATTGTATTTACATTCTCTGCCATAATATCTCATATCCTTTCTGTAAAGAAATACTGTTCATATTCAAATTCAGCATTATTATATTACTTATTATAATTTATTTCAACTAATTTTTCATATGGCTGTCCATATTGGGCTGCGCAATATGGCGCCATAAAATACAAATTAAGGCCGGACAGAAGCGTTCAATATTATTCTGACATTTTTACGTAAGCGCCACATTTTTCTCACCATATTTCTCTTTTAGTCTTTCAATAAGGACCGGCGACGCCTCTACCGTATAAGCAGGAGGCAATATCTTTTTCTGTTTCTCCTCTGTCAGATATATGACTATTTTATCCTTTCCGTCATACTGCCCTATTATATCCATAAGCTCACTCTCTGACTGCTCATAAGCCTCCTTGTTTTCAAATCTAATCCACAGGCTTACTGACATATTGCTGAATTCAGTAATTTTTTCACATATAAGCTTTGCATTCTCATCCTCAGACGATGATACCCTGCCTGATACAAAGACCTTTTTATCCTCGGCTATAACCATTCTGTATCTCTCGTAATCCTTTGGAAAAACCAGTATTTCTACTGTTCCATACATATCCTCTACCATAAAAAACGCCATTACCTGATTTTTTCTTGTAGTCTTTATACTGACATTTGTAATCATGCCTCCGACAGTTTCCTTTGCTCCCTCCTTTACCTGACACTCGCCATCCTCGTTTAATGCAAACTCGTCGCTTCTTCTCGTAGCATGCTTTTTCCATTTTGCCTGATACTCATCCATAGGATGTCCGCTTATATAATGACCTATAAACTCCTTTTCAAAGGCAAGCAGCTCCTCCTTTGCATATTCGCTTACATTCGGAAGCTTTATCTCAAAATCCTCTTTTATATCATCAGATGCAATATCAAAAAGAGTCATTTGTCCCGCCATAGACTTTTTCTTTGACTGGGAAATATTGTCCATAATAATGGTATATATCTGCATTTTCTGCCGCCTGTTGCCTTCAAAGCTGTCAAGGGCTCCTGATTTAATAAGACTTTCTATAGTTCTTTTATTTACTTCCTTTTCTATCGTACGTTCTATTAAATCCGAAATGCTTTTATATTTTCCCCTATTATTTCTTTCCCGAACAATCTGGTCAACCACACTTCTTCCCACACTTTTCAAAGCGCATAATCCATATCTTATGTTATTATTGCATACTGTAAATTCTGCCTCGCTTTCATTTATATCAGGAGGGAGAATATCTATCCCCATTGTTCTGCATGTCATAATATAGCCCGTAACCTTTGAAGCTGTGTCTATAACAGAATTCATAAGGGCTGCCATAAACTCTACAGGATAATAATATTTTAAATATGCTGTCTGATATGCCACAATGGCGTAGCAGGTAGAATGAGCCTTATTAAACGCATACTTTGCAAAGTCTATCATCTCATCATATACCTTATTTGCCGTTTTTTCATCTATACCGTTAGCCACACAGCCCTTTACGGAAAGCTCCGGATTTCCAAATACAAAATTCCTTCTCTCCTGCTCCATTACGTCTATCTTTTTCTTTGACATTGCCTTCCTTACCAAATCGCTTCTTCCTAAGGTATAGCCTGCCAAATCCCTCACTATCTGCATAACCTGCTCCTGATAAATAATACAGCCGTATGTATTTGACAGTATAGGCTCAAGCTGTGGACATGTATATACAATTTTTTCCCCGCTGTTCTTTCCCTTGAGATATTTTGGTATAAAATCCATAGGCCCCGGCCTGTACAACGCTATACCGGCTATGATATCCTCAAGGCTTTCAGGATTCAGTTCCTTCATAAAGTTTTTCATGCCGCCGCTTTCAAGCTGGAATATACCCTCTGTCCTTCCCGTTCCTATAGATGCCAGCACTTCTTTATCATCATAGTCAAGATTAACCAAATCTATATCTATGCCCTTGCCCTGCTTAACCATATTTACAGCCTTCTGTATAACCGTAAGGGTTCTAAGTCCCAAAAAATCCATTTTTAAAAGACCAAGCTCCTCTAAGGTTGTCATAATATACTGGGTGGTAATAGTGCCGTCTGACGACCTTGACAAAGGAACAAATTCGTCAACTGCCTTTGAGCTTATAAGCACTCCTGCCGCATGCATGGAGGTATGCCTTGGAAGCCCCTCCAGTCTTCTTGCCATATCCACAAGATACTTAACCTGCGAATCGGTGGTATATGCCTCCTTAAAAATAGGATTTACCTCCAACGACCTTTCTATAGTCACCGTCTTTTCGTCAGGTATTTTCTTCGGTATCATTTTTGCAATAGCGTCACACTGGGCATATGGCATGTCCAGCACACGTCCTACGTCTCTTATAACTTCCTTTGCCCCTAATGTACCAAAGGTAACTATCTGTGAAACCTGGTCTTTACCATATTTATCAACAACGTAATCTATTACCTCTCCACGTCTTTCAAAGCAAAAGTCTATATCAATATCCGGCATACTTATACGCTCCGGATTTAAAAATCTTTCAAACAGCAGGCTGTACCTTATAGGGTCAATATCCGTTATTTCCAAAACATACGCCACAATGCTTCCTGCAGCCGAGCCACGTCCCGGACCTACTATAATGCCTCTTTCCTTAGCATAATGTATAAAATCCCACACTATAAGGAAATAATCAATAAAGCCCATTCCCTTAATTACTGAAAGCTCATAATCAAGCCGTCCGGCATATTCCTCCTTGTCCCAGTCATCTCCATACCTGCTTTTAAGCCCCTTACTGCAAAGATAGGAAAGATATCTCCAGGAAGCGTCCTCCTCGCTTTCCCCCCTGTCGCAAAATTCCTTTGGCACATCATACTTTGGCAGCTTCCTCACGCCAAATTCTATTTCCACATTACATCTCTCTGCTATTTTATGTGTATTCTCAAGAGCCCAGAGTGCGTAAGGAAATATTTCCTTCATTTCCTCCTCGCTTTTCACATAGTACTGGCCTCCGTCATACCTCATTCTGTCCTCGTCAGCTACCTTTTTTCCTGTCTGTATGCAAAGAAGAATATCATGGGGAACGGCATCCTCCGCTAATATATAATGTATATCGTTTGTGGCCACAAGGTCAATATTAAGCTCCTTGCTCATTTTCATAAGGCTCATATTGACTGTCCTCTGGGTATCAATACCGTGGTCCTGAAGCTCAAGAAAAAAATTCCCCTTCCCGAATATATCCTCATAGCGTCTTGCAGACCTTACAGCCTCCTCATACATTCCTCTTGCCAGAAAACGCTGCACCTCTCCTGCAAGACATGCGCTTAAGGCAATAATTCCCTCGTGATATTCCTCCAAAACCTCATAGTCAACCCTTGGTTTATAATAAAAGCCCTCAACAAAGCCCTTGGACACTATTTTCATAAGGTTGTGATAGCCTGTGTCATTTTCCGCCAAAAGCACTAAATGATAGTACCTGTCATCATTATTGTCCTTTTCCTTATCAAAACGGCTTCCCGGAGAAACATATATCTCACATCCGATAATAGGCTTTATCCCTGCTTCCTTTGCAGCCTTATAAAAATCTATCGCCCCATACATTACTCCATGGTCGGTGATAGCCATGCTATCCATATTCAATTCCTTCGCCCTTCTGACAAGCTCCTTTATCTTACAGGAGCCGTCAAGCAGACTGTACTCCGTATGAACGTGCAAATGTGTAAACGACATATCTTCCTCCCTTTTCAAACCATATATCTCTTACGCTTTATATATAAACATAAATATATCTCTTTCCTATATATTAAAATAAAAAGGTTGTCCCATTAGCAGGATTTTAAACAGTATGGCGGAGGGGCTTAAGGCGCCCGGCAGTTAAATAATAATTTATGGAAACATTGAGAAGGCTGCTAGAAATTCATCGATACGAAACCGACAGCTTCTTAGCGTAGGTTGTCTGTTTGAGAAAAAGGCTTCTTTTAAGCCTTTTTCGAGTTACAACCGCAGCTTAGAAGGTGGCGGTTTCGTGTCGATAGAATTTCTTGCCGCCTTCGAAGTTTCCATAAATTATTATTTAACTGCCGGGCGCCTTAAGCCCCTCCGCCATACTGTTTAAAATCCTGCTAATGGGACAACCTTTTTATTTTACACTTTAATATATTCTAAAAATGCAAGCCCTAAACAGCGCTTCTCTCACTGCTTAAATATTCCTCTATGCTTTGAATGGCCTCTGTTTCATCTTTTCCCTCTGCGCTTACGGTTACATTCTCTCCTGCCGCTATGCCCAGCGTCATCATGCCCATAATGCTTTTTGCATTTACCTTTTTGTTTTCGTACTCAACAAATATGGAACTGTCAAACTGGCTTGCAACCTGTACAAACACAGCTACAGGCCTTGCATTTAAACCCTGCTTCAGTTCAATAGTCATATTTTTTGTTATCATTTTGTTCTCCTCCTTAATGTCGTAAACCATCTGCTATTTCCGAAAGCTTTCTTAACCGGTGGTTTACTCCTGACTTTCCTACGGCCGGACTAAGCATTGCTCCTAATTCTTTAAGTGAAGCATCCGGATTTTCCAGCCTTATAACGGCAATCTCCTGCAAAGATTTTTTCAGACTTAAAAGACCTATGGTGTCCTGTATAAGTCTTATGTCCTCTATCTGCTTTACGGAAGCAGATACGGTCTTGTTCAGATTTGCCATTTCGCAGTTCACCTTTCGGTTTACCGTATTTCTCATCTCTTTTATGATGCGGATATTTTCAAGCTCCATAAGCGAGATATGGGCCTCCATAATATTAAGCATATCTACTATGCTTTCGCCCTCCTTGATATATACCACAAAATGCTTTTTTCTTCCAACTATTTTTGCATCAATCCCAAAGGATTTTATAATGCCGCATAGCTGCTCTGCCTTTGCCACAGTGGTACAAACCATTTCAAAATGATAGGACTTCTCAGGTTTGCTGATGCTTCCTGCCGATAAAAATGCTCCCCTAAGAAACGCCCGTTTGCAGCAGCTTTTCATAATTATCACATTGTTTATAATAGAAAGATTTTCTTCAATTTCCATATCTTCATTAATAAGCTTAACTGCCTGAAGTATCCTTATTGCATTTATATGGTCGTTTACAGTGATAGTATATGTTCTGCTGCTCCTCAAATATGCATTTTGTCTAATGGTAATTTCAGCCTTTATATTAAACGCTTTTTCGACTAATGTAAAGTACTTTCTTGCAACACATATATTTTCCGTATGAACTTTTACTGAATATTTGTCTTGAACATCAATAACAATACGTCCGCAAAGGCTTATAATTGCTGCAATTTCAGCTATCATACAATGCCTTGCAGAAGGCAGGCTATTTGACAATTCTTCTTTTACACTTTGCGAAAACGACATTTCTATTCCCTTTCAATATCCCTATGGGTAAGCTTTACCCCGTATTCTCCCTTTTGCTTAAGCTCCTCGTACAGCCTGTTGGCAATAGTTACGGAACGATGCTTCCCTCCTGTGCAGCCTATGCTTATGACAAGCTGGTTTTTTCCCTCCAAAACATAATTGGGAATAAGGAAGTTTATCATATCGTCAAGCTTTTTAAGAAATTCCACAGACTGCTTTGAATTCATCACAAAGTCGTTTACCTCCTTATCATTGCCTGTCTTTCTCTTAAGTCCTTCAACATAAAATGGATTCGGCATAAACCTTACGTCAAACAAAAGGTCTGAATCAGCAGGAATACCATACTTAAATCCAAAAGACACAATATTTATAAAAAGATTTTTAAATTCCTTATTGTCAACAAATATTTTCTCCAGCTCGTTTCTTAGCTCCTTTGTAAGCATAGAATCCGTCTCAATTATATAGTCGGCCTTCTTCTTTAAAAAAGCCATCATCTGCCTTTCCCTTGCAAGCCCTTCGTCCACTCTGCCCTTTGTAACCAGCGGGTGGGAGCGTCTCGTTTCCTTAAACCGCTTTACAAGGGTTTCATCCTTTGCCTCTAAGAAAAGAATTTCAAATGCCCTGTCATTTATCTTTAGATAGTCTATAATATTGTCTATCTGGGACAAATCACCGCTTCTTATATCTACTCCCAATGCAACCCTATCAATATCACCCATAGAATTAAAGGCTAAATCTGTAAATTTCTGCATAAGCTGAATAGGAAGATTATCCACACAGAAATAACCTACATCCTCTAATATTTTCATTGCAGTTCTCTTTCCGGCGCCTGACATTCCTGTCACTATGACAAATCGCATTTTAAACCCTTTCCACTTTTTAAAAATCTTTTTAAAAGTTTTTTTAATAATTCAATTCAATATATTTTATAGTCTTTTTACTCTTATCATTCACAATACTTTTCTACAAAATTTTTACTTCCGGCTCAAGCATAACGTTAAACTGCTCATAAACCTTGTCCCTTACATCATTTATAACCTGTAAAATATCCGAGGCTGTGGCGTTATTTTTATTTATGACAAAGCCGCAATGCTTTTCAGACACCTGCGCTCCTCCGACGGTATAGCCCCTAAGCCCTGCGTCCTCTATAAGCTTTCCCGCAAAAAAGCCTTCAGGTCTTTTAAAGGTGCTTCCGGCGCTTGGATACTCCAGCGGTTGCTTATTAAGCCTTGACGTCTGGTATTTTCCAAGCCTTTCGTCTATCTCCGGCTGTTCTCCCCTTTTAAGCTTAAATACCGCCTTTAAAACTATCATGCCTTCCCTTTGCACAATACTGCTTCTGTAGGATAAATCCAGTTCATTCCTTGAAAAAGTAATTATATTACCCTTTGCGTCCATTACCACGGCGCTTACAATAATATCCTTTATCTCCGTTCCATATGCGCCGGCGTTCATTGCCACCGCTCCGCCTATAGTTCCGGGTATGCCTGCTAACGGCTCCATTCCGGTATATCCTCTCTTTGACATCTCCCTTGCAACACTTATAAGCTTTTCCTGTCCATAAGCTGAAAAAATAAGCTCCTCCTCTGAAAGAGCTGTTTCCTTATAAGCTGTTTCCTCATAGACCGTTTCCTTATAATCAGCATTATTCTCATCATATAACAAGGTGTCACTAAAGCTGTCCGCAAGCTTTATTATGACACCCCTGTAGCCTTCATCCCTTACAAGCACGTTGCTTCCGTTCCCAAGTACAAAATAAGGCAAATTATACCTTGAAACAATGTTAATAGTCTCCTTAAGCTGTGTTATATTTATCGTCTCCACATATATTGAGGCATTTCCTCCCGCCTTGAATGTAGTATGTATACTCATGGGCTCATCTTTTTTAATATGTGATGAACCCACTATATCCTCAAGCTTTGCATATATCTCACCATAAAGGTTTTTACACATTACTTGCTCCTCCATATATTCCTGCATCATTTCCAAGCTCAGCCAGCTTAAAGGTTACATTTCTGCAAGGCAGAAACGCATACTCTTTAAAATATTTATCTATAACGTCAAGGAGTAGCTGACCTGCTTTACTTACCCCTCCGCCTATAACTATGCAGTCAGGATTTATTACTGCCGCTACAGACGCCAACGCTATGCCAAGGTATTTTCCAAGGCTGTCTACTGCAAGCGCACAAAGTTCATCCCCATTTTTAGCGCCGTCAAAAACATCCTTTGCAGTAAACTCTCCTGCCGCGCTTCCACTGTCAGCCTTATTCATAACCGACAAAAGATATGGCGACTCTTTTCCCTCCTCCATATATTTTCTTGCAGTTCTTATTATGCCCCTTGCCGACGCATATTGCTCAAGACATCCTTTTTTTCCGCAGCCGCATTTTTCTGTTTCGTCAGGATTAACAGGCATATGTCCTATCTCCCCTGCCGCTCCGTTAGTTCCTGCAATAATCTTTCCTTCAGATATTACTCCTCCTCCAACTCCTGTGCCTATAGTAATTAATACCACACTTTCAGAGCCCATTCCGCTGCCATGCTTCTGCTCTCCCAAGGCTGCCATGTTAGCGTCATTCATTACCTCTACAGGAACATATTCAAGCATCTTTGAGAGTGTTTCCTTTACATTGAAGGTTCCCCATCCCAGATTTACACATCCCTGAATATAACCGCTTGCCGTAACAGGCCCCGGAAGTCCTATTCCCACTCCCATACACTCATTTTTTGAAAGCCTGAATTCATCAAGTATTTCATTTATTTTTTTACATATATCAGCAAGTATATTTGCTCCGGCATTTGTTTTATCTGTGTTTATCTCACATTTTGTCAAAAGCTTGCACTGATTGTCAAACATACCTATTTTTATTGTGGTTCCACCTACGTCAACTCCAAATCTGACCAACATCTGCCGTATCTCCTTAATTATATGATATTATTTGTCATCTGTTCTTCCAAAATTTGACTGAACTCTCTCGATAAAGCTTAAAGCGGCGTTGTAGCCCATCTGCTTCTGACGGAAATTAACTGCTGCCGACTCTACGATAATAGCTATATTTCTGCCCGGTCTGATTGGAATAGAATGACATGCTACCTTGTTTCCCAAAAACTCCGTATACTGCTCCTCAAGTCCAAGCCTGTCATATTCCTTATCCTTACTCCACTCCTCAAGCTTGATAACCATATTAATCTCCTGGGTTTCCTTAACGCTCTGTACACCAAAAAGAGTCTTTACATCCACAATACCTATGCCTCGAAGCTCAATAAAATGCCTTGTAATATCCGGCGCAGTACCTATAAGGGTTTCGTCGCTTACCTTTCTTATCTCTACCACGTCGTCTGTAACAAGACGATGACCTCTTTTTATAAGCTCAAGGGCCGCCTCGCTTTTTCCTATGCCGCTTTCACCCATAATCAGTACGCCCTCGCCATATACGTCGACCAGAACGCCATGAATTGAAATACAAGGCGCAAGCTGTACGTTAAGCCATCTTATTATCTCCGCCATAAATGGTGATGTTGCCTGGTCAGTAATAAGCAGCGGCACTCCGTACCTTCTTGCCGCCTCAAACATATACTCGTCAGGATACATGTCCCTGCAGTATATTATACAGGGCACCTTAAATGAACAAAGCTTGTCATAAATAAACTTTTTTCGCTCCGCATCCATAGTTTCAATAAATGATTGCTCAACAAAGCCTATTATCTCCACTCTTTCATTATCAAAATGTTCAAAAAATCCTGCCAGCTGTAAAGACGGTCTTACGATATCCGGAGATTTTATTCTGATATCGCTTATATCTATATCGGGTGTTAGATTTTTTAAGCTGTAATTCTCAATTAATTTTGAAAGCTTTACTGTCGCTGCTGCCATTGCTTTATCCTCCATATTTCCTACGAAAATTTTATATATTCAGTATATCGCAAAACGCCCCTATATTACAAGGCAATTTTCTTTAAATTTATGATTTATTCCCGAAAAATTCATACACCTTTTGGGCTGCCGCCTTATTCATTGACGGCACCTCCATAAGCGTATCCATATCTGCATTTTTAATGTCCTCTATTGACGCAAAGTGCTTCATAAGCGCCCTTCTTCTTGCAGGTCCTATTCCTTCTATATCATCAAGTATTGAATGAACCTGATTTTTGCTTCGCAGGCTCCTGTGAAATTCTATTGCAAACCGGTGGGCCTCGTCCTGCACTCTTGTAATAAGGAGAAACTCCTCGCTTCCAGGCTTTATTGGTATCTCCCGGCCATTATATATAAGTCCTCTTGTTCTGTGGCGGTCATCCTTAACCATACCGCATACATGAATGTTAAGCTTCAGCTTATTTAATACCTCCAATGCAGCGTTTACCTGTCCAAGACCGCCATCCATCATAATAAGGTCCGGATAACGGATAAACTTATCGTCACCCTCATGGGTGAAACGCCTTGTCAATACCTCCCTCATGCTGCCGTAATCATCAGGACCCGTTATTGTCTTAATCTTAAATTTTCTATAATCATTTTTCTTTGGCTTTCCATGCTCAAACACAATCATAGAGCCTACTGACTGATAGCCTGAAATATTTGATATATCAAACGCCTCTATACGGTAATCGTTTTTGCTTTCTATATCAAGAAGCCTGAATATTTCACTGACTGCGCCTATGGTTTTTCTCTCGCTGCTTTTTATTTTTTCCCTGTCCCTCTCAAGGACCATGGCCGCATTTTTTTTGGCAAGTTCCACCATCTTATGCTTTTCTCCTGCAACCGGGTGCACTATCCTTACCTTGCTGCCTTTGCGCATTGACAGATATTCCCCTATAACCTGATTGTCCTCTATCTCCTCAGACACAAACAGCTCCTTGGGAATAAAGGGCGTTCCGCTGTAATACTGCTTTATAAAGCTTGAAAGAAGCGTTCCGCTTCCGTCGGCGGGAACTCTTATGTAAAAATGCTCTCTTCCCATAAGCTTTCCTTCTCTCATGAAAAATACCTGCACCACCGCATCGTCGTTATCTATGGCATATGCTATTATATCCCTGTCAATATCATTTTCCGATGTAATCTTCTGCTTCTGGGCCACCTGCTTTACGCTGTTTAACAAATCCCTGTAATATGCGGCATCCTCAAACTCCATTTTTTCTGATGCTTCAAGCATGCTTTCCTCAAGACTTTTTATTATGTCGCTGTAATGCCCGTTTAAAAATCTTACGGCCTCATCTATGGAGCTTCTGTATTCCTCCGGGGATACATAGCCCATACACGGAGCCTTGCACTGTTTTATATGGTAATTAAGACAAGGCCTGCCGTTGCCTATATCCTTCGGAAGGGAACGGTTACAGGTTCTTACCTTATAAAGCTTTCTCAAAAGCTCTATGGTATCCTTCACTGCGCCTGCGCTTGTATAAGGTCCGAAATATTTGGATTTATCCTTTTTCATATCCCTTGAGAAAAGTATCCGGGGGTACTCCTCCCCCACCGTCACCTTAATATAAGGATATGTCTTATCGTCCTTTAACATAGTGTTATATTTCGGACGATGCTCCTTAATAAGATTACACTCTAAAATAAGAGCTTCAAGCTCGCTGTCAGTTACAATATATTCAAAGTAGCTGATTTTGCTGACCATCTGCTCTATCTTAGCCGACTTATTTGTTCCCTTCTGAAAATATTGTCTTACCCTGTTTTTAAGAATAACAGCCTTTCCCACATATATAATCTCGTCAGAGGCATCATGCATAATGTATACCCCCGGCGAGCGGGGAAGCTTTTTTAATTCTTCCTCTATTACAAACATATCTTCCTCTTATTCCGTAATATTTATATTATCTGTATTACTGCTTTCCTCAGGCTTTCCCTTTACCTCATAATACAGCTCCATAAACTGCTTTCCCGTAATGGTTTCCTTATCATACAGGTATTCGGCTATCTTTATCACAACCTCCTTATTTTCACTGATAAGCTTTCTGGCCTTTACATAACATTCCTTTAAAAGCTCCTTAACCTCCCTGTCTATCTCGGCTGCCGTAACGTCAGAACAGTTAAGCACTGTATGACCGTTTAAATAGCTGTCCTGCACCTCCTCAAGGCTCATAAGACCAAATTCCTCGGACATTCCGTACTGTGTAATCATTGCCCTTGCAAGCTCTGTTGCCTTCTCCATATCATTTGACGCGCCTGTTGTCACTGTCTCAAAGAATACCTCCTCTGCGGCGCGTCCTCCGTAAAGAGTAACTATACGGGCCAGAAGCTCATCCTTTGTCATAAGGTACTTCTCCTCCTCAGGCACCTGCATAACATAGCCCAAGGAGCCCATTGTCCTTGGAACAATAGTTATCTTCTGAACAGGCTCCGCATTTTTCTCAAGGGCAGTAATAAGAGCGTGACCCACCTCATGGTAGGCAACAGTTCTCTTTTCCTTTGAGCTCATAATTCTGTCTTTCTTTTCCTTGCCTGCTATAACCACCTCCACAGCCTCAAACAAATCTGACTGTGATATTGCCTGTCTTCCGTTTTTTACTGCGTTTATGGCAGCCTCATTTATCATATTTGCAAGGTCGGAGCCTACGGCGCCGCTTGTGGCAAGACCTATCGCCTCAAGGTCAACAGTCTCGTCCATAAGCACATTCTTTGAATGTACCCTGAGAGTCTCAACTCTTCCCCTTAAATCAGGCTTATCTACTATAATCCGCCTGTCAAAGCGTCCCGGTCTTAAAAGCGCCTTATCCAGCACATCAGGTCTGTTCGTTGCCGCCAGTATAAGAAGTCCCTTAGAAGAATCAAAGCCGTCCATCTCTGAAAGAAGCTGGTTTAACGTCTGCTCCCTTTCGTCATTGCCTCCGCCGTATCTTGAATCCCTCGACTTTCCAATGGCGTCAATCTCATCTATAAAAATAATACAAGGGGCATTTTTCTGGGCCTCCTTGAACAAATCCCTGACTCTTGAAGCTCCTACGCCCACAAACATCTCCACAAAATCCGAGCCGGCAAGGGATAAAAACGGCACCTTTGCCTCTCCTGCCACAGCCTTTGCAAGAAGGGTCTTTCCTGTACCGGGAGGTCCCACAAGGAGGGCTCCCTTTGGCAGCTTTGCGCCTATCTGGGCGTACTTTCCCGGATTGTGAAGAAAGTCAACTATCTCCGTAAGAGATTCCTTCGCCTCGTCCTGTCCTGCCACATCCTTAAAGGTTACGCCTGTTGCCTTCTCGATTCCATACATCTTGGCGTTTGATTTTCCCACTCCGCCCATAAGGCCTCCGCCGCCCTTTGACATTCTTCTCATAACAATGCCAAATATCAGATATATAAACAGAAAAGGAAGCACCCAGCTTAAAACTATCTCCACAATAGACGAGCCTGTATCCGCCTTATCAACCCTCCACTCAACCTTAGCCTCGGTAAGCCTGTCATACAGCTTATCTGTGCTTAAAATCATTGTCCAGTATGTCTTTTTTGTGCCATACTGGGTACTTTTTGCATTCTTAGGGGTAATAATAATCGTACCGTCAGAATCTATCTCCACGCTGTCAACCTGTCCGTCGTCAAGCATGCTTAAAAACTTGCTGTAGGTAATCTCCTCCGATGTTGCATTATTCATAAATGTTGTAAAGGAGGTTACTATCATAATAGTGACAAGGGCTGCTATTATAATAAGAATAATCTTCTGATTTTTTCTTTTATCATCATCATTGCGGTTATTGCCGCCTCCGCCGTTGTTTCCGCCTTTATCTCCGTTATTTGTGCCTCTGTAATTATTCGGCGGAACATCATTGAAGCTTTCGTTATAATTACTTCCGTTTAAATTATTATCCATTTATTCGGTTACCTTTCTCTTTTCTATATTCAAATCCTTAAAAGTATTTTTCAAATCAAAGGCTTTTTTCATCCCTGATTTTGTCGTTTATGCTTCTGTCACAAATTTTGTGATTCTTTTACAAATAAGATTATATAGTTAGTTTACCAATAAATCAACAAACTTATTGTGTTTTTTTAGTGTATTAATAATTTTTTTATTTTTTTGATTTCTTTTAATTTTCTTATGGAAATAAATCAATTCTTGTTGTATACTAAAGCATATGTTTTTGATTATTCCAAGGAGGGCTTATTATGCCGGTAAAATACGTATTCGTTACAGGCGGAGTTGTTTCAGGTCTAGGCAAGGGTATCACTGCCGCGTCTCTGGGACGTCTGCTTAAGGCACGTGGCTATAAGGTCACAATGCAGAAATTTGACCCATATATAAATATTGACCCGGGTACTATGAATCCTATCCAGCACGGCGAGGTTTTCGTAACCGACGACGGCGCGGAGACAGATTTAGACTTAGGTCATTATGAGCGATTTATAGATGAAAGTCTTACTAAAAATTCCAACGTTACCACAGGAAAGGTTTACTGGTCGGTACTTAACAAGGAACGCCGCGGGGACTTTGGCGGGGGTACCGTTCAGGTTATACCTCATATTACAAATGAAATTAAAAGCCGTTTCCACAGAAACTATACAGCTACAAGCACGGAAATAGCCATTATCGAGGTAGGAGGCACCGTAGGCGATATAGAAAGCCAGCCCTTCCTTGAGGCCATAAGACAGTTCCAGCATGACGTAGGAAAGGAAAACGCCATACTTATCCATGTTACCCTTATTCCATATCTGCGCTCGTCAGGCGAAATGAAAACAAAGCCTACACAGGCAAGCGTAAAAGAGCTTCAGGGTATAGGTATCCAGCCGGACATTATTGTGTGCCGTTCAGAGCTTCCTTTAGAGCAGAATATAAAGGATAAAATCGCATTATTCTGTAACGTAGACAATACACATGTACTTCAAAACCTTGACGTAGACGTGCTGTACGAGGCGCCTCTTGCAATGGAAAAGGAGCATCTGGCGGAGGTAGCCTGCGAATGTCTTAATCTGACATGTCCAAAGCCAGACCTTAAGGACTGGGAAGACATGGTAAATACTGCAAAAAACCTAAGCACTACGGTAAACGTGGCTCTTGTAGGAAAATATATATCTCTTCACGACGCATATATAAGCGTAGTCGAAGCACTTAAGCACGGAGGCTACGCCAACAATGTTGCCGTAAACATCAAGTGGGTAGACTCAGAGCTTTTAAATGCACAAAATGCAGATGAAGTTTTAGGCGATGTATCAGGAATACTTGTTCCCGGCGGTTTCGGGGACAGAGGTATCGAGGGCAAGATTACAGCCATTGAGTACGCAAGAACGCGCAATATTCCATTTCTCGGTCTTTGCCTTGGCATGCAGCTTTCTATTGTTGAATTTGCAAGGCATGTGCTCGGATATGCAGACGCCCACAGTATAGAATTAAATCCTTCTACCACACATCCTGTTATTAATCTTATGCCTGACCAGGACGGCATTGAGGATATCGGAGGCACTCTAAGGCTTGGCTCCTATCCATGTGTGCTGGATAAGACCTCTAAGGCCTTTGAAATATACGGAGGCGAGGAAACCATCCATGAGCGTCACCGCCACAGATATGAGGTAAATAACGACTACAGAACGGCTCTTTCGGAAAATGGCATGAAGCTTTCAGGCATGTCCCCTGACGGGCGTATTATAGAAATGATAGAAATTACCGGGCATCCATGGTTTATTGCAACACAGGCCCATCCGGAGCTTAAGAGCAGGCCTAATAAGCCTCATCCTTTATTTAAGGGCTTTATAGGCGCAGTTAAGGAAAAATCATCCCCTGCGTCAGTGTAAAAAAATACTTTTTTGTTAAAATATAAATCAGAGTGGTTAAAAATCCAGCCACTCTGATTTATTATACCTTAAATTCCTCAATATAAGCCATAAGCTTAACAAAGAGCTAAAGCTCCCTAGGATTCTTTTATTTATTTCTTTTAGTGTGTTGTCTTATTAATATACTGTGTCTTCGTCTTAGAATACATTATTTTCTGCTCTGCGTACAGCCCGTAATACCCCGACATCATAAAGCTTATGGATGCTGCCATCATAAAGAAAAGCACTCCCTTATAGCCAAACAGCTCAAAGCTTATTAAAAGAGATGTAAGGGGACAGTTTGTTGCTCCGCAGAATATTGACGTCATGCCAAGGGCTGCGCTAAAGGATGGCGATATGCCAAATAAATTTCCAAGGGTACAGCCTAATGTAGCTCCTATAAAAAAGCTTGGAACTATTTCTCCTCCCTTAAAGCCTGCTCCAAGGGTAACAGCCGTAAGAATTATTTTAACAATAAAGGCGTAGGGCGCAGCATCTCCCTCCATTGCCCTCTCTATAACGTCTATTCCCGCGCCCATGTAATCCGTAGTCCCCAGAAGCTTTGCCGCCCCTATAATTACAAGGGATGCTGCCACAATCCTTACATACCCGTTTTTAAACACAACTCTTAAAAGCTTTCCCATCTCATGTAATATAATACAGAAAATACAGCTTACAAAGGCGCATATAATGCAAAGCGCCATAATTTTCAACACATTCGGAACATTCATTTCCGGTATCAGCTCTATATGAAAGCTCTCCGGCCTTATTCCCATATTTACCGCAAACCGGGATGCAATAACAGATGCAAACACACATGGCACAAGGGCCGAATAATACATTATGCCTACGCTTCCCACCTCTATTGAAAAAATAGCGGCAGCCATAGGCGTTCCGAATAATGCGGAAAAGGCGGCGCTCATACCGCACATAACCGTCATTCTTTTGTCGTTCTCGTCAAGTCTTATAAGCTTTCCTATACCGTTTCCAAGGCTTCCTCCCATTTGAAGGGCAGCTCCCTCACGTCCTGCCGAGCCGCCGCACAGATGAGTGACTACCGTAGATAAAAATATAAGCGGCGCCTGTCTCAAAGGAATATCGTCATTGGCATGAAGATTTGATATAACGGTGTTTGTTCCCTTATCATTCTCAAAATTGCATAATTTATACAGTGCCACTATAAATATACCTCCAAGAGGAAGTAAATACAGTATAAAGCCGTTTTCCTGGCGAAACTGCGTTACGTAATTCATAGCATGGCCAAAAAGGGTACTGAAGCCTCCTACTACAACGCCCACAATCAAAGCAATTATTATCCATTTCACAAAAGTAAATATATGTCCTGACATAATATTTAATCTTTGCTTCGTTTCCTTTTTAAGTTTTTCTCCATATGTATGTATATTCACTTTTTCCTTCCTCTGCCTGACTGTGTATTTTTAATTGTCAAAGCTTATTGTATTCACAACATATCCTGTATATTTTTTAGCTGTCTCAAACTTTCCTTCCTCGCTGTACACGGAAAAAATAACAGCCTTTTTCTTACCTACCACTATATATTGACCTATCCGTGACTTTACATCTCCGTTCATCTGCTCCAGCTCCAGATACAGCATAGCTTCTCCGTTTTCCTTTGTGGCGCCCTTCTCTATATGTATCTTATCGCCATACTGCTTCCTAAGGCTTTTTTCAAGCTCTGAAAGCTCCGCTGACGCAAGACTTTTATCTGACGTAACGCTGAGCACCACATTACTGTCATATGTATCCGACGTATCCATCATATAGTAATAAAGATAGTCTGTATCTGCATAAGCCAGCTTCCAGTTTGACGAAACATCAAACTTATATCCTAAAACAATTTCCGTGCTTTCCTCTGAGCTGTCGCTGCTTTCTGGTTCCCCGTTACCGTTATCACTGCTGCTCTCCCCATTATTATCAAAAGTATTTTCTTCTGATACATCCGTGATACCGGTTTCATCCTTAGACGGCTTCGAGTCTTTTTCCTCACTATTGCCGCAGCCTGCGGCTATAATTATTAAAGCCGCCAGCATAAATGAGCATATGAGTCCCTTTCCCTTCACTCGCATCCTTTTTCCCTGCCTTTTTATTAATTCATTAATAATTAATTTCTTATGAGTCAATTCAGTATCCCACACATTGATGATATTGTCAATCATTAAAGTCTGAAAGAATAATATCTATCATTTCCCTTGGCGTGACAACAAACGGTTTCACGGGAAAATGCCTGATGTTTCCTGTTACAAGGTATGCCTCATCTGTTTTTCGTTTTTCCATGACAACCTCATAAAACACCCTGTCCTTCGGGTCGGGCATCTCAATGTCAAGGCGTTTTGCATCTGCATAAATTCCTTTACTCCGGATATTATCTACCACGTCGCAGATAATTTCTTCCGTAAGATGGAATTTGGGACGTGCAAGCACTTCACGGTACTCCTTTACAATCTGTTCATTCAATACAGGGACAATAGGCCCGTCAAAAACCAGTTCCATAACGTTGCCCGGTATTGAATTCCATTTGAGCATCGCCGAGACAAGTACATTTGTATCAATGACCGCATAATATTTCATAAACTGCCCTGCTTCCTTGCCTCTGCAATTTCATCATTGATTTCATCCTGCGTCATATCGGATATACCATTTTCCTCCGCAATGCGGCTGGCAGCCTTCATTGCCGCCACTGCGCAGTTTTCCGGCTCCGTTCCCAGCTTCATGCTAAACGGTATGCCGTTTTCCTGAATCAGCCTTGAAATGCACATACGCATATAGGTTGGAAGGTCAATTCCAAGGCGCTCACAGATATCAGCTGCCTTTATTTTTGAAGTATCGTCTGTACGGAACTGGACTAATGAGTTTGCCATAGTATCATCTCCTTTCGTGGTATTAATATTATATCCCATTTTGAAAACATTTGCAATCATTTGATGACAAATATGCCCTTATAAAAAAAGAAAGACAGAATAAAAAGCATTTATACTTTTTATTCTGTCTTTCTTGCCTTTGCTACGCCAAAAAATTATATCTCAACTTTGCTTTTAAATTAATTAAGATTAAACAACTGCTTATTTACTATATTCAGGGTGCCTCTGCCTATACCGTTATTATTATCCTTAACCTGTACCTTAATCCTTAGCCGGTTATTTTCAAATGCTTCCTCTATAGTATTGGCATCCTCAATCTTCTTGGTGTCCCCTGAATTCCTCCACTGTGTTATAATGCCTGCATCACCGCCAAAATTCAATGTTTCAGGCGTCATGTTTCTAAGATATCCAATAGGCGTAGCCTCGTCGTCGTCATATGCCGCAAGCAATATGTCCGTTCCCTCCGTATATCTGTTGTCACCGTCAACATCAAAATATACAAAGGCTTCCTTAAAGGTTCCGTTTGTATCGCCGAAGAAATCCTTATCTGTCACCGTATATGTGATTGTCTCAGGAAGCTTTCCGTCTCTTACAGCCAGCTCATAGGAATAATTATCAATCTTTATTGCATTGTCAAACTCCACAACAGGAATACTGTTAGCTGAGCCTATTGCCTTTATAATAGTATTTACAAAAAGCTGAAGCTCTATATCGGAATCTTTAAGGTCTGAATGGCCTGCTCCTGTATATGTTATGTTGCCCTTTGAATAAATATAATAATTGTTAAGGGCGTCATTTCCCGACAGTCTAAAATATCTGTAGTTATGGATGGTGTTTGTCATATCATCATTGCTTAAGGCATACCATACCACTATATCGTCAGCGTTTAAATCAAGCTGGAAATACTGGGCGTGTGTTCTTTTAACCGATATATTTTCACCTATTTCGTACGGATACATATTAATCTGTCCGCTGTTTACCTGACCTGTTTCATTTGAATAATACCGCGTCCAGTTTGTCAGGTTTAAGGAATTTGAAAATCCGGCGCCGTAAGGACTTCCCGTATTTTTGTTTTCATTTGTCGCAGTATTATATCTGTCCATACCGATAATATTTCTAAGGTAGGAGGTAATATTATATGACCAGCCTGCTACTTTGAATATATTATTATTATTATTAGTTAAAGATATATTTACGTTTGTATTTGCTGAATCACTATAGGCTGAATATGACAGTACATCATGGGCCATAAGCACTGAATTTCCATCTTCAATATAGTTTATCAGATTTGACAGGGCTCCGTTTTCGTCTGATATATCCTCATAATTATACGCATCCCTAAAGCCCATTACAATAATATCAAAGCCATATTCTCCATCCTTTGACAGCTTATCTCCTGCTCTTGTATCTTTATTATACGGAGCCTCCTTATACCACTCCTCATATTGACTTGTGGTCATTACGGTAATATCCTCTGCCGTAAGCTGAAGACCTGTCACATCTGACGAAGCTGCAAAATAGCTTAAAAATGCATTGTTATCCTTTAGGGAAAGCACATTTCCCTCAGGTCCGATTTGAAGCACCTTAACAACTCTCTTTTCATTGCTGCCATAGCCTACCACAAAGGCTCCGTCTTTATCTGCAGACATTCCTGTCTCTATGTCCGTAAGCACTACCCTCCATTTAAGATAGCCTCTAAGACCTGCCGGAAGACTAAGCTTCTGACTGTAGTCTCCATAATTTCCGCTATATACAAGCTCGTTATTTTCTCCCGTGCCTTCAAACAATCCGTCTCCGTTTTTGTCAACGTATATTTTCAGGTTATACGCTCTCTTAGCATCTCCCGTACTTACCTTAAATTCAAAATCAGAAAGTCTTTCTCTTGCAAGGTTTACGTTTGCAATCTGTGTAGATACATCTTTTGCCGCCCCGCTGCTGTCTGTCACGCTTACAACGACATTATTATATGTAACGTCAAAGCCATCTACACCTACTGCCGGCCTTTCCTTATATTTTAATCTTCCTCCAAGCTTCATGCTTTCGTCTGTAACGTTCTTTCTTCCCTCTGAAAGCTGCGACAGCTTGTAAACGTTAGATTTCTCATCTATTACAGCCTTATCCCTCGTATATACGGAATCTGCCAAAACCATTGGTCTTCCGCTTTCCATAAAGTCCTTAAGCCTTTCAAACGCCTTGTCTGTAAGGTCGTTTCCGCTGTATACCGTATTAATCCTGCCTACGGTACCTAAGGTTGGAGGATATACGTTGTCATAGGCTACATTCTTTCCATATTCAGAATATGCAAAATTTAAAAATGCATTTTTGTAATCAGCATTAGTCAAATCACCCATGATAATAAGGTCATAATTGCTCTTTATATCCTCTGTCATAGCTATAAACTCATTCATGGCTACAGACTTTACATCCACATGGCTTGCTATGCCGTCGTCCTTAAGGTTGCTTATGCTGATTTGAAGATATCTCAATATCTGTGAAGCCTGCGCGTCGGTAAGCTCATTATACTTATACTCGCCTGCCGGCTCTATTTCAAGCACCTTAAGAGTTCCATAGAGCTTAGAGTAATCTCCCAGAATATACTTTATTGCTGAGCCTACCGGTACCTTTCCGTTTGTGCCGTACAAATGGTTTACATCATCATAGCTGCTGCCCGCCATATTTGCGTCAGTATCCATTTTTCCCGCCGGAACCTGTTGTAAAAGAGTACTCCAGTCTCCATATGAATATACGTTATTCCATACGTTTGTTGCTCTCTTATCACTTCCGTAATCCGGCGCAACAAAATAATACTTGCCGTTATCGGCATTTCCTTCTCCTACGCATATGGAATAGCCGAAGTTATCCTGACCATCCTGAGATATAAACATATACGCATTCCAGTTTTCTATTTTCTTATTTGTGGTCGGC
This sequence comes from uncultured Lachnospiraceae bacterium, assembly GCA_910584685.1. GTDB lineage: Bacteria > Bacillota > Clostridia > Lachnospirales > Lachnospiraceae > CAG-303. The sequence continues at coordinate 23,619 of CAJUAO010000018.1, read as the reverse complement.
GCATTATTATTATATTTATTATAGTATGTATAGTATATTTCAAAGGTATTATTCTCTATTGCAAATCTTCCCATAGTTCCGCTGTAAGATTTTTCCGCAACGTCTTCATGCTGCCAGAAATGCTCCTTAAACTTATCTCTGTCAACGCCGTTTAAAAGATACGCAAGCTTAACTGCATTGCTTCCGGAAACAAAATATTGGGTTATTGCATTAGTATCAAATATAATGGCAATATCCTCCGCTGTTATGGTCCTGTATAAATACCATGCCACATCTGCTGAAAAATCCTCGCCTAACTCGCTGTATTTTTTTCCTGATGTATAATTAACGCCATTTTGCGTCAAAGGACATTTATCAGGCATATATCCGTTTGCCTGTATGTAAAAATTTATGTTTGCCCCGTCTCTCATGCCTGCAGCAGTATTTATGTATATAAGGTCGGATTCGTCTATATCAGCCTTTGTCACTTCACTTGGCGCCTTTGTCTCATACGCTATCTTATCTGCCATGTTATAATCGCCAAAGACACTGTATGCAAATATGTTTGATGAATTAACTACATTACCATTTTCATCCTTATATCTGAACACATTGCCATTGCTGTCAACTATTCTATAATCAAGCCTGCTGTCAAGCTTAATTCTTCCGTCATTTGGAAAATCACCCCAGCCGTAAGTTCCGTCTACGCTCTTATAATAAAACTGTATTTTATATATTCCTCCGTGTATGGCAGAAAGTCTTGCTGTCCAGTTTTGCAAAAGCTCCTTTCCCCTGTCGTGATTTTTTAATATAAGCTCCTTTATATCCTCAAACTTTACATTATAATAGTCTGAGCCGATAAGCCAGCCTAACTCACTTTGAAATTTCAACGGCGCTATCTCTAACACCTTAAGAGGTCTGTCCTTTGTATATGTCTTTTTTCCTATGGTTACGCTTCCGTCAATCACTGGAACGTTAGTCGTATCGTCAATCTCCGATACGCGTCCCTGCTTATTGTCCGCATATGCAAATATCATTACGGCCACTACACAGACAGCTACCAGCGTAATCTCAAATGCTCTTTTAAATTTACTCTTCTCGGTTCTCTTCATCACATGCACTTCCTTTCTAATTTTCAGATGTGATATAGTTTTTTAAGCTGCTTATGTCATAGCCGACAATATTTACGCCTGTATTCTCCATACCCTCTACTATCAGCTCTATCTGTGACAAATCATTTCTCATGCTTATTATTCTCTTAGCATCCCTGCTCTCGTCAAGCTTTGCCACCTTAATATATACCTGAAGCTGTATAGGATTTGTCATTCCCTGTATCTTATTATCTCCTCCGACTATAATGCTGTAATCAAGTATATTTACGTCAAAATTCTCAACATTTTCACAAAGCACGCTGGACGCGGCGCCTTTTGTGGGAGTTTCTGACAAATATAATATTTCCTCGTCAGGCTCATATACGTAATACATATTTTCCTTTATCTGAAAATATGAGGTGTATATCTCTCCTTCTCCATTTGTCAGGTTAGATATGGCAAGGCATGTGCCTTCCATTATATTATCGCTTATCTGATTTAACGCTATATTTACGTCATTCTGCAGGCTTGCTTTAGTGCTTTGAGTCCTGTAGCTTTTAACACCCTGAACTACCAAAAGCATTACCGCTGTCATAACTATGCTTCCTATTGCTATAGCCACAATAATTTCCACTAATGATAGTCCTTTATTGTTGTCTTTCATGGTTTTATCTCTCATAACGCTACTCCTTGCCTGTTACCTTTCCTGTAGCATACCACAATACCACCTCATATTCGCCCTTTGAAGAGCTGTTTACAAGGAATGTAAGGCTGCTTCCCTCCATGGCAAATTCACTTCCCTTATATAAAAGCTTATTTACGCTTCCCGAGGATTTGTTAAAGGATACCACAAGCTCTTCCCCGTTGTTAAGGGTATTTTCTGCTCCTGTCTTGCTGTCAAAAAAAGTAATATCTATTCTTTTTCCGAGCTCATACACATCATTCTCGCTTCCGTCCTTTAATATTGCAACCTCAAATTCGCCGTCATTATTTCGTATAACAGCCTCCCATGAGCTTTCAATAGACAGTGTGCTTGTTCTTACTTCACTAAGGGCATTCCTAAGGGCTCCCGAAGCTTTCTTTGAGTCTCCTGAGGACAGCATTCCTATTCCAAATACAGCCAATGTGGTCATAATGGCTAAGATAGCCAGTGCAACAAGAAGCTCCACAAGAGTCATACCACTATTCAGTTTTTCAATCCTCTTACTCTGATTCCTGCTCATGGCTTTCCTCTGTTACATTCTCAGTTTTTCTCCAGTTAATAAAGTCAACAAAATCCTTATATGTCATATCGGCAACGGAAACCTCTGCTCCTACTGTAGAGCCTGATGTATTTAATATATCCTGAAGTACGCTGTCCCTGCTTAAAAGCTCATTTACCAAATCCCTATCTGATTTTACGGTTACATTGCTTTCAATATATATGGTTCCTCTTGCTATAATTGTTCCCGTAAAGTTCTTTTTTACAATAACGTCGCCTGTGGTAACAATAATTCCATAGTCATAATTATTCTGCTCCTGACTTATTATTGTAGTTTTTCCGTTTGTAATATAGCTTACCACGCCGCTTCCGTAGTTCGGTATATTTATAACCTCACTGTGGGCTTCTGTCGCCACAAGCTTATTTAAATCATCCATGGATATGATATTTTCAAATACATTGTTTTTATCATAGCCTGAAATATTTACACTTTCATTATTTATTACTACCGAGTTTCCAAGCTTATATAAATAATTTCTTGTTCCGTCGCCGTTTAAAAATTCAGGCATTGCAAGTATCATTGAAAGCAAATCGTACCTGTTTGACAAATCCATTGACTCAAGTATAAATCCGTCCGTGCTTACTGCATTTCCATCTACTATATAAGAATTATTTGTACCGCTTAATGCAAGATTATTCTTTCCGTCCTTAAATTCCGCATTTATCATCTGTCCGTTTGTATAGACAGTTCCTGAAACGGTACTTATTAAATCGCTTGACTGGGCAGAAAGGTTTGCCATAATAACGCCTCTTATATACGCCCTGCACTTGTCATAGTCAGATATGGTCTGCTTTCTCTCGGTTTCAGTTGACGCTGTAACGCTGTCAGTTATTTCCTTGTAGGCATTGTCGTCAAGGAGCGCCTTTACATAATCTGAAACCGCCTTGTCTCCATTGCCGCCCTTAAACCTGAAATAATAGTAGGTAACTGTCTTTCCTCCTACCTTTACCTCCTTTGCAGAATATAGCTGACTGTCCAGATAATCCCAGCCAAAGAAATTTTTATCTGTTATATTTACCTTTACTCCTGTTGTATCTCCGACTATAGGATTGCTTACGTCAGTAACAACAGTATTTCCATCCACTGTAGTTTCCCTTGTCATCATATATGACGGCACGAGATACATTTCCTGCGTACCCATAAGAGAAACCGACTCTCCTGTAGTATATGCCTTATCCGGGCTAAAGCCCACATAATCTATATATGCTCTTCCTCCCAGCACAAGTTCCTTTAATGCTGACATATTTACAGCAGATTTCTCTCCATTTACAATAATTGCACTGCTGTTATTGTGATTGCCCTCAGCAGTGTTTAAGCCCTGATAGCTGTAGCCTAAATAGCTGCCCTCAAGCTTCACTGTGCTGAAATCTCCCTCTACCTGCAAATCATCCTTTACATATGTGGAACTGTCGCTTCCTGAAATATTTACTGACGAGCCGGCATCTCCCACCGTTACAAGGCTTTCGCACCAAAGCTTTGAATTGTTTGTAGTAAGGGTTCCGTCGTTTACGGTTATATCTCCACCTGAAACGAGGGTTATTCCGCTGGCTACATTTATGGCGCTTCCCTTTGTAACTAATACGCCGCCGCTTTCTGCCGCTCCTTTTCCTGCATATGCATTTCCGTTTAAAATAAGATTTCCCTTTATCTCCTCACTGCCGTTTTTTCTACCTATTGAAATACCTGTGTTTCCTACAAGGGCATAATCTGCAAATGTGGTAAGCTCCTTTGTAGTTTCTGTGGAAAAGTCCAGATAAATATCAGGCATAGCAAGCTTTCCGTCAAAGGTTATGTTTGAATAATACGCTCTTTCATTAAGGTATTCCACCCTGCAGTTTGTAAAGGTCAGGGTATATTGCTTTAAATCAAGAGGCGTTGTGCTTCCGTTTTTAGTTATTTTCGTATTTTCCGTTGTAATTTTTATGGTGTCTATGGACACTACCCTTAATCCAACCTTATTTTCGTCTGTCTCTCCCATGCCCTCAAGATATGAATTAAGCGTTTTCACAAAATTATCAATAACCGGCTTATTCATATTTACATCATAGGACACAAGCTGAAAATCATTGCCTGTATATGCGTTCTTATCCTTGCTTTCATCCAAAAGCTTTAATGTATCAAGAAGCTTATATGTATAGTTTTTTCTTAATTCCCTGTTTATATCAAGATTAGGCATTGTGAGAGACACGCTGCCTGTTCCCACGTCAAAAGACTTTACAACAGATGCAAGCTCCTCGTTATACGCCTCATCAAAGGTTTCAATGGAAATCTTTCCCAGAGCGGCGTAAATTTCATCAAGGGCATTTTCTGACGTATAAAAAGCTTTCTGGGACTGCTTATTTATAATCTTCATCTTATAATTCGTAGTAGCTGCCGAGGTTACTACCACAGCCAGTATAGATAAAAAGGCTACTACAGTAAGCACCACCACAAGCGTTGAGCCGCTGTTACTGCTTTTCCTTTTACAGGCATCAGATTTACTTATTCCTTTAATCCTTTCTTTCATAAGCTAATTCTCCTTTGTTGAGGTCATATCCGCCAACGGCTCTTCCCCCTGCTCCATGCTCTCTCTGTCCAGCCATACCTTTACATTTATGGTGTAAAGATATTTTTCCTGTCCATCAGGGCTGTTTACTGTTATACCGTTATTTCTTCCATCCTTGATGTCATCCTTTATATATGTTTTGTTATATTCATTCCAATCCTTTATATTAGAATAAACGCTTACCGGTCCCTTTTTTGCTCCCGCAGGCAAATCCGTTGTTCTGCCCTCTGCATCAAATGTAACCGGATTACCATTTATATATAATGACACATTTTCCTTTTGCAGCCTTATGGGATCTGCTGCATTGTTTGCAATACTCTGCTCTACAATATATGTGTCAATATTTTCATAAGCAACAGGCTTGACGTCACCGGCCGCCCCCGTGTCATAATTGCAGCTTACGGTTATCCTATCGTTTGCCATTATAACCGTATTTGCTCCATATGGCATATAAAACAAATAAATATTTTTCATTGAGCCGTAGGTTTTATTGTCATCCTTATACACAGGCTCTCTGTTTCCTACTACGTAGCACTCCTGTCCTGTCTCATTTTTTGTAAGCTTTGCCTTAAATCTGTTGTCTCCCAGAGCTTCAGATATTTCCACCGCTGTCAGTCCGGCATATTCATACCTTATGACAAGTGTTACCGTCTGTATAAAGGCCTCCTCCCCTGCCTCCGTATAAACGCCGTCGTCTGTCTTCACGTTGTTTATAACCTCAATAGTCTTAATAACCTTATCCGGGTTAAACTTGTCGTTTCCGCCTGTTGAGCCGTTTAATTCATTTATCTGCTTAATAAATTTCCCCTTTGCATCGTTATCCCACTTGTATAAAATATCTCTCACCACATAATTTTCCTTTGAATTTATATCGGAAAATTTTGGCATATCATAAGAGTTTATATTATTTGCAGGATTATCATTTTCCGTCTCAAGCTCTCCGTTTAAGTCATATTGATTTTCGTACTGCTTAGGGTTAAGCTCTGCCTCCACATAAAAGCTTTCTCCGTTTATGCCCTCATAATATTCCTTATCCCTGCTTCTGACATAAAATACATATTTTCCTGTAGTCTCATCAAATTTATATGCGTTTTCACCGTACTTATCAGTATCTCCGTATTTTTCAACAAGCCTGCCTACGGTCATTGACTTAAACTGCTCCGCTATAGCTGACGCCGCCGTATTGGCGTTTTCCTGTCTTCTGGCATTTCTGTTTACCATGGCTGATGTGGAAAAAGCCTTCAGTATAGGAAGTGTCACAATAGCAAGAATTGCCACTGCTATAAGCACTTCTATAAGAGAAAAGCCTTTGCTGTTATGCTTTCCTGTATATATTCTTTCCATGTTCCACTTCCCTTCTGCTGATGCTTACTGCAACGCTTTTAGTAAATAACTATATCTCCTGTACTCTGCTTAAATCTTACCCTTGCTTCTTCATCGTCACCAAACACCTTAATGTTTACAGGTATGTCTGATTTATTTTCTATGGAAAGAACTACGCCTGTCTTATCCTCCTCTGATGTTCTTCCCGAGCTTAAAATAAGAAGCTCAAAGGAATTTCCCGGGGTGCATTTCTCCTTATACTCATTGTCCAGAAGCGTATAGGTTACGGTATAGTTTCCTTCGCTTCCCTCAAGCTTAAGGCTTGCCTCCATAGATTCATTTTCATTTCCCGTAAGCACGCTTTCTCCCGTAACATCAGCTCTCCTGCCTATTGTGCAGGCGTCTATTCCTGCCGTCATCTGATTTACGGACATATAATAATCATAATTGCTTAAGATAAAATCTCCCGTACTGTCAGGAATATTTACCGCTCCCAGTATTTCAGACATAAATATGTTGTCTGAGCCTGTCTCTACGTCAAAATCCGGCTCCACGTATGTATTGCTGCTTCCTACTATACTGTATACGTTAAAGGTCATGGTACCGGATACTTCTCCTGTTATATCACTATATGACATTGATATATTCTCAATTACATTTTTGCTAAAGTATGTGTTAAGATATTCTATAAAGTTTTTCCAGTCCTCATACTGTCCCTCATACGCCACGGTAAAGCTGTTTCTGTAGCCTGCCAAATCAGTGCTGTAGGCGTTTCCGCTGCCTGCGGGATTTGTAGTCTGTATGTTGCCAAAGGTATATACCTGCGCCGCCGCCTGGAAGTTTACGCTTTTTACCCATACATTTGTTGCTCTTTCCAGCCTGTTTAAAAAGTCAATCTGAAAAGTCTGAGTCACTCCGCTTCCGTACTGTGAAATAACGCTGTTAAATGCATTTTCAAAGGCTATTATATTTTTTTCATACTCGTCTATGTTTTCCTGCTTTTCTTTTAAATCGGCTTCCTTTACCTTCATAGCGCTGTATTCCTTCTTATACTCGTCCGATTTCTCCGAAAGCTGCCGATATCCCAGCATATATGCTGCTCCAACTATAAGAAGCGACAGTAAAACAAGCAAAAGCTTTTTGTCTCTCTCAGATATTTCCATATTAATCTTTTTAGATTTTGCCATCCTTCTGTCCTCCTATTACTGATTTTCAGTTCCAGCCGTGTTGCTGCCTGCATCTCCTGCCCCTGCCCCTGCGCCGCCTTCTGTATTTGCAGGGGTTTCGCCTTCACTTTCTCCTTTTGTTTCATTTTCACCTGTCGTTTCTTTTTCACCGTCAGCCTTTGTGTTTGGCATTGCGCTAAAGGTACATGTGAGTGAAAATGATACGGTAATTGCTCCCGTGTTGTCCATAACCTCTGTTTCATTGCTTATAAACACATTTGCCACGGATTCTATAGAGTTAAGCTCCTGTATAAGCTTTGCCATTGAGCTTTTGCTTGCAGCCGTTCCTGACACTGTTACCGAGCCTGACGAAACGCTCATGCCTCCGAAGGCTATGTCAGAAGGCATCTTCTTCTCAAGCTCCTGTAAAAATATATGAAGATAATCGTTGCTGTTGCTTGTAATTATCTGGAACGCCAGCGCGTCTGAATATTTATCCTTCGCCACATAGTAGTCGTCTACTATATCCTCCACATATATAAGCCTGTCAATATTTTTCTGTGTATTTTTCATTTTATCCTTATAGGATAACACATCAATAAGAGGCATGGCTACTAATGCTGCAGCCGCTACAATAGCAAGTATTAGCACCATAACCATAGTTCTCATGCTGCTGTCCTTATTATCAACCTCTGCCTGCTGAATTGAAATAATGTCAATAGGCGCTAACAGGGCGCCGATTGAGGAGGTATATTCCGTTATATTTCTCTCTGTGGCAGATACTCCCTTGTCACAGGTTACATTTGTAAAATGAATTAGAGGAGTAAGCTCTGTCCCCATCTCATTGGAAAGAAGAGTCAAAAGCCCCGGTATGGTAACTGCATCTCCAAGAACGTACGCCTTTTCAAAAGGCTTTCCTCCATTTCTTGAAATATAATAATCCGTTACTCTCTTTATGCCGTTCACAAGATATGAAAGACTGCCTGTCACCTCGTCCGTATCAAGCGAAATGTTTAATATCTTATCCTCATAAAGCTTCTTTCTTACGTCCTCCTCTGTTGCAAGACTGTATTTTTCCTTGACCGTCTCTATAAGAATAGTTCTTCCGTAAGGTATTGTTCTCTGCATTTTAAGCACGTTGCTTTCAAATATGCTTACTACGGTGCCCTCTCCCTCTATATCTATAACGGTACAGTATTCCTTGCCTATCTGCTCGTTTAAAAGCTGATAAATACTGTTTCCAGAGTAATCTATTGTTTCTATATGAAGTTCAAGCCTCTTTGCAAGGGCATAGTAGGATTCCACCATTTTCTTTGGCGCCGCCACAATCTGAAGCCTTATCTTTCCAACCTCTTCCTCCGTAAACCTCTCAAGTACGGCATGCTTAATAATATACTCGTCTATTTCTACGGGAAAGTATTCCGACGCATTTGCCGCCACTATGTCGCCAATCTTATTATCCTTTACATCAGGTATAATAACCTCTTTTGTTGCTATTTTTCCTGAAACTATGGAAAAGATAACATCCTTTACGGAAATGCTGTTTGTAGTCAAAACCTTCCTTAATGTCTTTTCCAAGGACTCTGCATCCTCAATAAGTCCGTCTGATACTGCTCCCTTTGGTGTATCTGCTGTCAATGCCGAGTGTACCTTAAGGTTTTTTCCGTTTTTGGAAACAACACATATTTTTATATGCTCACCCTTTATGACTATACTTAGGAGTTTTTTCTTGTTTTTAATTGTCATGCTTCTCCTCCATTCTGACATCTTAAAGCATTCCAAGATACCAGTCTATAATATTATTTCCAAATAATATGCTTATAAATAATCCGACGCACAGATAAGGGCCAAATGCAAGCACCCTGTCCGCATCGGTTAATTTCATTCTTATACTGTGGATAACTGCCCCAAGTACACAGCCTATGAGAAATGCAAGTATTACGCATTTCCATCCTGCAAATAAGCCTGCCGCCGCCATCAGCTTTATATCGCCGCCGCCGAAGGCATCCACTCCCTTTATCATTCTTCCTATTATAAGGCATATAAGCATAAATCCGCTTACTGCCACAAAGCCTATAAGATGCCCAATCCATCCCTCAGGCTTTATTCCTATTCTTATTACTGCCAGTACAAATATGGCTATATTCAGCCCAAAGGGTATCTCATATGTTCTCCAGTCTATAACCGAAATAACTATAAATATTGAGGTTACAAAGGCTATAAGCACACTGTCAAGGGTTATGCCCCTTACAATAAATATAATTACATACAGTAATCCGTTTAAGCCCTCTACTATGGGATACTGAACTGATATTTTCGACTTACAGCTCCGGCATTTGCCCCTGAGAAATATATAGCTGAATACCGGTATAAGGTCGTACCACTTTATTTTCGTTCCGCAGGTCATACAGTGGGAACGCTCTGTTGTAAAGTTTTCCTTGTTTGGTATGCGGTATATTAATACATTTAAGAAGCTTCCAAGGACAATGCCGTATATGAAAACCAGTATGTATACCGCAACCTCTGCTGCTGATATGTTCATATGTGTGTCTGTTCCTTATGATGTGGTTATGATTAGTTTTGTAATAATATGTTCAGGTTGTTTTATATTTTATGTTTTGTATTTATGCTGTTTGCGTTTATGCTGTTTATTTAATGTAATAAGTCTTGTCTGTGTTTATAGTATTATTTTATGTCCGTACCTATGTAAGCATTTTTAGTAAATTCTAACGTTTGCTGTGTCAGCGTTTGACAACTTAGCGAAAACACTACCCGGCTTGTGCTTCCCCTATAAACTCTTTTATCCCTGCAGCGGAAAGCTTAACGCCTTCCGTCGCAAGGAATGGATAAAAGAAAATTCCCCCGGTTTTTGATTTTTTTGCATTTGCAGTTAATTACTTAACCTCAAATTTTTCGCCATTTGACATTTCAACTACAGTACCATCACTCTTTACAAGTGCTGTTTTAACTATTCCTTTTTCTACCGTAACCTGTATTTTATTTGCAGAATCCTTGGCCAGTTTTGATTTAAATTTTGCTTCCGGAATAGTTCTTTGTAATTCTGCGTTAACTTTTGCTCCATTATTCTTAAGGTTAGCTCCACTAATTGTAGGCTTTCCATCAGCGTCTAATGCTACAGTATATGTACCATCCGGCATTTCATCATTAGCTGTTTCACTTGATAAAATAGCTTCCTTAATTGCTGTGTTTATCTCACCAAGAGCCTGAAGGTCTGTACCTTCTCTTGAATCCTCAATCTTGCTTAAAAGTGTAGGAGCAAGTACTGCTACAAGAATTGCCATAATAGCGATTACTACGATTAACTCTACAAGAGAGAAACCTTTGTTACCTAATCTTTTCTGTTCTTTCATTTTCGTTCTCCTTTTATTACTGTTTATAGTTACATATTTATGTATATATAACGCCTTGCCCCGGGTATAAACAAGGCATTTATACCAACTTAATTTTTTATATTTTAACCAAGGTCATCATAAAGCTGAGCCATAGGTCCATAGATACAAAGTACAAGCACCGCAACCATAACCGCCATAACAACGATAATAATAGGCTCCATAAGGGCTGTAACCTGCTGGGTAGCCATCTCTACCTCTTCATCATAATAATTTGCTATATTTGTAAGCATTTCCTCCATATTTCCCGTTTCCTCACCTATGCTTGTCATATGGACTACCATGGGAGGAAAAAGTCCCGTTGCCTCAAGCTGCTGCGACAGCTCAAAGCCAAGGGCAACGCCGCTTCTGGCCTTTACCAGCGCATCCTTAAACAAGACGTTGTCCATAGTGTCCGCCACTATGTCCAAGGCGTCCATCATAGACATGCCTGATTTAAGAAGTGTGCTGAGTGTTCTTGAAAATCTTGCGCAGGCTGTCTTTGTGGCAAGCATACCGAATACGGGTATTTTAAGCTTAAACTTATCTATCGTATGCCTTCCTCCGTCTGTACCTTTATATGCTTTATAGGCAAATACTATGCCGACAATAATTATAATAATCAGCCACCATTTACTTGTTATAAAGTCTCCCAGCCAAAGCACCGCCTTTGTATATACAGGCAGCTCCGAATCGATGGAGTTGAACATATCCTCAAACTGTGGAATAACATATGTAATCATAAGTATCATAACGCCTACGGCTACTACAAGAAGTACCATAGGATATGTCATTGCCTTTTTTACCATGGATTTTATCTTGGCGTCCTTCTCAAACTGCACCGCCATACGCTCTATGGCAAGTTCAAGGCTTCCTGATGCCTCGCCCGCCGACACCATGCTTATAAGCAAATCAGGAAAAACGTCCTTTTTCAGTCTCATGGCATCCGACAGGGTGGAGCCCTTCTCCACGCTGCTTTGAACATCTATAACAGCCGCCTTAAGATTTTTATTCTCTGTCTGTGCCCCAAGCATTTCCAATGCCTTTACAACGCTTACTCCGGCTTTAAGAATACTTGAAAACTGCCTGCAGAACACACTCATGTCTCTTGGGGTAACCTTCTTCTTTCTCTTTCCCCCAAAGGAAAAGCTTATATCCTTGTCTAAAAGAGACTGCTCCTCCACGCTTACCGGCAGCATGCTGTCATCCTTAAGCTTCTTTACTGCCTCCTGCCTGCTTTCCGCTTCTATACTTCCTTTTTTTTCTTTTCCGTCGGCTCCTATTGCCTTATAAGAAAATGTCTGCATAGCTATAGTTTCCTTTCTTACTAAAAGATACTAAACCTGTAAAATATTAAAAAAGACTTACTCTCTTTTCTACATACGCCAAATCCTGTGCATAATTAATTGCGTTCTCAGGACTTATTTTTCCCTGCATATATAAATCAATAAGGGCGTCATCCATTGTCCTCATGCCTTCCTTGCGGCTTGTCTGTATAACAGACGCTATCTGATACGCCTTTCCCTCTCTTATAAGATTATGTATAGGCACCGTTCCGTGCATAACCTCAAAGGCTGCAACTCTTCCCTGCTTGTCTGTTGAAGGTATAAGCTGCTGTGATATAACGGCCTCTAACACCATGGCAAGCTGTATACGTATCTGCTGCTGCTGGTGGGGAGGAAATACATCTATAATACGGTCTATTGTAGCCGCCGCTCCTATGGTGTGGAGGGTTGAAAAAACCAAATGTCCCGTCTCTGCCGCTGTAATAGCTGTTGCTATAGTTTCCAAATCTCTCATCTCGCCTACAAGTATAACGTCAGGGTCCTCTCTGAGGGCGGCCCTTAAGGCCTTATCATAGGCGTTTGTATCAAGACCTATCTCCCTTTGGTTTATCATTGACTTATCATGGGAATGAAGATACTCAATAGGGTCCTCCAATGTAATTACGTGAGCGTTAAGATTATGGTTAATCTTGCTTATAAGGGAAGCCAAGGTAGTTGACTTACCGCTTCCCGTAGGTCCGGTGACAAGCACAAGCCCCCTCTTTTTTTTGTACAGCTCCACCACTGACGGAGGCACTCCGAGAGTCTCCGGCTCAGGAACAACCGTTCCCACAAGTCTCATACACAAGGCTACCGAGCCACGCTGCCTGAATACGTTTGTCCTGAAACGTCCTACCTGCGGAATCGAAAAGGCAAAATCAAGCTCTCCGTCCTTTGCAAATATATCCTTCTGTTTTTCATTCATCAAGCCTAACGCTATACTCTCTATGTCCGGCGGCATCAGCTTCGGATAGTTCATATTTATAAGCTCGCCGTCTATTCTCATCTTTGGCGGAAGTCCCACCGTAAGATGAAGGTCTGACGCCTTTTTGTCCCTTGCCACATTCAGCAGCTCATTAACTGTTACCATATATGTTTTAATCCTTTCCTAGCAAAAATGATATCCGGCTTCTAGCCCTCGTCAACCTCATAGCTTATTTTTATCATCTCGTCCATAGATGTAGTTCCTGCAAGCACACACTGGGCTGCTGAGCTTTTAAGGGTATGCATTCCTTCCCCCACGGCTACGTCCTTTATTTCTGACGCATCTCCGTTTTTTGAAATAATACGCTTTAGGGCAGGTGAAATCTGCATAATCTCATATATACCAATTCGCCCGAAATATCCTGTATTATTACACAGCTTACAGCCTGCAGGCCTGTATACTATCTGCTGCTTTTCGGCCGGCACCTCTAAAAGCTTCTTCTCCTCCTCGGTTGCATAATCCTGTCTTTTACATGTGCAAAGTCTTTTTACAAGCCTTTGGGCAATAACCCCTACAAGAGAATCTGAAAGAAGATATGGCTCTATTCCCATGTCTACAAGACGTGATACCGAGCTTGAGGTACTGTTTGTGTGAAGGGTGCTTACCACCAAATGTCCTGTTATGGAAGCTCTTACCGCTATTTCCGCCGTTTCCGAGTCTCTTATCTCGCCTATCATTATAATATCAGGGTCCTGACGAAGTATTGACCTTAAGGCCGAAGCAAAGGTAAGCTGCGCCTTGGCGTTTGTCTGCACCTGGTTTATACCGTCTATATTGGCCTCCACCGGGTCTTCTACAGTAATAATATTTACATCCTCCGTATTTAATGCGCTAAGAGCCGTATAAAGGGTGGTGGATTTACCGCTTCCCGTAGGTCCCGTTACAAGTATAATGCCATGAGGGTTTTTAAGAATATTTTTAAATCTTTCCATATCACCCGGCGACATGCCAAGCTCGCTTATATCCTTTTTAAAGCCCTCCTTTGAGGCAAGTCTCATAACCACCTTTTCACCGTATACCGTAGGAAGATTTGAAACTCTTATGTCATACTCTCTCCTGTCTACCACAAGAGTAATACGTCCGTCCTGAGGCTTTCTCTTTTCTGAAATGTCCATTCCTGACATAATCTTAAGCCTGGCTATAATTGCCTGAAAAAGCGTTTTGTCGTACGTTATGGACTCAATAAGACTTCCGTCGACACGGTATCTTATTCTTACTATATTTTCAAATGGCTCTATATGTATATCGCTGGCTCTCTGCCTTACGGCCTGCTCAATAATGCTGTTTACAAGCTGAACGATAGGCGCGTTCTCAATTTCTTCCTTTCTTGCCTTTTCCTCCTCAACTTCCTCCTCTAAGGCGCTCTGCTCCTTTTTGTACATTTCTACAATATTCTGAGCCTGCTGTTTTCCGAACTTTTTATCCAGAAATGCATGTATGTCGCTTGAGTCTGCAAGATATGTCTCCACCTGCATGCCCATAACCATATTTACGTCGTCTATGGCAAATATATTCATAGGGTCTGCCATGGCTACCTTTACGGTGTTTATGCTTCCGTCAGCGTAAGCGTAAGGAACGAGGGTATATTTTCTCATAATAGCCTCGTCAAGCATATCCACAACGCTGTCGTCAATATCTGCCGCCCTAAGGTTTACAAATTCTATATGTAAATGCTCGCAGAGAACATTGTTTAATCTGTCCTGTGTCACATATCCCAACTCTACCAGCATTTCTCCCAGCATCAGTCCCTTTTCCTTCTGCGCCGCAAGAGCTGTCTGAAGCTGCTCCTGGGTAATAATATTTCTTCCTAAAAGGACGTCTCCCAGTCTTTCTCTTTTTCTCATATAAGGCATAAGCTTTTCCTCTACCTTCTGTGTTATTATTAACTACTGTTCTATATAAATTGTGCAAAAACGGAAATTAAAACCGCCGTCAATATTCCTGCTACCGCAATAGCAAGACTGCTCATTGCTCCTTCCTCCTGTCCCATCTCCATGGCCTTTGCAGTCCCTACGGCATGGGAAGAAGTTCCTATGGCAATGCCCTTAGCCACAGGCTCGTTTATTCTAAAAAGCTTACATACAATCTCTGCCATAACGTTGCCAAATATGCCCGTAACCACTATAACCGCCACGGATATTGTCACTATACCTCCCATTTCTCCTGACAGCTCCATGCCAATGGCAGTGGTAATGGACTTTGGAAGAAGGGTAACATATTCCTCATGGGTAAGTCCAAACGCAAGGGCAAGCAAAAATACACTTGCAAGAGATGTAATTACTCCTGATAATATACCTATAATTATGGCTTTCCAGTTCTTCTTAAGAAGATTAAGCTGTTCATATAAGGGTACCGCCAGACAAACCGTAGCGGGAGTCAGCAGATAGCTTATATATTTTGCTCCCTCATTGTAGCTGTCATAATCTATGCCTAAAATAACCAACGCACCAATAACAAAAATAATGGCTATAAGCAGTGGATTAAAAACAGGATGCTTAAGCTTTTTCTTAATAAGCAATCCAACCTCATAGCCTAATATACTTATGAACACTCCAAAAAAAGCGGAGCCTGTTATTATTTGCTTCACCTTTTACTCCTTTTCTTTTCCAATCTTACCACCATTTGGGTTATTCTTCCTGTAACTGCCATAACTATAACTGTTGTAACAGGCGTAATTACTATAACCGGAATAAGAATATCCTTAAGCAGGCCCCAGGAGGCCATAAGCCCTACACCCGCAGGAATAAACATAACAGTCATAATCTCTACAAGAAAATACGCCGTTTCCTTTACCTCAGAAAGCTTAACGGTCTTTGTCACCAACGCTAAAAGCATCAGCACAAGACCATATATATTTGCGGGAATAGACAGAGGAATAATTGCTTTAAGTATTTCTCCTAAAAAAGAAATAGCTATAATAATGCCAAACTGCTTTAAGTATTTCATAACTTCCTCCAATATTTAGTTGACCAAGTATAATTGTGCATCTATTATAGCATTATTTATCATAAAAATCCAGTAAAATTATTTCATAATAATAAAAAGTTTATAAAAATACATATAAAATTCACAAATTCATTTCGTGGCTATACATAACATTCGTAATCTTTTTTTAATATTCATACTGTCGTATATGGCAGATTTATGTAAAATATCATCAAAACAGAACTCAAAAATTCACGGATTTTCCCTAAGCTTCTTCTAATTATTTTTCAAAGTCCATACATATTCTTGTTTTTGTATATGGTCTTACCTTGCTGTCTGCCACTTCAACATGATTCGGGTGTACTGCATAGCCCTTTAATGCTTCATAGCTCTCAAGTGTTGAATCTAACATAACATCTGCGTTAGACGAGGCAAGCCCCTCTATAATAACATTTACGTCTATCAATCCCGGCACCTTGCCTTTAAGCCCCTCCAGGCCTTCCTTGATTTCCTTCTTAACCTTATCCTTCTGCGCTTCGCTAAGCTCATCCTTAAGCTGCCATAATATAATATGCTTTACCATCCTGAAACCTCCCATAAATTTTTAAAAAGCAAAAAAATGTCGTTTATATACAAAAACTATATACTGCTACTCCTTTTTGTCAATATTTTGTCCCGTAAGAACCGCTGCCTGCTGGGCCTTAAAATCCTTCATATAGGGATTTTCTTCATTTCCGTACTTTATGGCTGTGTTTGTAACTCCTCCCGAAACGTATGTCCGTCCACATTCAGGACATACTGACGTATAAATACGAACAGAAGCGTTCACTACCTTTCCGTCATTTTCATAGGCTTTATTGTATGCATTTGAAACATGCTCTCCCTCATGGGCCCTGACCGCAGCTCCTGCCGCCTCCGGTGATATATGGGCCGCTGCCTTAAAGGAAACCATTTCGTTAGAGCCATCCTGATACTTTCTGTTTTTACAGGTTTCACATTCCTCAGGCGATGACTTTCCGTTTTTCTTTTCTTCATCATTAAGGTTTCCGTCAATACCGTATGACGCGCCGCCGCCATATGCTCCATAAATTCCATCGTTTATTCCGTTTACCATAAAAAATCACTGCTCCTTCCCAATCTGCGAATTTGCGCTGCATCAGTAAATTTACATGCAAAAAATATTTTTTTTATGCCTTGTTTCCATACTCTTTAACCTTAAGAACAGATTATCACATATGTTGCTTTATTGTCAATTCCTCTGTATATTATTTTTTGTCCTCTCCATATATGGCAGCACCTCCTCAGGCTCCTTAAGAAAATTCACATTATATTTTTCCACAAGCTCCATGCATTTTTCATAGGCCTCCATATTTTCCATATCTCCTACATTATGGGCATCAAGTCCGATAACAGTCTTATTTCCTACCTGTCCTGCAATTTCCCAGAAGCATGGCGTAGGATAATTACGGTTATGTGACATTCCCACATTGTTTATCTCTATAGGAATATCCATTTTATTAAGCCCCTCACACAGCCTTCTCATATGAGACCTGTATACCTTTTCATCACCTGTGAAAAAAATAAGGTCAGGGTGGGCAATATACATAAAGTGTCCCGTAGCCGCCCCCTCAAGAACAGAATCCACATAGGCTTTCATACGCTCTGTAAGCCTTGTCTCGGCTCCCGTATACATAACGCCCGGCTCCCCGCTTAAAAAATGCTGACCCATTATCATATAGTCGCAGCCAAGGCTTTTGCACATTTCTGCCTGTTCAGGATAAAACTCAGGGATATATTCTGCCTCAAAGCCTATATATATATCTATATCCTCTTTATATTCTTCCTTTAGCTTTCTTAGGGTTTCCACATATTCAGGCGCAGTAAGCATATCCATGCGTATGCCTGATACCCTTCCCTTCTCCTTAAAGGGACACGGCACATGGTCTGCAAAGCCAAGTACTTTTATATTGTTCTTTATTGCGCTTTCTATATATTCCCTTTCCGTACCTCCTGCATGCTTGCACCTGTAGGTGTGGGTATGAAAATTATATTTTGTAAATCCGCTCATTTTTACCTCCATGTACTTAAGACTTTTCCTTCTTTTTCAATATTTTGTTTATATTAATCAAAAACAGCGTGGACGCCGTTGCGGCTGACAGTATGTCGGACACAGGCTCTGCGTAATACACTCCCCACACTCCAAAGAAATGAGGAAATATTATTGCAAGAGGTATAAGAAGTATTATTTTTCTTAAAACCGCTATAAACAAGGATATCTTAGCCTGCCCCAACGCAACAAAGGTGGGCTGGATACCGTTTTGAAGCCCAAAGACAAGCATTCCCGCCATAAATACAGGTATCACTCTCGCCACAAGGCTTATAAGCTCCTCATCATTTGTAAACATTCCTGCAAATACCTTTGGGAAAATCATTATTAACGCTGTCGCCAGATTAACAAATCCAAACGTAATTCCAATCATTCTCCTGTAGGTTTGACGCACTCTCCTGTAATTATCTGCGCCGTAATTATAGCTGATAATAGGCTGTACTCCCTGTGTAAACCCGCTTACAGGCGCGCTTATCATCTGCATTATGCTTTGAATAATGGTAAAGGAGCCTACATATATGTCCCCTCCATAGTTTTGCAGGCCTCTGTTTATAACTATGCTTATAAGGCTTTCAGTAGAAGCCATTATAAAAGGCGAAACACCGAGAGCCACTATCTGCTTTATTTCCTCCAATGATGGTCTTATAAGTCCTTTTCTTAAGGTCATTGACGTATCCTTTTTTATAAGTGTGGATACAACCCACAACGCGCTGGCGCTTTGGGATATAATTGTTGCAATGGCCGCCCCCTTTACGTTCATGTCAAACACAAAGATAAAAACAGGGTCAAGTATAAGATTTAAAACTGCTCCTATGCCTACCGACAACATAGCCGTAAGAGATTTTCCCTGGGCTATAATATATTGATTTAAGCCAAGGTACAGCATAACAGGCAGCGTTCCTATAAGATATATGCTTAAATAGCTGTCAGCATAATCTATGGTAAATTCACTGGCTCCAAACAGCATAAGAAGAGGTCTTTTCCATATATAAAAGCAAATCATAATGGCAGCGGCAAAGGAAAAAAGCAGGAACACTCCTGTTCCAAGTATTTTCTCTGCCTTCTGTCTGTCCTTTTTTCCAAGGGCTATGGCGGCAAGAGGCGCTCCTCCCGCTCCCACAATCATGGCAAAGGCAGAAACGAACGTTATTACCGGAAAGGTCAGTCCCACGCCTGTAAGCGCGTTTGAGCCGACTCCCTGTATATGTCCTATATATATCCGGTCAACTATGCTGTATAATATATTTATAAGCTGGGCAATTATACCCGGCACTGCCATCTTAAACATAAGAGACGTAATAGGCGCTGTGCCTAAAGCCTGCTGTCTGTCAGAGCTTATTTCAGATTTTTCAGAATTCATAGCTTTTTACCTCACAATCTTTTATTCCGAAACACTAAAAAATTTATCCACCCCATCAGCTATTCCCTTTGCCACCTTCCACTGGTATTCCTCAGTGCTAAGAAGCATATCCTCATCAGCGTTTGTCATAAATCCAACCTCCACAATGGATACGGGTATCTGACACCAGTTTATTCCACTCATGTTGTCAACCTCGCTTACATACCTTTTTTTGCACCCTGTACTTGCGCACAGGGATTCAAGCACTGCGTCCGACAATCTTCTGCTGTCTTTATATATATTTGCGCAATATGGATTTTGAGGCGTAGGGCAAAGGGCTGTGGCTCCGCTTACGGAGCTGTTGTCTGAGCCGTCTGCATGTATACGCAGGAATGCTGACGCTCCCGATGTGTTTGCTATTTGCGCCCTCTCGGCATTGCTTATGTTTACGTCATTTGTCTCCCTTATCATTACTACGGTATAGCCTCTCCTTAAAAGCTCCTCCTTTAGCTTAAGTGAAATTTCAAGGGTCAGCTCATATTCAGGCTTGCCCGTTGCTGCGCCTCTTGTTCCTCCTGCCACCTTAGCCTTCATTGTGGAGGCTCCCGGTCCTATAGGCTCCTTTTCACTGTTTCCCCTGCTTTGGTGTCCCGGGTC
Organism: uncultured Lachnospiraceae bacterium; assembly: GCA_910584685.1. GTDB lineage: Bacteria > Bacillota > Clostridia > Lachnospirales > Lachnospiraceae > CAG-303. Next base: position 3,526 of record CAJUAO010000018.1, on the reverse strand, counting down.
TATGGCGACTATTCTGTTATTTTTTATGCCTGTATCAGCCGGAGCCGTTACCCCTTGGCTTTCCTCTACAGTTGTATTTTCATTTTCCGATACTGTTCCTGCTTCTTTTGTCTCCTGTTCCGCTGTTGTCTGTTCCTTTGTTTCCCCTGCAGACTTCTCTCCAGTTGTTATGCTTTCCTTAGCCGCCATGTCTTTTTGAGATGTTACGCTTTCCTGTTCCGGCAACGTTTTTTTTACATTACTGCCGTTATTTTTGCAGCCGGTACAAGCTCCTATAAGCCACAGAAAAACAGTAATCATAAATACTGTTTTTCTTATTTCAAATATAATTTTATTTTTCTTTGTCATGTCTTTCATGGTTATCTGTCCTTCGCAGTCACTATTTCTTTATTCATAGGCTGCCTTAATTTATTTTATCACTACTGCCTGGCTAAACATTTGTTCATACCTTGTCTTAAATAATGTCGCATCATACGCAACGTTCCCCTTTAAGGGGTCCATTACATAAACGGAATTTGTGCTTTTATCATATCCTGTAATAACAAGACAATGCTCCCTGCCTATCCACGAATATGTTCCATCCTGTAATTTCCATTGGGAATAATACGTTGGCTCCACCATGTTTATGGTCGCCCATACAATAACAGGGTGATTTTGATTTATTTCCTTATACAAATCTTCAAATGCTGCTCCTGTGAGATTGTATGCCCTGTAAAATGAATTTTGCTCCGACAGGTATTTATTTGCCGCTCTCTGTATGACAGGCGCAAAGCAGCCGTATCCCCCTGTTGATGAAGGCTCCCCAATAAACGCCTCATATGCCGTAACCTGTCCAAGTCTTCCCTTTTCCAGATACTTATCTGACATGGTTTCCTTACTTACGCCATAGCCCCAGTAGTTTAATACTGCCGTAAGGGAAGTTACCTCACAGCCTGTGGGCAGAGACGGAAGCTGTAAAAGCTCCTTCATCACTATGTATTTTTGCTTCAGACCTGTGTCAGCATAATCGTCATTATTTTTCCTACCTGTGACGAACTCCGTAACTATCTGTGAATACTGATATTCTCCTGTTTCCTTTGGAATATCGGCTTTTGTCTCAGGCTCCGTGGGTTTCTGCGTCGGAAGCTCTGTTGAAGCTTCATTATATGTCAGGTCATTTCCCGAAGGCTCAATATCAGAAACCGTCTCTGTGGCATTTGCATTTTTTATTCCATCTCCGAAAATATAATGCCACGCAACAATGACAATCAAAATACAGACAGAAAATATGGCAATTGCGCTAAGCACTGCATTTGTATTGTTTTTTCTGCTCATTTTCCCTCCAAAGTATATGCAGACAGTTATTTATTACCATAGTTATTTATATTTTATCATATTACGGAAAAAAAGAAAATACAAACAATGATAATTTGTACTATCATTTTAAGTCCTCAATATCAAAACTTTCCGTTTTCAAATCACAATAATATCTTCCCTTTATTGCAGTAAACTTTAATACACAGTAATCTGGGTCAGTTACGCCTTTCTTATAATACATGGTATCCCCGACACACCATATTTCTTGCTTTATTTCATTGTCCTGCAAGACTTCCATTGTGCCGGTCAGCATAATGCCTTCATATTTAAAGCGTCCCTTGCTATAAAAATATATACTTGCCTTTGGATTTTTCATAAACTGTTGCGAGCGCATAGCGGATGTGTTTGTTGAAAAATAAAAACAATTTCCCTCAATCTTGCGTGGCACAAACATGGCTTTTATATTAGGGAAACCTTCTTCGTCCACGGAAGCAATAAACGACACTTTTTGCTTTTTAATAAATTCAATAATATGTTCTCTTGTTTTCATTGGAAATTATCCTCCTTATAAAAATTATTAGTTTGTATGCAGGTTTTCAATCAAGGTTTCAAGTATTCGGGCAAGATACCGTTCAAATTGTATTTGCTCTTCTTCTGAAAAGCCTTGATAAAATAATACATTCATCTGCTGGGATACTATTTCATATTTTTCCTGTAAGGATTTTGAATACTCAGTGAGTGATATAATCGTTTGCCGGCGATTGTGCGGGTTAATATTTCTTTCTACAATTCCTTTATTTACCATTCCATTTATTACAACAGATACAGTATTTTTTGCAAGAGAGGTTTTTTCACTTATTTCACTAACCGTAAGATTATCTGTTTTCCATAGAATAAATAATATTCGTCCCTGTCCGCCGCTTATTTCAATGCCATTTTCAAGCAGTAACCGCTCAAAAATCCTATCTTGAAGCTGTTTAATCTGCGTAATATAAAATCCGCCCTTTGTTTCCAAATGCATCGCCTCCATTCCTATTAGAACATTTCTATTTAGAATAATTATATTAAATAAAATTTGTATAATCAAGCTTTATATTGAAAGGTTTACAAATATTTTGATTATATATATGAAGCTTTTCATTTCCGGAGCTAAAAACATTACTTGCTAAAAAGAAAAGCTTTCTTTACACCCTAACGGTTTAAAAATGAGGGCATGTTCCGTTAACAGGCTTTAGGATGCTGGGAGCTAAATATTAATTTGTACAGGTGAATAAGAAAGTTTCTCACATGAAACCCGGGGCTTAAGAATAAAGGAAGCTTGGGGCGGCAGGTCGGCTTAGGAAGGGAGTTATATATTTTTTTAAAGCTTCGAAAAGAGGAAGAAATTCTATCAAGGTAATACCGCCATCTTCTAAGCTGCGAGCGTAACTCGCAAGGGGCTAAAGAGCAAGCCCCCTGCTCAAACAGACGCTCTACGCTAAGAAGCTGACGGTATTACCTTGATGAATTTCTAACCCTTTTCTCAATGCTTTAAAAAAATATATAACTCCCTTCCTAAGCCGACCTGCCGCCCCAAGCTTCCTTTATTCTTAAGCCCCTCATTGAGAGAAAGTTACATTTTTTAATTTGATATTTATACTTTTGATATATTAATCCGTATTTAATCCGTATAAATAATTTAAGCATACGGGATACAGTAATACATTTTTTAAATTTTCCTTTTTTTTAATTTATACCTTTAAAAGCCGCATAAAATCAATGTTTTACATAAAAGGCTCAATAGTAATTTACAATTACCTATTCGCTTCGTATTTATATGAATTTGCATATATCAAACATAAAAAAGTAAGGTCAAATACATTTATTTTATTATTTTCTACAATGTGTATGCATGAAGATAAAGATATAAGCTTATTTACTGATACACACTATATTTGCACATCTGTATCTTACAAATTTCTCAGAAGAAAAATAAACATATTCAATCTGATTTCCATAATCCGATATTTGTCACATACCTTATACAAAACAAATGCAGATGTCATATCTGCTACTCTCTAACTACTATACTTTTATGATACTAAAGTAAACTCAAGCTTTTCTTCTACTAACAGCATATAAATGAGGGTATGTCCCATTAAAAGGCTCTAGGAGGCGGAATGGGGAGAGCTTAAGGGGGAGGCAGGCAGCTAAATATAATTTTTTAAAGCATTGAGGAATATGGTTAGAA
>CAJUAO010000017.1 GCA_910584685.1 uncultured Lachnospiraceae bacterium | reverse complement strand
GATATTGAGAAAATTGTAAATGCGGGTGAACCGGTATATTTAACAAAAAACGGATATGGAGCAATGGTGGTTCTTAGTCTTGAAGAATATTCAAAGTTGACAGATGGTGTTGAAACTGCATTAGATAAAGCAGATAAATTTGCGGCGGAAAATGATACACGGATGAGCCATGAGGAAGTTTTCGGAGGACTACGGAGGAAGATAAATGTTCAGTAAAAAGTACAGATTGAGCTATCTGCCACTTTTTTATGATGTTCTTAATGAAAAAGTTACCTATATTGCGGAGAAACTGAAGAATCCCAAAGCAGCAAATGACTTATTGGATAAGGTAGAGTTTGCTATTATGGAGAGGTTTCCGATGGCTGAATCTTTTGAACCATATCATTCTGTCCGGGAGCGTAGATATTTTTAATATCGTGTTTATGTGGATAATTATATTATTTAATATGTAGTGATTGATGATGATTCGAATGATTTGATTATGGAAGTTAGAAGGTTTCTTTATAATGGGCAGAATCGGGATGACAAAGATAGCGTCTTTTTAATTTTCTATTATTAAGCATTATTACAAATTTGTTGTCAAATTTAACTATATACTTTTTTACATGAATTTTATTAAAAGGCAAAACAGACTACAAAAGTTGTCGTAAATGACTATCAAAACAATAAAATTGGTGATACAATATAAATAAAATGAATGTGGAGGTTTTGATATGGAAAATTTAAAAAGTAATATTGACCATTACATGGAATTAAAAGGAATTAAGATGTATAGTCATTTACTTGTTGATATTGCTCACGAATTAGGAATTAAAGGACAAGAAGCATATAAATTTGCAGATAAAGAAAAATCCAACTTTTCAAAAATGCTGAAAGGAGAAAGACCACTTAAGTACGACTTTATTATTCCTTTGGAAAAAATATTTGGAATTTCATTGGCACGGTTGCTATATGAAGATGCGTACAAACTACCTGTTGAAAAGGAAAATGTACCGTTCAATAAAGGCTTTAGATATTACGCATATTTAGATAATCCAAAATTATATAAAGATGAATTCGATATGTTGCTTGCAAATGATGGGAAATCTATCCTTACTCAAACCGATGAATTTGGAAAAACCTTCCTCGATTATGTAGTTGAATATCATTCAATCAATGGTGTTAGATATCTTCACGACGAATATGGAATAAAATTGAAATGGTATCATAATCAATTTGAATTTAGGAAAGATAAAGGTACAACATGGATTCATTTTGAAAACTGTATTGAGTTTGCCCGTCTTGTTGCAAGTATGAATAATGTAGAACTGTTCAATGATATTTATGACTCCTACAATATGTTTTTTATAAATGGTCACTATGCTACAGAAGATTGTATTTTTTGTCAAGGTGAATATTTGGAAATAATGTTAGACAATGATGACTTGTTTAGTTCAATATTTGAAATAAAACCTTATGAGCTTAAATTGGGGAATATTGGTAGAAGAAAAAAACAAGTTGATTATATTACATATCGCTCCATCAATCCGATAATCAATAACTGTTTAAGATATGCTTTGAAGCATTTGAATAAATATAAGCATAGAGCAATAGACATATTAAAATTTGGAATTAACCATAATAGAAGAATAGCCAGTGAGATTATTTTTAGTGATTGTTATATTTGTAATGAACTTGGGGGATTAAAAAATTTTAGAGATGAAGATTACTATAATATTGTTATTTTTGTTGATATAGAAGTAAATGATGATGAAGTAAGGTCTTTGATTAATCAATTACGGGAATTCAACAAATTGAGGTGATATAATAACATATTCAATCAAAGTATTTGCTATGTGGGTGAAGGTGCAATATAATTTAAAGTAAGGTTTATGCATCTTCAACTTAGAATAAAGAAACGGAACACAAAAGCAGAATAATATATAAAAAAGGAGATTATTACAATGAGAAAGAATTTTGATGCTAGACCTTGGTTTTACCCGCTTCCCGTTCTGCTCGTCGGAACTTATGATGAAAGCGGAAATGCAGATTTGATGAATGCTGCATGGGGCGGACTTTACGATGAGAACAAGGTTGTACTTTGCCTGTCCGTCGGTCATAAGACAACAAAAAATATTTTAGCAAAAAAATCGTTTACTGTAAGCTTTGCCGATGTCAAGAATGTAGTTGCATCGGATTATGTAGGGATTGTTTCGGCAAACAATGAGCCAAAGAAGCTGCAAAAAGCAGGCTTCCATGTCATAAAGAGTGAGAAGATTGATGCGCCGCTTTTTGAGGAATTACCGATGACGCTGGAATGTAAGCTGCTGAAAGTGACAGAGGATGGAAATCTCATTGGCGAAATTGTAAGCATAAGTGCAGATGAAAGTATTCTGAATGAAGATGGAATAATTGAGCTTGAAAAGCTCTGTCCGATTTCCTTTGACCCAATTCGCAACGTGTATGTCAAAATGGGCGATATTGTTGGAAAAGCGTTTGCAGACGGCGCTGCTTTGAAATAACTGCTGTCAATTTCCTTGTAGCTGATAAGGAGGAAAATGTTGAAAAGGCATTCCAAATATAGTATAATGCCTGTAAAGAGGTGAAGGATTATGGAACTCAGGGTGTTAAACTACTTTCTTATGGTGGCAAGAGAAGAAAATATTACAAAGGCAGCGCAGCTTCTTCATGTAACGCAGCAAACATTGTCCAGCCAACTTATGTAGCTTGAAGAAGAATTAGGTGTAAAACTGTTTGACCGCTCCAGTCACAGCATTATTCTGACAGGCGAAGGAATGCTTCTGAAGCGGCGCGCCCAGGAAATGCTCACGCTAGCTGAGAAAGCGAAAGCGGAACTGAAGCAGGATGAGGAAAGTCTGGCGGGCAAAATATCCATTGGCGCGGGAGAACTTTTGAGCATGGAGGAATTGTCAGAGTGGATTAATCTTTTTCAGAAAAAGCATCCGCTTGTGAGCTTTGAACTTTACAGCGGCATGGCAGACAATATTAAGAATCGTATGGAAAGCGGTACGATTGACCTTGGACTTTTATTGGAACCGGTTGATACGGCGAAATATGAATTTATACGTATGAAAACAAGAGAGGAATGGTGCGCTTTAGTACCGGTTGATACGGCGTTAGCCCAAAAAGAATTTGTAACCCCGGAGGATTTGGTGAGTCTTCCTGTTCTTCTGCCTAGTCGAATCACAGTAAGGAATGAGCTTTCAAGCTGGCTTGGAGATTATATGCAAAACCTGAATGTTGCCGCAACCTTTAATCTGACCTATAACGCTGTTGCTATGGCGAAAAAGTCTTCCTGTGTGATATTATCATTAAAGTTTCATTGCTATTATGACGGAATGATATTCGTGCCGCTTAAGCCATCTTTGATGCTTATTTTGCTGATGAAATCTGCAAAGCAAGGGAGGAATAGACAAGGATTCTGTTGGAACGCTTAGAAGGATAGGGTGAGGAATATGAGCAAATACGATAGGATGGTGGAGTTAAATAGGGAACGAAGCAATAGAAGATCGCAGCCGCCAGTGAAGCAATCCGCAAGCTGATGGAACGGTAGGATAAAGTGTCAATCCCTAAGCTGATGAAGATGACAGGGCTTTCCAGAAAACCTTTTACAAGAACCCCATTGTCCGCAAGCTTGTAGACAAGGCAGTATAACAGCAAGCTGGGATGGTCGATCCCCGCCAGAGAATACTGGACATGGCAATGGACAACTGGATTGAATTATTACAGCAGCAGGTGGCAGACTTAAAGAGGGAGAATGATATCCTGAAAAAAGAGAACCAGAAGCTGAAAAAGGCGTTGAATAAGAAAAGCCTTAATATAATCAAAAATTTATAAGAAAAATAAATACATAGAACCGACAGATTTGAAGCGATGAACTGCTGGTTCTGCAGTTTAAAACATTTGGGATATAACACATATGTTTTAAAAACTTCTGTGTTCAGAGGAATATTTTATAATGAAAGAGAACGAAAACTGTAACAGTATACTTTATAGGTATGGTATGTAAATAAATTTATTAGGACTAATGATTTTATAGTCAAGACGATGATATTTTTTTACATTAGTAGCTTTAGACTGGGAGTGAAGTAAAAGCATGTCAATGATAAGAGTTTATTTAATGCAAGATTTTGCAAAAAAAGCTATTACTTTAAATGAGATTGATAGGAAATTGAAGTGATAGTCTGTTAGATTTCACATTTATTAATTTAATAAAAAATTATTTTAAATAAGGAATGATGTACACAAAAAATAATATGTGTTACAATTAACATATCAATTTTGATGATAAGGGAAAAGGGATGGAAACACAAGTAATGTATCAGGGTATCGGATATGCACCATTAAGGTTGAAAAATGAAAATGACAATAATCTTTCTGGATTTTCGGAACTGTCAGTAGAAATTGGTGGAAGTATGATTGCCAGTTTTACAGTGAGTACAGTTGAGGATTTAGTTGATTTGTTTTACCGAAGGGCAAATGAATTATCATATAATGAATTTGCTATAATTTTAAGTAATTCCATGACAGAAGCAATGCACGAAGGAGCTAAAACAGGAATTAGTTCTATTTTAAAGGAGGCGTTGGGTGTAGAAACATTGGGCGAAATGGCCATAGATTTTACAAGCGGTTTCTTTTATGATTATTCCAGAAGTGCATATAAACATTATATAGGTGAAATTGATGCAGATCAATTAATTGAAAGAACTACAAAATCAGTTCTTGATAATGTTTTGGGGAGCCTGACTGGGGCTGCATGGGGATATGGGAAAAAAATATGTAGTCAAATTGTAGGTTTGGGAGCAACTATTGGTACTGCACTTGCAACATCGGCTGGCGTTATTATGGGGAGCATGTTTTGCACTGGTGTTGCGGCATGTATTCGGACGACAATTATAAATAATGCACAAAAAGATGCATATGCACGTCTGGAAGATTCCCTAGGATCATTTTATTATCGTTTAGAGCAGGAAAGCACTTCTATGATACCGCTTCAGATCGTGGATGATATTTCTGATTTTACAGGGACATCAGGCTTTAGTTTGAAGGGGTTAATCCCCATGTATAATATTATTTCTGATTTTGAGGAATATAAGTATCGGAAAAATATTCTTGCAAATATGGAAAAAGAATTCATAGATCGAAGAAAGGAATGGGATTTTAAAGCATGTCAAATGAAAGAAACAATGCTTGATATGCAGAGACAGCGTGTGACACAATTAGAAATGAAATATAATGTAGCCATGGAAGAACTAAAAAGGGAATTTGGATTGAAGGTAAGGTATGGTGTAGAAGAGCAATATTGTCAATATCTAGCTGCAGTACAATATATTAATGGTGCAATTGTAACGAAACGTTCAGAGTTAAGAAAAATAGAGAAAGACCATTGTATTATATCAAATGATTTTAGGCTGAAAAGAGAGGTCAATCAAAAATTAATCCGTATATTAAAGACAATGGATACTAGCGATCAAAATATGACTTCTGATGTAAAGAAAATGATAGATACAATGATCGAGCAGTTGAATGAGGATTCCTTTATAGCAGCAATTAATACAGAGGATATTATTCCTCTTTTGAGGTGAGAATATGTTTTTTAAAAAGAGACTGGCAAAATTTTATAGAACTGTGCTACAGGAAAAGGGTGAAAACGTAAAGTTTCTTGTTCATGATATGGAGTTGCATATCAGCAGGAAACAGCATGAAGTAGCAGATTACAAGGATTATCTTTCTCAAGCTTATAACCAGCTTGTGTTGGCAAAAATTGAAGAATATGAGAATACAAAAGATTTATATAATGCATTAAGCAGATTATTGTTGGAATATTCACAATGTTTTTTTGAGATTAGTTTGATTAAAAAAAATTATGACGAAGTTTTAATGGATCAAAAGTTATGCAGAGCCAGAATGAATATTATATATGAATATCAACGGAACTATGGAACTGTTATTGGGGAATGTAAAGAATTGATTCAGGTATTGGAAGAAGCAATGAACGATACATCGTATAATTATCTAGTTCTGTATCAGAATCAGGAACTATTAGGGGGTTCTTATGAAAATATAGATGAATATGCTAAAAATGTAAAATACATGGAACTGCAACAGGCTATTCGTGAAAGTAATGGGGATGTTTCAGCAAAAAATGTTTATTTTTATGCAAGAACCATAGGAGAAGAATTAAGTTTATATAAAAAAGAAGCAGAGCAGGTAAAAGTGATAAAAAGACAAATTCATGCAAAAATAGGGGATTGTAAAATCGCAAAGAAGCAATTGAAACAGGTATCTAAGGTTCTCACACAGAGAAAGGAAGAATTTAAAGAACGGCAACGATATCTGCAGAACAGGCAACAACAATTATTTACAGAGGCAAAAAAAATATGGAAAGATTATATTAGTAAGAGTAAAGTTTGTGTGGAGTATGACTATGAGATATCCATTATTCAACAAAAAATAGATTTGTTGCAAAAAGAAATTGAGGCCAAGAAGAAACAAATTTTTGGTAAGAGTCTGAAATTGGAGACCATAAAAAACGCTCAGGCAAGTATTAAAAGCAAAAGGGATTCCTTAATTGAACTTAATAAATATGATGGAATGCAAATACAATCGTATATAGCAGATATTAAAAAAATACAAGAGCGCAAAAGCACCTATCTTGGAATTGTAGCTATGGCAAGAGACAGGAGTAAATCTTTACGGCGGGAACATAAGAACCTTAGTCAAGTTGTTCGTGATATCAAAAATTCCCATACAAATGATCCGGGTTTTTCTGATAAAATAGCTAAACTGAATAGCCTGAGTGATTATATTAATAAATCAAATTTGGAAAACGATACATATATGGAGTATGTAGAATCATGTAATAGAGAACAGAAAACGGTTCAGAAACATATTGATTATCTTAAAGAGTGTCAAAATAGACGAAATGGGGATATTGATCGCTATAAAACTGAATTGGAAGCTTTATCGGAAAATTATAATGTTGTAAAAGAGGAAATTAGTTTATTATATGCTGATATAGCAACTATTCAAGAAAAAAAGAAACCGTATCGTGATGCAATTAATTCTTTAAAAGGTCAAAAAAGGGTATATATTGATTCACAATTTGACAAGTTTAATGAGTTAATAGGGATAAGCCGTAGCTTACTGGAGGGATAAGAATGGAAAAATATATACTTAATTTAAAATTGGGAGGTAAATATAATATTTGTGATAGAATGATTTTTAATCTTGTTCAGTGTGGGATTCACAAAGGCAGGAAAATTAGCCTTATTTTGGATATATTTCCTTACGAGTTTTTAGCTGAATCACTTGCAAAACTTCATAATAATGGTTTGATATTTATCAACATGAATACGGGAGATATTCAGTTGACTTCAAAAGTTCAAAAGATTATTGAGTTATGTGAGGATGGGCAGATAGTAACGTTAAATGGCAGGGAAAATATAATGGGTGATTTTAACTTGATTCAACAGAATTTTAACGGTATACAAAAAGTTATATTATAAAAAGGAGCGATAACATGACACGTCAGGAATCTTTCGAGAGATGGAATGTAGAAATTGATGATTGGCTCAAATACCTGAAAAAAAGAGAAGAGTTAATTTTAAACATGGAAGAGAGCGAAGTTCAGATAGGAAATCTGAAAAAAATACGCCGACAAATACAAGCATTATATAATATACGTGCCGGGGTGTTTGTGAATCCTGAATTGATATTGGCTTTTATTCATCCAGAGTCAATTCCAAAGGAAAGAATCATTCCGTTGCAATATACAACAAAGAAATTGAATGAGTCCCAGAAAATAGCAGTAAATAAAGCTTTAAGCAATCAATACCTTACGCTGATTCAGGGACCTCCAGGTACAGGAAAAACAAGTGTTATAACAGAGATTTGTAGTCAAATACTTCTTAAAAATCCTGCGGCTAGAATTCTGGTATGTTCGGAAACGCATGTGGCTGTTAATAATATTTTTCACAATCTGGACAAGAAGTTTGAAAACTTTATGGGTTTTCGTATTAAAGATAAAGAATTAGATGATGATAAATCTAGGGAAAAGTTTCAGATTAATCAGATTTTGGTAAATTATCTAGAGCGTTTACAAAAAAAACAGATACCTGATGGAATTATTCAACTTATGAAAGACGACATAGAAAATAATTTACGTAGAACGAGTGATTTGCTATTTTATACCAGTCGATTTGTAGGAATAACTTGTAATGGAATTGGAGGAATTTCGTTTAATGCAAAATACCCTTTTGATTATGTGATTTTAGATGAAAATTCTAAAATATCATTTCCTGAAATTATTCTGGCACTGATATGGGGGAAGAAAGCGGTGATGGTCGGGGATCCAGTACAACTTTCACCAGTATACACGGAACTAGATCGGCAGGCAATGGCAGAGACTGGAACTAGGCATATTGAATCACGTACTTATATTGAAGAGGTATATGATAGGATTCCAGAACATGCTTTTACAATGTTAAACAAGCAATATCGTATGGTAGATGAAATATCAGCAATTGTAAGTAAATATTTTTATAATGGGAGATTATTAAATGGAAAAGAAAATAATTCAATTTCGAATAGTGTGGTTTGGGCAAATTATTTGACAGAACGAAATTGGCCGGATAGTTCTGAAACGGATAGGAATAGTTCTCCATATAATTTAGATGAGATTGAGGTAATAAAGCAGGTGCTGAAAAGAGAAGCCTCTATCTGTGACAACAGACAAAAAAGGAAGCAAATTAGTATTATTTCTCCATATAAGGGGCAGAAATCCAAATTAATTTACATGCTCAAAAAAGAGTCAGAGGTATTGGAATTAAAGAAAAAGCTTGATATTAGAATTGATACGGTGGATTCGATACAGGGACGTGACAGTGAAGTGGTTGTTTTCTCTATTACCAGAAATCACGGAACCAGTTATTTCTTTTCAAACTATAAAAGACTCAATGTAGCGTTTTCAAGGGCAAAACGAAAATTATGGATAGTTGGGCAAAGAAAATATACAGACAAGGTGTATCATTGGGAGAATGACAAGAAAGTATATATGTTAAAGAAAATTGCAGATTCATGTGCAAATGAATATTTTGAACTTAGATAGTTTGTTTGCTAAGTTATGCAAAGTCTATATTTAAGTTCAATTAGAATGGAAGATTTAAAAGTGTAAAAAATATTTATGTATGAAATTTAATGCGTTATGAGCATGAAAAATGGATTATATTAAATTGCATAGTAAATGTGGATAAGGGAGTAAGAATACTTTGATTATGAATTAAATAATTTTTCATGTGGTAATGGGTTTGATTTATATAACAAATATGCATATAACGTGTATTTGAAATATTAAAATGCACAATTTATTGAGTTAATAGATGAGAAATGATATCTGTGGACTTTGTTTATTTGAATTTTTGACTTATAATGCATATACTTTTTTTATACTTTTGTTTTTAGATTTGATGTTTTATAATAAATATAAGCTGAGATATATAGTAGTAGAAAAAAAGGACACAAAACACAGTTTTATATGCAGTTAAAGCCAGTATTTATAAGGAATAGTAGGGACAGGCTACAGTTACTGGTGGGTTTCTATCTCGATGCCGATAGCCTCTTTTCTCGAAGAATACGATTTTTCGGAAAAGACCATAATTCCTTTCTGCTCTCACGGCGGCGGCCGCTTCGGACAAAGCCTTACAGCTATCGCTAAGCTGGCGCCCGACGCTTCTATGGGAGAGGCGCTGTCCGTTCATTATTCCGGCGGCAGCAGCTTGTCAAGTGACGTGAGCCAGTGGCTGAAAGCAAATAATATATTAAAATAATAACGAAATATATTGCAGAAGGCTATGATTTAAGCGGTAAAACCATTATCCCATTTGCCACTTACGGTGGAAGCGCAAAATTTTAATATTACAGGAGGACATTATTATGATAAGACAAACAGCAGGAAGAGATAGTCTCGGCGAATTTGCGCCGAAATTTGCGCAGTTGAACGATGATGTACTGTTCGGAGAAGTATGGAACAGAGAAGATAAGCTTTCTCTGCGGGACCGCTCCCTCGTCACCGTTGTGGCGCTGATGTCCCAGGGACTTGTGGACAGTTCTTTTAAGTATCATCTTATAAGCGCAAAAAACAACGGCATCACCAAAGAGGAAATTGCCGAAATTCTAACCCACGCCGCTTTTTATGCAGGATGGCCGAAGGCGTGGGCGGCATTCCGCATGGCAACCCAGGTATGGCAGGAGGAGGAACAGCCAAATGATGCAATGACACGCCACGCAAGCGCGATGGTGTTCCCTATTGGAAAACCCAACGACGGCTTTGCACAGTATTTCAGCGGCAGGAGCTTTTTGGCTCCCCTCTCCGCAAGTCAGGTGGGTATATTTAACGTGACCTTTGAGCCGGGCTGCCGCAATAACTGGCATGTCCATCACGCAGAAAAAGGCGGCGGACAGATTTTGGTATGTGTTAATGGCCGCGGCTGGTATCAGGAATGGGGCAAGGAAGCAAGAGAATTGCATCCCGGCGATGTGGTGAATATCCCGTCGGGCATCAAGCACTGGCACGGCGCAGCAAAGGACAGCTGGTTCTCACATCTTGCCGTTGAAGTACCCGGAGAGAATACGTCAAACGAGTGGCTGGAACCTGTGGATACAGGTGTATACGATAGCCTCGAATAAGCAGCGTAAACCAAACGGAAACCTCAAATAACGACTCATTCAAAGAAAGCAAGGATAATATTATGACAGAAACTAATGCAGCGCAGCCGTCGAATGATGCGCCCGTTGTTTACTTCACATCGGACATCAAGCTATTATACAACGGGAAGCGGTTTATCTATGGTACTGCTTCGATTTGCAGATCCGGCAGATATTCCCTTATTGGGTATTCGGTATGCTGATTGGCTCTGCTGTCTCAGTGTTTGTTAAGGTTTGCCGTACTAAAAATCATACAAGATATAGAAAATACAATGCATTCATAATATAAATTGTAGTGATTGATTAGTACGGCATCCACGTATTATTCTTGTAAATAAGAAACTATAAAGAAGCTTTTTAGTTATTGATAATCGCTAAATTTAACTATTAGTTTTCCTTGTTCTAAATCTTTTTTGGTTATTACATGTTCTGTACTGTAAGAAATCTGTTCAGTATGAATAACAAATGTCAATGTCCTTTCGCTGAGATTTTTAATTGTTATTGTACCATTTGTATCTGTGGTATAAATATATGTTATATCCCTATCGCTGATTCCAAGAATCGACACATCTGTATCAGCGATAATCGAATTATTTTTATTGACTATGATAATTTCAATATCGGCTATCATAAGTTTTTTTTCTTTTTTTTCATCACATCCCATAATTGAAATAATAAATGTACATAGTATCAGCAAAGCAATTAGTACAAAGAATATCCTTAAAGAAAATTTACTCATAATATTTTTTAGTTACTCCCTAAATGAATGAAAAAAATCATACATGCTGCTTGTAATGCGTGTTCCTGAATTACCATATGAACCTTCTCCATATGCATGAATTCCAACAACATATTTGTCATCATCATAAATGGGGGAGCCACTTTGTCCGCTCGTAGTATCTATTGCGTTATAATAAATCTTACGAGTTGAACTTTTAGTAATTTCACCATCCATTGTCCACATTTGACGATGGTATTCTCCCGGATATCCGGTAATTGTTACATCTGTTCCTTTTAAAGACCATATTGTATATGATATTCCAAACCAACCGGTATAATTACCAATGTCCCTGGAAAGCTCCAAAACACCATAATCATACTCCCAATTAGAATCTTCTATCCATTTTGTTGATGTATGCATAGTGACGGAATTTACAGCACCATAAGGAGAATAATAACCGTTTGCCGCAGGTATAACTTCAATTTTCTCAGCCCAACCACCATCGTCTTTACTATATACGCAATGTCCTGCTGTAATTGCTATATCCTCCCAATACATCCATGCTGTACCTTCAGATGCAGTACCATTAGGCCAATAACTGATTATATAACATACCGCTGAATATGGATATGTGGTAGTATTTGTAATATGATTTCTGTCATCACCTCCAATTAGTGAAAACGGAATAATAGTACCATCTTCTGCCGATGTTATTTCAGTTGTATGTTCAGGAAAGTAAGGACTGTCAGATTTTTCTGTTATGTCTGAATTCATTTCATTAAATTCATCATCCTCAGATAAATCAATTATTGTACCATTATTATACAAGTTGTAAAATGTTTCTTCACCTGTAATTAAATTCTTGCTTGCAAAAGACGCATCAGATTGGTCTGTTTCATTGTAGGAAATAATATTATTTATCTCGATTGATTCTTCTGCATTTGCGGCGATTATTACTGATTCGCTTGTAACGATAAGTGTTATAAGTAAGTAATAAGAAATCAGCTTTTTAATAAAATTGTTTTTATTCTTCATACTCTTCATACATATCTCCTTTCAGTTTAATTTTTTTCTTTGTATTTAGCTTTGTGATTATTATATAAAAACCTCCTATATATAGTTTCTGTTATTTAGATGTTTTTACGCTCTGCTTTTGTTGGAATTTTATATGAGTTTTTATAAATAATCACAAAAGCTATGATAGAAATTAAGCAGAGCGCTACAAATGTCACTATAGAATAATCAAAAGGTATATAAACAGTAAATTCGGAAGAAGTTTCAGGAACAGAATTTAATTGTTCAACATAATTTGTTAGTCTTTTTATAAAACATAAAGCTGTAAAAATAATTACTGCAAATATAGATGATAGCACTACTCTTAATTTTTTGATAGAAGTATTATAAAGCCATTGAACAGTTCCGATAGGTTTTCCAAGCATATAAGATATTTCTTTATGTGTAAAACCTCCGAGAACCTTAAGCGTAATAATTTGGCGTTGTGTTTCACTAAGCTCTTTTACTATTGAGTTGTAGCTATCCATATCCACAAATTGGTTAATGTTTTTATCTTCAGCTATTAGAAAATCAACATCATCAATAGTAACTGTGTTTTTTTGGGTTCTAAGAAACATTAATGCTTCATTTTTGACAACCGTATATAGCCAGCTGAATTCGTTTTCACTTGGAAATTTATCAGGCAATAACTGTAAAAACTTATATATAACATTATGTACAATATCTTGGCTTGCGTCTTCTTTTTTTACAATAGAAAATGCTACACCATACAGTTTTCTGTAGTGATACCTATATAGCAAATCCGTTCCTTCAAAAACATTTCCGTTTCTCAGCATAACAAAAATATTTTTAATGCTTATTTGGTTATTAACATTCATTCATATCACCCTCCCTTTTTCATTTTTAGAAATTCCCAATTACAATTATTATTCATTATATCCTTTTGAAGGATTAATTTATATCAATAATCCTCTTGTTAATAAGCGGATGAATCATATAAGGGGCTATTTGCTTTAATGGCTTTAATACAAAGTCCCTTTTTTCTATTTCCGGGTGAGGAATAACAAGCATATTGTCATCAGTTACAAGATTGTCATAAAAGAGAATATCAAGGTCAAGGGTGCGGGGCCCCCAGTGAATTTCCCTTGTTCTTTCGGCAGCCTGTTCTATATTATGAAGAAGCTCTAAAAGCTCCAGGGGGGACAGCATTGTTTTTATTTCTATTGCGCCGTTTAAAAAATCTTCCTGCTCTGTATATCCGTAAGGCTTTGTTACAATAAAATCAGACACCTTATATACCCTGCAGCAGGGATTTTCATTTATAGATTTTACGGCGTCGTCAAGATATTTTCTTTTATCTCCCATATTGGAGCCCAGCGCAATATATGCGGTGTGCCAGCCCTTTTCTATATTTACGCTTATATCGTCAAAGGGTAAATCAACAGGGGCGAAGGGCTTGGAAAGCTTAAGACTTAGCCTTTCTAGATTTGGAAAAGCCAGCAAAACCTCCCTTGCCACATAGTCGGCGGCAGCCTCTATAAGCCGGAAGGTTTTTTTGTTCATCAGCTTATTAATATACTGGCAGATGCTGCCATAGTCGGCTGAATAAGATAAATCGTCTGTTTTAGCAGCCTGTTCCATATCAAGATAAAGCTTTGCCGTGATTTTAAAGTTCTGGCCTTTCTTGTTTTCATCAGGAAACACGCCGTGGTAGGCGTATACTGTAAGATTGTTTATTTCAATGTATGATAAGCTCTTTTTCATTTTTATTTCTCCCTATTTTCAGTATTGGAATCTGATAATATAATAGCACAATAATAAATGTATGTACAAGGAAAGATTGCCTTTGCAGATAAATGTTTTTATGGTAATATAGTCTAAGCAAAAGCTGGGTCATGCAAGCTGCCGGGCAGCTTGTGATGTGTAAAAGCCCACAAAAATAAGGTTGGTAAAGCATTATGAAGTCGAGGATTAAGCCGGCAGCAGCAGCCATAATTCTTGTAATTATAGCTGTAGTCTGTACTGCTATAGCAAGAAAAATACAAAAAAATACGTATATGGGAGAGGCTTCAGAGGGGTATGATAAATCCCGGGATATAAAATATTCCCTTACAGAGGAGCATTTTGGCACAATACTTACCATCACATTATATGGAAGTGATGAGGAAAGGCTTAAGAAAGTGACAGAGAAATCCTTTGATGAATGTGAACGGCTGGAAAATATTTTTTCAGCAAAGCTTTCAGACAGCGAGCTGTCGAGACTTAACAGGAATGCAGCCGATAAGCCGGTGAAGGTGTCTGACGAGCTTATGTATCTTATTAAGAAGGCGTTATCATACAATAGGCTTTCAGAGGGGGCTTTAGACATATCCATAGGAGGGCTTATTAATCTGTGGGGGATAGGCAGTGAAAAACAGCGTGTTCTGGATATAGAGGAGATTACGCCATATATAAATGGAGACGGGTGCGGCAGCATAATTATTGATGAAGAAGACAGTACTGTATTTTATAGCTCTGACCTTGTGAAAATTGATTTGGGAGCCGTTGCAAAGGGCTATGCAGCGGACTCCATAAAGGAGTATATATGTGACAGCATGGAAACTCCCTGCGGAATACTGGATTTTGGCGGAAACATAATGACAATAGGGCAAAAAACAGACGGAAGCTCTTGGAATATAGGAATTACAAATCCAAATAATCCGTCGCAGGTATACGGAGTGGTATCGGTAAAGGATATGTGCGTGGTTACATCAGGAAATTATGAAAGGTATTTTATAGAAAACGGAGTAAGGTATCACCATATATTAAATCCCTTTACAGGATATCCTGCGGATGCAGGAATTATAAGCGCTACAATTATAGGAAGCAATTCCATGGAATGTGATGCATTGTCTACAGCCTGCTATATATTGGGAGTAGATAAATCATTGGAGCTTATAGACGGTATGGAAGGGGTGGAGGCAGTGTTTATAGACAATGACGGCAATGCCCACACGTCAAAGGGAATGTCGAAATATAATTTTGTTAAAAGATAATAAGATTATCAAGGGAAATTTATTAGTTGTTATCAGTTAAAAAAGCAGGTAGAAAAATATATGTAAAAATATATTGTATTAAGGAGAAAAGCCATGTCCTTAAAGAAAAGAGCAATTATTCTGACTGCGGTTATAGCGGCGGTTACGGCAGGCAGTATATTATGTATAATATATATGTATAAAACGGCTGATACGGGAGCATATGCATATATATATCAAAATGACAGGATAATTCAGACAATAGATTTATCAGGTACACATGATACATACAGAATAACAGTCGAAGCCCCGGAGGGCGGCTATAATGTGATAGAGGTAAGACAGGGAAGCATAGGAGTAGTAGAGGCAAGCTGTCCTGATGGGCTTTGTATGAACATGGGCTTTATTGATAATTCCCTTATGCCTGTCACATGTCTGCCAAACCATCTTGTTATAAAGGTTATAGATGAAGAAGATGATAAAGAGCTTGACGGGGTGGTATATTAATTATGGGAATAAGAAAAATAACAATACTTGGTATTTTAACTGCCGTTGCATTGACAATTTTTATGATAGAGTCGGCCTTGCCGGCCCTTGCGCCTATACCGGGCATTAAGCTTGGACTGGCAAATATAGTAACGCTTTTTATTCTGCTTAGGTTTAAGGTAATGGATGCGTGTCTGGCGCTTTTTGTACGCATAATACTGGCGTCGGTTTTTGCGGGGCAGATGGTGTCGCTTCTGTACAGTATATGCGGAGGCGTTTTAAGTCTTGTGGTTATGGCCCTTGTAAACAGGCTCCTTAATAAAAAATTTATATTTTTAACAAGCGTGTTTGGCGGTATAGCCCACAATACAGGGCAGATTTTGGCATCATATTTTGTGCTTGGAATGAGGGGGATATTTGTATATGCGCCTTTTTTGATTATAAGCGGCGTGGTTACGGGAATGTTTACAGGGCTTATATGCTTTTATGCAGACAGGTATATACCACGGTTTGAATTATGAGCATTTTTTTACATATGGCGTTATAGCATAAGGATTATATCTTTGGAAGCTTTTACCGGGAAAATAAATAAAAAATATTTATGAAATATAAAAAAATAAAAGGTTGGAGAGGCTTATGAAATATGATAACATAATACAGGGCAGATTTTTGGAGAGAGCTAACAGGTTTATAGCCTATGTTGAAATAGATGGCAGGACACAGGTATGTCATGTAAAGAATACGGGACGCTGCAGGGAGCTTCTTATACCAAACGAAAGCATAGTGTATGTGCAGGACCACGGAGATTGTACAGGCAGGAAAACGAGATATTCCCTTATAGCGGTTAAAAAGAATGAATACCTTATAAATATGGATTCACAGGCGCCTAACAGGGTAGTGCATGAGTGGATTTCAAGGGGAGCCTTCAGGGATGACGTTACTGATGTGAAAATGGAATATAAGTATGGAAATTCAAGAATAGATGTATTTTTTAAGCGTGGGGATAAAAGCTGTCTTATGGAGGTTAAGGGGGTCACACTGGAGGATAACGGGGTGGCGCGTTTTCCCGATGCTCCTACGGAGCGTGGAGTTAAGCATGTTTATGAGCTTATATCAGCGGTTGGGGAAGGCTATGAAGCATATATTATGTTTGTGGTGCAGATGAAGGGAGTAAAATATTTTGAGCCAAATGATGATACACATAAGGAATTTGGAGAAGCGCTGAGACAGGCAAAGAAAGCCGGAGTGAAGATAATTGCGGCGGACTGTATGGTAGAGCCCGACTATTTAGCTATAGGGGATTATGTTAAGGTGAAGCTGTAATTACCTTATTTTGACATGTTTTTTATTTTAATTACATGAAAATTTTACAACAAATGAAAAACGGAGGCAGGAAGATGGATATAAGAGAAGAAAAGGGTAATATTTATATAGACAAGGTCATAGATTTTAACATTGAGCAGACCTTAGAGTGTGGTCAATGCTTTCACTTTGAAAGATTAGATAATATGGAATATGCCGTTATAGCATATGGAAGACTTCTTCATATAAAACAGGAGAAGGATACCCTTATACTTTACGGAAAGACGAAAGCTGAGGCGGAGAATATATGGATACCATATTTTGATTTAGAGAGGGATTATGGAAAAATTAAGAGTACGTTGCTTAAGAAGGATGAAAAGCTAAAGGAAGCCATAACAGAAAAATATGGCGTCAGAATATTAAATCAGGAGTTTTATGAGACCTTGATTTCCTTTATTATTTCCCAAAATAAACAGATACCTCATATTAAAAAAATAGTTTTTGCCTTGTCAGATACATATGGGGAGCCAATCGGCGAAATAGGGGGAAAGACATATTACAGCTTTCCTACCCTTGAGAGGCTTGGGGAAGTGACGGAGGATAATTACAGGGAATTAAAGACAGGCTTCAGGGCGCCATATTTAAAGTGCGCCTCGGATATGCTTAATTCCACCCTTAAGGAAAAGGAAATCAGAGAGCTTTCATATGATGCTGCAAAGGAAATGCTTATGCAGATAAAGGGCGTAGGAGAAAAGGTGGCAAACTGCGTGCTGCTTTTCGGACTTTCCCATAGAAATGCTTTTCCTGTGGACGTATGGATAAAACGGACTATGGAGGCAGTATATTTTGACGGGGCAGATACGTCAAAGGAGAAAATAATGGAATTTGCAAGGGACAGGTTTGGAGAGTATGGAGGATATGCGCAGCAGTATTTGTTCTTTTACGGTAGGGACGGAGGAATAGGCGTAACCTCCAAGGCTAAAGGACAGGTGGGAGAGAATAAATAAAATAATTATAAAAAACAATAAATTAGTACTTTGGTACTATTGAAATATATCCTATATGGAATTAAAATACATTCTAGGGTTAGCACTCAAACCAAATGAGTGCTAATAAACCAAAAAGGGAATAAAGGAAACAGTATTTTTTAAGGAGGTCTTTTATTATGAAATTAGTACCATTAGGCGACAGATTAGTAATTAAGCAGGTAGTAGCTGAGGAAACTACAAAGTCAGGCATAGTATTGCCGGGACAGGCGAAGGAAAAACCACAGGAGGCTACGGTAGTGGCAGTGGGAAAGGGAGTGGAAAGCGACGTTATAAATGAGGGCGATACGGTTATCTACTCAAAGTATGCAGGAAATACAATTAAGGTTGACGACGAGGAGTACATTATCGTAAAGGAAGAGGATGTGCTTGCAATTTTAAAGTAAATATAATCAGCTTAAATTAATGAGTATGTTATCATTGAATTTATGTAATTAAGGAGGATATAATCATGGCAAAGGAAATTAAGTACGGAGCAGAGGCAAGAAAGGCATTAGAGGAAGGCGTAAATAAATTAGCGGATACAGTAAAGGTTACCCTTGGACCAAAGGGAAGAAACGTAGTATTGGATAAGTCCTTCGGCACGCCTCTTATCACAAACGACGGCGTATCTATTGCAAAGGAAATAGATCTTGAGGATGCTTTCGAGAATATGGGAGCGCAGCTTGTGAAAGAAGTAGCTACAAAGACAAACGACGTGGCAGGCGACGGTACTACCACAGCTACGGTTTTGGCTCAGGCTATGATAAATGAAGGAATGAAAAACCTTGCGGCAGGAGCAAATCCTATTATTTTAAGAAAAGGTATGAAGAAGGCAACAGACGTTGCAGTTGACGCTATACAGAAAATGAGCAGCAAGGTAAACGGCAAGGAGCAGATTGCAAGAGTAGCGGCTATCTCAGCAGGAGACGACGAGGTAGGAAACATGGTGGCAGACGCTATGGAAAAGGTATCAAATGATGGCGTTATTACCATTGAGGAGTCAAAGACCATGCTTACAGAGCTTGACTTAGTAGAAGGCATGCAGTTTGACAGAGGCTACATTTCAGCATATATGGCTACGGATATGGATAAGATGGAGGCTGTTCTTGACGACCCTTATATCTTAATCACAGACAAGAAGATTTCAAATATTCAGGAGATTTTACCTGTTCTTGAGCAGATAGTACAGTCAGGAGCAAGGCTTTTAATTATTGCAGAGGACGTAGAGGGAGAGGCTTTGACTACGCTTATTGTAAATAAGCTTCGCGGAACCTTTAACGTAGTGGCTGTTAAGGCTCCTGGCTACGGTGACAGAAGAAAGGAAATGTTAAAGGATATCGCAGTTCTTACAGGCGGTACAGTAATTTCAGAGGAGCTTGGTCTTGAGCTTAAGGATACTACTATGGAGCAGCTCGGAAAGGCTAAATCCGTAAAGGTACAGAAGGAAAATACAATTATAGTAGACGGCTGCGGTGACAAGAATGAGATTTCAGCAAGAGTAAATCAGATAAGAGGCCAGCTTGAAACAACAACCTCTGAGTTTGACAAAGAAAAGCTTCAGGAAAGGCTTGCAAAGCTTGCCGGAGGAGTTGCAGTAATCAGGGTAGGCGCAGCTACAGAGACAGAGATGAAGGAAAAGAAACTCCGCATGGAGGACGCTTTAAATGCTACAAGAGCGGCAGTAGAGGAAGGCATTATCGCCGGAGGCGGCTCTGCTTACATTCACGCTGCAAAGGATGTTGAAAAGCTTGTAGCAGAGCTTGACGGCGACGAAAAGACAGGCGCAAAGGTTGTTCTTAAGGCCCTTGACTCTCCATTGTTTGCAATAGCCCAGAATGCAGGTCTTGAAGGCTCTGTTATTGTAAACAAGGTAAGGGAAGCAGAGGTTGGAACAGGCTTTGACGCATACAAGGAAGAGTATGTATCTATGGTTGACGCAGGTATTCTTGACCCGGCTAAGGTTACAAGAAGCGCATTGCAGAATGCAACAAGCGTGGCGTCTACACTTCTTACGACAGAGTCAGTAGTGGCAACAATCAAGGAGGATACTCCTGCTATGCCGGCAAATCCGGGCATGGGAATGATGTAGAAAATATAATTTTAAAAGAGGCAGGAGGGCTTCCTGTCTCTTTTTTTGTATAGAAATTCCCCCAAAAAGAGGGTTGTTTTTCAAAATGCATATGATAAATTTATAATGAAAAAAATATTATTATTGAATAAATTATGGAGGAAGAAAATATGCAGTACGAAATAATAGGAACACCGTTTCCGGTAGTTGAATGTACCTTAGCTCAGGGAGAGGGAATGATAACGGAAAAAGGCTCAATGGTTTGGATGTCGCCGAATATGGATATGGAGACAAAGGGCGGCGGAGTAGGCAAGATGCTAAGCAAGGCTTTCTCAGGAGAGTCTATGTTTCAGAATATCTACAGACCAAACAACGGCAACGGTCTGGTTGCTTTCGGCTCAAGCTTTCCGGGACAGATAATGGCGTTTCAGATAACGCCGGGTAATGAGATTATTGCGCAGAAGTCGGCATTTCTTGCGTCAGAAATGGGCGTTGAGCTGTCAATATATTTTCAGAAGAAAGCGTCGGCAGGCTTTTTTGGAGGAGAGGGCTTTATTATGCAGAAGCTTTCAGGAAACGGTACGGCATTTATAGAGATAGATGGCGCCGTTAAGGAATATGAGCTTGCATCGGGACAGTGTATA
Source organism: uncultured Lachnospiraceae bacterium (assembly GCA_910584685.1). Taxonomy (GTDB): domain Bacteria; phylum Bacillota; class Clostridia; order Lachnospirales; family Lachnospiraceae; genus CAG-303. The sequence continues at coordinate 49,312 of CAJUAO010000017.1, read as the reverse complement.
GTAGTAGACACAGGAAATCTTGCAGCTATGTCAAGCACATGCCAGATGGAGATAAGACAGGTGCAGGGACTTAAGAATAAGCTTCTTGGAGGAGAGGGCTTCTTTAATACTGTAGTACACGGACCTGGCAAGGTCTGGCTCCAGACTATGCCAATGAGCTCCCTTGCAGCATCACTTGCAGGCTTTGGCAGTAATTAATAATAACTAAAAATCAGATATATTTTTTATATACATAATTAAAAAAAATTAAGAAAAAAAGAAACTGTCTGTATAAGAAGCCAATAACTGCAAAGGCTTGTCTTAAACAGACAGTTTTTTATTGCATTTCATTTTTTGCAGCCGAGGACATCTCGCTTTTTTTCTTTCGGACTAATCCTCCTATTTTTCCGGTTTCCTTTGCCGATAAGGATTTCCATCCGTTTTTCAGCACATCAGGCAAAAGTCCAAGCTCCTCCGCTATCTCATATTTTAGCTGTTCGTCAGGAGTTAAATTATTCAAATCAGGTTTTCTGTTTTTTCTTGTATATTTACTCATATTTTTATAAGACTCAAAGGCCCTCAAAGCCTCCTTCCCGCATATTTTTTAATTTATAATTCTAAAGCGTTGACATATCGGCTGGCAGTTAAAATCCGGCAAAGCCAAATTTACAAGTGCCGAAAAAAGTATAAACTTTTTGCCAAAAGAGTTAAAAACTCTTGGCACTTTATAAATCAATAGAAAAATTCTAAAGCGACAGCATATCGGCTGGCACTTGTAAATTCGGCAGAGCCGAATTTACAAGTGCCGCTGCCAAAAGAGTTAAAACTCTTGGCACTTTTTTATATGTAATATCTTTTCTCATTAAAAGAAAAATATACACTAAAGGGGAAAAATATGTTATAATAAAGTGTCGTCTTGAAGCGGCCTTTATTATTGTTAAAAATTTAGTAAGGAGAATACAGAAAAATGGGAGATTCATATGTTGAACAGTTAGTAAAGCGTCAAGGCAGTATGCTGCAGATGGGAATAAGAGTGGGGGCGGTAGTTTCGGCTATAATCATAACCTACATAATGGCTGCGCATATAGGTATAATATCGCTTATTGCGGCCTTTGCAATGGGATATGGAGTATATTATATATTTATTATGACCTCCGTAGAATATGAGTATGTTCTTGTAAACGGAGAGCTTACCGTAGATATTGTATATGGAAAAAGCAAGAGAAAAAAAGCGGGGACATACGATATAAAAAAGAGTGAGGTTATTGCGCCGTTAAATAGCGACTATGGCGCTATGTATCACAAAAATATGCAGATGAAAGCGTTTGATTTTACCTCAGGAACAGATGAAAGCGGGGTATACCTAATGGTTGCGCCATATGGGGCAGGTACGGCAAAGGTTTATTTCGAGCCAAATGAAAACATGCTGAGCGCAATAAGGACGCAGGCTCCAAGCAAGCTTAAAAGATAAAAAAGTCTTAGCAAAGCCAAACCTGATGTAAGCATGAAGTGGTATATAAGATAAAAAAGACTTGACGGAGCCGAATTTTTGGTAACCGACTACTATGTTCCCGCTTTAGGAATAGGGAGATTAAGCATAATCTCCGAATAGAATTCCGATTCGGAATGAGAGAAGCTGGTAACTCCAAAATATTTTTCTGCGGTTAATGAAACGGACATAAGGCCGATGCCATTGCCGTCTTTTTTTGTAGAAAGATATTTTCTTTCAGACTGTCTTATAGAACCATCAAAGCTGTTTACAGCTATAATATACAACTCACCGTTTTTTGTTATATCAGCAGACAGATTGATGAAACGCCCTGAATCTATGGTAAGACAGCCCTGTATGGCGTTTTCAAGAAGATTTCCAAGTATTGTACACAAATCCACGTCAGAAACGGCAATCTGTTCAGGCAGTTCAATGTGCCAGTCGGTTTGAATGCTTTGACCTGCGGCAATGCCTGAGTAATATGCAAGAATTGCATTGACAGCAGAATGTTTGCAAAAGAAATCAGGAGAGCAGGAATTAAGCTCATGGTTATATTCTTCCAAATATAAAATAATTTTATCCGTATCCTTTTTCTTTGCAAGAGATAAAATCGTATGTGCAGTGTGGCGAAAATCGTGACGCAGCTTGCTTGTATGCTCAATCTGATTTAGTAGAAGCTGATACTGGGCAGACTCCATTTGAAGAAGTTGTGTTCTTTTCTCATTCTCGCTTTTTTCAATCAGAGTTTTTACAATCAGGTAAAACATAAGCTGAAACAGAAGGAAAAGCAGCAAAATAGAAAAGTCGACAAGGATATATAAACGGAAAATACGGCCGACTGTTGCATTTTTATTATTCACAGGTATCATTGTATAATTAACAAAGGTAACAAGGGCAGGAACTATCCATATTATGTTCCACACTGATTTTGTGTGATAGTATTCTAATGTCCATATAATTTTTTTGGAAAAAAGCGGAAAAAGGATAAGGCACATAAGAATTATGGTTGTAATCCACTGTAAAACAAGACCGATATTATAGAAAGGGCTTTTAATGCCATAATTTTTTACATATGCGTATGCCATATAGTTTGCAAGTCCGCCAAAGGAAAGAATAGCCATGGTAGACAGGGTCAGGTATAATAATTTGATTTTTTCTAAATTAACTGCCATGCAATATCCTATAAAGCATAATGCAATGGTGAGAAAGAAAAGAACGTTTGGCTCGATTATGGTAAGACGTTGCTCCGCAAACGGCATCACAAGGCTGTAGATAATCAGTCCCGTAAACAGAAACAGAGAAAGCTTTTTGAAGGAAATACGTAAATACTTTCTTACAGGGACAAGACACATTATGGCGCCGGGAATAAGAATTGCATATGAAGCAACATTATTCATATATTCTGCAGGCTTCATAGTTTTTACCTCTTTGACAGTTGTTTTCTTCTGATATTGAAACGATGAGAAATCAGCACCTGCTTAAGCTCTGATTTCTTTTTGGTATTTATGGGAAAGGTAACTTTGTTCTTCATATAGCAGGTAAGACCTTCCATAGATTCCACAAAATCCAGATTCACACAAATTCCACGGTTAAGATGTACGAAACGCCCATCTTTTTCAAGCAACTCCGTAAGCTTACTGAACTGCATGCGGCAGCGGAATTTTTCCTGCGCCTGAACAATACAATAATTTGAGTCAGCCATTATATATTCCAAATGGGAGTACAGAACAGGAATCATCTGTTTTCCTATATTAAGGTTAATGTAACGCTGATTTTCAGGAAATATATTAAGAAAATCAGAGAGAGTTTTAAAAAGCCGTTCTGCATTTAAGGGCTTTAGCAGATAATCAAAGGCATGACAAGGAAAGGCCTGCGGCATGTGCTCCTGACTTGACGTAAGGAAAATCAGACAGCATTCCGGACAGACGCTGCGCATTTGAACAGCCGTTTGAATTCCTGTTTTTCCGTTCATATAAATATCCATAAATACCATATCATATCCTGTGCGGCTGACAGCAGTTAAAAAGTCGTCTCCGTTTAAAAAGTAATCACAGGAAATATCAATACGGTTAATGTCAGCCCAATGCTTAAGCATTTTATTAAGACATATGCTTTCGGCGTCCTCATCATCTACAATGGCAATTCTCATAAAAAACACCTCCAGTATAATAATATAAACGAAATAAAGCGGCAAATCAATTTATTTTTTATTTCTTTTATCCCTGAAAAATGCTGTTTATCCCAAGGGTATTGATTATAAATTTTGGATTGATAAAATAGCTATGAAAAAATAAAGAAGGAGTGAAATGTATTTTGAAAAATAGAACAGGACAATGGAAAAGAATATTTGCATGTGTTATGGTCATGGTTATTGGAATTTCATGCATTATGTCAATTAACAGTCATGCAGAATTGGCAGAAGGAGGCGCTAAAGCTGCTGTAGAAGAGATTTATGTACACTGTAGGGCAAGCGGTATAAAATGGACGCCTGTTATGGATGTATCTGATGAATATATGAAGAAAAAAATTGATTTTTATGTGAATTTAAAAAATAATTTGATTAATGACGTGATTGGAGATTCCTATACTATCGTTTGGTATGATAAGGAAGGAGAGGCTCTTTCGGGTGCTCCTTCAGATGCCGGAGAGTATACCGTAAAGATTGTATTGGATGAAAGCCTTGCAGGTAAGGTAAAATTCGCAGAAGGAAAGAACAGCTTCAGTTATAAAATTTCTAAAATGAATTTAGCCAATGCAATTATAGGGTTTAATGGAGGGACTGCGCCTGTTTGGACAGGGGAGCCTGTGATGTGTAAGGATTATTCTGTAGGTAACGACAGTTATACGCTGTCGGAGGATACATATGAGCTGCAGTTTGTAGAAGGAAAAAATTGCATAGAGCTGGGCACGGGATATGTAAAGCTTGTTGGAAAGGGACCTAATGTATATGGGGAAAAGGAATTAACATATAATATCAGCAAAGTAAATTTGAAAACGCATTCTGAAATTACGTCTTTTTATGAAGAAATTCAGACAGAGTTTGTATATGACAAAACAGGCAAAAAACCTGAATGGGAGGGGGTAAATGATTTAATCAGTGGAGTTGAGTGTTTAGAATACCGGGACAGTAACAATATAAGACTTAAGGAATTGCCTTCCGATGCAGGAACATATAAATGCTATATGAAGGTAACGGCAAGTGACGAGATTCACTATAATTCATTTTATTATATGCAGGAATATACCATAATTCCAAGAACGCTTGAGGCAGATATAGACATTGAGAAAAGCAAAGTTTATGATACAGCCGACAGTGTGAAAAGTCCTAAGGTTACAATTAATAATCTTGTAGAAGGCGATGATGTAAAGCTGTCGGCAGGAGCAGTCTACGATTCTAAAAATGCAGGCAAAAATAAAGTTATTACCGTGTCATTTACAATGACTGGTCGTGATGCGAAAAACTATGCCGAACCTGATGAATTTACCATAGAAGACGGAGAAATTATTCCAAAGGAAGTTACGGTAGAAAATATAGTTTTACAGTCATATTTTTATAATGGAAGCAATGAGGTTCCTTTAGACGAAGCAACAGTTACTGATATGGCTCACTGGGTTTTAACGGCGTACGGCGCCGTTGATGACATTGCCTTAGATAAATCAGAGGTAAGGGCATTTATGGAAACGCCCGATGCAGGGGAAAATAAAACTGTTACATTTACTGGCCTTAAACTTATAGGTGAGGACAGCGGCAATTATACCTTAGTGGAGCCTAAGTCAAGTGTTACGGTAAGAAAAAAAGAATTTTCCAATGGCTTTTGGGTGGAAATGCCTGATTATGAATATGGAACAACCGTTCCAAAGCCTGTTCTTCTCCGATATGAGGGAGACGGAGATGTTACATATAAATACAGGAAATACGGAAGCGAGGGGGAATACCTTAAATGGGAAAATATAGAACCTGAAACATTAAAGCCCGGCCCATATGAAATAATTGCAGAGGTAACGGGAACCGTAAATTATGACGGAGGAATAACCCGGTACCCTTGTAAATTTAATGTAAACAAGTTTTCTCCAAATCTTTGTGGAACGGAAAAATATGAGAAAAAATATGGCGACGGGTCATTTTATTTGGATGTTATAAGTGATGGGGATGCGCAGTTAAAATATTCCGTTTTCCGAGGAGACAATGTTTTGTCGGTTGATGAAGACGGTAAGGTTACCATTAAAAATGCAGGAGAAGGTGTTATTCTTGTTAAATCAGAGGAGACGGAGCTTTACAGATATGGAAATATTCTTATAACTGTTTCAGTATCAAAAATAAAGGGAAGCTGCTCCGTTTCAATAGAAGGCTGGGAGTATAGTCCGGACAATAAAAACTTCAAGGCTCCTGTTCCTGTATCAGAGACTAATGGAACTGATAACGTAGCATATTATTATAAGCTGCGAAATTCAGGAGATGATTCATATTCCAAAGAAATTCCTACAGATGCCGGAGAATATACGGTAAAGGCCGTATTTGCGGAAACGGAAAACTATTGGGAATTGACGGCAACGGCAGACTTTGAGATTACAAAGAAAAATAATCCTGAAAATATGCCAATGGATGGCAGTATGAAAATAGAAGCAACAGGCAGTAAAAATTTGTTAAAGGATATTTCACTGCCGGAGGGCTGGTTATGGAAGGAAGCAGATATGAAGCTGCCTGCCGGAGGTATTATTACGGCAGAGGCCGTATATATGGATACTGTCAATTATGAGAATTATTCTATGTCAGTTGAAATAAGCATAAAAGCTGAAATTATTTCATTGACAACTGATTATGAATACGTTATCGGCGCAGATACCAAGGCAGTTATTAAATGTACGGGAGAGCTTCCGCTGTTTATGGGTATAGAGATAGACGACATAACTGTAAATCCGTCTTGTTATTTACTGGAGGAAGGCTCAACAGTCATTATACTGCGGGATACTTTTCTGAATACTCTTTCCTTAGGAACACATAAGGTTACGCTTTCCTATCCGGCGGGAGATGTTGAAACGACCTTAGAAGTAAGAGAAAAAGAGAAAGAAGATGAAAGCAAAGATTTGTCTGCAGCAGACACGCCAAATTATGACAGCACTACGTCAGACAGCAATACTCAAAAAAATCCTGAAACAGGAGATGTAAGCATAACTGATATGTATATTTTGTTATTTGTATTAACCGGAATGATTTCCATAATGCTTTTAGCAGGAAGTCAGAAAAAAGTTAAAAATAATATTGACATGAAACTTTAAATCAATTATATTTAAAGATACATATAATTACAGCAACTATTATGAATTAGGCTTGGACATGCTTTTCAATAGTTACAAAACAACAATATACATAAGGAAAGTGAGGATTTGAAATGGGTCAGATAATAGGCGAGGGAATCACATTTGATGATGTATTACTGGTTCCTGCATACTCAGAAGTGACACCAAATTTAGTGGATTTATCAACTAATCTTACAAAGAAAATCAAGCTTAACATACCTATGATGAGCGCCGGTATGGATACGGTTACAGAGCACAGGATGGCTATAGCCATGGCAAGACAGGGCGGTATCGGTATTATTCATAAGAATATGTCAGTTGGGGCTCAGGCGGAGGAAGTAGACAAGGTAAAGCGTTCTGAAAATGGCGTTATAACAGACCCATTTTCATTGTCACCGGAGCATACCCTTGCAGATGCAAATAATCTGATGGCAAAGTTCAGGATATCAGGTGTGCCTATTACGGAAAACGGAAGACTGGTAGGGATAATTACAAACAGAGACCTAAAGTTTGAGACAGACTTTTCAAAGAAAATAAGGGAGTCTATGACAAGCGAGGGGCTTGTTACGGCAAAGCAGGGTATTACACTGGAGGAGGCAAAGGCAATTCTTGCACGCTCAAGAAAGGAAAAGCTTCCTATTGTAGATGATGATTTTAATTTAAAAGGGCTTATTACAATTAAGGATATTGAAAAGCAGATTAAGTATCCCCTTGCGGCAAAGGATGAACAGGGAAGGCTTCTCTGCGGCGCTGCAGTAGGAATTACAAAGAATGTTATGGAGAGAGTAGACGCGCTTGTGGCAGTTCATGTAGATGTAATTGTCATAGACTCTGCCCATGGACATTCAAAAAATATTGTGAATACAGTTAAGGAAATTAAGGCAAAGTATCCGGAGCTTCAGGTTATTGCAGGCAATGTGGCTACTGGAGAAGGAACGAAGGCATTGATAGAGGCAGGCGTTGATGCCGTAAAGATTGGTATTGGTCCCGGCTCTATATGTACTACACGTATTGTTGCAGGTATAGGCGTTCCCCAGGTAACTGCTATTATGGACAGCTATAATGCAGCTAAGGAATATGGTATTCCTATTATTGCCGACGGAGGCATTAAGTTCTCAGGGGACATGACAAAGGCCATAGCTGCAGGAGCAAATGTATGTATGATGGGAAGTATGTTTGCAGGCTGTGACGAAAGTCCGGGAGAGTTTGAGCTGTATCAGGGAAGAAAATATAAGGTATACAGAGGTATGGGCTCAATAGCCGCTATGGAAAACGGAAGTAAGGACAGATACTTCCAGACAGATGCAAAGAAGCTTGTTCCTGAAGGCGTAGAGGGAAGAGTGGCATACAAGGGAACGGTAGAGGATACGGTATTCCAGCTTGTAGGCGGATTAAGGGCAGGTATGGGCTACTGTGGGGCAAAGGATATAGAAACCCTTAAGAATACGGGAAGATTTGTAAAAATTTCTGCCGCATCACTTAAGGAAAGCCATCCTCACGATATCCATATTACTAAGGAGGCGCCTAACTACAGCATAGATGCATAGAAAGTAAATATATATATAATTAAGAGGAACAGATAACAAGGGATATAATGTTATTTGTTCCTTTTTGCTGTCCTTTAATCTTGGAAATGACAGGCGGATATAATGAGAGAAAATTTTGTTGACAGTTGTTAAAAAAAGTACTATTATCATATATGATAAGTAGGAAAAACTGTATGGAGGAGGAAGAATGTATGAAGATTTCTACAAAGGGAAGATATGCATTGAGGCTTATGCTGGATTTGGCGGTGAATGGGACGGGGCAGCCGGTCAGAGTAAAGGAAATATCAGTAAGGCAGGATATATCTGACAAATATTTAGAGCAGATAATATCTGTTCTTACAAAAGGCGGCTTTGTAATAAGCGCAAGAGGCCCTCAGGGCGGCTACAGGCTGGCAAAGGAGCCGGGGGATTATACTGTGGGAAGCATATTAAGGATTATAGAGGGAAAGCTTTGTCCTGTGGCATGTCTTGAGACAGAGGAAAATACATGCGTGAGAAAGAGCGGTTGTATAACCCTGCCTTTGTGGAAGAAGCTGGATGAGGCAATTAACAGTGTGGTAGATAATGTTACGCTTCAGGATTTAATAGACTGGGATAAGGAAAAGAATGGGAAGGATGTGTAAAGCATGGATAAGGAAAAGGAGTTGTATTTAGATAATGCCGCTACTACGGCTGTGTATCCGGAGGTAGTGGATACAATGCTGCCGTATTTTTCAGAATTATATGGAAATCCGTCAAGTATATATGGGTTTGGGGCAAGGTCAAAAAAGGCAGTGGATGAGGCAAGAGAGATTATTGCAAAATCCATAGGGGCAAAAACGGAGGAAATATATTTTACGGCAGGAGGAAGCGAATCAGATAATTGGGCTCTTGTAGCAATGGCGCAGGCCTATAAGGATAAGGGTAAGCATATTATAACAAGTAAGATAGAGCATCATGCTATACTTCACACATGTGAATATCTTGAAAGGAACGGCTTTGAGGTCACATACCTTGATGTTGATGAAAAGGGCTTTGTAAACCCAAAGGATGTGGAGGCAGCCATAAGACCTGACACTATACTTATTTCCATAATGTATGCAAATAATGAGATTGGCACCATAGAGCCTATAGGTGAAATAGGGAAAACAGCAAGGGAACACGGGGTATATTTCCATACGGACGCCGTGCAGGCATACGGACATATTCCTATAAATGTAGATAATGAAAATATAGATATGTTAAGCGCAAGCGCTCATAAGCTTCACGGGCCAAAGGGAATCGGCTTTTTATATATAAGAAAGGGTATAAAGATGGGCTCCTTTATACATGGAGGAGCCCAGGAGAGAAGCAGGCGGGCAGGTACCCATAACGTGCCGGGAATAGTAGGCATGGGCAAGGCGGCAGAGCTTGCCATGGAGCATATGAAGGAGAATATGGAGCATCAGATAAGGGTAAGAGATTATTTTATTGAAAATGTGAAAAAGGAAATACCGCATGTAAAAGTAAACGGAGATTTAAAAAGAAGGCTTCCAAATAATATAAATGTATGCTTCAGATTTATAGAAGGAGAATCAATGCTTATAATGCTTGATATGAAAGGCATATGCGCGTCAAGCGGCTCAGCATGTACATCAGGCTCCTTAGAGCCGTCCCATGTGCTTCTAGCCATAGGACTGCCTCATGAAACAGCTCACGGTTCCTTAAGGCTGACCATATCTGAGGAGACAACCACAGAGGATATGGATTATGTATTAAGAGAGCTAAAGGCAATAGTGGGAAGACTAAGGGACATGTCGCCTTTGTATCAGGATTTTATTTCAAAGAATTAGGGAGGAAGGATATGTATAGTGAAAAGGTAATGGAGCATTTTTCAAATCCAAGAAATGTGGGAGAGATAGAAAATGCCAGTGGCGTAGGTACTGTAGGAAATGCAAAGTGCGGAGATATAATGCGTATATTTCTTGACATAGACAGTGAGACGAAGATAATAAGAGACGTAAAGTTTAAGACCTTTGGCTGCGGGGCGGCGGTTGCTACAAGCAGCATGGCAACGGAGCTTGTAAAGGGAAAAACCATATATGAGGCGTTAAAGGTTACAAACAAGGCGGTAATGGAGGCCCTTGACGGACTTCCGCCAGTTAAAGTGCATTGCTCCCTTTTAGCAGAGGAGGCTATACATGCAGCCTTGTGGGATTATGCAGAAAAGAGCGGAATAGTTATAGAGGGACTTAGTAAGCCTAAGAATGATATAAGTGAAGCTGAGGAGGAGGAAGATTATTAAAGAAGCACCGCAGTATAATATTGATGTGAAAGATATATGAAGCAGAAAACAAAAGTTAATGTAAAGGAGGTCTATAAAAATGTCTTTAGAAACAGATAAATATAATTTTTTCAAGCCAGGAGAGCAATGGAGGGATACAGACAATAATATAATACAGGCCCATGGAGGGCAGGTACAGCAGCTTATTTTCACAGATAGTAAAACCGGGAATACCGTAAAAAAATGGATATGGGTTGGGGAGGATAAGTCATCAGGCGCAAGAGGAGGCATTAGAATGTATAGCTCCGACGACCTGCATAATTGGAATTCGGAAGGAATAGTTATGAGGAATGTTCCGAGCAGGGAGGCGCTGGAAAATGACGAGTATTTTAAAAGTGTGTATGCCGGATACTCAGAGGAACAGCTTGACAATGTTTTTCGCAGTCTGGATGCAGGCAGTGCAATTATTGAAAGACCGAAAATGATTTATAATGAGAAGACCAGACAGTATATTCTTTGGTTTCATGCAGACGGTCCGACTGATACAAGCAATAGCAGCTATGCGGCAGCTTGTGCGGGAGTTGCAGTAAGCGATTATCCGTTTGGGCCATATCGGTTTGTTGACAGATACCGCTTAAATGTATGTCCTGATAATCAAAAGGACATGCATCCCTCAAGCAAAGGAATGGCAAGAGACATGAATTTGTTTGTGGATAAGGACGGAACAGGTTATATAATATATTCAAGTGAAGAAAATCTTACGCTTTATATATCAAAGCTGAACGAGGAATATACGTATCTGGAAACATCACCTGACAAGGCGGTATACGGAAGGGATTTTATAAGGCTTTTTCCGGGAGCACAGAGGGAAGCGCCGGCAGTATTTGAGAGAGAAGGAAAGTACTATTTAATTTCTTCAGGCTGTACAGGCTGGGAGCCAAATCAGGCAAGATATTACAGAAGCGACGCGGTTTTTGGAGACTGGGAAAATATGGGGGACCCTTGCGTTGGAGATATGAAGCATACTACCTTTGACACGCAAAGTACATGTGTTTTTAAGGATAGTACAGGCAGATATATTTATATGGGAGACCGCTGGAATAGCAAAAATCTGTCTGATTCCCGATATGTGTGGCTTCCGGTAAAATTTACACAGGATGGCAATATGCTGCTGGAGTGGCAGGATAAATGGTAAACTGTATAATGCATAAATTTGGAATTGACAACTTAAAAAAATTGTATTAAACTAGCTACAGTTAAAGAGCATTAACACGATGACGAGACGAGTAGGTCTTACAGAAGGAATTACAGAGAGGAATGAGGGCTGAGAACATTCCGTTCCCGTAAGATTGAAGACTACCTCCGAGTGGCCCCAATCCGGTCCGGTGATTACGTTATAATCAAATGAGCGGCAGACAGGCATATGCATCAGGGCATTGCTGTATCTGCAAGTTAAGGTGGAACCGCGATTATTCGTCCTTATGGTACAAATGTACCATAAGGATTTTTTTATGGGCAGAAATTTATCCACTCACAATAAAATAACAGAAAGGAATTAAAAAAATGAAAATTACATTAAAAGACGGCTCAGTAAAGGAATATGATAATGCCATGTCAATTATTGACATAGCAAAGGATATAAGCGAGGGACTTGCCAGAGCAGCATGCGCCGGAGAGGTAAATGGAAAAGTAGAGGACCTTAGGACAATTATTAATGATGATGTAAATTTAAGCATATTAACCTTTGACGATGAAAAGGGAAAGGCAGCATACAGACATACATGCTCCCATGTGCTTGCAGAGGCGGTAAAAAGAGTATTTCCTGAGGCAAAGCTTGCCATAGGTCCGTCTATAGATACAGGCTTTTATTATGATTTTGAGCATGAGCCTTTTTCAAGGGAGGATTTAGATAAAATCGAGGCGGAAATGAAAAAGGTAATAAAGGAAAATGCGGAAATAGAGAGATTTGAGCTTCCAAGAGAGGAAGCGATTAAGTTTATGGAGGACAAAAACGAGCCTTATAAGGTTGAGCTTATAAAGGATTTGCCGGAGGATGCAGTTATTTCCTTCTACAGGCAAGGTGAATTTACCGACCTTTGCGCAGGTCCCCACATTATGAGAACAGGTATTATAAAGTCATTTAAGCTTATCTCTTCGTCAGGCGCATACTGGAGAGGCAATTCCGAAAATAAGATGCTTGCCAGAATATATGGTACCGCCTATACAAAGAAGGCAGACTTAGACGCTTATCTTGAGCATCTTGAGGATATAAAGAAAAGAGACCACAATAAGCTTGGACGTGAGATGGAGATATTTACTACCGTTGATGTTATAGGACAGGGACTTCCTCTTATTATGCCAAACGGCGTTATTATAATGAATACTCTTAAGAGATGGATAGAGGACGAGGAGACAAAGAGAGGCTATGTTAGAACCCAGACGCCTCTTATGGCAAAGAGCGACCTTTACAAGATGTCAGGACACTGGGAGCACTATAAGGAGGGTATGTTTGTACTAGGGGATGAGGAAAAGGATGACGAAGTATTTGCCCTCAGGCCAATGACATGTCCTTTCCAGTATTATGTATACAAGGCAAGCCAGAAAAGCTACAGAGACCTTCCGTGCCGCTACGGTGAAACATCTACGCTATTTAGAAATGAGGATTCAGGAGAGATGCACGGTCTTACAAGAGTACGTCAGTTTACTATATCAGAGGGACATCTTATCGTAAGACCTGACCAGATGGTAAAGGAATTTAAGGACTGTATTGCTCTTGCTCAATATTGTCTTAAGACCCTTGGAGTGGAGGAGGATGTGACGTATCACCTTTCAAAGTGGGACCCTGCTGATACAAAGAAGTATATTGGAGCTCCTGAGGTTTGGGAGGAGACAGAGCAGCATATAAGGGAAATATTGACAGAGTTAAACATTCCGTTTGTGGAGGATGTAGGAGAAGCAGCCTTCTATGGACCTAAGGTAGATATAAATGCAAAAAATGTATACGGCAAGGAAGATACAATGATTACAATTCAGTGGGATGCCCTTCTTGCAGAGCAGTTTGATATGTACTATATTGACGAGAGAGGAGAGAAGGTAAGGCCGTATATTATCCACAGGACGTCTATGGGCTGTTATGAAAGAACTATAGCGTGGCTTATTGAGAAATATGCCGGACTTTTCCCTACGTGGCTGTGTCCTGAGCAGGTAAGGGTACTTCCTATTTCGGAAAAATATGCCGACTATGCAAAGCAGGTAGAGGAGGAGCTTAAGAACAATGATATAAGAGCGTCTGTAGACAACAGGGCGGAGAAAATAGGCTTTAAGATAAGAGACGCAAGGCTTAAGAGAGTTCCGTATATGCTTGTTGTAGGCCAGAAGGAGGAGGAAGAAGGAAAGGTATCAGTCAGAAGCCGTTTCTTAGGAGATGAAGGCCAGAAGGATTTAGCTGTATTTATTGACGATATATGCAGGGAAATAAGAGCTAAGGAAATAAGAAAAATAGAGGTTACTGAGGAAAGCAAATAAGGAAAGAGTATATATGGAGAAGAAGGAATTTAAAAGCAAGTGGGAGAATTACTGGTATTATTATAAGTACCATACCCTTGCAGGTATGTTTGTGCTTGTGGTTTTAGTGATTATAGTAATAGCATGCACAAACAGAACAGGAGAGGTGGAGCTTACTCTGGTGGACACTACGGCGCTTGTTGTCGAGACAAATATGAAGGAAGAAATATATGAGGGCTTTAGCAAAAAAAATAATATTGATAAATCAGGCCTTCTTATAAAAACTCAGGCTGATTATGTGGACGATATTACGGCAGAGAGGACAGGCGCAAAAAGTATAGGAGGAGCCATAGAGAGTGGTGAAATTGACGGTATCTTTGTGTATAGAGGCATAGAGATAAAGGAGGAATACATCGGCGACATAGAGAAAACTCTTCCGGAGGATTTGCTTAAGGAGCTTGAGGAATATCTTATAGGCTATCTCTGTGTCGACGAAAATGGGGAAACCTATAGCTCCGAAACCACGGCAGGTATTGTTGTAAATGATGCAAAACGCTTTGTTGAGACTTATGGTGATGTGGAGGACTATGTGGTTTTACAGATACCACAAAATTGCAAGCATTTGGAAAATGTGGTTTCATTTATAAAATATCTTTTTGATATACAGTAATACAAAAAATAAAAGCTTAAACATTATTTAAGGGCAAGGCTTTATTTTAGCTTTTGCTCTTAAATACGTTAAAAGCAATATGGAAGAATGGGGATTACAAAGGAGAGTGTAGTATAAAGTGGATGTTTATATTGATGTTTTTAATTTGTACGTTATGGGAAGTATTCAAATGCTTATAAGCTTTCATTTTTTTGCAAAATTTCTTAAAAAGCAGACAAAGCTAATTCATTATATTTTGTTTATTTCCATTGGGCTTGTTTTTACAGGTCTGCCATCAGAGAGCTTTAATGGGCTTTTACTTTATATTTTACTCCTTGCGGCAGACGGCATCATTATATTAAAGGGAGATATTTGTCTTTCGGTTTTATACTCAATGGTGACTGTTGTTATTATGCAGCTTTGCTATGGGGTTTTTAATTCTGTATTATCTGTTTTTTATCCTGTTATGTTTTCCTTTAACCCGGAAATTGCGGGAATTACTTTTATGATTTTGGGAAATAGCTCCCTTCTGTTTTCCATGTTTTGCTATCATATTGTTAATAAGTATTTTTTATCTGCAGATAATTGCCCAAATAATGATGAAGCAAAAGGTAAATATACGTTTATGATTTTTATTCCGGTATTTATGATGTTTTTGACAGGAAAATACATTAATTCCACAGTGTATGGAAATACAATCATAACTGATAAGCTTGGAAATATAAAAGGTGAACATTATCAAATGGCCGTAATACAGCTTCTGGGAATTGCAAGTATTTTTTGTGTTATGTTTGCATATTGGAAGCTAACGGAGAATTTTCGTCTAAGCAGGGAAATGTCATGTCTTAAGCAGAAGGAGCATTATCTTTATCAGTATGCAGAGGAAGCGAAAACACGCTATAAAGACACAAAAGCTTTCCGTCATGACATAAAAAATCATGTGCTGATTTTAAGAGAGCTTTTGATTAGCAATAAGTGGGAACAGGCAATAGATTATGTAGAAGATATGGAAGATATCACGGAGGCCATGTCATTTCCTTTTAATACAAATAATCCTGTTATTGATATGCTGCTTGGGAATAAATTGGGAATGGCAGAAGAAAGCAATATTGCTGTTAGCTGTTCCCTTATTCTGCCGTATCCATGTTCCATAAAGGATATTGATTTTTGTATTATTCTGTCAAATGCGCTGGATAACGCAATTTCTGCCTGTAAAAGACAGACAAGTGATATGAAGAAATACATTAACGTAACAGGAAGAATGCAGGGAAATATTATTTTGATTGAGATTGAGAACAGTTTTTGCAGAAAGGGAGTAATTCACAAGGGAACAGGCCTTAAAAATATACAGGCGGCGGCTGAAAAATACAATGGAATCATGAGCATGAAGGCACAAGGCGCAGTCTTTACCTTAAGTGTTATGCTTGTCGTTCCATAGTATACATACATAAACCCTCTGCTTTTATAACAGACCCATAAAGGTTAAAAAGATAAATTTATAAAAACCCTAAAAAGAGGTTGCTGCAAACTTAGAGAATATGCAAAATATAGTAATGGGTATACCATTAAACCTGCTATATACTGTATAAAATCTTTGTTTTGCAGCAGCCTCTTTTTAATTAACAGAAAATCCCAAAAACGACAACATAGTGGAGAACTGCCAAAAATCCGGCTCTGCTGAATAAAATTCAAAAAACAAATTTGCAAGTCTCGGCTTTATAAAGAGCTTTAGCTCTTGAGACTTTTTTATTCGTACTTCTTCCCCCACAAGCATATACCCTTATCATCCTTTCCGGTAATGGCAAGGGTTGGTTTCCAGAGCTCATAATCCCAGCAAGGAATAACCTTGTATGTCTCTGTGGTATTTGCATATGTAAGAGCAATAGTATATTCATCAACCATCTTCCACTGGGCGTGAATGGAAATACCCATTGAAGCAGTAAAATCAGGCCTAAGCTCCATGGTAATGGATGTCTGTACTCCCTGTGGAACAGTAGGGGTAAGTCTTATACGTTCATACTTTCCAACAATGTCCTCCTCCTTAAGAGGCTGAAGCTTTTCGCCGGAATAAACCTCAGGTGAAGCTAAAGGCCATCCATCCTCCGACCAGAGAATTTTGCGGACATGCATTGTGGAAATATCTCCCCGCTTAAATTCCTTAGGTCTTATATGATGTACAAGATACCATTCATTGTCAAAATCCCTTAAGACAGAATTATGTCCCGGTCCCATATACTGCTGTCCCTCGTGAAAGCCGTATCCGCAGGCAATCATATATCCAACGGTATTGTCAAAATCATCTAAATCCGTCATAGCCCTGTTATTATGGTCAAGGTATGGTCCCGTAACGGATTTGCTTCTGCCTACCCTTATATTGTAGTCACTGTTTAATGAGCCGTAAGATACAA
The DNA here is from genome assembly GCA_910584685.1 of uncultured Lachnospiraceae bacterium. Taxonomy (GTDB): domain Bacteria; phylum Bacillota; class Clostridia; order Lachnospirales; family Lachnospiraceae; genus CAG-303. The sequence continues at coordinate 32,196 of CAJUAO010000017.1, read as the reverse complement.
ACAGATAATAATATTCTGTATCAGGATTATAAATAATATAAGGACCTTCTATAGCGCCGTCGCACCATAAAGGACGGTGCGCGATACATTCGCCTAAGCCCTCCTCGCCCGCAAGGCCTGTCTCCTTATTAAGCTTAAGGATTCTGATGCCGTCCCAGAACGAGCCGTATACCATATACTGCTGTCCTGTTTCGTTATCTTCTATTATATTGGCATCTATTGCGTTGACAATGCATGTATTATCTGTTTTTACAACTATGCCTCTTGGAACAAACGGTCCTTCTGCGTTATCGGCAACAGCAAGAAAGATGCAGGACTGCTGTACTCCAAAGGAAGAGTTTGAACAGTAAAGACGGTATTCGTTACCTACCTTTACTATGTCGGGAGCCCATATATTTTGTGTGCCTACATGTGCAAAAGCCTCATCAGGAACACCCTCTATCACCTTTCCCATACGCTCCCAGCTTATAAGGTCCTTTGAACGCAGAGCGTCGGCGCCTGTGCCATATACATAATAATTGCCTGACACAGGGTCATGGTAAATGGCTGGGTCATGGGTAAACCAAAGTGAATCAGGTGTCAAGTCAGGATGCTTTCCCGGCTCAAGAACAGGTCTTCCGGCAGGATGCTTTGGCTCCTGCGGAAAAGAAAGATTTTCGTACATAAAGGTTTCCTCCAAAGAATTTTTAAAAAATTTAAAATTATCTTGTACAAATACAAATAATTAATGGCATTATATCATAAATACTGGATTTTGTCGACAGTTTATGTTATAATTGTATAAATTATTTGTACAGGAGGTACATAAAATGTCAACGCCACACAATAACGCAGAAAAAGGAATGATAGCAGGTACGGTTATTATGCCGGGAGACCCTCTTAGGGCAAAATTTATAGCGGAAACATTTCTAACAGAGGTAAAGTGTTTTAATGAAGTCAGAAATATGCTGGGATATACGGGATTATATAACGGGAAGCAGGTATCGGTAATGGGCTCCGGCATGGGGATGCCCTCCATCGGTATATATTCCTATGAGCTTTTTACAGAGTATGGCGTGGATAATATTATCCGTATAGGCTCCGCAGGCTCTTACTGTGAGACAGCAAAAATATATGACGTAGTTCTTGTTACTGAGAGCTATTCAGAGTCTTCATTTGCAAAAACACAGAACGGCTATGATAAGGACAGGACATATCCGTCAGAAAAGCTTAACGAGAGCCTCAGAGAAAGCGCGAAGGGTCTTAATATTCCTCTTATTGAGGGCTGCGTTCATTCCTCTGACGTATTTTACAGAGCGGGGGACAGGGATTATTTTAAGAAAATACATGAGAATAAGGGATGTCTGGCGGTAGAGATGGAAAGCTTTGCATTGTTTCATAATGCTTCTGTGTGCAATAAGAACGCATCATGTCTGCTGACCATATCGGATTCCTTTGTTTCAGGGGAGGTCACTACAGCCAAGGAGCGCCAAAGGTCGTTTACCGACATGATTATGGTGGCGCTAAACAGCGTAGCATAAAAATAAAATAATATAATTACAGGAAGATATTAATTTAAGTAATTTTAAGTAATATTTTTCATTACTTTTGCATATATTAAAGCGGAATGCTTTTTAAGAGGTACCGGATGAGTATAAGAGAACAGCTTGAGGAAAATGAATACAGGATTTTAAGTCCATATGCATCCCACAGCAGGGAAACCATGGGCAGGGACAGGGAGGAGAGCCTGTGCGATATGAGGACGGAATATCAGCGTGACAGAGACCGTATTATCCACTGCAAATCCTTTAGAAGGCTTAAGCATAAGACTCAGGTGTTTCTTGCGCCGGAGGGGGACCACTACAGGACAAGGCTTACACATACTCTTGAGGTATCCCAGATTGCCAGAAGCATATCAAGGGCCCTAAGGCTTAATGAAGATTTAACGGAGGCCATTGCTTTAGGTCATGACCTTGGTCATACTCCCTTTGGACATGCAGGGGAGAGAGCCTTAAATGACATATGCAGCTTTGGCTTTACCCATTATGAACAGAGCGTGCGTATAGTGGAGAAGCTGGAGAAGGACGGCAGGGGGCTTAATCTTACAAGGGAAGTCAGGGACGGCATTTTAAATCACAGGACAAGCGGTCATCCTTCAACACTTGAGGGAAAAGTAGTAAGGCTTTCAGACAAGATTGCATACATAAACCATGATATAGACGATGCCATACGGGCAGGTATACTGAGTGAGAATGATATACCGCAGGAATACAGGAGTATACTTGGTGAAAATACAAAGACAAGACTTGATACCCTGATTCATGATATTGTAAGGAACAGTCAGGACAGGGAGGACATTATAATGTCAGACAGGGTAGGAAACGCAATGCAGGAGCTGAGGACATTTATGTTTAAATCCGTATACACCAATCAGTTAGCAAAGGGACAGGAAAAAAAGGCAGAAAGCATGATTAAGGATTTGTACAGATATTATATGTCAAATCAGGATTTACTGCCTGAAGAATATAAGTATCACATAAATGAACTTAACGAGGAGCCGGAGAGAGTTGTGTGCGATTACATTGCAGGAATGAGCGACCAGTATTCGGTTATGAAATTTGAAGAGCTTTTTGTACCTACATTTTGGAAGGAAAGACAATAGATGTATTATTCAGATGATTTGATTGAGGAAGTAAGAGCGGCAAATGATGTGGTTGACGTTATATCGTCATATGTAAAGCTGACGAAAAAGGGAAGCTCCTATTTCGGGCTTTGTCCTTTTCACAATGAAAAGTCGCCTTCATTTTCCGTATCGCCGGGAAAGCAGATGTACTATTGCTTTGGCTGCGGCGAGGGTGGAAATACCATTTCCTTTATTATGAAATACGAAAACTATACGTTTCAGGAGGCAGTTAAATATCTGGCAGACAGGGCCGGCATAAGGCTTCCTGAGGTGGAGGCAACACCGGAGGAGAAAAGAAAGGCAGGAATAAAGTCTGTTATTCTTGATATAAATAAGGAGGCGGCCCTGTATTTTTACAAGCTTTTAAAGAGCGGTAAGGGGCAGCGCGGCTATGAATATTTAAAAGCCAGAGGCTTAAGTGACGATACCATAAAAGCATTTGGTCTTGGATATTCTTCAAATTATAAGGATGATTTGTACCGTTATATGAGAGGCAGGGGATATGACGACAATATTCTAAAGGAGACAGGGCTTTTTACATTTAGTGAGCGTGGAGTTTTTGATAAGTTCAGCAATCGTGTCATGTTTCCAATAATGGATGTAAACAGCCGTGTTATAGGCTTTGGCGGAAGAGTGATGGGGGAGGGAGAGCCGAAATATTTAAATTCTCCCGAGACCTTAGTATTTGACAAGGGAAAAAACCTTTATGGCATGAATATAGCCAGAATGTCAAAAAAGGGAAGTATTCTTATATGCGAGGGTTATATGGATGTTATATCCCTTCATCAGGCAGGCTTTGACAATGCGGTCGCATCCCTTGGAACTGCCCTTACGTCAAGGCAGGCGTCTCTTATAAAGAGATATTCAAATAACGTATATTTAACGTATGACAGCGACGGTGCGGGAGTAAAGGCGGCTCTCAGGGCAATACCTATATTTAAGGAGGCAGGCTGTACCCTTAAGGTGATAAATATGAAGCCATATAAGGACCCTGACGAATTTATAAAAAATAAGGGAGCAGAAGCCTACGAGGAAAGAATAGAAAAGGCGAGAAACAGTTTTCTTTATGAAATAGACAGAATGAAGGAAAATACAGATATGGACAGTCCGGATGCAAAAGCATCATTTTATATAGACGTGGCAAGAAAGCTTTTATCATTTAGCGACGAGCTGGAGAGAAATGTATATATAGACACGGTAAGCAGGGAGTTTTTTATACCGAAGGAGGCGTTAGAGCAGTCCGTAAGGCAGCAGGCGCTGACATATAAGGGTGAGGACTCTTTGAAAAGGCAGGCTGATTATGACAATAAAAAGCGAGAGAAAAAAACCCCGGAGGAAAAAATAAACGACGGAATAAAAACCTCCCAGCGGCTTCTTCTTACATGGCTTATAGAGGATCCGGAGCTTTATGAAAAGATAAAAGGTATCGTAGGGGCAGATGATTTTGAGGATGAGATTTACCATAAGGCAGCCGGGATGATAATTGAACAGCTTGAAAACGGAGAAAAGCCCACGCCGGCAAAGGTGGTTAATTTATTTACGGATGAGGAGGAGCATAAGGTAGTAGCCTCTCTTTTTAATACACAGCTTGCGGAAAGCCTTAAGGGAGCGGAGAAGGAAAAGGCAGTAACGGACACGGTCAGAAAGGTTAAGGATTACAGTCTGACAAAGGCAATAAAGGCTGCGACAGACGGAAGGGAAATGCAAAGATTAATGATGGAGCATAGCGCATTAAAAACTCTTTTTATACATTTATATTAATGTGAATATGAATTGGAGGATACAGTAATGGAAGATAACAAGAAGTTTTTGGAGGAAGGGCTGGAAAGGCTTTTAAAGGATGCCTTGAAGAACAGCAATGAGATAGAGTATGAGCATATAAAGGATTATTTCAGCGAGAGTTTGGATGATGCCGCATACGAAATTATCATGGACGAGCTGTCAAAAAATAATATAGACGTTCTTACCATACCTGAAAAAGAAATAGAGGATATAGACAACATAAAAGAAGAGCAGATTCTCCTTGATGATATTGATGAAGAAAAGGCAATGCAGGAAATGGAAAAAATAGAGGAGGAGGTAATTGACCTTGAAAGCATTGATTTGTCCGTTCCCGAAGGAGTAGGAGTGGACGACCCGGTGCGGATGTATTTAAAGGAAATAGGAAAGGTGCCCCTTTTGTCAACGGAGGACGAGATTGAACTGGCAAAAAGAATAGCTGAAGGAGACGAGGAGGCGAAGGACAAGCTTGTGGAGGCAAATCTCAGGCTGGTGGTAAGCATAGCCAAGAGATATGCGGGCCGTGGAATGCAGTTTTTGGACCTTATTCAGGAGGGAAATATGGGACTTATAAAGGCGGCGGAAAAATTTGATTACCGCAAGGGCTATAAGTTCAGCACCTATGCCACATGGTGGATAAGGCAGTCTATAACACGCTCCATTGCAGACCAGGCAAGGACAATAAGAATCCCTGTTCATATGGTTGAGACAATTAACAGGCTTATAAGAACGTCAAGACAGCTTTTGCAGGAGCTTGGCAGGGAGCCGCAGCCTGAGGAGATAGCAGAAAGGCTTAAAATGCCTGTGGAAAAGGTGAGAGAAATAATGAAGATGGCTCAGGAGCCTGTATCCTTAGAAACGCCTATAGGCGAGGAGGAGGATAGTCATCTGGGAGATTTCCTAAAGGATGATAAGACGGCGACGCCGGTAGACGCCGCATCATATATGCTTCTCAGGGAACAGCTTGGAGAGGTTATGAATTCCCTTACGGAAAGGGAAAAGCAGGTGCTTATCTTAAGGTTTGGCCTTGCAGACGGCAGGGCAAGAACTCTTGAGGAGGTAGGCAGGGTATTTGAGGTCACAAGAGAAAGGATAAGGCAGATAGAGGCTAAGGCCCTTAGAAAGCTAAGGCATCCAAGCAGGAGCAAGAAGCTTAAAGATTATTTGGAGGAATAGCATATGGAGATGTCTGCAAGATTAAAGCTTATAGCCGGGTTTGTAACGGAGGGCTATGTTGTGGCAGATATAGGGACAGACCATGGATATATACCAATCTGGCTGATTAAGGCAGACAGGATACCGAGGGCCATAGCAATGGATATAGGAAAGGGGCCCCTTGAAAGAGCGCAGGAGAATATTAAGCAATACGGGTATGAGGACAGAATAGAGACAAGACTTTCAGACGGACTTAAGGAGCTTAGGGAGAATGAGGCGGACAGCGTGGTTATTGCAGGCATGGGAGGCCCGCTTATTGTAAGTTTGCTTGAAGCGGGGAAAACAGCCCTTAATACGGTGAAGGAGCTTATTCTTTCACCCCATACGGATATATATCTTGTTCGTCATTATCTTATTGAAAACGGATATGACATAGTGAGAGAAGAAATGGTGTATGATATGGGTAAATATTATACTGTAATGAAGGCTGTACACACGGAGGATAAAAGAGTAAAGAGCCTGTATGACAGGGATAAGTATAATTATATATATGGAAGGCTGCTGCTTATGGAGAGAAGCAGTGTGTTTATGGGCTTTATAAAAAATGAAAAGGACAAGCTGTCTGTTATTTTTGAAAATCTTTCAAGAAGTGAAGGAGCAGACGAAAAAAAACAGGAGATAAGAGAGCGGCTTAAGTATATTAACGGATTGGAGGAGATACATAATGGACTTAATACATATAACGGTAGACGGGGTTGAAAGGGAGTGCGAAAAGGGAACAGTACTGGAGGCTGTAGCAAAGGACAGACAAAAAGACTATAGCTGCGACATAGTATTGGCAATGGTTGACGGTAAGCTGTCAGAGCTTACAAAGGTATTAAACGAGGACTGCGACATAAAATTTATCGGAACCGATACTGTATGCGGAATAGAGACATACCGTAGAAGCGTTGTTCTGCTTATGATAAAGTCATTTTATATTGTTTGCGGGGAGGAAAACATAGAAAAGCTTCTTGTGGATTATTCCCTTAGCAAGGGCTATTACTGCGAGCTGTACGGAAAGGTAAGAATAAGCGAGGAGCTTTTAAGAAGGGTAAAGGAGCATATGGAAAGGCTTGTGGAGCAGAATGTTCCTATTGTAAAGGAAACCTTAAGCACAAGGGATGCAGTGGAGCGTTTTAGAAGACATAAAATGTATGATAAGGAAAAACTCTTTAAATTCAGGAGAGGCTCAAATGTAAATGTATACAGAATAAACCGCTTTGAGGATTATTTTTATGGCTATATGGTGCCAAGCACAGGATATCTTAAGTATTTTGACTTATACTGCTATGATGAAGGCTTTGTGCTCCAGCTTCCTGTTAAGGAAAATCCTTCCGTTGTTCCGGAATTTAAGCCCCAGCATAAGGTGTTTAACGTGCTGAAGGAGGCAAGCGCATGGGGAAGAATGATGGATATAGAGACGGTAGGCGCGTTAAACGAGCAGATATCGGAGGGAAAGATAAAGGATATAATACTGGTGCAGGAGGCGCTTCAGGAAATGAAGATAGCGCGTCTTGCGTCGGATATTTTAAATAGAAAAGACACAAAATTTATTATGATAGCAGGCCCTTCCTCCTCAGGAAAAACCACCTTTGCAAAGAGGCTGTCCATACAGCTTACAGCCCACGGCATGAAGCCTCATACCATAAGCGTGGATGATTATTTTCTCAACAGGTGCGATACGCCGAGAGACGAAAACGGAGATTATAATTATGAAATATTAGAGGCTCTTGATGTAAAGCTTTTTAATGAGGATATGACAAATCTCATGGAGGGAAAAGAGGTAGAGATTCCAACCTTTAATTTTCATACGGGAAAGAGAGAGTATACAGGTAAAACACTAAGGCTTGGAGTGGAGGACATTCTTATAATAGAGGGTATACATTGCCTTAATGACAGATTGTCATACTCACTGCCAAAGGAAAGCAAGTTTAAAATTTATATAAGCGCCCTGACGCAGCTAAATGTAGATGAGCACAACAGAATAGCTACCACAGACGGCAGGCTTATAAGAAGAATGGTGCGGGATGCAAGGGACCGTTCAACTACTGCGGAGGAAACCATTGCCAGATGGGCGTCAGTGAGAAAGGGAGAGGAAAATTGTATTTTCCCATATCAGGAGGAGGCAGACGCAATGTTTAACTCTGCGCTTATATATGAGTTAGGCGTGCTGAAGCAGTTTGCAGAGCCTTTATTATTTAATGTGCCTGTTGACAGTCCTCAGTATCAGGAGGCAAAAAGGCTGCTTAAGTTTCTTGATTATTTTCTTACGGTAGACACTGAACTGATTCCGGCAAATTCATTAATAAGAGAATTTATAGGGGGAAGCGTATTTTATCGTTAAGTCTGCCATAAAGAAAAAGCGGCGTAAATTAAGAATATAAATTAAGAAATACGTTGGAATATCGGCAGAAAAATGGTATAATTGCCTTAGAGAGAAACCGTAACTAATGATGGAGGTATGTAAGAATATGGATGTAATAAATTTATTACAGCATAGATATAAAAAAAGCAGTATTAGTCATTCCCTGAGAAAAGCGCTGAGTAACGGAGAGATAAAGGTATTTTACCAGCCAAAGATTGAGGCAGGCTCTACAAGGGTGGTAGGTGCAGAGGCGCTGGTACGCTGGCAGAAGCCCGACGGCTCATTTATTTATCCTGATATGTTTATTCCTGCTCTTGAGGAGAACGGAAGTATAGTTGAACTGGATTTTTTTGTATATGAGCAGGTATTTAAGAAGCTCCATGAGAGGGTAAGAGAGAGAAAGCCTATTGTTCCTGTTTCCATGAATGTGTCAAGAGCGCATTTGGAGGATGGAAGGATTTATAATTACATAAGAAATCTGTTTAAAAAATATCATGTGCTTCCTAAGTATACTGAATTTGAACTGACAGAAAGCATGTATGTGCAGAATATAGATACAATCTTTGCCGTAGTAAAGGAGTTTAGGGAAAAGGGAGGCAGAATATCAATGGATGATTTCGGCTCCGGATATTCTTCGCTGAATCTGCTGACGGATTTGCCTATCGACACTCTTAAGGTGGACAGGGTGTTTTTAAAAAGCGACCATTTAAATGAAAATGAAAAAACTGTTTTGTCCTGTGTGCTTGAGATGGCAAAAAAGCTGCATATGGATGTTGTGTGTGAAGGAGTGGAGACAGACGAGCAAAGCAGGTTTTTAAGCCTCTTAGGCTGTGATATGTTTCAGGGCTTTTTATATGCAAAGCCACTCCCTGAAAATGAATATTATGAATATTTAGAAGCCCATCTGGAGACAGAAATAAATGAGGTTCATTTTAGCTTTGACGGACATTTAAAGGATGATACAGGCAAATATGAGGGTATTGTGCTTGGCGACAATATAACGTTTTGCGACGGTCCTGCAAATGGAATGTCAGGGCTTCATTTTGGAGGCGGGGAGCCTATGCATAACAGCGTAGAGCTGCCGGTAGAGCTGTTAAAAAATGACAGCTTTTCCATTAATATGTGGATTAAGGAGGAGTATGCCAGATTATGGACAAGCGCATATTATGTGGGCTATGAGAATGGCTTTTGCAGTATTATGCCAAGAGGCTGGGATATGAAGCTTAATTTCAGAATTAAGGATGCGTCAGACCATGACGGGTGGTATGATACGGGAAACCAGACAATAAAATCGCAGGAATGGATTATGGTTACAGCCTGCTATAACAGCGCCAATCATGTGTCAACCGTGTATATTAACGGTGAGAGAACAGGTCTTATTAATGATGTTATTAATCTGATAAGTCCTAAAAATATTTTAATAGGCGGAGACATTTATGCCAAGGGCTTTGAGGGCTGCGTATCAGATTTAAGAATTTTTGACCAGGCCCTTTCCTTTGAAGCAGTAAAGAGAATGTATGATAAGGTAAAGGAAAAGCAAAAAAATTCCTCTCAATGGCAGCAGGGAAGCAGACAGGGAGAAAAGCTGACGAATAAGAGAATACCTTTGGAGGAATTACATTATTCATTAAACGGAAACCTAGAGGAAGCGTCAGGAAAGCCGGAGCTTAAATATAATGGTCAGGAGCTTGCTTTTGAAGAAGGACCATGGGAGGGAAGCCTTGGAGTAACCCTTAAGGGCGGTAATATAAAAGAAAATGTATTGATTGTGCCAGAGCTTCCTGAGCAGATGGACGGCTATACCATATCCTATTGGATTAAGGACGAAAACCCAAGACCGTGGGTAAGCTCCTTTTATGCAGGTACGAAGCATGGCTTTATGTCAGAAATTCCTTTGACCGCAGACGGAAAAAGCATGTATCGTCTTAAGGATACCCTTAGGGAAACAGAGTGGAGAGATACAATCTGGGAAAGGTTTATGGACAAGGGAAAATGGCATCATATAGTGCTTATATACCAGAAGGATATCAGAATGATTGCTCATTATGTAGACGGAAAATCAAATGGAATAAAGGATGACTGCTTTGATATAGGGGAGATTACGCAAATGATATTTGGCGGAGACGTGTTTACAATGAGCTTTGAGGGCGCTATTGCAGATATTCATATTTATAATCAGCCCCTTGAAATAGAGGCTATATTGGAACGGACCGAAAAATGACAGAGAAAATAAAAAGTCTGGCTTTATTATTTATGGCAACAATAATATGGGGTTTTGCATTTGTTGCTCAAAGCAAGGGAATGGATTATGTGGGAGGCTTTACATTTAACTGCTTAAGGTGTATTCTTGGCGGAGCGGTTTTAATTCCTGTTATTTTCCTGTGGGATAAAAATAAAAAAGGTACAAAAGGCAAAAATGAAATAAGGAGTGACAGAAAAAAGCTGCTTACAGGAGGCTTGTGCTGCGGAGCTTTTTTGTGTGTGGCTTCAAATCTGCAGCAGTTTGGAATAAAGTATACGACAGTGGGAAAAGCAGGCTTTATCACAGCCATGTATATAGTTATAGTGCCTGTGGCAGGGCTTTTTTTAAAAAGGAAAGCTGGAAAATTTGTATGGCTGGGAGTGGCGTTTGCAGTAGCAGGACTTTATCTTTTGTGTATAAATGAAGATTTTTATATAGGAAAGGGAGATTTGCTGGTGCTTGGCTGCGCTGTGGTTTTTTCGGGACATATACTTTGTGTGGATTATTTTTCGCCCCTGGTGGACGGGGTAAAGCTTAGCTGTATACAGTTTTTTACATGCGGCATTTTATCAGGTATACCAATGCTTATATTTGAGGATGTAAGTCTTAAGGATATAGCCGGCTGCAGCGTTCCTTTATTATATGCAGGAATAATGTCATGTGGAATAGGATATACGCTTCAGGTTATAGGACAAAAAAATATAAATCCAACTGTGGCTTCTATGGTATTTTCACTGGAAGCTGTATTTTCCTTATTGGCAGGCTGGCTCATATTAGGTCAGAGTATGTCGGAAAGGGAAATTGCAGGCTGTGTGGTTTTGTTTGCGGCAATAGTGCTGGCGCAGCTTCCTGATAGAAAGAACAGAAGTTAAATATTTTTTATACCCTTTTTTTATGCGGTTGTATTAATTATAAAAGCTGCCCTTCTTAAAAAACATGGTAAATATATGCTTAACCGGAAGGATTATTTTATATTTTACCTGTATTTTTAGAAGGGCAGCCCTTTTTAGAGTACGTTCTTTTCTTCACAGTATTTACATCTGTATATCTGTTTTTCCTCATCTGTAAGTATAAATACCTGCTTAAGCTCCTGCTCGATAGACGTGATGCACCGTGGATTCTTGCATTTTAACACGTTATAAACTACCTTTGGCAGCGTAAGCTTTTTCTTGTCAACGATTTCACTGTTGTGAATTATATTTACTGTTATATTGTGGTCTATAAATCCCAGAATATCAAGATTAATAACATCTATGGGACATTCTATTTTTATAATGTCCTTTCTTTCCATCTTATTGCTCTTAGCGTTTTTTATAATAGCTACCTGACAATCAAGCTTGTCCAGCCCAAGGTAGCTGTATATCTGCATTGCCTTTCCTGCCTGAATATGGTCTAATACAAAGCCTTCCTTTAAGCTTCCAACATTTAACATATACTACCTCCCGTTAATCTACATGAATATCTAACAATGTGAGAATGAGAGCCATTCTTACATATACGCCGTATTGTACCTGCTTGAAATAAGCTGCGCGAGAATCATTGTCTATCTCTACTGATATTTCGTTTACACGAGGAAGAGGATGAAGAATGTACATATCCTCCTTTGCGTTTGCAAGCTTTTCGGAATCCAGAATATAGCTGTCCTTAAGTCTTATATAATCCTCCTCGTTAAAGAAACGCTCCTTCTGGACTCTTGTCATATAAAGGATATCAAGCTTCGGAATAGCATCCTCCAGCTTAGAAACCTCCTCATATTCAATGTGCTTCTCGTCAAGAACCTCCTCACATATATAGCTTGGCAGACGCAGCTCATTTGGTGATATAAGAACAAATTTAATATTGGAATAGCGGGACAGGGCGTTTATAAGAGAATGAACAGTTCGTCCGAATTTAAGGTCGCCGCATAAGCCGATGGTAAGATTTTCAAGCCTGCCCTTTAAGGAGCGGATAGTCATAAGGTCTGTAAGCGTCTGTGTAGGATGCTGATGACCGCCGTCTCCGGCATTTATAATAGGGATGCCTGAATGTTCGCTTGCGACTAATGGAGCGCCTTCCTTAGGATGACGCATAGCGCATATGTCTGCATAGCATGAAACTACCCGAATGGTATCGGCAACGCTTTCACCTTTTGATGCTGAGCTGGATGCAGCAGAAGAAAAACCTAGTACACTTCCTCCAAGATTTAACATAGCTGCTTCAAAGCTTAATCTTGTACGGGTGCTAGGTTCGTAAAATAATGTGGCAATTTTTTTGCCCTTACATGCCTCTTTATATTTATCAGGGTTTTTCTCAATATCGGCTGCTAAATCCAGCAAATTTGAAAGCTCGTCCACTGAAAGGTCTAAAGGACTGATTATATGTTTCATTTGGCACCTCCGTTTTTGTAAAAATATTGTCTGAATTGCGACGTATTTATGATAGCACAGTTGAGGAATAAAAACAATAAAATGTTATAAGTTAGTTTGCTGATAAAATACCAAAATATTAAATAAATATTAAATACTTTACAAAAGTAATAACATAGTGTATAATATAATTATCTTGAATCAGACAGTTCCTTATGGTTTTCATACAGGAGGTGGCATAGATTAAAAAGGCAAGATACATTGGTATACTAGGCTATGATACGCTTGATTTTTCGGTTTATTTAAGTATGATGCTTAGAAATCTTCAGTATGATGTCATTGTGGCTGACACTTCATGCAAGGCAAGATTTTTCTTTCAGCAGGATTCCTGCGATTATTCCTATAAGGATATTTATTTTTATAAAGGCGATATTAATGCTTTAGACAGAGAAGCAGATTTTATTTTTGTGCTTTCAAAAAAGCTGCAGCAGTCTTTCTTTGATTTATGCGACAGCGTATATGCAGTGTCAGATAATTCATTTGGTATGTCTGAGTATATAAAGAATATTATACGGGACAGCAGAAAGCTGGACGGAGTTATTTTCCGGGATGTTACTGATAACGGCGTTACGGGCAGGTATGTGGTAAATCATATTATAAAGGATGATTATCTTATAAAACTTTTGAAAAAGGGTTATGTATATGAGATTGCTGATGATGCCATAGACAGGGAATATAAGATATCCATGTCATATGAGGGAATCAGCAGCTTTAAAAGACTTTCGGAAGGCTTTTCAAAGGTGCTGATAAAAATTGCAAAAAGACTTACAGAGGCCAGGGAGCAGGATATTGAAAAGGCTTTATCGAGAGCAAGGGAGGGAAAGATAATTGAATATAGCATTTTGGAGTAATGTGGCGGGAAGAAGCGCCACATCAGGAAATATGCTGGCAGTGGGGATAATGACATCCGTGCTGTATTCACTGAACACCGTTATGGTGCAGACTGATATGAGAAGTAAACCCATAGAGGAAATATTTGAGGGCAGAAGAAATGATTATATGATACATGAGGACTACAGCTTTTATAACAGGAAGGGTATGAATGAGATTATAGACAGGTCAAAGCTTAATCTTTTAAACAGAGAGACTGTTGAGACAAATATGGTAAACGTTAAGCAGACAAATCTTTATTATATACCTGCGGCGAGAGGAGATATGGAAAATGACAGCATAGATTCAGTTAATGCATATAAGATGCTTATGGAGCTGTTAAATGATATAAGCGACGTTAATATGTGGGATTTATCGAACGGAAGCTGTCTTTCCTCAAACTCAATTATTGATAAGTGCGATGTTGTAGTTATAAGCATAAGTCCTGACCCTGTGAATGTTTTACTTCCGGATGATGAGAGAATATTAAATAAAGCAGTTTTTCTTATAGGAAAATATGACGGATATTCCAGAAAAAGCGTAAAGCAAATATGCAGGGAATATGGGATATCAAAGAGAGAGGTAGGAGTTATACCTTATAATATACGATATCATGACGCCATCTATGACGGAAAGGCTGTTCCCTTTATAATGAAAAATATATTTTCCAAAAAGCAGGACGCTAATTTTGATTTTATAAACAGCCTTTTTAAAGCTACAAATATCATATTAAGAAAGGCAGAGGTAAAGGGAATTGAATAATGAGTATGATATATCGTCAATAGTGACGGCTGTAGAAAAAAAGATAAACGAGACCCTTAGGGCAAATCTCTATGAAGCAGGTCTTGGAGAAGAGGATATAAGAAGGCTTAGGAATAAGAGAAACGAACTGAAAAATGCGCTGGCAAACTGCGGTGTGGGAGATGTAAATGCAAAGGCCTATGTAAAGGATATTATAAGGGATATCTTTGTAAACAGGCTTAAATACGATACAGGCTCATATAACAGAATCATGCCCTTTGACAGCAGCATAAGGCTTTCACCGGAGGAAAAGTTTGATATTCTCTTATATTTATATAAGGGCGAATATGAATCCGGCGCATTGGAGGAGCTTGTGAAAAAGTCAGGAGTTTTGGAGGAAAACATTTATGAGACAGGCTGTGATATAGATAAAAATGACATAGAAGCATTATATGAAAAGGAAGGGGTACATCTTAAGGATAATGAAAAGCTGGATATTATCGTACAGAAAATATACAGCGCCTACAGAGGTCTTGGAGTGGTAGATGAGATAAGGGATATGAAGATAGACGGGGTATCGGGAGGAGTGTCAGGACAAAAAGACGGTTATGACTCTGTATGGATATTTTATAGGGGTATAAACATTCACCTTTCCTTTCTGTCATTCGGGACAAGGGAGGAGCTTGAGAGGGTATGCATGAACATATACCGCTATGGAAATCCGGGACAGCTTTCAAAGGCAAAGGGCTACATTATAGGAGAGATGAAGGACCATTCAAGGGTAGTGGTGGTCAGACCGCCTTTTTCAGAGAGCTTTGCTTTTTTTGTAAGAAAGTTTGACACAATAGATAATAAGGAAATGGAAGAGCTAATAACAGACAGAGGGAAGGAGCTGCCTATTGATGTTATAAGGTGGATAGTAAAGGGGTGTCAGGTAGCGGCAGTGACAGGGGCGCAGGGAAGCGGCAAGACAACGCTGCTTATGTCAATGATAAGGTATATTTCACCTATGTATACCCTTAGAATACAGGAATCAGCCTTTGAGCTTCATCTAAGGGATATATATAAGGACAGAAATATACTTACCTTCAGGGAAACAGAGTATATAGACGGACAGACAGGTCTTGACGTTCAGAAGAAAACTGACGGAGCGGTGAACATACTGGGAGAGGTGGCGACCATAGAGGTGGCGGCATATCTTATACAGATGTCTCAGGTAGGCTCGATTTTTACCCTGTTTACACATCATGCAAAAACTACGGACAGCCTTATAAAGTATATGAGAAACAGCCTTTTGTCCTGCGGCTTGTTCCGTGATGAGAAAATAGCAAAGGAGCAGGTAGTAGAGGCTATAAGATTTGACATTCATATGGAAAAGGATATAAACGGACACAGGTACATAGAAAGAATATCAGAAATAGGGGCAGACGACAGCGCTGACGGCTATTATATTTCAGATATAGTTGTATATGAGAATAACCGTTATATAAGAAAGGGCAGCTTTTCAAGGAAGGTCTGTGAAATGATATCAAAGCATTTAGACAGTAATGAAAGGGAGCAGTTTAATGAAAAATATTGTGTATAGGATAAGCCGACGTTTTTTTCTCACTGCTGCCATAACAAAAAGGATTGAGCATAGAATAAGGCTTTTATATCCGGCGGACAGGTATTCAATTATAAAAAGAACAGAAGTATATCTGATAAAAATATATATTCTTTCTCTTGCAATAGGGGCAGGTATGCTTATTTTTGCAGATTTTTCCCTGTATTACGGATGTCTTGTAGCGGTGATAGTATATGTGATGATTTTATCTCATGTAAATACGCAGCTTGGAAAGCAGGAGGTAAGGCTTTTATCAATGTTTGAAGGCTTTATATCCGAGGTGCATTTTCATTATCAGTTTAACGGCATGCTGTATGAGGCGGTAGAAAAGGCAATAGAGAAGGTGCCATACGATATGGCTGTACACGGACAGCTTATACTGAATCACTTAAAAGGCGCGTCCCTGGGAGAAAATGAGGATTACAGGGATACGGCGCCAAATAATCTTTTTCTTACGTTTTATTCATTGGGAATGACAGTCTTAGCTTATGGAGACAAGAGTACAAAAACAGGCTCAGTTTTTTTAGATAATCTGGGGTATCTTAAGGAAAGCGTTTATTTGGAAATATTAAAAAGAAACAGGCTTGAAGCGCAGTTTAAAGGCTTGTCGGCAGTTACCATACTTCCGGTCTTTTCAATAAAGCTTATAGAGCTTTGGGCAACATCAAATATGCCGGAGCTCAGATATTCCTATGAGGGGCTTATGGGTATCATTACCACTGTTTTTTTATCACTTATGACGGCAGGTATATACAAGGTTATTACAATATTGAGAAATCCCTGCAGAAACAGGGAATACAGGACAATGTGGGCAGAATGGCTTCTTGACAGGGAAATTATCAATTATATGATTTTAAGGCTGATAAGAGCTGCGCCAAAATCGTCTGAAAAAATAAATAATCTGCTTAAATCTGTGGCTTATCCGTATAACATAAGGGAATTTGAAATAAGAAGAATTTGTTTTTCTCTGATATCATTGCCTATAGCCTGCGCTGCTGCCTTAAGCACCGGCGCTGCATTAAGTATAAGCGTTATCACAGCTGTATTGTCAGGTGTAATAGTGTTTAAGCTTCCATATTTTAAGATAGCGCTGCAGCGTCAGCTTATGATAATGGACAGCGAGGAGGAGATAGTAAGGTATCAGTCTGTTATACTTATGCTTATGCATATGGATAGAATAACAGTAGAGGAGATTTTAAAGCATATAAGGGATTATGCCGTCATTTTTAAGGATGAAATCGAAGGTATGATAAATGGATTTTCCTATGCAGGCATGAGAGTTTTTAGCAACGTAAAGGAAAATACAGGCTTTATGCCATTGGAAAAGCTGATGGACGGCTTTCTTGCGGCAGATATGCTTGGAATTGAGCAGGCATTTTCCGGTATGGAAAAGGACAGGAACTATTATGTGGAAAAGCATAAGCAGGAAAATGAGGAAATAATAACAAAAAAATCAGTTATTGCCAAGGCTATGGCGTTTATACCATTATGTCTTGTCATACTGGTCAAGCTTATTCTTCCGTTTGTTTTGGAGGGAATGAAACAGCTATCAAATACAGGAATGTAAATATAATAAGGAGGAAATTAAAATGGAAAATTCTTTAAAGGGACTTATACTGGCAGCAGGAACTATTATTACATGTGTGGTTATATCGCTGGGATTTTTTATATCCAGGGAGGCAAAGGAAACGGCGGCAAATGGAGCAAACCAGATAAACAAGCTTAATTCCGAATTTGTGGAAAGTGACAAAATTATATATGACGGAGCCATGGTATCAGGAAGCGAGGTTGTAAACGTCATAAAGAAAATGAAGACTGATGAGGTAGGAATACTTGTGGTTACAAATAAATCGTCAAATTATTACGGATATGAGTTTGACACTTCATCAGGGGATTTAATAAAAAAGACAGCAAGCGACTATGAGGAAGCATGTGTCAGCACAAATAAAAAATACATAAATCCATATGCAAATTTCCAGGGTAAGGTTATAAGAGACCAGAATGATGTGATTACAGGTATAATGTTTACACAGTAGCAGAAAGGAGTTAAATGGAGGAAACATATAGTCTTTTAAAGCAGTATCTTGGTATTGGAATGTTTATTCTGGCAGTTACCCTGTTTTTAAATTATATATCCGCTTACAATGAAACCTTTGATAAGCTTTTAGACAGGGCTGTGAGAGATACTGTTATTGTTGAAATAAAATAAGGGGTGGTAGCATATGGGAGAAGCCTACGGAACTGTTGCAGCCATAATGCTGTCAGTTTATATGATGTTTATTCTGCCTTTAAACAATATGCTGTATGAAAACGAAAAGCTTGAGCAGATGTATATAGTAAATGAGATAACATACTTTGTAGAACAGGCTAGAAATACCGGCTCCATAGATAAAAGCATGTATTTTTCACTGGAAAAAAATATTACAGGCTTAAACAACAGATATAATATTATGATAACCCATTATAAAAGCATATATAATGAAGATGAAAGCGAAATAATATATTTTGGTGAGGAGAATTATCTTTGGAATATAAAAGAGGTGCTTGAAAAAAATGATATTTATAATATGTCAAGGAATGAATATATTAAGGTTTCAGTTTCAGACGGCGAAAAAATGGTTGCATGTTACGGGGGAGGTATTAAGAATGAAGGGGAAACGCCTGAATAATACAGTGGGGAAATGGGTAAAGGATGAAAATAACTGATTTTTGTATTATTTTTACTGTTTTTGTTATATGTTTTTTTGACTGCATGGCTCTGAGGCAGCAGATAGCGTATGAGATATTATATCAGAACAACAGATATAATGTTATAATGGATAATGCGGTGGAGGATGCCCTTAGGGCTGCATATGAAAATATTGATATAAA
The DNA here is from genome assembly GCA_910584685.1 of uncultured Lachnospiraceae bacterium. GTDB lineage: Bacteria > Bacillota > Clostridia > Lachnospirales > Lachnospiraceae > CAG-303. The sequence goes on along the minus strand of CAJUAO010000017.1, from coordinate 13,461 downwards.
TGGCAGTCCCCAGGTAAATTTGAATACGGCTGCATCATTTTTGACAGACGAGCTAAGCGTAATGCTGAATGGAAAGACATTTATGTCAGAATATTACAGGGACAGACTTGTTTGCATGGTGTACGCTGACAGGGAGGGATTTTATTATACTGATGTTAAAGACAGCAGAATTTGGAGTGAAAAGCAGAAATTCAGCAATGGCGAGGCTACGGAGCATAGCCATAAGGTAAATGAAATAGAGTCGTTTATATATAAAAAATATAATGTATTGCTTTCCATTCCTGCAAATGATGGTGAAAGCCATGAAAATACCATAGACGATTATACAATGATGGCGATATATAAGGATTATAATGGAATGTACTGTTTTTCAGCGGCGGCAATAAAAAGAAAAAGCCCTATGAGGGAGTAGTGTCCTGAAGGTTTCAGACAGTAAGCTTTAAAACCGGATGAGAAATTCCATCAGCAGGATATTGCGGCTTATAAGCTGATAATATCCTGCTGATGAATTTCAAATATAGCTCGCAAGGCGCTTTATTTTGCCAATTATTGAATCTATAATGCCCTATAAATCACTTCTTTTAAATTATAGTTGTTTTCTTTGTATTTAGGAAAAACGGTGAAAGCCGTAAATATACAAAAAAGCTATAAGTATACAAAAATGTTTATTGACATGGTTTTCGGTATACATGTATTTTTTCTATACGGTTTTTCTCCATCTGTTCAACTACAAGAGTAACTTCTTCAGTTTCTACCGTATCGCCTACGGAAGCCATGCGGTCAAGCCTTTCCATAATAAAGCCTCCAACGGAATCATAGTCGTCTGATGTAAGCTTTGTTCCCAGGTCATCGTTAAAATCATCTAAATTCATTTGACCTTCCACAATATATTCATTTTCATTGAGAGCCGTAAGGGGGTCCTCCTCGTCATAATCATATTCGTCACGGATATCGCCGACAATTTCTTCAATTAAATCTTCAAGGGTAATCATACCGGTGGCAGCGCCATATTCGTCAAGTACTATAGTGATATTTACGCTTGCCTTTTTCATTTCAATCATTAAGTCAGAGAGGTTTTTATGCTCATATGTAAAATAAGGCTGACGGAGGTAATTTTTCATATTAAAATCCTCGTCTGATTTATATAAAAGAATATCCTTTACATTAATAATGCCTATAATGTTATCAGGTGAATCACTATAAACAGGGAATCTGGTGTATTTATCCTCCTTGAAAACCTTAAGAAGCTCGTCATAGCTGCAATTTACATCAATAACAGACATATCTATACGGGGAATCATAACATCCTTAGCCCTGTTGTCGCCAAAGTCGAATACGTTGTTTATCATTTCCCGCTCGTCGGACTCTATAACGCCCTCCTCATGGCTTACATCAACAATAGTCCTAAGCTCGGTTTCTGTTATAGTATCCTTTTTTTCATTAGGGTCTATTCTAAAAATGGCCATAACGCCTTTTGAAAGTATATTTATAATAATAATAACAGGCGTAAGTATCCACATAAGCCCGTATATAACACGGGCATATTTAAGCGCAAGAGCTTCTGCCTTAAGAGTAGCCATGGTCTTAGGAGTAATCTCTCCAAAAATAAGAACAAGTACGGTTAAAACAGCAGTAGCGATTGTTACGGCATAGTTACCCCAAATGGTCTGGGCAAGAATGGTAGTAAGTGATGATACTGCAATATTTACTATGTTATTGCCAATAAGAATTGCACTTAGCATTTTTGAAGAATTATCAAGAATTTTTAAGATAATCACAGCGCTTTTATTTCCGTCATCTGCAAGGGAGCGGATGCGAATCCTGTTGACAGTAGTAAGGGCTGTTTCAGCAGATGAAAAAAATGCAGAAAGTAACAGCAAAATAATAATAGCTAAAATCATAAAATTAGTCCCGGGTTCCAATTGGAAAATCACTCCTTTTTATATTATATATTTATATATTAAACTTCTTTAATGTAAAACATAAGTTTGCTCCGGAAGGTTTATAAGTCTCCAAAGAACTAAAGTTCTTAACACTTTTTTATATAATTGGAAACTTCTAAAGCGACAACATAGCGGCGAACAACTATAAATTCGGCAGAGCCGAATTTATAAGTGTCGCTGCCGTGCGACACTTTTTTATATAATAGGAAATTCCGTCATGCAAGCCACAAATTCGGCTCTGCCGAATTTGCAAGTGTCGGCTTTAGACGACACTTTTTTATTTTAAAGTACCCAATAATGTATGTCAAGCAAATAATTATAAAAATAAGTTCTATATAAATAATTACCACATAAATATGGTTAATAAAATATTCTTTGAGGGGCTTAAAAATGGATAAAAATGGAAATGCCATAAAACAAAATCTTATTCCTATAGCTAAAACAATAGTTGTAACTGCCATAGTAACGATAGGGCTTCTTATGATACTGGCGCTTTTATTATTAAAGGCAGGCTTTAATGATAAAATGGTGCTTATAGGAATAGGAGTAATATACTTTGCTGCAAACATGGCAGGCGGCTTCATTATAGGAAAAGTAAAGGAAAAAAGACGTTTTATATGGGGCATTGCAGTAGGAGCTACATATTTTCTTGTGCTTTCATTAGTATCCTTCCTTGTGACAGGTCAGGTGTATCAGGGAGAGATGCCTGTGATTGCAGGTCTGTTATGCTGTGTAGGAGGGGGCTTTGTAGGAGGAATAATAAGCTGAAAACATATGAAAATCAAGATGGCGCAAGCATGGTATGCTTATTCAGCCTTGCCTGATATTTTAGAGGGGGACTTTAACACAAGATATAAAGCAAGGCTGAACAGCGGCAGATACAGGTGTTTTTCATGCCGGTAATTTTTATGCCGATAAATTTTCATAAAAATGTATACTTTTTTGAAAATATATTGTATGATTAAAATATATGCGGTAAAAATACATATGAAATGAGAAAGGCATGGGTAAGGATTATGGACTTATTTGATGTTTTGTCAATGCTTGGAGGCTTGGCATTATTCCTGTATGGAATGCATTCGCTTGGTGACGGACTTGAGAAACTATCGGGAGGAAAGCTGGAAACTATACTTGAAAAGCTTACCTCAAAACCAATATTTGCAGTTCTTTTAGGCGCCGGCGTTACGGCAGCCATCCAGTCATCGTCAGCTACGACAGTAATGGTAGTCGGCTTTGTTAACTCAGGCATTATGAAGCTCCATCAGGCAGTTTACATTATTATGGGCGCCAATATAGGTACTACTGTTACATCATGGATTTTAAGCTTAACGGGTGTAGAGGGAGATAATTTTATTATGCAGCTTTTAAAGCCTGAATCCTTTTCGCCTGTATTTGCTTTTATCGGCATAATATTTTTAATGTTTACAAAGAGCGAGAAGAAAAAGGTAGTAGGCTCTATACTTATAGGCTTTGCAATACTTATGACAGGTATGGGCGCCATGAGCGCCGCAGTTAAGCCTCTTGCAGAGGTGCCGGAATTTACAAACATACTTACGGTGTTTAAAAATCCGATTCTTGGTATGATAGCGGGAGCCATACTCACAGCGGTTATTCAAAGCTCGTCGGCGTCAGTTGGTATACTTCAGGCATTATGCGCAACGGGAGTATTGTCATTTAGCGCCGCATTACCTATTATTATGGGACAAAATATAGGTACATGTGTAACCGCCATAATTTCCAGCATAGGTACAGGCAAAAACGCCAGAAGAACGGCATTAGTTCATCTTTACTTTAACATAATAGGAACTGTATTATTTATGATACTGTTCTATCTTTTAAATGCATTTATTCACTTTAACTTTATGGACAGTCAGGCATCGGAGGTAAGCATAGCGGTAGTTCACAGTGTATTTAATATACTGACAGTCCTTGTGCTGTTTCCTTTTGCGGGACTTCTTGAAAAGCTTGCATGCCTTACAGTTAAGGATAATCCTGAAAATTCAGTCAAGAAGACACAGATGGAAAAGGACTTCAGAGCTCTTGATACAAGATTTCTTGACGTTCCGGGACTTGCCATTGCCCACAGCAAGAGTGTGGCTGAGAATATGTCGGAGCTTTCAAAGGAATGTTTATTTAAAGCAATGAGCTTACTTACCGGCTATGATGAGGATTTGGCGCTTGAGGTAAGCGATTTGGAGGACAAGGTAGATAAGTATGAGGATGAGCTTGGAACATATCTTGTTAAGCTGAGCAGTAAAAACCTAAATGAAAACGACAGCAGAATGCTTTCAGAGCTGCTTCACTGTATTGGTGATTTTGAGAGAATATCTGACCACGCCATCAATATACAGGAGGCTGCAAAGGAAATGCACGACAAGGAGCTTAAATTCTCAGAGAAGGCAAAGACAGAGCTTAGCGTGTTTGGACAGGCAGTTCAGGATATTGTTAATTTGTCCTTTAAGGTGTTTAAGGATAATGACGATATACTTGCTACAGCAGTTGAGCCTCTCGAGGAGGCCATAGATACCTTGAATTATGAGATAAAGAATCGTCATGTAAGAAGGCTCAGGGAAGGAAAGTGCACCATTGAGCTTGGATTTGTATTATCCGATGTGCTAGTAAATTATGAGCGTATATCGGACCATTGTTCAAATATTGCAGTATCTCTTATCCAGATACATGAGGATAATTACGAGACTCACGGATATCTTGACGCCCTGAAGCATAAGGACGAGAAGAATTTTAAGGAAAAGTATAATGAATGTCTTGAACATTATATTCTTCCGTAAAATAAAATATGTAATAAAAATATTGTTTATAAGGAAGTTATATGTTAATATAGGAAAGCGAGTAGGACAGATGGTCGCGGCTGCAGGTGTCGAAAGACAGCAGGTGAGGAAAGTCCGGGCTTCATAGGGCAGGATGCCAGATAACGTCTGGTGGAGGTGACTCTAAGGAAAGTGCAACAGAAATATACCGCCAATATAAATTGGTAAGGGTGGAAAGGCAGTGTAAGAGACTACCGCCTGTCTGGTAACAGACAGGGCCATGTAAACCCCATTCGAAGCAAGACCGAACAGAAAGTGGGTTGCCCGCCTATACTTTCGGGTAGGTCGCTTGAGCCTGGCGGCGACGTCAGGCCTAGATAGATGACCGTCTAAAACATAACCCGGCTTATAGTCTTAGTCGCTTTTATTAATAATTGTTTTATTAATTTAAGATTTGTATAAAAGGGGAAAGAAAGCTTTTAAATTAATGTAGCTGCTTTTCCTTTTTATTATATATAAAAGCCGTACAATGAATAAATAATTATATTTAAGGAAAGGAAGATGGCTTATGAAGGTGTTTTTAGTATCAGATTCTACGGTCCAGTCATATGACGGGTATTATTATCCCCAGACAGGCTGGGGGCAGGTTTTTTGGGAATATTTTAAAGAAAGAGAAAAAATGAAGGAAACAGTATGTGAAGCCTGTACATATCCCCAGTCAAGGGCTTATATCATGCCGTCGGTGACAATAGAAAACAGGGCGATAGGAGGAAGAAGCTCACGCTCCTTTATTGAGGAGGGAAAGCTTAAGGAAATAGAGCCCGTCCTTTCCTGCGGAGATTATATGCTTGTTCAGTTTGGACATAATGACGCCACAATACAGAGACCTGAAAGGTATGTGCCGGCGGAGGATTTTCATATATATATACAGCAGTATATTGATATATGCAGGGAAAAATCTGCGGAGTGCATACTTGTTACACCTGTGGCCAGAAGAAACTGCGATAATACGGAGGTATTTAAAATAAGCTTTGATGAATACAGGCAGGTCATGCTTAAAATGGCGGAGGAGCAGGATTTGCCGGTGCTTGATTTGGGAAGGCTTAGCACAGATTATCTGAATAAAATTGGAAATGAAAAAAGTAAGGAGCTTTATCTTCACACAAAAAAAGGGCAATATAAGGGCGCATATGAGGAAGGCGCAGAGGACAACACACACCTTAGTATAAACGGAGCAAGGATATATGCAGAAATGGCGGCAGAGCTTATAAAGGAAAATAAAAGGCTTAAAAAGCTTGCGGAGATGCTGAAATAGTGCAGAAGCAGCATTATAATAATTATTTGTTAAGACAGTATGGGAGATTAATATGAGGATAGCAGTTACGCAGATGGCTCCGGTGTGGGAAAATAAAGAGCAGAATAAGCTTATATGTAATAAATTAGTAAGCGATGCGGCGAAGGAGGGAGCAGAGCTTATAGTATTTCCGGAGATGACACTTACCGGCTTTACAATGAACGTTGAATATGCGGGAGAAAAAAGCCTTGAGGGAGGAGAGACTGTGGAGTATTTTAAGGAGCTGTCCTTGAAATATGATACAGATATTATATTCGGTATGGTATATGTTGATGATATGCCGTATAATTTATCAGTTCTTGTTGAGAAAGGCAGGTTAAGGTCATATTATAAAAAGCTGCATCCGTTTTCATATGGAGGAGAAGCTGATTATTACGGTAAGGGTGACAATATAGAATCTGTTTTATACAAGGGTGAAAAGCTGTCTATGTTTGTGTGCTATGACTTAAGATTTCCTGAGATTTTTCAGTATGCCTCTAAGGAGAGCAAAATAATAACAGTTATTGCAAACTGGCCGGCGGAAAGAAAGGAGCAGTGGGATGCTCTTTTAAGGGCAAGAGCCATAGAAAATCAGGTGTTTATAGTAGGAGTAAACAGAGTGGGAAAAGGAAACGGAATTACGTATGATGGCAGCTCGGCAGTATACTCGCCCTATGGAGAAAGGATTACCAAGTGTACAGATAAAAATATTTTATATGCCGATATAAATATTTCAGAGGCAGACCGGTACAGGAATGAATTTCCCGTAAAAAAAGACAGAAGAGAGAAATTATATATTAAATTTTATCAGGATTAAAGTATCCGCAATTTCATAAATTCTTTATATTTATTTTATTGACATATTATTCCAATAGTCATATAATTTCAACCACTATTAATTGCCATGAATTGAAAGGAATGAAACATAATGATTAAGTTGCTAAAAAATCTTGAAAAGCAGCAGATTGGGTTTATATTGTTAAGCGTAGTATGTATAGTGGCGCAGGTATGGCTTGATTTAAAGCTGCCAGATTATATGTCTAACATAACCATGCTTGTTCAGACAGAAAACTCCGAAATGACCGAAATATTAAAGAATGGCGGATATATGCTTCTATGCGCTCTTGGAAGCATGGCAAGCGCAGTAATAGTAGGCTTCTTTGCGGCAAGGATAGGAGCAGGGCTTTCAAAAACGCTTAGGGAAAGGGTATTTTGCAAGGTGTTAGGCTTTTCCATGGAGGAGATAAATAATTTTTCTACACCAAGCCTTATAACACGCTCAACAAATGATATAACACAGGTGCAAATGATTATAACAATGGGACTGCAGGCAATGATTAAGGCGCCTATTATGGCAGTATGGGCAATTCTTAAGATATCTGATAAAAGCTGGCAGTGGACGCTGGCGACAGGAGTTGCCGTGGCTGTTATGATAACAATGCTTACGGTTCTTGTTGTGTTTGCCCTGCCAAAGTTTAAGGTTATACAGACGCTTACTGATAATCTTAACAGGGTTACAAGGGAAAATTTATCTGGCTTAAGAGTTGTCAGGGCATACAATGCAGAGGCTTATCAGGATGCAAAGTTTGAGAAGGCAAATGATGAGCTTACAGGTAATTATCTGTTTACAACAAGGCTGATGGCTATAATGAGTCCTACAATGACAGCCATAATGTCAGGAATGTCCCTTGCCATATACTGGATAGGCGCGTACCTTATAAATGAGGCGCAGCTTCCTATGGATAAAGCAGTGCTGTTTTCCGATATGGTAGTATTTACGTCATATGCCGTTCAGGTTATTATGTCATTTATGATGATAGCCATGATATTTGTTATGCTTCCGAGGGCTCAGGTTTCAGCAAAGCGTATAAATGAAGTCCTTGAAACAAAAACAAAAATATACGACGGAAAGAGAACAGGCGGAATAAATAATATGACGGGGGAAATAGAGTTTAGGGACGTAAGCTTTATGTATCCTGACGCAAGGGAAAATGTTCTGCATCACATAAGCTTTTCGGCGCACAAGGGAGAGACAGTGGCATTTATCGGAGCTACAGGAAGCGGAAAAACTACGCTTATAAATCTTATACCAAGATTTTATGACGCCACGGAGGGGCAGGTTTTAGTCGACGGAGTGGATGTAAGGGAATACACCCAAAATGCGCTGCATCAGAAAATAGGCTATGTTTCCCAAAGGGCGGTGCTTTTCAGCGGGAATATAAAGGATAATATAGCCTTTGGAGATAATGTATCAAATAATGAGAATGAGCAGGAGATAATGGAAACCATCAGTAAATCCATGGAGATTGCCCAGGGAAAGGAATTTGTAGACAGGCTTGAGGACGGATATGCCTCGCCGGTAGCCCAGGGAGGTACAAATTTTTCAGGAGGACAGAAGCAGAGGATGTCAATAGCAAGGGCAATAGCAAGAAAGCCTGAAATATATATATTTGACGATTCCTTTTCAGCCCTTGACTATAAGACAGACAGAGTATTAAGAACTGCCTTAAGGAAGGAAACCGAAGGGGTAACAACACTGATAGTAGCCCAGCGTATAGGCACTATAAAGGACGCTGACCGGATTATAGTGCTGGAGGATGGAGAGATAGCAGGAAACGGTACCCACAAGGAGCTTATGAATACTTGTAAAACATATCAGGATATAGCTTATTCACAGTTATCAAAGGAGGAGGCAGACAATGAGTAGCAGAAAACCACCTGTGATGGCAGAAAATGAGAAATTATCAAAGGGAGCCATTGGAAAGCTTTCAGCTTACTGCAGAAAATATATGGCAGTTATTATTTTAGCATTAATATTGGCCTGCGCAGGGGCAATATTTAATGTTATGGGGCCGGATAAGCTCAGTGACATGACAAATATTATTGTAGAAGGCATTATGACGGGAATAGATATGGGAGAGTTTGAAAATATAGCATTTTTTCTGCTTACTATATATATCTTAGGCTTTGTGTTTAATTATATACAGGGCTTTATAATGTCTACAGTTACCCAGAGAGTGTCAAGGAGCCTTAGAAGCGATATATCCGATAAGATAAACAGGCTTCCCTTAAAATATTTTGACAGCACCAGCTTTGGAAACGTATTAAGCCGTGTGACAAATGATGTGGATATGATAGCCCAGACCTTAAACAATTCCCTCAGCACTTTTGTAATATCGGCAACAACTTTCCTTGGCGCATTGATTATGATGTTTTACACAAACTGGATAATGGCGCTTTCTGCCATAGTATCCACAATTTTTGGATTTAGTATTATGATGATAATAATGAAAAAATCCCAAAAGCATTTTGTGGCGCAGCAAAGGGAGCTTGGAAGCATAAACGGTCATATAGAAGAGATATATTCAGGGCATAATGTGGTAAAGGCGTACAATGACGAGGAGAGAGCCGAAAAACAGTTTAACGATATAAATGACAGGTTATATGAAAGCGCATGGAAATCACAGTTTTTATCAGGAATGATGATGCCTCTTATGGGCTTTATAGGAAATTTTGGTTATGTTGTTGTATGTGTCATAGGCGCCGTGCTTACTCATAAGGAAATTATTGAATTTGGAACAATAGTGGCATTTATGATATATATACGGCTTTTTACCAACCCTCTTTCCCAGATGGCGCAGGTTGCTACAAATATGCAGTCGGCGTCGGCTGCTGCCGGAAGGGTGTTTGAGTTTCTTGAGGAGAGGGAGCTTGATGATGAAAGCCACAAAACCTTACGGCTTAAGCCTGCAGATACAAGAGGAGACGTAGAGTTTAAAAACGTAGCGTTCGGTTATGATAAAAGCAGAATTATTATACATGATTTTTCCGTTAAGACTAAGGCAGGACAGAAGATAGCCATAGTAGGACCTACCGGAGCAGGAAAGACAACCATAGTAAATCTCCTTATGAGATTTTACGACGTAAACAGCGGTGAAATACGTATAGACGGAATTTCCACAAAAGACATAACAAGAGAAAACGTACATGAGCTATTCTGCATGGTGCTTCAGGATACATGGCTGTTTGAGGGCACAATAAAGGAAAACATAATTTATTCAAAGGAGGGCGTAAGGGAGGAACAGGTTGTTGAGGCATGTAAGGCAGTTGGGCTTCACCACTTTATAAAATCCCTGCCGGATGGCTATGACACCATTTTAAATGATAAGGCTAACCTGTCGGCAGGACAGAAGCAGCTCATAACCATAGCTAGAGCAATGATAGATAACGCGCCCCTTCTTATTTTAGACGAGGCTACAAGCTCAGTGGATACAAGGACAGAAATTCTTATACAGGAAGCAATGGATAAGCTGACCGTAGGAAAAACCTCATTTGTTATAGCCCACAGACTTTCGACCATTAAAAATGCAGACCTTATACTGGTAATGAAGGACGGAGATATAATAGAGACGGGAAATCATGAGGAGCTTCTTAGTAAAAAGGGCTTTTATGCAGATTTGTATATGAGTCAGTTTGCACAGTAGCTTACAGAAGAATATTTTATAATGACATATTAAATATTAAGTAAGAAGTCAGATGCATTGTATTTTTACAGGTGTATCTGACTCCTTATTTATTTAATAAGCTTTATAAATAGTCCAATAACTGAAAATTTTCCGGTTTTATTAATTTAAAAGAGTGTTTTCTATATATCCAAGTAAATCAAAGTCTGTTTCACAGTATGTTATTTGTGATACTTCGTCAATGAAAATGTGCAGGTTTGCGTTGCTGCCTATAACAATGTGAATTTCTTTATCGGAAGTAATAATGAGCTCATATCGCCATCCATCTGACTGTACAGCTTCATGCTCCGTAAATGTAACTGATGAAATTTCTTCTGAAATTTTTGCCGCAGCATCCTTATCTGTAATATTTAAAACGGTTTTACCGGTGTTTCCGTCACGGACGGCGATGGATTGAATTTTTTCAGTATTAATAATAAGTTTATTATCCTGTAGTATGTTTTTGTCTGGATGATTATCTTCTGTTAAAGATGAAGTATTATCTGTTTCTTTTGAATTTGAAACAGAATGTGCCTGCGTAGAAGAGTCTTTTTCGGATGTATTTGTCTCGGTTTTTTTGTTTCCATTTTTTGAGCATGCCATTAAAAGTATACTAACTATAATGAGTAATAAAATTATTTTCTTATTCATATATATATCCCCCTTTACTATTTTGACAGTCTAACCCTAGTCATTGCAACGCCGCCGTTATTATATGTAAATGTTTTATAGCCTAATGCAATCAAGGAATGATTTTTATAGTAATTGTTTTTTTATTACACTTATTTGCAATAAATCACCGCAATTATTGCTGCTAAGCTCTATTGCCTTTTGTTCTGCAATTATTGTTGCATCATCATAGGTTATGCTTTCAGCATAAAGAGTAGATAAAAACAGACTAAATGTGAAAATTATTGTCAATATTACCACTTTTTTAATTGATATTTTTTTAATCATAAAAAATTCCTCCCTGATATAATATTTTAAAAACATGTTCTTTAAATACAGTGCAGATTGATATACATTATATTTTTGTTAATACCACGATAAACATATGTTTAATCTTTTAGTAAAAGTATTAAATATAACATTATAACATTGTTTGTATAAAATATCTTATTTCACCTCCTTGTTTTTTATTAACTATAAAATTAAATGTTTTTATGCTATATTTAATAAATATTTATAATATCAAGATTACATAGATAAAAATTCTTTTGTACTTATAGCTTTTTTACATTATAAAATTTCATACTGAAAAATAAGTTTTTCTCTTTTTGTTTATTTGAGTAAATTATCATTTATATAAATTTATTATAATATTATTTTTTATAAAAACAATATTTTTAATCTAAATGATAAAAAAGTATGTTCTATATAGCTAACGTAAGTGTCTGATGGTAGAATAAAAGGAAGAAAAACCTTTTTTATTTTATAAAAAAATATATAAAAAACTATTGACTCTGACACAGCGTCATAGCTTATAGTATTTATATCAGGAACAGGAGGTAATAAGCAATGAGGACAGTAAAGGAAATCTCAAACATTACAGGTATCAGCGTACGCACCCTTCACTATTATGATAAAATCGGTCTGCTTAAGCCAACAGATAAAAGTGATGCGGGATACAGGCTTTATGACGATAAGGCATTAGAGCAATTACAGCAGATATTGTTCTTTCGTGAGTTTGATATTCCTTTGAAGGAAATAAAAGCCCTTATGGATAATCCTGCTCTTGACAGAAGCTATATATTACAAATGCAGCGAAAAATGCTTAAGACAAAAATAAATCGTTTAAAGCATTTGGTTGAAGGCATTGACAACATTCTGAAAGGAGACAATAGTATAATGGATTTTCAGCTTTTCAACAGGACGGAAATAGAAGAAATAAAAGAGGGAAAGATACGAAAAATTTATGACAATGGTAACACCATTATTATGGTAGCCACAGACCGTATCAGTTGTTTTGATGTGGTTTTAAATAACGAAGAAGCAGGAAAGGGAAAAATTTTAACCCAGATGTCAAGGTTTTGGTTTGAAATGACAAAGGATATTGTTCCAAATCATATGATTTCGGTAGATGTAAACGATATGCCTGAGTTTTTCAGGCAGGATAAGTTTAACGGACGCTGCATGCTGTGTCGAAAGCTAAGAATGCTTCCCATTGAATGTATCGTACGCGGATATATTTCGGGAAGCTTAATGGAAAGCTATAAAAGTGACGGTACTGTCTGCGGAATTAATCTTCCCAAAGGACTTAAGGAGTCAGACAAACTTCCTGAGCCGGTTTATACCCCGTCCACAAAGGCTGAGTCTGGTGTCCATGATGAAAATATTTCTTATGAGCAGAGTATAAAGCATTTAGAAAAATATTTTCCGGGAAAAGGCAGGGTTTACGGTGAAAAAATCCGTGAGTATAGTATTGCGTTGTATAAGAAATGTGCAGAATATGCATATGAAAGGGGAATTATAATTGCAGATACAAAGTTTTAATTTGGATTAGATGAAGACGGCAATATTGTTCTGGGAGACGAGCTGCTTACACCGGACTGCTCGCGTTTTTGGCTGGCAGAGGAATATGAGCCGGGACACAGTCAGCCATCTCTTGACAAGCAGCCTGCGAGAGACTGGATAAAGAAGAATAAGAATCATAATATGACGTTGCCGCAGGATATTGTGGAAAAGACTGCTGATATTTATTTGAAGAGCTATGAAATGCTTACGGGAGAGAAGCTGCAGGTAGCTTTATGATAGATATTATAGGGATTTAATTAAGGTTATGGACATAGAGGTAAATATTAATTTGTACGCTTGAAAAAATTTTTCCCTCGCATGTAGTCCGGGTATGTCCCATTAACATGCTTTAAGCGGCGTAACGGGCTGGAGCAGACAGCTGAATATAATTTTTTTAAAGC
>CAJUAO010000016.1 GCA_910584685.1 uncultured Lachnospiraceae bacterium | reverse complement strand
GCGGTATTCCCTTGATAGAATTTCTTCCTCTTTTCGAAGCTTTAAAAAAAATATATAACTCCCTTCCCAAGCCGACCTGCCGCCCCAAGCTCCCTTTTTTCTTAAGCCCCGGGTTTCATGTGAGAAACTTTCTTTTCACCTGTACAAATTAATATTTATCCTCTCATTTATTTTCGTAAGCATTATTTAAAGAGTTTAACTCCTCCAAAATAAATTTATATAGCCTTATTAACGAATTTGTGATATAATTTTAATTGAAATTTGATGCTTTACAAACTAAACAGGAGGCAAAAAATGGACTTATTTGAATATATGAGAAGCAATACAATGGAAAAAGAAAGTCCATTAGCTTCAAGACTCAGACCCGCTACCCTTGACGAGGTAGTAGGGCAGAAGCATATTATAGGGAAGGATAAGCTTTTATACAGAGCCATTAAGGCAGACAAGCTTAGCTCCATTATATTTTACGGCCCTCCCGGGACCGGAAAAACCACCCTTGCAAAGGTTATAGCAAATACCACCAGCGCAGATTTTAAGCAGCTTAACGCCACAGTTGCAGGAAAGAAGGATATGGAGGCAGTGGTGGAGGAGGCAAAGGCAAGCCTTGGAATGTACGGAAAAAAAACCATTTTATTTATAGATGAGATACACAGGTTTAATAAAGGACAGCAGGATTATCTTCTTCCCTTTGTGGAGGAGGGAACCTTAATTCTTATAGGGGCAACTACGGAAAATCCTTACTTTGAGGTAAACGGAGCTTTGATTTCACGTTCTATTATATTTGAGCTTAAGCCACTTTTAAAGGAGGATATAATGCTGCTTATTGACAGGGCGGTATATGATAAGGATAAGGGAATGGGCTCCTATGATAGTGAGATAACCCCGGAGGCAAAGGAATTTCTGGCCGATATATCAAACGGAGATGCCCGGATGGCTCTTAATGCGGTGGAGCTTGGAATATTGACTACCGACAGGGCAGAGGACGGAAAAATACATATTACCATGGAGGTGGCGCAGCAGTGCATACAGAAAAGGGCAGTCCGCTATGATAAGGACGGAGATAATCACTATGATACTATTTCCGCATTTATAAAGAGCATGAGAGGCTCAGACCCTGACGCTGCCGTTTATTATCTGGCAAGGATGCTTTACGCAGGGGAAAGCGTTACATTTATAGCCAGACGTATTATGATATGTGCGTCAGAGGATGTGGGAAATGCAGACCCTATGGCGCTGGTTGTAGCAGTATCGGCGGCGGAGGCGGTACATCAGATAGGTATGCCGGAGGCGCAGATTATATTGTCCCAGGCAGCCGCCTATGTGGCATGCGCGCCTAAAAGCAATTCTGCCGTAGCGGCTATAGGCAAGGCAATGGATGCGGTAAAGAACGGCAAAACCGGAGCCATACCCCTACATCTTATGGACGCCCACTATAAGGGAGCTGCAAAGCTTGGACACGGGGTGGATTATAAGTATGCCCATGACTACAAAAACCATTACGCAGTTCAGCAGTATTTGCCGGACGAGCTTAAGGGAACCGTGTTTTATGAGCCTTCTGATATGGGCTATGAAAAGAAGATAAAGGAACATTTAAAAAGATTAAAAGAGGAAAGTTACGAAGCTTAAATGACTGAAAGGTGGTAAACAAATGAAGGAGCTTATAGAAAAGCTGTCTCTTGGCATAACTGAATATACGAAGCCAAAGTTTGAGACAGACATAGAGAAAATTTCCATAAATATGGAGACAGAGCAGACATATACAGGCTCCTTTACGGTAGTTTGCACCAATGGAAAACCCCTTAAGGGAATTGTCTTTTCAACGGACAGCAGGCTTATTATAGAAAACAGCAGATTTATAGGAAGGGAAAATATCATTAATTATAAGGTATGTACCGATTATGCAAATAAGGGCGACGAGATAGCAGGCTTTATAAATGTAGTGACTAACGGAGGAGAGGCAGCTATACCCTTTACGGTATCGGTAGACGCCATAAGCGCCGATACCTCCATAGGAAGCGTTAAAAATCTGTTTCAATTTGCCAGCCTTGCGCAGACAAGCTATGACGAGGCAGTAAGGCTGTTCGGCTCCCCTGATTTTCCCCATATTTTTCTTGAAAATGATTTAAGGCTTGCCGCCATATATAACGGGCTTATTGGAAGCAGCGATATAAATATGGCAATGGAAGAATTTCTGGTGGCGTCAAGCAAAAAAAATAAAATACAGATATCCCTTTCAGATAACGAAAAAAAATATGCAGATATAAGCGAGAATTACGGAGATACGATAACGATATCAAAAAATACATGGGGATATACAGACATAAATATTTTTACAGACGGAGATTTTATCCATACTGATAAAAGGAGGCTTACAAGTCAGGATTTTGCGGGAAGCAATTATGAGCTTTCATATTATATAAAAAGCGATAGGCTTCACAAGGGAAAAAATTACGGAGCCATAAGCTTCGTTACCCCATATCAGAGCTTGGAATACAAAATAACAATAGACAATACGGCAGGCGTTACCAACGGTGGGCTGGAGGAAAAAAGAGCGGCGGCAGGCGTTATTGAAAAATATATTGATTTCAGGCTAAAAAAAACAGATATAAATAAGTGGGCGGAGGATAGCAGGCAGATTGTTTCAAGGGCAAGAGGCATAAAGGACAGCATGCTTTTAAAGCTGTTTCAGGCTCATATATTTATCTGCCAGAACATGGATAGCGACGGGGAATGGCTTTTGGAAAATGTTGCAGAGGAGCTTATTTCAAGGAGAGATGAAGAGCCTGTTCTCTACTGTTATTATCTTTATATAAGAACTCTTCAGAAGCGTGACGACGAGTTTACAGGGGAGGTTACAGGTAAAATAAGAGCTTTATATGAAGGTGAGTGCAGCGACTGGAGGCTTTTGTGGATGCTTATTTATCTGGACGAGAGCTGCGACAGGAATTTAAGCATAAAGCTTCTTCGGATAAAGGATGAATATAATAAGGGCATGCGCAGTCCTCTTATGTATTATGAGGCGTTATCGTCATTTAACGTAATGCCTGAAATGATGAGAGTACTTGATGATTTTGAGGTGCAGGTGCTTAATTTCGGCATGAAAAATGACTGTATAAGCAAAAAGCTTGCCATGCAGGTCAGCGAGATTATAAGGACGGAAAAGCATTTTAAACCTTTGGTTTACAATGTAGTTTCATGGCTCTATGAAAAATACCAAGAGGAGGACATGCTTCAAAGCATATGCGCCCTGCTTATAAAATGTAATATGACGGACCATAAATATTTTAAGTGGTTTGAGCGCAGCGTTGAAAAGGAATTAAAGCTGACAAGTCTTTATGAATATTATATGTATGCCATAGATGATGATTATGACAGACAGCTTCCCCAGATAGTGCTTTTATATTTTGCATATAATCACGGCTCCCTTAGCGACACCAAGGCAGATATGCTGTTTGCAAATGTAATAAAATATAAGGAAAATATAAAGACGATTTATGATGCTTACAGACCGCAGATAGAAAGGTATGCCGCCCAAAGCATACTTAATGAAAGAGCGGGAATATATCCGGCTGTTATATACAGGGATGTGCTTGATAAGGCAATGGTAGGTCCGGAGCTTGCAGAAAAACTGCCGGTGGTCTTAAACGCATATGAGATAAAGGTAAATGAAAAAAGCATGCAGTATGTAATAATAGTGCATAAGGAGACTAAGGATTTAAAGCGTTATAAAATCAAAAAGGGGAAAGCCTTCGTAAGCATATATACGGAGGATGCCGCCATAATATTTGAGGACGCCTACGGTAAAAGATATGAGGGGATAGAGCACGAGCTTAAGAAGCTTCTTGACATGGAGGAATATTTAAGGCTGTGCTATGAAATATCAAACGATTTAAAGCCTCTGGCAATGTATTTTGCCGACAAGTATCTCCGGTACAGAAAGGACCAGGGAAAGAGCATAAATATGCTTAAATATATGCTTAATATGGAGGGACTGACAGAAAGCTACAGAGTGATGGTGGAAAAGGAAATCATAGATTATTATTCAAATAATTATGACGGTGACAGTCTTGATGAATATCTGCTGAATATATCTGCAGATAACCTTGGAACGCCTGCCAGAATAAAGATAATGGAAATGTCCGTTATAAGGGGACTTTATAACAGAGCCTATGAGCTTATGGCAAAGTACGGATTTTATAACGTGGAGCCAAGGCGTGTTTTTAAATGTGCCGCAAGGATAATAGAGGACAGGACTGACGGAAGGAACGAGCCTAAGGAGGATAATGTTCTTGTAAAAATGACTGCCTTTGCATTTGAAAAGGGAAAGTACAATGAGGAGACATTAGGATATCTTGGGAGATATTACAACGGAACTACGAAGGAGCTTTTAAATATATGGAAGGCTGCAAAGGATTTTTGCTGTGACAAGAGGGAGCTTGAGGAAAAAATAATAGTGCAGATGCTGTTTACGGGAGCATATGTAAGCAGAATAGATGAGATATATGCCTCTTATGAGCAGAAGATTCCAAACAAAAAGGTAAAGAAGGCTTACCTTTTCAGCAAGTCCTACGATTATTTTGTAAAGGAGAATATAATAGAGGAGAGTATATTTGATTATATAGAAAAGGATATAGACAGCGGAAATGAAATAAATGATATGTGCGCTCTGGCGTATCTAAAATATATGTCAGAGAAGGAGGAGCTTCCTGAAGGCAAGACTTCTCTGTGCAGGACTCTTTTGCATGAACTGACGAGAATAGGTAAGAATTTTGAGTTTTTCAAAGCCTTTAGAAAATATTTCCCGCTTCCCTATTCCATTATCGATAAAACTATAGTCGAATACAGGACAGAGCCGGATAATAAGGTATTAATCCATTACATTGCAGAGGAGGGGGATAAAGAGAACGGCGGATATATAACGGCAGAGATGGAGCCTGTATGCGACGGGATATTTACATATTCCTTTGTATTGTTTTACGGAGAAAATATCTTATATTATATTACAGAGGAAGCAGACGGAAGCAAAAATGTAACGGAAAGCAGAAATCTTTCAGTGGGGGATATAGAATTTGCCAGAGACACAACAAGGTATGGTATTATAAATGATATTCTGGTGTGCAGGGACATGAAGGAGGAAAAAACCTTTGAGGAGATGACAAAGGATTATCTTATGAAGAAGGAGCTTATTGATTCTATATTTGATATAAAGCATTGACAAGGATTAATAAAGGAAAAAGGTATAAGAGGAAATGAGTAAGGCAATACATGCATTAGGAATAGACATGACAGATGAATATGCGCAGATAAGCTATATATTATCAGGAGAGACGGAGCCTGTTTCTTTTACGGTAAATCCTGAGGAGAAAAGCTATCTCATACCGGCGTCATTGTATTACAGAAAGGAAAACGATACGTGGTACGCCGGTTATGAGGCTGTGTTTAACAGCGAAACAGACAAAAGGGAGGCATACGCCTTTGACAGGGATATAAAGTATGACAAAGACAAAATGACAAAATATTTAGGTCTTCTTATAAAGCTGTTAAAGGAATCACTTGACGCGTGTATAGAGGGAGTTATATGTGTGTCAGAGGAAGATGACGATTTGGAAAGTACAGGCTGTATATACGGCGCCATGAAAAATCTGGGATATGACGACGAACATATGAGGGTTATAAATCATGATGAAGCGTTTATTTATTATACAATTAATCAAAAAAGGGAGCTGTGGGTAAATGACGTGATGCTTTTTGATTTTACGAAAAAGCACTTTAAATACAGAAGATTTCATGAAACGAAGGGAAGAACCCCTTCCGTTATTGAAGTAAGCTGCGAGGATTACAGTGAAGATATACATTATAGCCTTATTGATACGGAGTTTGGAAGGCTTAAGGCAGACAGGCTGTTTACGGATATTGCCCTTAGGGAGCTTAAAAGCCATATTGTATGTACTACATTCCTTACCGGCTCAGGCTTTTACAGGGAGTGGGGAGAGGAGGCTATACAAAAGCTGTGTGAGAGAAGAAAGGTTTTTAAAGGATATAACCTGTATGTGAAGGGCGCCTGCTTCGCAGCGTTAAAAAAATATGATAATACTATGCCTAAAAAGCACATTTTCCAGTGTAAGGGAAGAACTATAGCAGATGTGGGGCTTCCAATAAGCAATCAGGGAAAGGATATGGTAATCGCCCTGTCCCAGTCGGGAACTAACTGGTATGAGGCAGGGGCAGAGGCGGAATGTATAGTTGACGATGCAGATGGTATAAATCTTGTTATAGTGTCGGCAAGGGACGGACATTCTTACTATAAATTTATCAGCCTGAAGGATTTTCCTGAAAGACCGAATAAGACTACAAGGGTGAAAATTACCCTTGGCTATAAAAATGACACGGATTTTGAAATTATAGTTAAGGATATGGGGTTTGGAGAATTGTTTAAAGCGTTGGGAAAGACAGTGAGGGAAACCGTATGTATAAGGGAGCTTTTCGGCGAAGGGTAAGCGACTTAAGGAATGGAGATAAAAATGAGTGGATTATTACTATGCGGAAAAACAACAGACAGGCCTTTTTATGTAAAGGAGGCGGAGCTCAATGTGTATTCCATGGAGGAGCTGTGCTATTTTATATACAATAACGTGTATATGATAGGTCAGGATTTTTTTGACGACAGTCTCCTTAAGTTTATTGAAGATGAGCTGGAGCTTATAAATACCGTGAAAAAGCTAAAGGACCAGAGGTTTAGGCAGGAGCCGGCCGCAAGCATGATAAAAACTGTTCTTGACGGCTGCAGCTACTATTCGGAGGCTGAGAAGGAGAGTCTGCTAAATGAATTAAAGGGGCTTGAAAACATGAGCCTTTGGGAGAAAATGAAAATGAGGGCAGACTTAATGGCAGAAGGCGGAAGGCTTAACAGGGCGGAGGAGCTTTATAAAAAGGCAATATCAAAGGTTTCGCTGATGAAGGATACAAATCTTACGGCAAGCCTGTGGAATAATCTCGGGGTAGTGCATGCAAAGCAGTTTTTATTTTCTGAAGCATTATCCTGCTTTAAAAGGGCATATGATATGGTTAAGGATGACGAATACAGAATTAATCTTGTATCCATGGCAATTCTTATGAATAATGAGGAGTCCCTTGAGGATATAATGACACAATATCAGATAACAGAGGATGTAATAGAAAGACACCGCTATGCAATACAGCTTGCCCAAAAGGAGACGGGTGAGGAAAAAAGAGTGCATAAAATCATGGAAAAGCTTACATATGGCAGCGATATGGAGCTGTCAGAGTTTTATAAAAACAGCGACGATATTATAGATATGTGGAAAAAAGAATACAGGGAGCAGATAAGGTAATATGGGATTGTTTACAAGGAAAAATTCAACAAAGAAAGAATATATGCTTATGCAGGAGGAAGCAGAGCAAAATAAGGAAATAAATTTGGATGTTGACGGCGAGGAGCAGTATACAAGGACAGCGTCACAAAGGCTTGCATATGCGGAAAACTGCTGCGACCGTATGGTAATATGTCAAAAGAGGCTTGAAGCCGCAAAGGCAGAGTACAGAGAGGTAAACCATTATCTTACGGATATAAGCACCATAGAAAATCTTGAGGGAGAGAAAAAGGAAAGTCTTTTGTTTGAGGCAAGAAGAATACGCTCCCTTACGGAGGATAAAAAAAGCTACAAAAATTTAGCTTCAAAAATGTCAGATAAAAAATATGATTTTATTAACAGGCACGAAAAGGATATGCCGGATATACTTAAAAATCTTAAGGACTGCGAGGATAATCTTCAGGCGATTAAAACGGATATGCACAACGTTGAGGGAGAAAAATCAGCGTTAAAATATGAGCGGAAAATCAGCATACAGAGAATGAATGCAATGAGGAAGCTTTTAAAGCTTGTAATGGTTTTTTCTGCCGTACTTTTGGCAGCATTTACCTATGGACAGCTTAAGGGGGAATATGATTATACCATAGGCTATTATATTGTGGTAGTTACGGCTATAGCCGCCATAGCCCTTATACTGGCGGTAAACAAGGGGCAGGAAAAAAATCTCCGCATAGCGGAGCTTAAGCTTAATAAGATTATAGGTATTTTAAATAAGTGTAAGCTTAGATATGTAAATTTAAAAAGCAGCGTGGAATATATGTATGATACCTACGGCGTGGCAAACACCTATGAGCTTAGCAGCCTGTGGCAGACATATCTTACAGCCAAAAAGGAGAGGGAGGCATACTTTATGATGTCTGATAATCTCTATAAGGCAACTGAAAATTACAATGCAATCATAGAGTCCTTAAACCTGTACGACCCTTCTGTGTGGAGCTATCAGACGGCGGCTGTACTGGAGCCGGAGGAGATGAACGTTATAAAGGAAACTCTCCATAAAAGGCGCGACGCAATTAAGAAAAATATGGATTACAACAGTGATTTAATAGAAAAATCAAAGGAAAATATTAAGAGGATAATAGACGAGGAGCCTGAAATAGGAAACGACATACTGGCTATGGTTGACAGAAAGGAAAAGGAGCTTTTAAACGGGTAGCATATATTGTGTACAAAATTAAGAACACTGTCTAAAACTGTTGACTTGTATACAAGATTTCAATATAATCAAAACTAGCAGCAGGCAAGAAAGAAAGCCTGTCAGGCGGAAACTTAAATTTTTAAAAAATTTTACAGGAGGAATTACAACAATGAATAAATTTATGGAGCCGGAATGGGATGGCTTTAAGGCTGGTAAGTGGAATGAAGAAATTGACGTAAGAGATTTCATTCAGAAAAATTACACAGAGTACACAGGCACAAATGAATTCTTATCAGGACCTACAGAGAACACAAAGGCTTTGTGGTCGCAGGTACTGGAGCTTTTTAAGCAGGAACGTGAAAAGGGAGGAGTACTTGATTGTGAGACAAAGATACCTTCTACCTTAACGGCTTATGGCGCTGCATATATTGATAAGGACAAGGAAACAATCGTTGGATTACAGACAGATAAGCCTCTTAAAAGAGCCTTCATGCCGTTTGGAGGCATCCGTACCGCAGTACAGGCGGCAAAGTCTTACGGCTACGAGGTTGACCCGGAGGTTATTGACATTTTTAATAAGTACAGAAAGACACATAATCAGGCAGTATTTGACGTTTATACTCCTGAGATGAAGGCGGCAAGACATAATCACATTATAACAGGTCTTCCTGACGCATACGGAAGAGGACGTATTATCGGTGACTACAGAAGAGTTGCACTCTACGGTATTGATAATCTTATAATAGATAAAAAGGCCCAGCTTTCAACAGCCTTCATCAGAATGACGTCAGAAAATATCAGGCTTCGTGAGGAGCTTGCAGACCAGATTAAGGCTTTAGGAAACTTAAAGAAAATGGCAGAGTCATACGGCTATGACATTTCAAAGCCGGCAAAGGATGTAAAGGAAGCTATCCAGTGGGTATACTTCGGATACCTTGGAGCAGTTAAGGACCAGAACGGCGCAGCCATGTCCTTAGGACGTACATCTACATTCCTTGATATTTACGCAGAGAGAGACTTAAAGGAAGGCAGATACACAGAGGAGCAGATTCAGGAGTTTATCGACCACTTTATTATGAAACTCAGAATGGTCAGATTTGCAAGAATACCTGAATACAACGCATTATTTGCAGGAGACCCTACATGGGTAACAGAGTCCCTTGGCGGTATCGGCGTTGACGGACGTTCAATGGTAACAAAGATGTCCTTCAGATACTTAAATACACTTGACAATCTTGGAACAAGCCCTGAGCCTAATATGACAATTCTCTGGTCTACAAGGCTTCCTATCAACTGGAAGAAGTACTGCGCAGAGATGTCAATTAAGTCGTCATCTATCCAGTATGAGAATGACGATATGATGAGAGTTACCCACGGCGACGATTACGCTATAGCATGCTGCGTATCGTCAATGAGAGTAGGTAAGGAAATGCAGTTCTTCGGAGCAAGGGCAAATCTTGCCAAGTGTCTCCTTTACGCTATCAACGGCGGCGTTGATGAAAAGACCTTCGAGCAGGTAGGACCAAAGTACAGACCTGTAACCTCAGAGTATCTTGACTTTGACGAGGTTATGGAGAAATATGACGACATGATGGACTGGCTGGCGCATCTTTATGTTGATACCCTTAACGTTATCCATTACTGCCATGACAAGTACTGCTATGAAACCCTCCAGATGGCTCTTCACGACAGAAACGTTAAGAGATGGTTTGCTACCGGTATAGCAGGACTTTCAGTAGTAGCCGATTCCTTAAGCGCAATTAAGTACGCTAAGGTTAAGGCAATAAGAAATGAAGACGGAATAGTAGTTGATTACGAGGTAGAGGGAGACTTCCCTAAGTATGGAAACAATGACGACAGGGTAGATGAGCTTGCAGTTGATATTGTAAAGAGATTTATGAATAAGGTTAAAAAGCATCATACCTACAGACATTCAATTCCTACAACGTCAATCCTCACAATCACGTCTAACGTATCATACGGTAAGAATACAGGCTCTACCCCTGACGGAAGAAAGGCAGGAGTTCCGCTTGCGCCTGGAGCAAACCCAATGCATGGACGTGATTCCCATGGAGCTTTGGCTTCGCTTTCATCAGTGGCTAAGCTTCCGTTTAAGGAGGCTCAGGACGGTATTTCAAATACCTTTACCATTCTTCCGAATGCCCTTGGCAAGGACGCTACGTTTATAGAGAATATTGATTTGGATATTAAGCTTACCCCAGAGCAGATAGCTGAAATTGAGGGAACAGAGGAATAAATAAATTAAAGCAGATTTTATAAATTTATAAATATATATTCGGCATATATTATGCGGCAATATATAATATTTGAAAGGAGATATATTATTATGGCAGATATTAAGGTTACAGAGACACAGAAGGACAATCTTGTTTCTTTATTGGACGGATATGTACAGAAGGGCGGACATCATCTTAATGTAAACGTGCTTGTAAAGGAGACATTGCTTGACGCACAGGCTCACCCTGAGAACTATCCTCAGCTTACAATCAGAGTTTCAGGCTATGCAGTAAACTTTATTAAGCTTACAAAGGAACAGCAGGATGACGTTATTTCACGTACATTCCATGAGGGAATATAATTAACGGAGGTTTTTTACACGATAGAATTACCTGTGAAGAAACTGATTATTGCAGGGGCATTAATATGTCCCTGCATTTTTTGAAATGGAGCAAAATATCATGGAAGGAAAAAAGATAGCAGTAATTACTGCCAGAGGCGGCAGCAAGCGTATACCGGGGAAAAATATCAAGGAGTTTTGCGGTAAGCCGATTTTAGCATATTCGATTCAGGCTGCGGTAGAAGCAGGTATATTTGATGAGGTAATGGTGTCAACGGACAGCAGGGAAATTGCAGATATAGCGGAAAAATACGGGGCAAGTGTTCCTTTTATGAGAAGTGAGGAAACCTCTAATGATTTTGCAACTACCAACGATGTGCTGAGAGAGGTTTTTAAGGAATATAAAAAGCAGGGAAAAACCTTTGATGTGGCTGTATGTATATATCCTACGGCGCCCTTTGTAACGGCAGACAAGCTGAAAAGCGCAGCAGCCTTAATGAAGGAGGGTGTAGACGGGGTTACGCCTGTGGTGAGATTTTCATTTCCTCCCCAAAGGGCAATGGTTATCCGTGACGGAGAGCTTAATTATCAATATCCTGAATATAAATATGCAAGGTCTCAGGATTTGGAGCCTGTCTATCATGACTGCGGGCAGTTTTATGTATTGAGACCGGAAAATATACTGGAGGGTAAAGAAAAGCTAAAGGTGCTGCCCTATGTCTGCTCTGAACTGGAAGTACAGGATATAGACAATGAGGAGGACTGGAAGCTGGCTGAAATAAAGTATCGAATGATGAATAAATAGTACTGCGGGGAACGACAAATATGAAAAGGATGAAATTTAAAGCTGTTGAACTTAGCAGTCTTGACGAGGACACCATACAGAACATAAGAGGCTGGAGAAATCAGGATTTTGTCAGACAAAATATGTTTTGCCAGGATATAATAAAAAGCGAGGAGCATAATCAATGGATACAAAAGCTTAAGGCGGATGATAACAGAAATCTGTTTGTATTCTATCTGGATGATGCTCCCTTTGGCGTGGTTATATATACATATGATACGGAAAATAACCGGGTAGAGACAGGATTTTATCTTATAAAAGAGGAATATCAGCAGATGGGGTATGGCGTTATTTTATCATATTTTGCATCAGAAATTGCGTATAATGTGCTTGGATATGACAATGGGTATGGGGAAATACTTGAACATAACAAACGCGTTATTAGAATTAATCGCTATATCAGAAAAGATATAAAAAAAGAACAGATTAACCTGAACGGCAGGGAATACGATATAAAGACTGTAAAGGGTACAAGACAGTCATGGAATGACTTTGAAAAACACAAATTAGGAATGCTTGTGTTAAAATTCGTTTACGAAGATTATGAGGTGTTAAGGGGCAAAAACACGAATACCTATAAAGTCAGCCTGAAAGCTTAGTGTTATTTATAAGCAAAAAATATATTTATTTAAAGAGAATATTCTGATTTCAGGTATAAGGTTGAAAATCAGATAAAATAAAAGAATAAAAGGAGAAAAGCTATGACAAATCAGGAAAAATTAGAAAAACTGGAGGAAATAATGGATTTGGAGGCCGGTCAGTTAAGCGAAGACAGCATATTGGCAGATTTTGAAGAATGGGATTCCATAGCCATTTTATCAGTTATAGCCCTGCTTGACGAGGAATTTGGAAAAACCGTTAAGGGTGCGGATATTAAAAAGTGTGTTACAGTAAAGGATGCAATGAATTTAATGGAATAGTTATTTGCGCAAAGTAAGGAGGAGTACATATGGGCTATATGTATAATCAGGTAAGCATAACCGGAATTGCATGCGCTTTGCCGTGCAAAAAAGTATTGACAGATGACTATATCCGGTATTTTGGCGAAAATACAGTTAAACGATTTAAAAAGACTACCGGGATTAACAGCAGATATATTTCAAACGGAAGACAGACTGCTTCTGATTTATGCTATGTAGCGGCAAAGCAGCTGATGGATAAAAAGGGGCTTAGGGGAGAGGACATAGATGCTTTGATTTTTATAACACAGTATCCGGACTATAAAACACCGTCTACGGCATTTGTTTTACATAAGAGACTGGAAATAAAAAAGGAATGTATGGTGTTTGATGTGAATCTGGGCTGTTCTGCATTTGTAAACGGGCTGGAAATGATAGGAGGGTTGATTCAAGGCGGAGCAATTCAAAGGGCATTGCTTTTAATAGGAGATGCAGAGCTAAATCATCCTGTTATGGAGGACCACTCCTTTACCATGATGTTTGGCGACGCAGGCTCCGCATGTTTGATGGAAAAGGGCAGCGGAATAATTCGGGGCATCAATAAAGCCGATGGAAACGGATATAACGTTATGAGAATACTATATCCGGGAGCAAGATTTCCGAAGGAACCGGAAGCCGGCGATTCATCAAAGCATATGGATGGAGACGATACCTTTTTATTTACAATTACTGAGGTTCCAAAGCTGTTCAAGGAATATTTTAAGGAATATAATTGCAGCATTGATGATTATGATTATTGTATGTTTCATCAGGCAAATTTGATGATTTTAAATCATATTGCCAAGAAGATTAAGCTGCCGGAGGAAAAGCTTCCCATATCCATTGATAAATACGGAAATACAGACGGAGCAAGTATTTTGCTTGGAATAGCAGACTTATGCGCAGGTCTGGAGGCGGATAAGAAGTTAAAATTATTGGTATCCGGATTTGGAATTGGCTTATCGTGGGGTATTGCAGGAATTGAAATCAATACAAGTGACGTTCTGCCGGTGATTTTTACTGATGAATATTTTGAAGAGGGTTATCAGATATGAAGGATATGCTGGATTTTACAGGGAAGAAAATTCTTGTTACCGGCGCTTCCTCCGGAATTGGAAGAAGCACGGCAATACGTTTGTCAGAGCAGGGAGCCCGTGTAATACTTAACGGAAGAAATGTGGAGCGACTGAAGGAAACAATGGAAGCAATGACAGGAGCAGGTCATTTGATTTTGCCGGCTGATTTAATAGAAACAGAGGATATGACCGGATTATTTAATGAAATGGTTTCAGACGGAAAGAAGCTTGACGGTCTTGTTCATTGCGCCGGTATTGCAACAATTTTGCCGTTAGCTATGATAAAGCGCTCAAACATAGAAAATTGCATGAGAGTGAATCTGTATCCTTTATTTGAAATGACAAGATTGTTTTCAAAAAAGAAATATCACGACGGTAATGCAATAGTTGCAGTATCTTCAATAGTAGTAAAACAACCTGCAAAATGCCAGTCTGTTTATGCGGCCACAAAGGGAGCTGTAAATGCAGCCGTTCAGGCATTAGCTATAGAGCTGGCAGATAAAAATATCAGAATTAACTGTGTTATGCCTGCATCTACAGACACTGAAATGATGAGGGATGCCTTGACACGAATGCCGGATGAGGCAATGATGCGGAAGATGAAACAGCAGCTTTTAGGAGTGACAAAGCCGGAGGAGATTGCAAATATTATTATGTTTCTTCTAAGCGATTTATCCGGTGCAGTAACCGGAAGAGAGTTTTATGCAGACGGAGGACTTCTCGGATAAAAATCCGGTGATGGAAAAATTAACGGGAACTATATAAAGAGAAAGGGGTGGCTGGGTTATGAAGCATGACAAGGCTATGAAGCTTTTTCAGTATCAGAAGGATAAGTGGGTGACTTATGGGGATATTGTAAACAGCTTAAAGGCTGTTGGAGCAGATAAATGTAAGATTTTGCTGCTGCATACGGGAATTACCTTTGGTTTACCGGCAAGGGAATTAAAAAGAAGGGATATTGCAGCCATCTTGTATGATGCAATCACTGAACTAGGGGTGGAAACCCTTTGTTTTCCTACCTTTACCTTTAGCTTTCCAAACGGTGAGGATTACAATGTGGGACAGTCAAGGACAAGAATGGGAATGATAAATGAATATGCCAGAAAATTGCCGGAAGCAGTAAGAACAATGGACCCGTTAATGTCATTTTGTGTGATTGGTAAGGAAAAGGGGCTGGCGAATACAAAAGGAACAAAATCCCTGGGTGAGGGAAGCTTTTTTGATAATCTTCATCATGCCGAAGATGTAAAGATTGCATTTTTAGGCGCAAATATCGGAGACTGTTTTACATACCAGCATTATGTTGAGGAGAGGTTAAGGGTGCCATACCGTTATGATAAAGAGTTTACGGGAAAAATAATTAATCAGGAAGGAAGCGAAAAAGAGGAGACATATACCCTGTATGTTAAGTATCGGGATGTGATTCCATATACGCCTCCGGAATTTGAGGAAATGTTAGTCAAGCAGGGATATTTGAAAAAAGCAGAATTGGGTAATTCTTTGGTTTCCTGCTTCAGTGAAAAGGACGCCTATAGAGAAACTGAATTGAGAATAAGGGAAAATGTAAATTATTTTTTGGCAGAGCCGTATGATACAAAACCTTTAGTAAAGGAATACAGCTATGGAAATGTTACGACTGTGCAGTAATAATGGCAGAGAATAAGAGGATGATATGAAAGCAAAATTTAATGGAAAAAGGATAACCGGCATTTTAGGGCTATTGCCAAAGGAGGTCGGATATTTTGATGATGAGGTTGATAATTATACATTTCCTCCTAAGCAGACCATGAGATTAAAGAAGGTTATGGGGTTTGAGAAGCATAGATTATCTAAGGAATCCAGTACCGCATCAGAATTTTGTATATATGGCTTAAATTATTTGCTGGACAATGGAAAAATAGGCAGAGAGGAAATAGGAGCAATTATTGTGGTTTCTCTTTCGCCGGATTATTTTGTTCCCCATATCAGTAACATTATTCACGGCGAATGTGATTTGCCGGAGGATGTTTTGTGCATGGATATTCCTCAGGGGTGCTGCGGATATTTGCTGGGCTTAATGCAGTCCTTTCTTTTGCTTGACATTATGAAGGAAAAAAAGATTGTGTTATGTAATGTGGATATTTTAAGCCACAAGGTATCAAGGAAGGACAGAAATGACTTTCCTCTTATTGGTGATGCGGCGTGTATCAGTATTATAGAAAATTCAGAGGACCCAGACGATATTTATTTTCGGTTATATACAGACGGAAAACAGAGGAACTCCTTGATTATACCGGCAGGAGGCTTTGCCATGCCTTGTACTGACGAGACTGCTGTTATGAAGGTACTGGAGGATGGAAACTGCCGTTCTCTTAACAATCTTCACATGGATGGAACGGGAGTTTTTAATTTTGTACAGGTAAACATTCCGCCGATGCTTGAAAATATGCTTGAGGAAACAGGAATAAAAAAGGAAGAAATAGATTATTACCTGTTTCATCAGCCCAACAAATTTATGTTAAAGAAGCTGGCGGATAAAATTCAGGTTCCTTATGAAAAGATGTTTATGAATATAGTTGAAAATTTTGGAAATTCCAGCGGAGTATCCATCCCCATTAATATTGTATATAATCTTCCCCAACAGATGGTAAAGGAAAAATATACATGCTGTCTGTCAGCCTTTGGCTCAGGCCTCACATGGGGAGCAATTATAATGAAACTGGGAAATATGGATTTTTGCGAGATGATAGAAACAGAATTATAACATGCCGGAAGGATTACAGATATATAGCGATGATAGAGTTAGTTAAGCAGGAAGAGGCAATGAAAATATATACGGAAGCAGTAAGGACAAGAAAGAAGTATAGTAACTGCTATTTTTCACCTAATGAGTTTTGCCATAAGCTTGGAAAAAAGAAAATAACCGTATACAAAGGAGAAGACGCGCTGTTGCTGGTGGAAAAGGGAGAGCGGACAAATAGTTTATACTATATGAGTGATTCATATAATTGGGTTTGCAGCCTTGAAAATATAAAGGCATCGCATAAGCCCTTGGTTTTAAATCTGGTGCAAAAGGAGGAGTCAGCGGAAAAGCTGCCTTTTTTGGACTATGGCTATTCTGTTTATAAAGTATATCAACGGTTAAGAAAAATGGGAAAGCTGCCTGACTATAAGGAGAACACTGTATCGGACTACTGTGGGGAGGAGGACAGAGGAAGGCTTAGGGACATGATGGACAATACCTTTGATGTGTTTAGCGATAACATTCCCACAGAGGAGGAATTGAATGAATTTATAAAAAATAAAAATATAATCTGCATACGTATGGAGCATAGGGTTATAGGGTTTATTATTTTTGAGGATAAGGGAAAAACCTCATATATCCGGATGGTTTGTATTGACAGGGACTATAGGGGAAAAGGCTTGGGAAATAAGCTGATGAACATATACTTCCGGCTTCACAGTGATTATAAGAGCTTTACTTTATGGTACGATACGGAAAATATGGCGGCATATTCATTGTATCTGAGGTGGGGATATGAAAAGGAAAGTATGTATAATTTTATTTTTGTATTTTAAACGGCTGTGATATAATGAAACAGAAGATACATAAGGAGGCTGCCATGAATAAAAATATGATTGATTTTTTTGAGGATACGGTGTCTAAGTATCCGGATAAGGTTTGCATAATAGATGGCGAACGCTCGATAACCTTTAGAGAGCTGCGGGAGTATGGGGAAAAATATGCCCGTATTCTTCTGCGCGAATCAGGTGATTCAAAGAACAGCCCGGTAGCAGTATTTCTGCCTAAATGTCTGGAGGTTTATGAAATAGACATTGCCTGTACATACAGCGGAAATATTTTTATGAATTTGGATGTAAAAACGCCGTTAGCGCGGATTAAAAATATTATTGAGCTGATACAGCCGGTATTGCTGGTTACAAATGAAAGATACAGGGATATGCTTTCAGAAATTGCGGGAAATATTACAATTATTGATATTGAAGCAATGTCAGTACAGGATTTATCAACAGATGATAGGCGTTTGGAAGGAAGAAGAAAAGAAATGATTGATACGGACCCCTTTTGTATTATTAATACCTCCGGCTCTACGGGAACGCCAAAGGGAGTTGTATTAAACCATAGAAGCTTTTTTGATTTTCTTGATTGGTCAATCGGAAAATTTCACTTTGACGGAACTGAGCGCATCGGTGCATTGTCTCCTGTTGTTTTTGATATATACGAATATGAATTGTGCCTGATGATGAAATCAGGCTCCCAGATAGTTCTGTTAGACAGTACTCTTGCAGTATATCCGGCAAAGCTGCTTAAGTATGTTCAGGAACAAGGGGTGAATTTTATCTTTTGGGTTCCGTCA
Source organism: uncultured Lachnospiraceae bacterium (assembly GCA_910584685.1). Classification (GTDB taxonomy): domain Bacteria; phylum Bacillota; class Clostridia; order Lachnospirales; family Lachnospiraceae; genus CAG-303. The sequence continues at coordinate 55,163 of CAJUAO010000016.1, read as the reverse complement.
ATTATGGTTAATATTGCAAATATGAATTTGCTGGAGAAAATCCCCCTGAATGAATTAAAGCATGTGTGGTTTGCGGGAGAAGTATTCCCGACAAAACAATTTAATTATTGGAAAAGAAATCTTCCCGACGCCACATTTACTAATCTTTACGGGCCGATAGAAATAACACTGGACTGTACATATTATACGGTGAACCGCGACTTTTTGGACAGTGAGCCGCTGCCGATTGGTTATGCCTGCGAGAATACGGACGTTATGCTTTTAAATGATACTAACGAATTATGCAAAAGCAATGAGGTAGGGGAGATATGCGTCAGGGGAACATCACTGGCAATGGGATATTATAATAATCAGGAAAAAACCATGGATACCTTTGTACAAAATCCATTGAACCCCCACTATCCGGAATTGATTTATCGAACAGGAGATTTGGCGTTTATAAACGACAGAGGCGAAATAATTTTTAAGGGGCGTAAGGATAGCCTGATTAAGCATATGGGATATAGGATTGAGCTGGGGGAAATCGAGCACGTACTGATTGACACGCTGCATCTTGTACAATACGCCTGCGTTGTTTATCAGTATGAAAGGAAGGAAATTACTTTATTTTATGAGCCAAAGGATAAGGTTACAGATGTTGATATCCGCAGGGCGTTGGCAGACGTGTTTCCAAGATATATGATTCCTTCCGTATACCACTGTATGGATGAATTGCCAAGAAATACAAATGGAAAAATCGACAGACTGCTCTTATCGGAAAAGATAAATGGTAAGTAACTACATACCGAAATACTTTTTTTTATATATGGGAAAGGGGAATGGCAATGGACGAGATTTATGAAATTCTGGAAGAATTAAGACCAGAGTTTGATTTTAGGAAAAGTGAGAATTTTGTTGAAGATGGATTTTTAGATTCCTTTGATATTGTTTCTATTATATCAATGGTTGAAGAAAAGTACGGAATTAATATTGACGGACTGGATATTCTGCCAGAAAATTTTGAGACGGCTGCCGCCATAGCCGCATTAATTAAAAAAAGCGGCGGCAATATATAGCAAATGCCGGTTTAATTTGGAGTGATTTATGAAAATACAGGCATATTCAGGCTTATATGTTGATGAGAAAATGTATCTCATTCGGGAGGCTGATGAAATATTAATGATTGATTCAGTGAGAAATGCAGATGCGGAAGCTTATTTAGAAAATATACAGCCTAAAAAAATTTGGATTGCCCTGACACATGAGCATATTGACCATATTTACGGAGTAAATTTTTACAAGGAAAGATATTTATGCCAAGTGATTTGCTCAGAGCCATGCGCTGAAAGAATAGAAAGCAGCAGTAAAAATCTGGCAAAGTACAGGGAAATTATTTTTGGTGAAAAGCATGCTGATGCAATTAAAACAGATTATTTTTGTACTGCAGACAGGACTTTTGAGAAAGAATATGTATGGAACTGGAAGCAGCATATATTGGAATTTATGGAAATGCCGGGACATTCACCCGGAAGCGTATGCATAGTCATGGACAGGCAGGCTATATTTTCCGGCGATACGGTTTTAAAGGATATTGAAACAGTAACCAGGCTCCCCGGCAGCAGCAGGCAGTTATTCCGCGAAGTGACGATACCAAGACTTAAAAAATTTTCTCCTGATACAATGACTTACCCGGGACATGGGGATGCAGGCAGATTGGGAGAATTTTGCGAATTGGTAAAATATAATTAAGCTATTTATAAGTCCGGACGAAAGGAGAGAAATTCAGATGCCGATTAGGATAGGATTTCGTGTTGATGCAAACGAGCATATAGCCACAGGGCATCTGATGAGATGTCTTGCAATAGCAAAGGAATGTGTAAGCCTTGGAATGGAATGTAAATTCTATTTAGCAGAGGATAAAATGACAGATAAATTAAAGGAGAATAATTTGTCCTATGATATTCTCCATACATCATGGGAGCAGCTTCATCAGGAAATTCCTGTTATGACAGAAGTGATTAAGAGGGAAAAATTGCAATGGCTTGTTGTAGATTCATATATGGCGGACGCTTATTATTTAGAAGCATTGAACAAGGTATGTAAGGTTATGTATATAGACGATTTTATATCTGAGCCGTATAATATCGGAGCAGTGCTTCACTATAGCTATATTAAGAGGAATATTAAGCTTGAGGAGATGTATAAAAATACCGGCACAATGCTTCTCTTTGGTCCGGATTATGTGCCTTTAAGGAAGGAATTTCAAAGAAAGGACAATGTTCAAAGGGAGCAGGCAGTATTGATTACTACCGGAGGAACAGACCCCTATGGGCTTGGGCAGCGGATTTTAGAGCATAAAAATGAATACGTCAGCCTTAGGGAATATACCTTTCATGTGATACTGGGAAATATGAATCAATCTGTGGAGAGGTTAAAGCTTCTGGCACAAAAGGATTCAAAAATCATACTTCATCAGAACGTTAATAACATAAGTGATTACATGAGGAGGTGTGAATGCGCAGTTTCTGCCGGAGGAACAACCCTTTATGAATTGTGCGCCTGCGGTACGCCTACAGTCTGCTTCTCCTTTGCAGATAATCAGGAGCAGTTTGTCAGGCATATGGGCAGAGACGGTATAATGATATGCGCCGGAGACGCAAGAGAGAATAACCGGATTGAGAACGATATTTTAAGGGCTGTTGTTGAATTGACAGAGAGAGAGGATTTAAGGAACAGGCTTGCTTTGAAAATGAGAAATTTGATAGACAGCTTCGGAACGGTGCGGATTGCCAAGGCATTAAGGGAAGCGTGTATGAGATAAGTCGTAAAGGGGGATTAATATGGCGGTTATATTTGGAATACTGTCGGCAGTATGTATTATTTATTATGGGGTTATAGTTATATATTCAGGCTTTGGAGCATCCTTTGCAGGTTTTTGGCTTTTGACCGCTCTTGGCTTTGGGGCTTTCTCCGGCGTATTTTACTTAAATAAAAAAATTCAGCTTCTGGCGAAAATTCCCAAGCCCATATTGGGAGCAGTATTTACCATTATAGCGGTGGGAATTATATTATTTCTTATTTTATTGGGCTGCGTGGTAAGCGGCATGGTGTCAAAGCCGGAAAAAAAGGCAGATTACGTAATAGTTCTCGGAGCCCAGATAAGGGGAGAAAGAATTACAAAATCACTTAAAAAGAGACTTGATGCAGCATACGAATACTATGCTGACAACAAGGATATTATTATTATAGTGTCGGGAGGTCAGGGGGACGGCGAGGCTACATCAGAGGCCTTTGCCATGAAGTCGTATCTTGAGGAAAAGGGCATACCGTCAGATATTATAATAATGGAGGACAAGTCGACCTCCACTGACGAAAATTTAAAGTTCAGCTATGACATTATAAGGAATAGGGGAGACGATGACGCCAACATACTTATATGCTCCAACAATTTTCATATATTCAGGGCAGTAAGGCTGGCAAGGCATATAGGAATGAAAAATGCGGAGGGACTTGCGGCTGACAGTGACAATATTCTTCTGGTAAGCTATATGGTCAGGGACAGCCTTGCAATATTTAAGGAATTTTTGCTTGGAAATATAAGCATATGGGATTAATATACAGGTATTATCTATAAAGTATTTTTATTTTGAAAGGACTGGAATTATACTATGAAGGGATACATACATTCGGTAGAAACATTTGGTACGGTAGACGGACCGGGAATAAGATATGTGGTGTTTACACAGGGCTGTCCTTTGAGATGCGCATATTGCCATAACCCTGATACATGGGAGCCAAATATAAATGAACAGAAGGAAACTGACGAGATACTGGAGGATTTTGAAAAATACAGGCCTTATCTTACAGGCGGAGGACTGACGGTTACAGGAGGGGAGCCTATGCTCCAGCTTGATTTTCTTACCGAGCTTTTTATGAAGGCAAAGGAAAGAAATATTCATACGTGCCTTGACACGTCAGGTATAACCTTTAAGCCGGATGAGGAGTACATAAAAAGAGTCGACAATCTTCTTAAATATACGGACCTTATTATGCTTGACATAAAGCATATAGACGACGAAGAGCATAAAAAGCTAACAGGCCAGTCAAATAAAAATATTATTGCATTTGCAAGATATCTTTCCGAAAGAGATTTTCCCATATGGATACGTCATGTTACCGTTCCGGGAATTACATATAAAAAGGAGTATCTTACAAGGCTTGGAGAATTTCTGGCAGAGCTTAAAAATGTCAAGGCCCTTGACGTTCTGCCGTATCATACCATGGGAGTTCCAAAGTATGAAAAGCTGGGCATACCCTATAGGCTTAAGGATGTTGAGCCGCTAGACAAGGCGGACGCATTAAAAGCAAGAAATATAATTCTTTACTCTATAAAAAAAGCAAGAGAGAAAAACAGCGGATTATAGTGTGGGGTAGTAATAAAGAAAGCAGTTTGAGATAAGAGATTTTAAATAAATGCAATTAAGAAAGTAATTTGAAATAAGTGATTTTAAATATGTATAATGAAGAAAGCAATTTAAAATAAATAATTTGAAGTAAGTGATTTAAAATAAGATACTGAATATGGAATTAAGTATATTGTGAAATATATTTGATTTCATATAAATGGAGAGGCAGGATTATGTGAAAAGCATAATCATGTCTCTTTATATAATTATGTCTCTTTTTTTATATAAGCAGGAAAGTTCTTCATATGAGCAGCAAGCTTGGAAATTCCCCTGAATTTTGCAGGTCTGAAATAATAATGACTTTCAGCAGCAAATTAATAAATTATGTTTTCGGCAAGAAAAATTGAAAAAAAGAATATTTATGAGAAAAAAGGAAAACATAAGCATATATAATTTTTGGACAGGTGGTGATATAAGTGATAAGCAGAACAAGGACTATACTTGCGGTGGTATTAATAATTCTGGCGGCAGTGATAGTATTGGCAATATGCTATTTAAACAAGATAGAGGGCATAGAAACCATAACCGGAGGAACTCTTGTGGAAATACCTTTGTGGGATGTGTAAGATGTGGAGGCAAAAATGACAGATGAAGTATATATAAATCTTAGTCAGTGCAGCAAGGTAGAGAATAACGCAGTTACAATAAAGGATGCGGCTACGGTCTGGTGCAGGGACGATAAAATAAAAAACAGGGTTAATGCAATAAAGCTGTATGATTTTAAGGGAAAGAAAGAGACAAGGGTAATTATATCAGCTCTTAAAATAGTTGAGGAGATACAAAAGGAGATTCAGGGAGTACAGGTTGTGCCCACAGGCGAAACCGATGTGATAATAGAATTAAATACTAAAAAAAATCCTCCTGCATGGCTGGATTATATAAAGGCAGCCATTATATGCGCAATAGTATTTTTTGGCGCAGGCTTTACAATTATGGCGTTTAACAATGATGTGGCTGTCCATAATATATTTGAACAATATTATGAATTTGTAACCGGTAAGGAAAGCGACGGCTTTACCATACTGGAGGTCACATATTCTATTGGCATGGCTATTGGAATACTTGTATTTTACAATCATTTTGGAAAGAAACGGCTAAGCAAGGACCCTACACCTATTGAGGTAGAAATGAGGCAGTATGAGACACAGATAAATACAACCATGATTGATGGGGTAAAGCGTAAGGAGGCACATATGGATGTGGATTAAAGAGGTACTGATGGGAGTGACAGGTCTTGGGGCGGGGGCTCTTGTTTCAGCTGGAGTATTTGCGCTTATTTCATCTATAGGACTTATTCCAAGAATGGCAGGCAAAACCCATACAGGCTCATATGTTACATGGTATGAGATGGCGGTGCTTTTTGGGGGAACGCTTGGAAATGTGATGAACATATTTGAAATATCGGTTCCTCTTGGGGTGGCAGGGTTAATATTTTTTGGGACTTTTGCAGGAATCTTTGTAGGCTGTCTTGCAACATCCCTTGCGGAAGCAGTTGGCGCCACGGCTATATTTTCAAGGAAAGTAAGGCTTCACAAGGGTATGGGCGCCATAATTTTATGTGTGGCGATAGGTAAGATGGCGGCGTCAATCTTGTTTTTTTACCTAAGATGGTACGAATAAGCAAGGCAGATTAAATTATTATTATTTGTGTCCGTGTGCACCTGACACAGGCTTTATACAAGCGGAAGAATATGTGCACAGAAATGAGGAGTAATATGCCTGAATTATCAGAAAAGCAGCAAAAGGAATATGAGGAATATGTAAAGCAGGTAACGCCTACTACATCACTTGCAAAAAACATGCTATGGGCGTTTATTGTGGGAGGACTTATATGTGTCCTTGGACAGTTTATTTTGGATATGTTTTTAAAAGCAGGATTAAGTAAGGATAATGCAACAAGCTGCGAGCTTATAGTACTTGTAGGATTGTCTGCGCTGACTACAGGACTTGGTCTGTACCCAAAGCTGGCAAAGTACGGCGGAGCAGGTACTCTTGTACCCATAACAGGCTTTGCAAATTCAGTGGCGTCTCCTGCCATTGAGTTTAAGCGTGAGGGACAGGTATTTGGAATTGGCACCCGTATATTTGTTATCGCAGGGCCTGTTATATTGTATGGTATATTGACAAGCTGGGTGCTTGGGATAATATATTGGCTTGGGAAAATGCTTAACTGGTGGTAAGTGCGAAGAGAATTTCTAAGCCTGTAAAAAACACAGGCTAAGAAATTCTAATGCTTCGCACTGCGAAAAGAATTTTTTGGAGGGCGTATGATATTAGGAAAGGCGAGTATTAAATTTGACGAGGCACCTTATATACAAAGCTATGCCTCGGTGGTGGGAAAAAAAGAGGGAGAGGGGCCTTTGGGAGCCGCCTTTGACGAGGTGGTGGAGGACCCTATGTTTGGAGGCGAAAACTGGGAAGATGCCGAGGGCAGGCTTCAGGCAAAGATTGCTCAGAATGCAATGAAAAAGGGAGAATTTACTCCTGAGAATATAAGATATATATATGCGGGAGATTTGCTGGGACAGCTTATAGCTACCTTTTTTGGATTAAAGGACATGAATATTCCCCTGTTTGGACTGTATGGCGCATGCTCAACCATGGGGGAAGCATTGTCCCTTGGCGCAATGAGCGTGGCGGGAGGATTTTCTGACTGTACTATGTGTCTTACATCAAGCCATTTTGCCAGTGCGGAAAAAACCTTCAGATTTCCTTTAGGCTACGGAACACAGAGAAAGTTTTCCGCCACATGGACTGTTACTGGCGGAGGCGGAGTTATACTTGGAAAGAAATCGTCTAAGGCAAGGATAACAGGTATAACTACAGGAAAAATTGTTGACTATGGCATTAAGGATAAGGAAAATATGGGAGCATGCATGGCGCCGGCGGCAGCGGATACCATTTACCAGCACTTTTGTGATTTTTCATCAAAGCCGAAGGATTATGATAAAATAATAACGGGAGATTTAGGCTATATCGGACAGACCATACTTATAGATTTGCTGGAGGAGAAGGGCTGCGATATAAAATATAATCACATGGACTGCGGAATAGAAATATTTAACAAGGATGCACAGGACACACATGCGGGAGCAAGCGGCTGCGGCTGCTCGGCGTCGGTGCTTTGCAGCCTGATACTTGGACAGATAACAAAGGGAGCATGGAAAAAGGTGCTGTTTGTGCCTACGGGAGCGTTATTTTCACCTGTTACCGCAAATGAAGGAAATTCAATTCCCGGAATAGCCCATGCAGTAGTAATTGAGCATAGTTAAGGAGGAAAAATATGATATATTTATGGGCGTTTCTTGTAGGAGGAGCCATATGCGCCATTGTGCAGATATTTATTGATAAGACAAAGCTTATGCCGGGGCGTATAATGGTAGGACTGGTTGTAATAGGAGCAATACTTGGCGCAATTAACGTGTACCAGCCCCTTATTGATTTTGCAGGAGCCGGAGCGGGAGCGCCGCTTTTAAGCTTTGGAAACAGTCTTATGAAGGGAGTAAAGGAGGCTGTAGACAGCGAGGGCTTTTTAGGGGTGTTTCTGGGAGGCTTCAAGGCAGGGGCGGCGGGAATTTCCTCTGCTCTGATATTCGGATATATTGTGTCTCTTATATTTAATCCTAAGATGAAGGAGTAAATTACAGGAATTGTGTTAGTATTGCCATATATTCTGCGGCTGTGACCATAAACGCAGAAATACCGCAGGATATATGGCAGGACAGAAAAAGATAATTGAAAATGATAATCATTTATTATATAATACACCCATATGCGGCATTTATGCACAGTTAATTTACAGGAGAAAATGTAATTTGAAAGAGAAATCAACCCTTAATATAAATGGTCAGCTATCCTTGAAAAATATGATAGCGCTGGTAATTCGTCTCAGTATTCCGGCGATTATGGCAGAGGTAAGTTCTATTATAATGCAGTATATTGATGCAGGAATGGTAGGAAGCTTAGGAGAGAATGCAACGGCTTCAATAGGACTTGTCAGCACAACAACGTGGCTTATAGGCGGTTTATGCATTTCTGCGGCAACGGGATTTTCTGTTCAGGTTGCGCAGCTTATCGGAGCAGAGAGGGACGAGGAGGCAAGAAATGTATTCAGACAGGGCCTTATCGTTGCGTTAATATTTGGAGCTATATTATCCGTAACCGCAATTTCAATAAGCAAAAGCCTTCCCGTATGGCTTGGAGGCAATTCAGATATACACAAGGAAGCGTCAAGGTATTTTTTTATTTATGCTTGCGCTCTGCCGGCAACCCAGCTTCGCCAGCTTTGCGGAAGCATGCTCCAGTGCAGCGGCGATATGAAAACGCCCAGCATATTAAATATTCTGCTGTGTGTGCTGGACGTGATATTTAACTTTATATTTATATTCCCCACAAGAACGGTTACTATATTTGGAATATCAATACATATATACGGCGGTAACTTGGGCGTTGCCGGAGCTGCGTTAGGTACTGCCGCGGCTGAGGTATGCGTGGCGGTGTTAATGCTTTTAGCCGCCTGTGTCCGCTCAAAAAAATTATCCTTCAAATATGGAGGCCGCTGGAAAATTCAGGGCAGATGCATGAAAACGGCAGCTAAAATTGCAGTTCCCACAGCCTTTGAGCATATGATAATGTGCGGCGCGCAGATAGTTTCCACAAGAATAGTCGCGCCTCTTGGCACAGCGGCGGTTGCCGCAAATTCCTTAGCGGTAACTGCTGAAAGCTTCTGCTATATGCCGGGCTATGGAATCGGCTCTGCCGCAACAACCCTAGTGGGGCAGAGTATAGGTATGGGACGAAAGGACCTTGCCAGACGGTTTGCAAGAGCTTCTGTAATTCTTGGTATGGTTATTATGTCCTTTGGGGCGGTAATAATGTTTTTTGTGGCTCCCTTAATGTTTTCCATACTTACGCCGTCTCCTGAAGTAAGACGCCTTGGCACGGAGATTTTAAGGATTGAAGTCTTTGCAGAGCCTTTGTATGCCGCGTCAATAGTGTGCTCAGGAGCCCTCAGGGGCGCAGGGGATACGCTGGTGCCAAGTATTCTTAATTTTATCAGCATGTGGGGAATACGAATTACAATGGCGCTTGTTTTAGTTCCATATATGGGGCTTCACGGCGTATGGATAGCAATGTGCGTTGAGCTGTGCATAAGGGGAATTATGTTTTTAGTGCGGCTTGTCAGGGAAAAGTGGCTTAAAAACAGGGTTGTGGTGATTGATTAGGGAATTACTTTAGATAATTTACACATTTTATGTATTAATACTTACAGAAAAATAAATGCTTGAAAATATCATATGTTCATAGTAAAATCAATAAAGAAAAATTTAGAGCCGCATTATACGGCAGAAATGAGGAATTACTATGGAAAAGACAATGGAGAAAATCGTAGCGCTTGCAAAGAGCAGAGGCTTTGTATATCCGGGCTCGGAAATATACGGAGGTCTTGCAAATACATGGGACTACGGTAATCTTGGCGTTGAGCTTAAAAATAATGTAAAAAAGGCGTGGTGGTCTAAATTTATACAGGAAAATCCATACAATGTAGGTGTGGATTGCGCAATTCTTATGAATCCCCAGACATGGGTGGCTTCAGGACATTTAGGAGGCTTTGCCGACCCTCTTATGGACTGTAAGGAATGTCACGAGAGATTCAGGGCAGATAAGCTTATAGAGGACTATAATAAGGAAGCAGGAATTACTATAGAGGGAGCAGTGGACGCATGGTCAAACGAGAAAATGGCAGCCTACATAGAGGAGCATAATATTGCGTGCCCTTCATGCGGAAAGCACAATTTTACGGAGATAAGACAGTTTAATCTTATGTTTAAAACCTTCCAGGGCGTTACTGAGGATGCAAAAAATACTGTATATTTAAGACCTGAGACAGCGCAGGGTATTTTTGTAAACTTTAAAAATGTACAGAGAACATCACGTAAGAAAATCCCCTTTGGTATAGGTCAGATAGGAAAATCCTTCAGAAATGAGATTACTCCGGGAAACTTTACCTTTAGAACAAGAGAGTTTGAGCAGATGGAGCTTGAGTTTTTCTGCGAGCCGGGTACGGACCTTGAGTGGTTTGCATACTGGAAGGAGTTTTGTATTAACTGGTTAAAGAGGCTGGGAATGAAGGATGACGAAATGAGAGTCCGTGACCATGATGCCGAGGAGCTTTGCTTCTACAGCAAGGCAACAACAGATATAGAATTTTTATTCCCATTTGGCTGGGGCGAGCTTTGGGGTGTAGCCGACAGAACAGACTATGACCTTACGCAGCATCAGAATACGTCGGGAGAGCCTATGGAATATTTTGACGATGAAAAAAAGGAAAAATATATTCCTTACGTAATAGAGCCGTCTCTTGGAGCGGACAGAGTAACTCTTGCTTTTCTTTGCAGCGCTTACGACGAGGAGGAGCTTGAGGGCGGCGATATGAGAACAGTACTTCGTTTCCATCCGGCCCTTGCGCCTGTAAAGATAGGTGTTCTTCCACTTTCAAAGAAGCTTAATGAGGGAGCGGAGAAGGTATTTACTGAGCTTAGCAAAAGCTATAACTGTGAATTTGACGACAGAGGAAATATTGGAAAGAGGTACAGGAGACAGGATGAAATCGGCACGCCTTTCTGCATAACATATGATTTTGAGTCAGAGGAGGACGGCTGCGTTACGGTGAGGGAGCGCGACTCTATGGAACAGGAAAGAGTAAAGATAGCTGACCTAAAGGCATATTTTGAGGATAAGTTTGAGTTTTAAAAATTTATTGTAAGCGAAAGGGCTGTCGCATTAAGAAAAAAATTCTTGCTGCAACAGCCTCTTTTGTTACAGTTCTGATTGTATTTAGCAGAAAAAATCAATTACGCAGCATTATATTTCATTGCGTTATAGCAAGGTATACCATATACTTAACGCAATAAGCCAGTATATTGTACATTGGATAAAAAATGTTTAATATATGAGCATGCTTATGGATGAGAAAATCGGCTGTCACAATAAGACGAATATATACAGTGTATTGAAAATATAGTTATATGCCGGTATAATGTATGTTGATTTCTTGATAAGTCAGCCTGCCAGGTTTGTGTCTGTGCGGCTTCCGCAAACCTGTAAGCGCTAAATGCGCAATGTACCACATTTAGCGCATTTAGCACTTTATACCCATAAAGCCGTGCAGAAATGAGGAAAATATGAGTAAAGCAGTAATAAAAAACCCTATATTCTGGTCAGATGTTCCTGATGTAGACGTGATAAGAGTAGGAAATGCATTTTATATGGTAAGCACCACAATGCATGTAATGCCGGGCTGTCCTGTTATGAAGTCAACAGATTTAGTCAACTGGGAAATACAGTCATATATTTATGATACTATAGAGGACAATGACGGATACAATCTTAAAAACGGACAGAACGTATATGGCAGAGGCCAGTGGGCGACAAGCTTAAGATACAATAACGGCACATTCTATGCATGCTTTGTATGCAATGATATGAAAAAGACATATTTGTATTATACAAAGGACATAGAGTCAGGTGATTGGAAAAGATATGTATATGACGGAATTTATCATGATATGTCATTGTTATTTGATGACGGCAGGCTTTTTATGTTTCACCAGTGCGGAGATATCAGGATTACAGAGCTTAAGCCTGACGGCTCAGGAATACTTGAGGGAGGCATAAACCAGCTTTTATTTTCAACCCCAAAGGAAAATATAGGTCTTCGCTGCGAGGGCTGTCATGCATATAAGGTAAACGGATATTATTATCTTATTTTTATAGAATGGCCTAAGGACGGGAACGAAAGAAGACGTGAGGTATGCTACCGTTCAAAGGAGCTTCTCGGACCATATGAGAGAAAAATTATAATGGATGATGATATGGGCTATCATAATAAGGGAGTGGCGCAGGGAGCTTTCTTTGACACGGCAGACGGACAGTGGTTTGCTATGCTTTTCCAGGACCATGATGCGGTAGGAAGAATTCCGTGCATAATGCCTATGACATGGGAGGACGGATGGCCTGTGCTTGGTGTAGACGGCAAGGTTCCTCATGAATTTGAAACGCCGTTTGAGGAGGGAGAGAAGTTTGATATGGTTATAAGCGACGATTTTAACCATAGTGAAAATAAGCTTGCAAATCAATGGCAGTGGAATCATAATCCTGACAATGAACACTGGTCATTCACAGAACGACCGGGATATTTAAGGCTTACAACAGCGCAGCTTGCAGCCGGAATAATTGATGCAAGAAATACCCTTACACAGAGAACAGAAGGACCTAATTGTACATGCGAGACGGCTGTACTTACAGCAGGCATGAAGAATGGCGACTTTGCAGGACTTGTAGCGCTTCAAAGCAATTTTGGCACAGTAGGCGTAAAAATGGAAGAAAATAAAAAGTATATTGTTATGAGTGATAAAACAGGCGAGCTTGAGTCGGTTGAGCTAAAGGGTGATAAGGCATATGTAAAAATATATTTTGATTATGAGGACAGCAGGGATATAGCGGAATTTTTCTATTCAGAGGACGGCGAAAGCTGGAAAAGGATTGGAAGGGAGCTAAAGATGCTTTATACTCTGGACCATTTTATGGGCTACCGTATAGGTCTTTATAATTATGCAACAAAGAGCCTTGGAGGATATGCTGATTTTGAGTACTTTGGTTATAAGAGAGGTTAGATTATATTTAATGAAAACTTTTTAATATTATTTATTAAAATACTTGACAAAAACATTAAAAAAGTTTAAAATTTAATTTGCAGAGAATTTAAAACAGGGAAAAATATTAGTTTAACGGAGGTAGTAAGCTCTTTGGGATTGAAGGGCACAGCAGTTTAAATTACATATTTTTGCCTTGTATATCAGTTATGATGTACAAACGAACAGATAATCAGTCAGGTTAGCATATAATAAAAGACTTTTGGTTGATGATTTATGCTCAAAATACGCTTTAAAGATTTGTACGATAAAAACCTGCTGATAATAAAAAACTCGCGAAGTAAGAGCCGGTGTGTTGTAATAAGAGCCGGCTCTTTTTGATATTATGGTTATATAGGAAATTCTCATGAACTTCAGTTCTTTCAGCTCCTTTTTTGTAAATAATATTCAATTTTTTAATATAGCTCCTTTCAAAATTGTTGACTATTAAATTATCTATGCTATAATACTAATAAGTCTTAGAATGTCAATATAATCACAGCGTTTTAGGATTATATTTATGTTTGAAGTAGATACAGGATTATATCTATATATCTATGTAACTATTTGCATAAAAAAATTTTTAGGAGGAACTTAATAATGGCAAACAAATGGGTATACCTTTTTACAGAAGGTAATGCAAACATGCGTGAGCTTCTTGGTGGTAAGGGAGCTAACTTAGCAGAGATGACAAACATCGGACTTCCTGTTCCACAGGGCTTTACTATTACAACAGAGGCTTGTACACAGTACTATGAGGATGGAAGACAGATAAATGATGAAATCCAGGCTCAGATAAACGAGTACATCATTAAGATGGAAGAAATTACAGGTAAGAAGTTTGGAGATAAGACAAATCCGCTTCTTGTTTCAGTTCGTTCAGGCGCCAGAGCATCTATGCCTGGTATGATGGATACTATCCTTAACCTTGGTCTTAATGAGGAGGTTGTAAACGCTATAGCTGAAATGTCAGGAAACCCACGCTGGGCATGGGACTGCTACAGAAGATTTATTCAGATGTATTCAGACGTAGTTATGGAAGTTGGCAAGAAGTATTTTGAGCAGCTTATCGACGCTATGAAGGAAAAGAAGGGCGTTAAGCAGGACGTTGAGCTTGATGCAGATGACTTAAAGGAGTTAGCTAACCAGTTTAAGGCAGAGTACAAGTCAAAGATTGGCTCAGACTTCCCGGATGACCCGAAGGAGCAGTTAATGGGAGCTATTAAGGCTGTATTCCGTTCATGGGACAACCCTAGAGCAAATGTTTACAGAAGAGACAATGATATCCCATATTCTTGGGGAACAGCCGTAAACGTACAGTCTATGGCATTTGGTAATATGGGTGATGACTGTGGTACAGGCGTTGCCTTTACAAGAGACCCTGCTACAGGAGCTAAAGGTCTTTTCGGAGAGTTCCTTACAAACGCACAGGGCGAGGACGTGGTTGCCGGAGTACGTACGCCTATGAAGATAGCAGAGATGGCTGACAAGTTCCCTGAGGCATTCTCACAGTTTGAGGGTGTTTGCAAGACACTTGAGGACCACTACAGAGACATGCAGGATATGGAGTTTACTGTAGAGCATGGTAAGCTTTATATGCTTCAGACAAGAAACGGTAAGAGAACAGCGCAGGCTGCCCTTAAGATAGCATGCGACCTTGTTGACGAGGGCATGAGAACAGAAGAGGAAGCTGTTGCTATGATTGACCCTAGAAATCTTGACACATTACTTCACCCACAGTTTGACGCTGCTGCACTTAAGGCTGCAACTCCTATGGGTAAGGGACTTGGCGCTTCACCTGGAGCTGCATGCGGTAAGGTTGTATTTACTGCAGAGGATGCAGAGGTTTGGGGAGCAAGAGGCGAGAAGGTAGTTCTTGTTCGTCTTGAGACATCTCCTGAAGATATTACAGGTATGAAGGCTGCTCAGGGTATCCTTACAGTTCGTGGAGGTATGACGTCACATGCTGCCGTTGTTGCGCGTGGTATGGGTACATGCTGTGTATCAGGCTGCGGCGATATTGCCATGGATGAGGAGAATAAGAAGTTTACTCTTGCAGGCAAGGAGTTCCATGAGGGAGACTTTATTTCTATAGATGGTACAACAGGTAATATCTACGATGGAGTTATCCCTACAGTTGACGCTACTATAGCAGGTGAGTTCGGAAGGGTTATGGCTTGGGCTGACAAGTACAGAACACTTAAGGTCAGAACAAACGCAGATACACCTGAGGATGCAAGAAAGGCTCGTGAGCTTGGCGCAGAGGGTATAGGTCTTTGCCGTACAGAGCATATGTTCTTCGAGGAGGACAGAATTGCCGCATTTAGAGAGATGATTTGTTCTGATACAGTAGAGGAGAGAGAGGCAGCCCTTGACAAGATTCTTCCATATCAGCAGGGAGACTTTGAAAAATTATACGAGGCTCTTGAAGGAAATCCTGTTACAATCAGATTTCTTGACCCACCTCTTCATGAGTTCGTTCCTACAGAGGAGGCTGACATTAAGAAGCTTGCTGACGCTCAGGGCAAGTCAGTAGAGACAATAAAGAATATTATCACATCTCTTCATGAGTTTAACCCTATGATGGGACACAGAGGCTGCCGTCTTGCAGTAACATATCCTGAAATTGCCAAGATGCAGACAAAGGCTGTTATCCGCGCAGCTATTAATGTAAAGAAGGCTCATCCTGACTGGGCAGTTAAGCCTGAAATCATGATTCCTCTTGTATGTGAGGTTAAGGAGCTTAAATTTGTTAAGAAGGTAGTAGTAGAAACAGCAGATGCTGAAATTTCTGCCGCAGGTATTGACCTTGAGTACGAGGTTGGTACAATGATAGAGATTCCAAGAGCTGCGCTTACAGCAGATGAAATTGCTTCAGAGGCTGACTTCTTCTGCTTCGGTACAAACGACCTTACACAGATGGCATTCGGCTTCTCGAGAGATGATGCAGGTAAGTTCTTAAATGCTTACTATGATACAAAGATTTTTGAGAATGACCCATTTGCTAAGCTTGACCAGACAGGCGTAGGCAAGCTTATGGAGACAGCTATTAAGCTTGGTAAGCCGGTTAATCCAAAGCTTCATGTAGGTATCTGCGGTGAGCACGGCGGAGACCCTTCATCAGTAGAGTTCTGCCACAAGATTGGTCTTGACTATGTGTCATGTTCACCATTCCGTGTACCTATTGCAAGACTTGCCGCTGCGCAGGCTGCAATTAACAACAAGAGGAATTAGACAACCACATATTTACTTCTGTACCTTAACGGTGTCGAGAGAGGACGTAAAGGCATTTATGGCTGAACGTCCAGAGTACACAAAGGCTAACAGATTTAAGGATATTGTGGTAAAAGTCTATATATAAGTTCTGCAAGGGAAAGCAAAATGCTTTCCCTTGTTTGATGTTTGGGAATAGACCCTATTTTGGGGTTTGTTCCCTTTTTTATTCAATATCTTTAATGAAGGAGGTTCATGTATGAACAACACAGCGTTAAGAGCAGGGGCGCAGAGCGCCAACAACACACACATGGTTTTTGCAAACGAGGAACATGAGAAGTTTTATTATGAGAAATTCAAAAAGAGCAGGAAAAGCTCAGAGAGCAACTAATGTTGCTTGAGAGTGAGGAAGAAATTACAGACGATATTTACAAGGATAAGCTGGAAGTGTTAAAATATGGATTAGAGCAGGACTTTAATTTCTCAACTAAGCACATTCCAGAGGAAATAATAGATGCTTTCGTAAAAGAGATAGTAGTTTGTAGGGATTGTTTTATTTGGAAATTGAATTTCTTTCCAGATGACTACAAGCTGGATGTCGAAGGCAGGAGCAACAATTATACAGTTACCCAAACAGAACTTTCCTCTGATACGTCACAGCAGCACAGGCTGCAATAGCTAATAAATAGTTAAAATGTAAACGCCTGCGCAGCGTATGCGCAGGTTGCAATAGCTAATAAATAGTTAAAACGTAAATGCCTGTGCAGCGTATGCGCAGGCACTTTTTTTGAAACAATAATTGAAGCTATATTTTATATAACAAGGCATGTTCTATTGACAATCTTGTTTACAAGTGATAATATAGTAAAAAATTTTAAGGAGAAAAGAAATGCTTCACATATTACATTCAAAAAAGCATAAGACAATCCATTGCCGACATATTGCTTGTAACTGATTTTGGTATAGCACAGTTATGAGCCGATAGGTCTTATAGGTCTGTGCATAAATGTGAATGTAATAATAGTTATCGCTATATTTTTCATAGTTATTATCGCACCGGACATATAAGAATGTTTGGTGCGATTTTTATATGCTTATACATAGTAATGAAATATTTGTTAGATTGAAAAAGGAGGCTGTCAATGAATAAAATTTTATGCTCCACAGGAGCGGTTACAGGAAAAGTAAACGAATATGATTACAGGCTGTTAGAGCCGTTGTCAAAGCAATTAACGTGTGACGGTTTCGAGCTTATGATGGATAGTTTTTGGTATAAGGATATTGAGGCATTAAAAATTTTTTTGACAAAAATGAATTTTTACATACCTGTTGTACATTGTGAAAAAGTCATTGGTGAGATAATTAGTAAAGGAAATGAAAATGAACAGGTTGAGGCATACAATATGTTTGATATGGATTGTAATGTAGCAAATTGTATTGGAGCAAAGAAATTGGTACTGCATTTATGGGGAGGAATAGCGTCAGATTCCAATTTCCAAAATAATATCAGAGCATATCCATATTTAAATGAGCTTGCAGAGAAATATAGACTAGAGCTGCTTATAGAAAATGTAGTATGCAATACAGAAAATCCTATGAAGCATTTATGGGAGCTTAAAGAAAAATTTCCTTATGTTAAGTTTGTATTTGATACAAAGATGGCTGCGTTCCATGAGCAGCTTGAATTATTATATGAAAAGAAATATGAATGGCTATGGAAGGAGGGACATATTTGTCACTATCATATAAATGATTATGGAGGGGGATATATGGACTGGAGTAATCTTCGCACCCTTCCCATAGGAGCAGGCAAGGTGGATTTTAGCCGCTTTTTTGATTTTATCAAAAAAATCAATTATAAAGGTGATTTTACGGTGGAAGCAACTGCATTTGACAGTAAGGGTGTTATCGCTGTGGATATGCTAAATGAGCAGTTTAGGTACATCAGGGAAAATCTTAGATAGAAAAAGAAAAGGAGAGACTTACATGAAATACAAATATATGAGAATACAAGGCAGGGAGGAATCCTATATAACAAAATATCCAAAAGGGATATTCGGAATGTGCTGGCGAATGATTATGGACGGAATTATGAATAAAGAGGACGAAGAAATATTTAGAAATATTGACAGGTGGTTTAAGGACAATCTTCCCGAGCCTGAGCCCTGCAAAAATGGCGAATTAGTAATAACCTTTTTTAAGGTTGAAGCAACTGAGGAGATGAGAAGAATTATAGAGCCGGCAATGGAGCTATTAGATAAATATGAGCATCCCTATGATGTGGTATATACTAATTTTGTAGGTAGAATTGTCTATGAGGATGAATGGCAGGTTGCCGTACAGGTAGAAAACGGAGAAATAATATAATTTTGCAATATAGGAGAGAGAATATGATTAAAGGAATTTTTATAGATTTTTATGGAACTGTTGTATTTGAAGACGGAGAAAAAGTTACTAAGATTAGCAGGCTTTTGTATGAGACAGGCAATGGGAAAAATGCCGGAGAGATTGGAAATTACTGGTGGAGCCGCTTTAAGACATTATATGAAAATTCTTACGGTGAAAATTTCAGAACCCAGAGGGATTTAGAAATTTTGTCATTGCAGGATACCATAGAGCGCTTTTCCTCTACGGAGGATGCCAAAAGGCTGAGTAATGAAATGTTTGAATACTGGATGGCTCCGCCTGTTTTTGAAGAATCTAAAGAGTTTTTTGAAAAAAGTCCTGTGCCGGTATATATTGTATCAAACATAGACAGGGAAGATATATTGAAGGCCATTGAGCTGCATGGTTTAAAGCCGGCAGGAGTTTTTACAAGTGAAGACGCAAGGTCATATAAGCCCAGAAAGGAAATTTTTGAGCTGGCGTTGAAAAGTACCGGATTAAAGCCGGAGGAGGTAGTACATATAGGCGACTCCTTAAGCAGTGATGTAAAAGGCGCAGGAGCTTTGGGAATAAAAGCAATATGGGTAAACAGGAGTAAAAAGGAAGTACCTGAGGGTGTTACGTCTGTGGGCAGTTTAACAGAGATTTATGATATAGTAGAATTTGGGTAATATTAGTATATGAGAGAGACAATTAAATTGAACAAGGCAGAAAATTATTATATAAAAGTTATAGCTTGCAATCAACCTTAAAAAAGTCAAGACAGGCAGTGAAATCAAAGGTATACTATACTCACATCGCGATGAAAAATGTTACGGCAGTAATGAGGAGTTTTGATATGAGTTATCCATCAAGTGTAAAGGCTATTATATGTTATATTGAGGCGCATATAAAAGACGAAAAATTTAACTATAATGAGCTGGAAAGGCGTATTGGCTTTTCAGATGCATATATTAGAGAGCTTTTTGGTAAGAATACCGGGTGTCCGCTGGCTAAATATGTTAGAATCCGAAAGGTTAAATGTTCTGCTTATGAGCTGCTTTATACAGATATGTCAATTCTTGACATTTCATATTTGTACGGATTTTCTAATCCGGAAACTTATACAAGAGCGTTTAATAAGATTATAGGAATGACGCCAAGTACATTTCGTATTACCAGACCGATTATTGGAAAGAAAGAGCTTTCTGTGGGTGTATACGGTATCGGACTCCTTAATGAAAAAGAGCAAAGGAGCGATATTTTTATGGACAGGAATGTATACAAAAATAATACGGGCACAATTCTCTATGGTGTTCCCAAGGCGGCATGGGGAGAGTATGGCGGAGGTACGCCGTATCCCATTTGCCTTAAGGCATGTTCAGAGTATTTAGGTGAAGATTTAGAGTATTATTTTACAATGGTTTCAAGCGCAGCGGCATTTCGTCTTGTATGGAATACAAAGTGCTGGGATTTAAGTAATGTGGATATATTTCATACATTATCGGAAACAAATGAAATATATGGATTTGGCGCAAAGGCGTTAGGCAGGGAATTTTCTTTCCTAGGAAGAGATGAAGGTGTAACAAAAGAAGAATTTATGGAATTTATTAAGTCACATATAGATGAAGGCTATCCATGCATAGCGCTGGGAATTATCGGACCTCCGGAACCATGTATTATCACCGGATATAAAAATAACGGGGAGGAATTGCTTGGATGGAATTTCTTTCAAAATGACCCGGAGTTTGCATCGAATATTGAGATTGATGAATCAGGATATTTTGTGTGCAGCAGCTGGTGGGAAAATACAGATACGCAGGCAGTTATGTGTATGGGAGCCATTGATGGAGAAAAGATTTCCAATGATGAAATTATTGCCAATGGTGTAAAGGTACTTACAGGCAGAGAAGAATATGGATATTGTAAAGGAATAGACGCATATGACGCATGGAAAAATGCATTGGGTAATGACAGTGAATTTACAGTTAGTGATAATCTGTTTGTATTATTTGAAAAAATGCTGTGTCAGATGGACGCCATGTCATGTATTATCGACGGACGGGAAAATGCGGCAAAGTTTTTCAGAAGTCTGGCGGAAACATGGGAAATAAATAAAGAAAAGTGCAACAGAATTGCAGATGCATTTGCAAGGTGTGCAGAGGCTGCAAAACAGATGAGAAACTTGTTTGGAGATATGTCTGATATGGAGGGCATGTTGAAAAAGCTGGCGGATAAACCAGTGCGTGATGAAGTGTGCATATTGATTGATAAGGCAAAGATGTTTGACAGTGAGGCATTGGCATTGATGGTTTCCATGATTAAAAAACAGAATTAAATTATACAGGATAAGCGGCAGACGGCTCTAGGACAATTTAACGTATTTTCCCGGAGTCGTGCCGCTATATTTTTTAAAGGTAGTGATAAAATGATTGTAATCATTGAAGCCCGCATCAAAGCATACCTCCGTAAGATTTCTTCCCTCTGCAAGCAGACGCTTGGCAAAAGAGATTCTTTTCAACTGAATAAAATGATAAACAGTTGTGTTTGTCTCTTTTTTAAAAATGTGGCATAAATGATATTTATCAATAGAAAAATGCTTAGCAATATATTCTAATGACAAGCCTTCGCTTAAATGCTCTTCAATATAATAAATGATATCGCGTATACGCTGTGAGTACTGTTCGGAAAATTGGCTTTCCGTATTGCTCTTACATAGAGAGTTGGCAAATACAAGTATTTTCAAAAGCTCAGAATGAAGCATAATATCATATCCCCACGTCTTGGTTTTTTCTAAATTTATCATAGCTTGTATTGTGTTTAAAAAGAATTCTCCCTGTTTTTTGTTAAGCTGAAAAAATTGTCCGAAGGAGGAGTTAAAGCAATCAGATAGATTAGTTATAGGACTGGAAAAGGAATCTATAAGAGCCGGGGGAATATGAATAAATGCGCGCTCATATACTCCGGCTGAGGTAAGCATGCTTTTGTGAATATCACGGTCTGTAATAAATATAAGAGTTCCGGGCATTATATGTCTTTTTGTATTATTTATGTAAAAATCTACGTTTCCTCTGGAAAGAAAAAATATTTCGTAAAAATTATGCATATGAAAGTCGGGATTCCAGTAATTATAATCTCTCAAAATATTAAATTCTAATTGATTTGAATACAGGTGTATCATATAATCCTCCTTTTGGACTCAAAATCGCAATTTTACAAAGTTAAACCGCAATATTGCAAAAGAATATTGTAAAATATAATGATATTCTATATTAAAAAGAAAGCGATGTCAATAAAGGAAAGGAGCGGTAAAGAAAATGAAAAAAGAAATTACGGTAGACGAAACAGGAGAAGTAATTCTTAAATATTCTAAGCAGGAAAGCAAAGGGGTATTAAGAAGCATAGAACAGCTGAAAAAGGATATTGAAAAGGTAGTTAACTGCAGATGTACTATGCTTGCTGACGCGGAAGAAGATAAGCTAAATCGTAATGATGAGGAGCCTGAAAAAGTAAGGATAAGTCAAAGGGGCAGAGAAAATCAAATAAGCCTGTATATTGTGGCAGGGACTATCGGAAAAAATAAAATTATAGACAGAAAAATAAAAGAGGGTATTTTAAAAACTGACCCTATATTAGACGATAGCGGAAAATACCGTTGGGAGGGCTATATTATGCAGGAAGCGGAGGGAGTTTTGTATATAGCAGGCGCAGACCGCAGAGGTACAATTTTCGGAGTGTATGAGCTTTCAAGATGGATGGGCGTATCTCCCTGGTATTATTTTGGAGATGTATCGGTAAAAAAAAGAGAGCTTCATATGCCTGTGGGATTTTACAGGGCAGATTATCCGTCTGTACAGTATAGAGGCATATTTATAAATGACGAGGAGGAGCTGGAAGCGTGGGCAAGGAAGCATACAAAGGATAAAACCATAGGACCCTGCCTTTACGAAAAAATATTTGAGCTTTTGCTTCGTCTTAAGGCAAATTACATATGGCCGGCAATGCATGTAAATTACTTTAATGAAAATCCCCGCAATGGCGAGCTGGCAGAGGAGATGGGAATAGTGGTGGGAACCTCCCACTGCGATATGCTTCTTAGAAGCAATCAAAATGAGTGGAGACCGTGGATTGAAAAGAAAGGCTATTATGATTTGGCATATGACTATTCGATAGAGGGAGAAAACCGGGAGAGGCTTAAGGAGTACTGGAGGGAAAGCCTTGAGATAAACCGTGATTATGAAAATACATATACAATGGGAATGAGAGGAATCCACGATTATGGTTTTATCACAAAAAAAATTGATGAAGATGGAGCGTTAAATGAGGAGGAGCGTTTAAAAGAAAAAATAAAGCTGATGGAGACTATATTTAATGAGCAGCGGGATATTATGCGTCAGGTACTGGGAGAGAAAAAAGAAAAGGATGCCGTAAAGGTATTTATACCATATAAGGAGGTTTTGGACTTATATGACGGAGGGCTTCATGTGCCGGAGGATGTGACGCTGATGTGGGTGGACGATAATTTTGGACATATGAGAAGGTATCCGAATAAGGAGGAGGCGGCAAGAAAAGGCGGCTGCGGTCTTTATTTCCACAATTCCTACTGGGCTCATCCGGAGATGAGCTATCTGTTTATCAATTCCATTCCCCTGGCCCAGACCGGAAATGAGTTAGAAAAATCATATGAAAAGGGAATTAGAAAAATATGGGTTTTAAATGTTGGAGCAATCAAGCCTTTGGAAATGGATATTGAGTATTTTATCAGGTACGCCTTTGAAGCGGGAAAGGAGGAGTCAGTCACAAGGCAGCCCGACAGATTTGTACAGGAATGGATAAATTTTAATTTTTCGGGAGAGATTGGCAGTAAAGCGGCGGATATATATAGAGAATATGCGCAGCTAACAAATGTGAGAAAAGTAGAGCATATGGTATCGGAGGTGTTTGAGCAGGAAGGATATGGCGACGAGGCAGGAAGAAGGATGGTCTGTCTGAAAAAGCTGTACGACAGGGGAAACGAAATAATGCTTTCCATGCCGGAGGATGAAAGGGAAGCTTTTTTTGAGATGTTTTTAATGAAAATACACGCATCATTTTACTGCAACGGAGAATATTATTTTGCCGACAGAAGCAGGTTATCCTACAAAAGAGGGCTTGGAAGCGCCGCGGATAAATATATTGGATACTCCCGTATTATGATGGATTGCAGAAGGCAGATGCTTTACTTTTATAATAAAATTATGTGTAATGGAAAATGGGAGGATATTCTTACTCCAGAGGCATTTCCACCGCCGGGACTTCCTCTGTATCCTGCCGGAAAACCGGCGTTAATTATAGATGAAGCTCCTTTAATGAGCGTTGTCACATGGGATGGAATACAGACAGGGCAAAGCGGCGAGTTAATATTTTATAAATCGGGAATAGGAAAAAAATGGATTGAGATAGGTAACTTAGGCGGGGGCGAAGTTGATTATAAGATTTGCGGTCACGAAAACACATGGCTTATTTTATCGGAGACAGAAGGAAAAATAAGGGAGGAAAAAAGAATTTATATTAGCGAGTCAAAGGAATGGGGAGATATATCTGACGACGTATTGCTGGAAATATATGAAAAGAATACAGGGGAGAAAAAGCAGCTATGGGTAAGAAAAAATAATGATATCGGCGAATGTAAGGAAAAGCCTGCTGCTTTTGAGGCAGACGGAGGCGTCGCCATTAATGCAGACAGCTTTAAGGAGGCGGAGAATATAAAAATAATATCGGGACTTGGCAGGATGGACGGGGCTGCCGTTATGGCTTTGCCAAAGGAAGGTAAGGAGGCAAAGCTTGAATATGTATTTTATACCTTTTCACAGGGAACATATGAAGCTGAAATACAAAGATATGTAACGCTTAATTCAAAGGGAAAAATACGGATGGAGGTTAAGCTTGACGATATGGCGCCTGAGTTTATTGAGTCGCTTGCTACAGATGAATGGAGAAAGGGCTGGAAGGAAAGCATATTAAATAATGGCGAGAAGCTTTCGTGTGTCTGGAGAGGACAAAGGAAGGAAAGACATACCCTGACAATTACTTTACCTGACGAATTTGTTACCATTGATAAGATTACTATTTACACGGCTCCAAGAAAGAAAAATAATCTGGGAATACCAAATGTGGGTGAAAACGGAGAATATCCGGAGGATTGGCTTGAGATAGACTGGGCGTGTCTTAAGAGTCAGACGGAGGAGCTTTATGGAATAGGGCAAAAGGAGCTTCCTCTTCCAAAGCAGGTATACGCAGGAAAGGATTTCTGGAAGATTGACAGGCTGTATGCCCTTAATGAAGAGTATGAGCAGAATAAAAGAGGAGCAGAAAGAAATTATTATGACATAAATAAGGGTGGAAAAAATGTACTGAACAAAATAGCAAACATGGATTTTTATGAGAAAAACGGAAGGCTTGGAATTGAAGCGGAATGTGCGCTGGCGCAGACTAAAAAAGCATGGATTACAACAGCTTCAAGTGGAATATGCAGTTGGGAGCACCTTCAGGCAGAAACCGCAGGAGGAACGGGACTCGCCATGCAGACAGAGCCGGCAGGAATTTCCTTTGATAATCCTTATGACGCTCCGTGGCTTAATTACAAAATAAGTATAAAAGAAAAGGGAAATTATCATGTGTGGATTTTAATGTATGTTCCGGACAGCAGCTCGGATATGCTTGCTTTAGCGCTTGACGGAAATATACAGCCGGTGGAAAAACAATTTTCACATGGAGGACAGTTTACCTATGGAACTTCCCACATTTATTACTGGAATTTGCTTTCGGATATAGAATTGACAAAAAAAGAACATGTTCTAAGCATTATTCCGATAAAGACAGGCTTCAGGGTGGACAGGATTTACCTGACGAGAGGAGACGAGCTTCCTCCTGACGACGGAGGCTGGGATGAGGTGACAGAATGATTTGGGCTGCGCTTACGGTTGCATTTTACAGTATAACTGCTTTTGGGGATAAATATATCTCTGCAAGGCTTAAATGCAGCGCCGGGGAATATACCTTTATTGTGTCGGCTGCAACGGTTTTTTGGCTTGCTTTATGCCTTTTCTTTACCGGATGGAATTTACAGCTAAACAGACAAAGTATGTTTCTGCTGGTGTTTTTGACAGCATGGAAGGTTATAGAATTTTATACAACGGCTGTTTTGCTTAAGGATATGGAGCCCTATGAGCTGAAGGCATGGCTTGGAATTAATGTTGTTTTATCCTACGGCATTAATCTGTGGGAGGGTAAAAGCAGCTTTAAGATTAATATGCTTGTACTTGCTGCCGCATTAATTACAGGAATTTATCTTATTATAACAAGCAGGGAGGAAAAGAAAATTTCTAAGAATATAGCCGTGTGCTTATTGTACATTTTTTCAAAGTTTATGTATGGTATGCACATGGGGGATATGTCTGAATACGGTAATTCCGCTGCAATACTTATTATTGTATTATCTATTGTCGCCGTATTGCAGCTTCCAAGGCTTAAGATAAGGGAGCTTCCAGAGAAAAGAAAGCTGCTGCCTGCTTTAATGTCAAGGCTTACAAATGCAACAGGACTAATAACAGAGGCGGAGGCAGCAGTGGCTAACATATTTTTTTATACCTTGATTCAACCTCTGCAGCTATTTGTTCTTTTTGTGATTTCATTAATTACAAGATGTGAGATGAATCAAAGGAAGCGCATAGGCAGTATTATATGCGTAGGGGCGGTTTTTATGATGACAATTATTTTTAACAATTAGCAGCTTATAAATTACAGAATGGTATATGTCATTTACAAATTGAGAGAATAGATACATAATATTTTTAAATTAGAGTAAAGGTTATCAAATTCAAAAAATGAATTTGCAACTGTCGGCTTTAGACGAGACTTCTTATATTGCAATGTCTGGTAAAATACATTATAATATATGGTAAGAATTTAAAGGGGTATTGTTAAATAAAGGAATTGAGAAACTTATAAAATTGAATATAGAAAGGAGAAAGGATATTTTATGAGAGCAGCAAAATTAAAGGAGGATTACAGCTTTATAAGAGGCGTATGCTATGGCGTTCCGTATTATACGCCGGTGGAGCAGGTAAAAAGAGAATTAGGCTATGGCAGGCGTCTTAAGCTTAACAGTACAAGAATATGGCTTGTGTATGAGCATTATAAGGATAATCCTGAGAGGTTTATCGACGGTCTTAAAAATTATGTCCGTACGGCTTATGAGGAAGGCTATACTACCATGCCTATTTTATTTAACGGAAACGGTCTTAATCCTGATATTCTTGAGCCGGAGTTTAAGGTTGAGGGTGAAAAGTATGTCAGCGATGTGGTAAATGCCTTAAAGGACGAGCCGGGACTTATTATGTGGGACATTATGAACGAGCCGTCCTGCAATGATTACATTATGAAGTCCCCTGAGGATGAAAAAGAGGCAAGGCTTTCAAAAATGTGGAATTTTTTAAGACATTACTGCAGATTTGTAAAAGGTATTGACAAGGATAATCCTGTTACAATAGGACATACCTTCAGATATGACGTTGAGCCTACAGTGGAGGAGGTAGACGTTATTTCAGTGCATGACTATCTGTCTACCCATAAGGAGGTTGAAGCTACATACGAATATGTAAAGGCCATTGCAGATAAATACAATAAGCCGTTGATTAACAGTGAAATGGGCTGTCTCGGACGGGCTAATCCATATGACCTTGCTATTGAAATGTGTGAAAAGTACAATGCCGGCTGGTATGTGTTTGAGCTTATGATTGGCGGATACTGGGGAGATATTCACGGCATATTTTATCCTGACGGAACTATAAGAGACGGTTATATAATAGCGGCTCTTATGGGATTTCATATGAATCGTACGGAGACGGCTATTAAGCCTAATGCAAATAAGGAGGGCTATGCCGGAAGAGGTATAAGTATGCTTCGTGAAGCGCTGGAGGAGAAAACAGAGGTATTTCACGCTGAAAGAAAACCTGTGGAGGAAATACTTGAGGCTTGTGAATTTTGCGCAAATCTTTTAGAGGGCTGCCAGATGGTTCCAATGTATGAGCCGCCTACATTGAAGATTAACCGTTTCAGAAATCAGGAAAATCCTGATATGACAGAGGTTAGAAAGCTGGCTTATGAACTGGCAGGACTGCTTAAGGATTATTGTCAGTTAATATGATAAGCGATTACATTGCAAAGTTGGTTGTAAGGATGCTGCATACGGAAATACGTATTACCGCTGACAAAACCATTGTAAAAAGATATGCAGGCTTAGAGGAAAATCAGGACCCTTTTTTAACTGACAAAGGTTTTTTGCAGACAGTGTGGGAGAGAAAGCCTCTTTCAATACCGGATATTTTTTCAGAGTATTCTATGATTTATTACGCCCGTTTAGATATTGATTCAAAGACGTCAGTGCTTGCAGGACCTGTTTGTGTTATGGAAAACATGGGAGAAGCAGAGCAGTGGATGAGAAAGGCTCATGGAATAGCTGATGATGTGCGTATTCCTTATTGTGATATGACAGCATTTCTCAACGGAATTTTGCTTATTTACTATGAGGGAACGGGAAGGGAGATATCTGTTGAGGAATTGTGTAAATATCATGGTATATCCGGCTGGAATAAGGAAAAGGATATTGAGAAATTTCAAAAAAATATTTTCCGGAGAAAGGAAGAAGGAAAGCTGCACAATCCATATCAGCATGAGCAGAGGAAGCTGAAAAGCATTCAGGAGGGAAGACTTAAGGAGCTTGCGGAATGTCAAAAGGAGGTGTATACGGGAGAGCTGGGAAAGGTTGCAGAAAATCCATTGAGACAGGAAAAGAACATTTCCATTATAGTTATTGTTCTTGCCTCGAGAGCCGCCATTCGGGGAGGTATTTCAGCAGAGCTTGCTTTTTCCATGGCTGACCATGATATTATTCAAATTGAACGGATGAATGACCTGATTGCAATACGGGCTGCAACCATGGAATATGAAACGGAATTTGCAAGGCTGGTAAACAGACAGCGGAGCGCCACAAATCTTTATGTAAAAAAAGCAGAGGAATATGTATATCTTCATCTCCATGAACCTATACATGTATCTGATATAGCAGGAGCGTTAAAAATTCATCCTGATTATCTTACAAAGGTATTTCAAAGAGAAAAGGGAATATCCGCACACGAATATATTCAATCTGAAAAAATGAGAGAGGCGGAGAAGCTTTTAAGCTATAGCGATTATAGCGTAAGTGAAATTGCCGCCTTTCTGTCATTTAATTCACAAAGCCACTTTTCAAAATGCTTTCGGCAAATATATGGGGAAACGCCTGCAGCATATCGCAGAAACATAAAAGAAGAACGGATTTAATTTAAAAATATCGGAATTGTGATAACAATAAACACTGATTAGAAATAAAATATAGCCATGTCATTATAAAATACCGAAGGGAGAAGATAGTATGGTACAAAAAATCAGTGTAAATCAAAGAAGGGAAATCGGAAAGCGCAGTCCTTTAATTTACGGACAGTTTATTGAGCATTTTCACAGGCAAATTTACGGCGGCATCTATGACCCGGGAAATTCATTGTCAGATGAGGACGGCTTTAGGACAGATATTATTGAGGCAATGCAGAAAATAGGGACGCCTGTTCTTCGCTGGCCCGGCGGCTGCTTTGTTTCCTCTTATCACTGGAAAAAAGCAGTAGGAGAGAACAGAACGCCGTTTTTTGACAAGGCATGGAGAGTGGAGGATTCAAACAGCTTTGGAACGGATGAATATATAAAGCTTTGCCGTAAGCTTAATTGCGAGCCGTATATCTGTACAAATGCAGGAACAGGAACGGCAGAGGAGATGAGCGACTGGGTAGAGTACTGCAATCTTGAGCAGGAGGGGGAGTATGCTAAATGGAGAATTGCAAACGGAAATCCAGAGCCATATCATGTAAAGTACTGGAGTATAGGCAATGAAAATTATGGCTTTTGGGAAATCGGAGCAAAATCTGCTGAGGAATGGGGAAGACTTACAGCAGAGTCAGCTAAAATGATGAAGCATGTGGACCCATCAATAGAGTTATCGGCGGCTGCGCTTGCAGACATTAGCTGGAACATTAATCTTTTGAGGCATTGCGGTCCTTTTTTGGATTGGATATCAATTCATCAGTATTGGGATATGATGCCTCAGATTAATAACCCGGCTTCATATGAGCAGTGTATGGCATTTACAGACCAAATTGACCGTTCCGTTTGTGAGGTAAGGGGAATATTGACTGCAATGAGGCTTGAGCATAAAATTAAGATTGCATTTGACGAGTGGAATCTGCGAAGCTGGCATCATCCTAATGTTCATACCATTGAGCAGGGCAGAAGTAAGGAGGAGTACCTTACGCCAAGGGACAAGAATGACGACAATAGTACATATACTATGGCAGATGCGGTATTTGCCGCGTGCTTTCTAAATGCAATGAATAGGAACTGCGATATTGTAGGCATGGCAAATTTTGCTCCTGTTTTAAATACGAGAGGATGTATTTACAGTGATAAATCAGGTATTGTACTAAGAAGTACATATTATGTATTTGATTTGTATGTAAACTATATGGGAGATATTGTAATTGACACATGGGAAAGAAATGAGGCTTCCTATATGACTGTGACAGGCAAAAACGGAACGGCAGCAGATGTAAAGATTTTGGATATTCTGGCAACAAAATGGTCTGACAGGCCGGGAATTGCCGTTGCCATAGTAAACAAGCATGTGTCAGAAGCACAGCATATTGAGCTTGAATTTGGCGGTTTGGAGGGACCGGCCGTATTGTATACATTGAATGGACCAAGTGAGAACTCCTACAATGATATAGATA
This sequence comes from uncultured Lachnospiraceae bacterium, assembly GCA_910584685.1. Classification (GTDB taxonomy): domain Bacteria; phylum Bacillota; class Clostridia; order Lachnospirales; family Lachnospiraceae; genus CAG-303. The sequence continues at coordinate 24,593 of CAJUAO010000016.1, read as the reverse complement.
ATAAACAGGTAGAGATAGTGAGGCATAATTTAGGACAGGCGGCAGGTAAGCTTTCATTAGTGATTCAGCCGCACTCAGTAAATGTATTGCAGATATAATATATTGAGGATTAAGGCACATATGTGCCGGAGTTCTGCAAATTAACATAATAGGGGTTGCTGCAAAACCCGGAGAATATGCAAGATATAGTAATAAGTTTACCATTAAAGCTGCTATATCCTGTATAAAATCTTTGTTTTGCAGCAGCCTTTTTATATTATATAATAGGAAGGTTTGTCATGCAGAAGCGTTGGAGGGCCTGCAGCCTACCGTAATCATTGTGATATATTCATCCTTATTCTTAAGAAACATTTCATTAAGTCCTTCTTCATAAGCATATCCGTATAATGTCAGATTATTTTTTGCGGCAAAGGAGCAAAGCATATCATATACCTCCTTAAGCTTATCCCATCCTCCTATGCAAAAGGTTCGCAGATAGCTTCCGGCAGGCCTTACAGTATCATAGATTTCAACGTCGTGTCTGCCGTAAGCAAAGAAAGAGTCGTAGCTATGGTAGCTGCCTTTTAAAATCTGTTCTGTGGAAATCCTGCTTCCAAAATTGTCATAAAGACCAAAAATAGATTTTAGCCTTAATGAAAAGTCGCCGGCGACGGAAAAATCACTATCGTCATAGGCTCCCGTAATAGGTTGGCTAAGCAATATTTTTTCATGGGGAAGGGTGACAAATTCTATTTTCCCATGCTTAGCCATAAGGCTTAACGACAGCTTATTTGACTTTTGTTCTAAAAACTCCTTTGTGTTTAAAAGGTCTTTAATTGATTTATCAATCAAACTTTTTTTCTCACTGATTAATTCTGAAAAGGTGCCTGATGGGCTTTCATGGTAACGGGTAATTTCTTCAATAGACAAGCCGATTTTTCTTAGCGTTAAAATTAATTCTAATTGTACGGTCTGAAAGCAGGTGTAGTATCTGTAGCCGTTTTCTTCTTTAAATTCCGGGGAAAACAATCCTATTTCATCATAATAATGTAAGGTACGCTTATTAATTCCGTTAAGCTTGGCAAATTGTCCCGTAGTGTATAAAAATTTTTTGTTTTTCATTTATTATCCCCCTTGACTTTACAGTTACTGTACGGTTTATAATACCATATGAAAAGAAAAAACACAAGCAGAAAGGAGTAAGAGCATGGAATTATCAGATATAAATCAAAATCAATGGAAGGAGGTTAAAGAGATTTACCTTGAAGCCTTTCCAAAGTCAGAGAGAAAGCCTTTTTTTACAATAAGACATTCAGTGAAAAAAGGAAAGTCATGTATTTTAACTGCTGAAGAGAATGGAGAGATACAAGGCTTTGCTATTGTAATTCCATACAGGAACATGGTTATGGTGGATTATCTGGCGGTTTCAGGAAAAATCCGCAGCCGTGGAACAGGAAGTAAAATTATTAAGGAGGTATGCAGGCGGTTTTCAGGTAAAAAAATTGTTCTTTTGATTGAGAAGCCTGATGATTTAGCTCAAAATAAAGAACAGAGAATTGCAAGAAGAAGATTTTATTTAAAAAACGGTTTTACATCCTCAGATATTTTTATAACAGGACACAGCGGAAATATAGAAATTTTAAATTATGGCAGCGTGGTATTGCCGGAGGAATATATGGATTTGCAGAAATATGCTTTGGGAAAGCTAATGTTTATGCTGTCGCGAATACGTTTGGATAAGAAATAAGGGAGGAAATATGAGCAAGAAAAAAATTGAAAAAATACAAAAGAAGAATGCATATTCAGGACTTCTTTGGCTGTTTGCTTTAGGAAGTCTGTTAGGGGTTGTACTGGAGGGGATTTTTTGTTTAGTCAGATACGGGCGTTGGGAGACGCATGTAGTGTCTGTATGGGGACCGTTTTGTATCTTATACGGCTTTGGTATTGTTGGCTTTTATCTGTGCAGTACGATATTGAAGCAGAAAAAATGGTGGGTTCAGTTTCTTATATACTGCGGCGTAGGGTTTGCTATTGAGCTTATATGCGGATGTATTTTAGAATTTGGACTACGTATGAGGGCATGGGATTATTCAGAGCATTTTATGAATATACGCAGTCATGTAAGCCTGAAAATGACTATTGTATGGGGAATTGCAGGCATTGGATTTTCCAAAATTGCTCCATATATAGACAAGCTTCTTAAAAAGACAGAAAAAAGAGTGTGGAAAAATCTTTCCCTTGTGTTTACGGTATTTATGCTTGTAAATCTCATTGTTACAACCGCAGCCGTTGTGAGATGGAAGGAGCGTCACATTAATGTTCCTGCAAAAAATCGTTTTGAAAGGCTTCTTGATGAAAATTATAATGACAGCTTTATGGCAGAACGATTTTGCGAGTGGAGATTTTTAGAATAAAAGAAAAGGAGATGTAAATGTAATGGCAGCTAAGTCGGCGGGAGACAGAATTTTTGGGCTGCTTGATGCAGAAGAGGAAATGGCGGAAGAAAATATGGAAAGAGATAAGATTATTGCTTCGGCAAAGTCTGCCCGCGCAATTTTTAGACGCTTTTATGGTGGACAAAATCCTATATTTTTTTTATAATTAAAATATGTTCTTATGAAAAATAATAATTATAGGAGAAAAAGAACGGATGATAAACAAAATTCAGTGGCATAATCACTTTAACGTCGGTGTTGATGTTATTGATAAAGCCCACCAGCGGCTTTTTTCAATAGTGCTGAAAATGATTGAGCTTAACGAGGATTCAGAGAAACGGGAGCATGCCTGCAGGGAGACAATTAAGTATTTTAAAAGCTATACGGTAAAGCATTTCGCTGAGGAAGAGGAATATATGAAATCCATCAATTACAGCGGATATGATATGCATAAGCGTCTCCATGATAATATGAAGAATAAGACCATTCCGGCTCTTGAGGATGAGCTTGAGGAGCAAAAATATTCTGAAATTTCTGTTCAGCATTTTTTGGGAATTTGTATAGGATGGCTTACGGGACATATTATGATTGAAGACCGCGCTATTACGGGACGCAATTCCAATAAATGGGTTTATAATCCGGAGGACGAGGATATAAATGCATTAGAGAAGGCTGTATCTGAGGTTATGAGACAGGTGTTTGGAGCAAAGCTTCGTCTTGTCAGTGAACGATATGGAGGAGAGGATTTTGGAAAGGGTATTTTTTACAGGTTTACATATCGTTCTCAGGACAATGAAAAATTTCAGATTTTTATGGCTTATGAGGAAAAGCTGGTTATTTATATGATTAGTGAAATACTTGGAAAACAGCTTCATAAGATAGATAAAACAGTTGTTTATGCAGTAAAACAGCTTTCACAGCAGATGGTAAAGCGTATAGGAGTGTTGTTGAAGCCTTTGGGGACATTTAAGCTTGAAAAGGATGATGTGCTTAATTATGAACAGCTCCTCTTAGCCTTTGAGAAGGAATATCCCCCTTATAGCCTGCTGTTTGGAACGGGAGGAAACGGATATTTTGCATTTTGCGTCAAAAAATTAGGCGCCCCTGCGCCACAGGGTAGGAGTTAATCCGGTTTTCTTTTTGAAAATATTTGAAAAATAGTGTTCGTCGGAAAAATTTAACAAAAAAGCAATTTCAGCTACAGACATAGAGGTTCCTGAAAGCAGGGATTTGGCAAGGTTAATTTTACTATTGAGAATATAGGCGTAAGCAGTTACGCCAAATTCCTGACGGAACAGTCTGTTTAGCTGGGAGATTGAAATTCCCGTGTATTTTGCAATATCCTCTAAGGATATTTTTTTATAAATATTCCTGTCGCAAAAGTTTTTTGCATATGCAGCGAATTTATTTACGGAAGGTTTTTTTTCGCAATGCTTTGAAAGGATTTGAATTATCTCAAGAAAAATAAGTCCGCATTTGTTGTACAAATCTGTTGTTTCATATTCTCTTTTCTCACAAAGTACTAAAAATTGCTTCATTAAATTGTATATATTTACATTCTCAAAAAAACAGACTCCTGTCAGTCCGTATAATTGTATAAGCTGCCGGCATAATTCACCATTTACATTCATCCATATTTTTGTAAAGGGATTTTCCTTTGATGCAAAATAATGATGGCGGCTGCCAAATGGAAGAAGATAAACATCGCCCTTTGAGGGGAAAAAAATCTGCCCGTCTGTTTCTACGGTACCGCATCCGTCTATAATGTATTCAAGTACATATATATCTGAATTTTCTCTGTAAATACTATAATTTCCGTCAGGAAAGGTTATTCCTGCAAGCTCCACATAAAAGGGAAGCTTTTTGATATTCTCATCAACAATAAAGCTTTGAATTTTTTCCATATGACGATTATCCTCACTTTTTTGAGTGTTTTATCTATTTTATTTTAAAGTAAATGAAGATAAAATACAAGTACAAAATAAATATATTAAAAGCCGCTATCATTTTATACCTATGCTTTGCAGAATGTATGCGGTTATAATGGATGGCTGTTTAAAATTAAAGGAAAGGAAGCTTATTAAAGCTGGGTGAAAGGCTATGGACTTTAGAGAGGAATATCCAAATCCACAGTTTGAGAGAGAAAACTGGATGAATTTAAACGGAGTGTGGAGATTTGCATTTGATTTTGGAAAAAGCGGTATGGAGCGGAAAATGTATCTTTCTGACATGGATACAAAAAAGAATTACGATAAAAGCATAAATGTACCTTTTTGTCTTGAGAGTAAATTAAGCGGCATAGAGTACAAGGATTTTATCAGCGCCGTGTGGTATCAGAGAGAGGTGCTTCTTACGGATAAGCAGCTTATGGGACGTACGTTTATTCATTTTGGAGCAGTTGATTATGAAGCCCATGTGTTTATAAATGATGCGGAAGTGGGAAAGCACATAGGCGGATATAGTTCATTTACATTCGATATAACAGATTATGTTAAGGAAGGGGAAAATACAATTACAGTTTATGCTATTGATGATGTAAGAAGCGGCGCACAGCCACGGGGAAAGCAGGCAGAATCCTTTTATTCTGCAGGCTGTGATTACACAAGAACTACAGGAATCTGGCAGAGCGTATGGCTGGAGTTTGTACCTGACAGCTACATTAAGGATGTAAAATATTATCCTGATATTAACAATAAATGCTTTCATATTGACTGCAGGGTTAAGGGAAAGGGCACCATAAGCGTTAAAGCATTTTATGAAGAAAAAATCTGCGGAAGCGTGGAAGCGTATGTTTCGGGAGATGACAATAAGCTGCGGCTTGACTTAAGGGAGCTTCACTTATGGGAATGTGGAAATGGAAGACTGTATGATATTGTTTTTGAATATAGGGGAAGCGGTACGTTAGATAAGGTTAAAAGCTATGCCGGAATGAGGCAGGTAGAGCTTGACGGCTACAAGTTTTTGTTAAACGGAAAAAGTGTATTCCAAAGGACAGTCCTTGACCAGGGATTTTACAGAGACGGAATTTATACGGCGCCGTCTGACGAAGCGCTATTAAATGATATTAAGCTTTCAAAGTCATTAGGATTTAACGGGGCAAGACTTCATCAGAAAATATTTGAGCCCAGGTTTTTATATTATTGTGACAGAGAGGGATATCTTGTATGGGGCGAGCATGGCAACTGGGGCTTGGATTTGTCAGATTCCACAGCATTTTTAAATTTTATGCCTGAATGGCTGGAGGCAGTGGAAAGAGACTTTAATCATCCGTCGATTATAGGCTGGTGTCCGTTTAACGAGACATGGGATTATGCAGGAAAAAGACAAAACGACCGTATATTAGAAAATATATACAGACTTACAAAGGCGCTTGATACCACAAGACCTTGTATCGATACCTCAGGGAATTTCCATGTGGCGACGGATATTTATGATTTGCACAATTACAGGCAGGATGTAAAGGAATTTTCCGGCTGCTATAAGGATTTTCCAAGGAATACTGAAGCCATGGAGGAGCATCCTGACAGGCAGCGTTATAAAAAGAGCCTGCCGTTATTTATCAGTGAATACGGTGGAATTAAGTGGGATACTTCACTTGAAAACAAGGATGCATGGGGGTATGGCGAGGCTCCTGAGACGGAGAAGGAGTTTATTGACAGGTATAAAGGGCTTACTGAGAGTCTGCTGCAGCATCCGTATATAATGGGCTTTTGCTATACACAGCTTTATGATGTGGAGCAGGAGACAAACGGATTGTGCGATTATGACAGGAGGCCGAAGTTTGACGTTAAGGAGATTTACAGGATAAACAGTCAAAGGGCAGAAATTGAAAATAATTAGAGTCAGGTATTTTAGGTGGTCGTGTTATTCGGCCACCTTTTTTATGCACAGGGGCACGTAAGGAAATTAGCAGTCTTGCTGCACGTGCCCCGCGCGGCGAGTAGGGAGAAAAACTTCCCTACTTGATTATAATAGGAAATTTCGTCACGCAAGCCACAAATTCGGCAGTAAATAATATATAATATGTTGTAGAAACCTTGCTGTTTTTGTATAAGAATAGAGAGGATTTTAAATAAAAGCAGAGTTATTATAATAATGGAGGTATCATATATGAATTGGATAGACAGGTTAAATAAGTCTATAGATTATATTGAGAATAATCTGGATAAGAATATTGATATATCGGCAGCAGCCAAAATAGCAGACTGTTCTTCTTATCATTATCAAAGGTTATTTTCTTTGTTGGCTGAGATTACCTTAGGAGAATATATCAGAAGCCGCAGACTGACTGTTGCCGCTTATGAACTGCAAAACAGCGGCATATCAGTGATGGATGTGTCTCTTAAATATGGTTACAGCTCACCGACAGCTTTTACCCGTGCATTTTACAGATTTCATGGAGTTACACCAAGAGAGGCAAAGAAATATGGTACTTCCTTAAGGACATATCCTAAAATATCATTTAAAATTATTTCTAAGGGGCAGGGAGATTTGCACTACCGTATTGAAAAAAAACAGGGATTTCGATTAGTAGGAATAAAAGAAACAGTATATAACGACGGTATAAATAATTTTATACGGGTTCCGCAAATGTGGCAGGAGGCGCGTGAAAGCGGAAAGATAATGGAAATTTTTAAATTGTCTGATGACAGGATATGGGGAGTAATGGGGGCGCTTTGCAATTATACACAGGATACGGTGGACTATTATATTGCAGCTTCAAGCAAAGAGTCTGTTCCTGATGGAATGGCAGAGTTAATGGTAGAGGCAGGATTATGGGTAATATTTTCTTGTTATGGAAGAAAAAACATTCCATCCTTGTGGAAAAGAATTTATGGCGAGTGGTTTCCAATGTCAGGCTATGAGCATCGGGGAGCAGCGGAAATAGAATGGTATTCTGACGGAGATTTAGATTCGGAGGATTATCTCACAGAAATATGGATACCGATAAAAAGTTTAAAAAATTAGGAGGATAATAATGGAACTTTCAAAAGTGATTTTATCAAGGAGAAGCGTAAGGAGATTTAAAGCTGACAAGGTTTCAGATGATAAGCTAAGAGAGCTTATTAAGGCTGCAACCTATGCGCCAAGCGCAGGAAATCTCCAGCCATGGCATTTTTATGTTATAAAGGATGCTTTAGTCAGAAAAAGAATATATGAGGAAGCATGTCGGCAGGAGGTGATAGCAGGCGCGCCTATATTACTGACAGTATGCGCAGAAAATAAGGATTTTGAAAGGTATGGAGAGAGAGGTCAGAGTCTTTACAATATACAGGCTTCAGCCGCTGCAATTCAAAATATTTTATTATCGGCAGCAGATATGGGGCTTGGCTCATGCTGGTGCGGTGATTTTAAGGAGGACAGCCTTAAGGAAATTCTTAATATGGACAATGAAAGAATACCTGTAGCAATAATAGCAGTGGGGTACGGATATGAAGGATTTGAACAAATAGCGCCGAAAAGAAACCCTGTTGAACAGGTTGCTACGTTTATAGGAGAGTTTGAGGATAATGAAGAATCAGGCGGTCAGGAGGAAAGAAGAATAGAGCATTGTGATATAGGAGGAGTAGTCTTTAACGATGTAAACATGGGAGAGGCAGTCTTTAATAATGTAAATTTATACAGGGCGGATATATCTGATGTAAATTTGGCAGAGGTAAGAATACATAATTGTAATTTAAGTAATTTAGAGATATATGACTGCAATCTTGAAGGAATGAAGATAAACGGCAGGGATATCTAAAAGCTTAGCATTTTTCACAAACGCCTCTTTAATACATATAATATATGTCAGGAGGTGTTTTAAAAATGGAACAAAATAACAAGTATGGCTATATAAGGGAGTGTGAAGATATACCCTTATCTTTCCCTCCCCAGCACCAAAACAGGCAGCCGGGATATGAATATATTATGGAGCCGCTGCCTGTATCAGAAAGAAAATCCTGCGGCCGAAGGCTGGAAAATAAGGTTGCGCTTATTACCGGAGGGGACAGTGGAATAGGAAGGGCGGTAGCGTACGATTTTGTAAAGGAAGGGGCGTCAGTTGTAATTGTATATTATGATGAAGAAATTGATGCTAAAGAGACAGAGGAAAGAATCAGACAGTTAGGGGGAAAATGCCTTTTTCTACAGGGAGATTTAAAGGACAGATGCTTTATTGAAAATTGTATAGAAAGAACAATAGAATGTTTTGGAGGAATTGATATTCTTGTAAATAACCACGCAGTCCAGTTTGTGCGCAGAAGTATTTTGGATATTTCACCGGAGCAGCTTAATCTGGTGTTTCAGAATAATATTATATCCTTTTTTTATGTAATACAGGTGGCGCTGCCTTATATGAAAAGGGGAAGCAGTATCATAAATACGGCTTCCGTTACGGCATATGAGGGAAATAAGGATTTGATTGATTATAGCGCAACAAAGGGTGCGGTTGTATCTCTTACAAGGTCATTGGCGCTGTCTCTGGCAGAACAGGGTATACGTGTAAATGCAGTTGCACCCGGACCAATATGGACTCCCCTTATTCCGTCTTCATATTCTGCTAAGGAGGTTGAAACCTTTGGACGTAAAACCTCACAGGTGCCTATGATGAGGGCAGGTCAGCCTTATGAGGTATCGCCATGCTATGTATTTCTTGCGTCGGAGGACGCTTCATATATTACAGGGCAGGTAATGCACCCTAACGGAGGGACTATTACTGGCTCATAAAAGCTTTTTGAAAGATTAGTGCCAAAGACTAAATTTTTAAAGCGTGATTTAGGATTAAGTCTGCCATAAAAAACACAGCCTTAAATAATTTATATTATGGTTGATTTATAATGGAAACTATTATATACTTGGATTGTCTTTGAGGATTGTGCGTCCCCTTGGCAAAATAAACAGTAAGAAAAGGAAGGGAAGAAAATGGCAGATTTAAAGTTACTATATGAAGGCAAGGTAAGAGAGGTTTATGATAACGGCGACAGCCTTATAATGGTTGCAACAGACCGCATATCGGCCTTTGACAATATATTAAAGAATAAAATCACCGATAAGGGTGCGGTTCTTACGCAGATGTCAAGGTTCTGGTTTGATTTTACAAAGGATATAGTACAAAATCACATGCTTTCAGTAGATGTAAAGGATATGCCTGAGTTTTTCCATAAGGCTGAATATACGGGGAACAGCATGAAGGTAAAAAAGCTTTCCATGCTTCCTATTGAGTGCATTGTAAGAGGATATATTACAGGAAGCGGCTGGGAAAGCTATAAGAAAAACGGCACTGTATGCGGAATAAAGCTGCCGGAGGGACTTATTGAGTCAGATAAGCTTCCTGAGCCTATATATACGCCTAGTACAAAGGCTGAGATAGGCGACCATGATGAAAACATATCATATGAGCAGAGTATAGAGGTGCTTGAGAGGAAGTATCCGGGGAAGGGCCGGGAATATGCCTCTAAGCTTAAGGAATATACAATAATGCTTTACAAAAAGTGCGCTGAATATGCCCTTGGCAAGGGTATTATTATAGCAGACACAAAATTTGAGTTTGGTCTTGACGAAAACGGTGAAATCGTTATAGGCGATGAGATGCTTACGCCTGACAGCTCAAGATTCTGGCCTCTTGAGGGCTATGAGCCGGGCAAGGGACAGCCGTCCTTTGACAAGCAGTTTGTAAGAGACTGGTTAAAGGCAAACCCTGATAATGACCTGCTTCTGCCGCAGGAGGTTATAGACAAGACTATAGATAAATATAAGGAAGCGTATGAGCTTCTTACAGGAAAAGCATTTGTCAGATAGAAAAATAAAAGGAGTTATTGCTTTGGCTTGATATTTAGCCAAAGCAGGAACTCCTTTTTTGAAGTCACATGTAACGAAAGAAAGGGAATGGAAAATGGGAAAGCTTTTAAATTATCCGGTTCCAAAGGGAGCTGTATTGCAGAAGGACTTTGTCGTCAGGGCAAGGTCAGCGGGGGAGAAGGAATGGCAGGATATTAGCTGCTATCAGGTAAAGGTAGATATGCATGAGGTCAGCGAGGCTTCCATGGCATATTTTGATTTTACGGGGGAGGCTGAGGTTGAAATTACCTATCCGGGAGTATTTTTTATTTATCGGGCTGACGTAAGACCTTTGTCGGCAAAGGTAGAATATAGCTTTGATTCAAAGACGGTAAGGCTTAAGCTTAAGCATCCCGTTAAGCTGTCAATAGAGATTAATAAGGGAAGGCATCATAATCTCCACCTGTTTGCCGGTGAGATTATGGAGCAGGAGCCGGATATATCCGGTGAAAATATATTGTATCTGTCAGGAAATTTAAAAAGAACATCAATACACAGAACAGAGGAGCTAATGTATAAGGTAGAGAAAATGCCTTTAGGGCGTACAATTTATTTTGCTCCCGGAGTTCATTATCTGGAGGAGTGTACCATGCGTATTCCCTCAGACACGTCAGTTTATCTTGCAGGAGGCGCTGTTGTTGTGGGAACATTTATAGTAAGCAGAGCAAGGAATGTAAGGATATATGGAAGAGGCTGCCTGTATCTGGCAGGCTTTGAGCGGTTTAGCGGGCTTAACGGAATCAGGCTCAGTCATTCCTCTAATGTGAGGATAGAAGGAATTCATTTGATTAACCCGCCCCATTACAGTGTGTATATAGGTGATTCGGAGAATGTTCTTGTGGAGGATATTTCTTCCTTCTCCTGTGAGGGATGGTCAGACGGAATTGATATGATGAGCAGCAGGAATGTTACGGTAAGAAACTGCTTTTTAAGGACCTCAGACGACTGTATTGCCATATATGGCAGAAGGTGGGATTATAACGGAGATACAAAAAACATACTGGTTACAGGCTGCAGCCTTTGGGCGGATGTGGCCCACCCTACAATGATTGGCACTCACGGAGATTATGAAAATGAGGGAAATATTTTGGAAAATATACGCTTTGAAAACCTTGATATTTTGGAACACAATGAGTATCAGGCAGAATACCTTGGCTGTCTTGCCATAAATGCAGGAGATAAAAATGTGGTAAGGAACGTTTCCTATGAGGATATCCGCATAGAGCATATAGAGCATGGAAAAATTCTTGATATTCAGGTAAAATTCAATCCGGACTATAATCCTGCCTGCGGCAGGCAGATAGAGAGGATATTCTTAAAAAATATTTTCTATATGGGCTCAGGAGAGGAAACATCTGTGATTAAGGGATATAATGACGAGTATAGAGTTTCTGATGTGGTTATTGAGAGCCTTTATATTTGCGGAAAAAGGGTACAGACCTGGGAGGAGGCAAATATAGAGGTGGGTGATTTTACTGACAGAATTGAATTGCGGTAAGATTTTCTCAGGTATATTTGGAGCATGGCAGGTTAAAAGAGAGTATGGCTTAACAGCTTAAAACAGCTAATTTGACATACTCTCTTAAAATCAGAGAATTTTTGAATAATCTCTCTGTTCGCTATAAAAGAAGGATTGAAGCTTCATGCCCTTGTTATAAGTCACCGTATAGCAATCACTTGGAGTATTCTGCTCCATAACCTTTTTTAATTTGCCTGCAAATGTAACAGGCTCGGTGCTTTCAGTTCCCCTTTGATTGCTGTGGCTGTTATCCTGCCGCATGTTTTTAATTATGGGAACTGTTTGAATCGGAGTTACCTTATATACCTGATATTCGTTTACTGCGTCAATCCCTCCCCGGAATGCTTATTTCAACAGGTTTCCAAAAAGTGTATTTTAAATACTAAAAATCTTTTCTATATAACTATTTTATCGGAGTATTCTTCCAAAAAATATAGTCTAAAAGAAAAAAATTATATAATATACTATACATTATACGGAAAATATGTTAATAATCTGAATATATTTTTTGATTATAGGAATTTTTTTCTGATAAAATGGTCAATTTTACATTTAATATATTAAATCAAGTTATCAAATTGAATTATTAAATCAAATTTCAAATCATATTGCATAATCACCGAATCAGTGTTACTATATCTTTAATCATCAACCATGAAATAAGTCTTTTGATTTTTAAAATCTGTTCTTTTGGAATATCTTGTTTATTTCAATAAAGTTTCAATAAAGCTTTAATTACCAAAAAATTTTAAAACTAAAAAAGGAGATTGCATGCATAAAATTCAAAACAGAAAACCAATACAGGAGTTAAGCCTTATTGATGACTTCCTGTTTACGGAGGCAATGCTTAACAGGGAGACGGCTGAGCTTGTTATACGGCTTATATTAGAGAGGGCTCTCGGCATAAGCCCAAAGGAGCTTATTATTGAACCCCAGAAAACCATTAACGGAATAGATACGGACAGACATGGAATACGTATGGACGTTTCAATAACAGAAAAAGCTGGTGAAAAGGAAGCATCGGAAATAATAAGGGTATATGATATTGAGCCAAACACAAGAAAATCATTTTATCTTCCCAAACGGAGCCGTTATTATCAGGCAGTTACCGACATAAAGCTTCTTGGAAGCGGTATTGATTATGATAAGCTGCCAGAGCTGATTACCATATGGATACTTCCCTTTGACCCCTTTGGAGGAAACAGAATGATATATCATGTAAAAAATATAGTGGAAGAAATTCCGGAGATGGATTATAATGACGGTATAAGAAAAATATTTCTCTACACTGACGGTGAAGCCGGGGGAAGCGATGAATTAAAAAGACTGCTTTTATACATAAAGCAAAGCAGCTATGAGAACGTAACTGACTCACGGCTGGAAAGACTTCATCATGGTGTGGAGGAAATTAAAAATAATTCAGCGATTGGAGTGAAGTATATGCGGATGTGGGAGGTAATGGAGCTTGAAAAGCGGGAAAGCCGGATTGAAGGCATAGCAGAAGGCAAAGCCGAGGGTATAGCCGAAGGTAAAGCAGAGGGCAAAGCTGAGTCAATCATTGAGATTTTAGAGGAAATAGGCAGTATACCGGATTTTTTAAAGCAGAAAATATCAGAACAAAAGGATATAAATATTTTAAACAAATGGGTTAAGCTTTTAGCAAGGGCTGAAACCATAGATGAATTTATTGAAAAGATGAATAGCTGAGTTTGAATGTATGAAAGGATAGGGCTTATAGTATTATAAGCCCTATGTTGCATTTCCGCTTATCTCCCTGTACTTTTTAGGGGTATACCCGGTCACCAGCTTAAACTGTCTTGTAAAATGCTCCTTGTTTTCATAGCCGCAGCGAAATGCAATATCCGTAATAGAGTCATAATTATTCTGCAGAAGATAGCAGGCATAATCAATACGGCTTTTTATAATATCCTGCATAACTGATACGCCGAAAAGCTCCTTATATATATGTTGAAAATATGATGTGCTAAGATTAAGCTCTGCGGCAATGTCACCAACAGTGCAAGCCTTGTCAAAGGACTCATAGTCATATATTTTATTTCTTATTTCATTAAAGGTCTGTCGGTAGCGGTTCATTTTATCTGAAAATGAGCTTTCAGTATGGTATATATCACTAAACTTATAGAAGAGTGTCCTAAGCTTCATATCTATGATTTCATTGTGGTGGGGACCCTTTTGAAGATATTCTGTATTAAGGTCGTTAATCATATTTGAAATATCTTTAGTTCCCATAATAAACATAGGTATATTAAAGGGAATGTCAAGCGCCTTGAAAAATGAATGGGCGTCATCATAAGTGAAATGAATCCAGTCGTCACTGTAGGGCTCATTTTCATTATAGTAAAGCTGATGGGCATAAAGGTCATATAAAATAAAGCAGGGCTCGGTAATATCCATAAGCTTACCGTTTACCAAAAGACGGCATTTAGATTTTATAAACAAAAAAAGATGGTTGTCCGTACCGTTTGGGCGGTCTATGTATATGCCGTTGGGATGATAGGAATTACGCCCCATAAAATTAATTTCAAATAAATTATCCATATATATTCCTGCATATCATAAACTTTAAAGGTTAACCGCAAGGCTATGGTATGCATTTTCCTCCGCAATAAAATATAATGTGAAAAGCTTAGCATAAAAAACAGAAAATGTCAATTATCAAACAGCAAATATCATTGATAAAATACCCCGTAAGAATATAATCACATATAACAAAGAGATATGAAAAATTTATACCTGCAAACTTAAAACTAGTGACAATCAATAGTTTTAAGGTCTGGGGAAAAAATAAAATTTCCTAAATCAATAAAAAGGTACAGGAGGAAGTGTTATGAGTAAAGACAAACAGAAAATGACGGCAATGAGATGGTTCTACTCATATCTTAATGGGTATAAGTGGAATATGATTATCGGTATGGTGCTTGTAACGATTGCATCAGTGCTGGCAATAATTAATCCAAGGATAACAGGCTACATAGTTGACGACATTATAGGCGATGGAAGTAATATAAAGATAGGTCTTTTGCCTAAGTTTCTTATACTTATGCTTGTAGTTACCCTTATAAGGGCTGTTGTGAGAGTGGCGTTTCAGTGGTTATTTGAATCAGCGTCACAGGGAATGCTGTACGATATGAGAGACGGAGTGTACAGAAGCCTTCTTCAAAAGGATTTTGCGTTTTACAATAAGAACAGGACAGGAGATTTAATGAGCCGTCAGACAGGCGATATGATGGCAATACGACATTTTGTATCATATGTAATCTTCAATATATATGAGTCTGTATTGTTGTTTTGCATAGCCCTGTTTATGATATTTTCAGTAGATGTAAGAATAGCGTTTGCTATGATAGCGGCGCTGCCCATAACAGGACTTATCACATATCTCCAGTCAAAGGCTATCAAACCAAAGTTTGCCAACGTAAGGGAAAAGTTTTCAAGCCTGAATGCCTTTGCGCAGGAGAATATAAGCGGAAACAGGGTGGTAAAGGCCTTTGCAAAGGAGGATTATGAGATTGAAAAGTTTCAAAAGGAAAATAAGGGCTACAGGGACTCAGAGATAGAGGCGACAAACGTGTGGGTAAGGTATGTTCCTTTGTTTGAATTCCTATCCTCAACCTTAGTGTTTATCCTAATGATTTTAGGCGGTATCATGTGTATAAAGGGCGATATGTCCCTGGGTGATATGATTATGATAAACAGCTATCTCTGGATGCTTAACAATCCCCTTCGTATGGCAGGCTGGATTGTAAATGATGTATTCAGGTTTTCAACCTCAGTAGATAAGATTTATTCTACCATAAGCGAGGTGCCTGATATTATGACGCCGAGATATCCTGAGGATGTAATGAGGATAACAGGGGGAGTTGAATTTAAAAACGTATCCTACAGCCTTCATGACGACGCCATTCTTAAGGATATTAATTTTAAGGTAGAGGCAGGACAGACGGTAGGCATTATAGGAGCCACAGGCTCGGGAAAGTCCACTATTATGAATCTTATATGCAGATTCTTTGACCCTACAGACGGAGCGGTGCTGGTGGAAGGAATAGAGAAGGTGCACAGGGAGGACGGAACTGAGGATGAAAAGCTTGTAACTGATATTAATGTAAAAAATATAGATTTGCATACATTAAGAGACGGTATAGGTATGGCAATGCAGGATGTATTCCTGTTTTCCGACACAATAGAGGGTAATATAGCGTACGGTCAGCCGGATTGTCCTTTTGAAAGGGTAGAGTGGGCGGCAAAGGTGGCTAATGCTGATGAATTTATAAGACAGATGCCTGACGGCTACGATACCATAGTAGGAGAAAGAGGAGTAGGTCTTTCAGGAGGGCAAAGACAGAGAATATCCCTTGCAAGAGCGCTTTTAAAATCTCCGTCAATTATTATACTTGACGATACCACGTCAGCGGTAGATATGGAGACAGAGGAGCATATACAGAATGCGTTGCATTCTCTTGAAAATAAAGAAACAGTGTTTATTATTGCCCATAGAATATCTTCCATAAAGGATGCGGACATAATACTTGTTCTTGACAGAGGAAGAATAGTGGAGATGGGTAACCATGATGAGCTGGTGGATATGAAGGGCTATTATTACACGGTATTTACACACCAGTATGGTGAATTTAACAGTACAGGCAGGTAACAAGGAGGATAGATATGGCTAGAAATAAATATGATATTGACGAGGATTTGGAAGAAAAATTTGATGCGGGCCAGTTGAGAAGACTTGCCCATTATGTAAAGCCATATAAGGGAAAAATGGCGTTTACGGTATTTATAATGGTTATATCAAGCGCATTGTCAATGCTGCAGCCATTGTTTTTAAAGGATGTTATAGAAACCATAGAGGGTTGTCTGTATAAGGAAATGTATACGGAGGGCGAAGCAATAAGGCGTATTATTATTGACAGTATGCTTATGGTAGTTGATGTGCTTGCAGTAGTGCTTATATTGAAGGCAAAAATTAAGCTTACCACAAAAATGGGCCAGGACATAATAATGGACCTTAGAACAGATTTGTTTGTTCATCTCCAGGAGCTTCCATTTTCCTACTATGATGACAAACCTCACGGAAAGATACAGGTAAGGGTAGTGAATTACGTAAATAACTTAAGCGACCTTTTGTCAAACGGTATCGTAAACACTATTACAGATATGTTCAGCCTTGTGTTTATTATATTGTTTATGCTCTATTTAAGCCCGTCGTTTACGCTTGTATGCTTATGCGGTCTGCCGGTTCTTATTGCAGTAGTGTGGATAGTAAAGACGAGGCAGCATAAAGCGTGGCAGGTGCAGAGCAATAAGCAGTCAAATCTTAACGCATACATAGCGGAAAGTATAAACGGCATAAGGGTAACCCAGTCGTTTGTGCGTGAGAACGAAAATACTGAGATATTTAACAGGCTGAATAATGACGCAAGGACAACATGGATGACAGCGGTAAAATATAACTTTGTATTAGGTCCTGTTGTGGAAAATATTACGTCAATAACTACAGCAGTTATATATCTCCTTGGAGTAAATCTCATAATGGATGGAAGCAGCGTTATGACAGTAGGCTTACTTACTGCATTTATTGGCTACATTTCAAGATTTTGGGCTCCTATTACTACTCTGGCCAGCTTTTACAATTCCCTTATTACGGCGGTGTCGTATCTTGAGCGTATATTTGAGACAATAGATGAGCCTGTTACCGTAAAGGATGCGCCGGGAGCAGTTGATATGCCTGAAATAAAGGGAGAGGTTGAATTTAAAAATGTTAATTTCAGTTATGATGAAGGAGTAAGAATATTAAATAATGTAAGCTTTAAGACGGGAGTTGGAGAATCCTATGCGATAGTAGGGCCTACGGGAGCAGGAAAATCCACCATAGTAAACCTTTTAAGCCGTTTTTACAATATAGATTCCGGACAGATACTTATAGACGGAACAGATATTAACACGGTTACAATAAAATCCCTTCGTAAGCAGATGGGCGTTATGATGCAGGACAGCTTTATATTTGCAGGAACAATTATGGATAATATCCGGTACGGCAATATGGAGGCAAGCGACGAGGAGGTTATAAGAGCGGCAAAGACTGTTTGCGCCCATGACTTTATTGTGGGGCTTGAGGATGGCTATAATACACAGGTAAATGAAAGGGGAAGCAGGCTTTCGGCAGGACAAAGACAGCTTATATCATTTGCAAGGGCAGTTTTGGCAGACCCTAAGATACTTATACTTGACGAGGCTACGTCAAGCATAGACACAGAGACGGAAATACTATTGCAGAAGGGCTTAAATGAGCTGCTTAAGGGAAGAACGTCATTTATTATAGCCCACAGGCTTTCCACTATTAAAAATTCTACATGCATAATGTATGTGGACAACGGAAATATAGTGGAGATGGGCAGCCACGAAAGTCTTATGGCAAATCCTTACGGTCAGTATCATAAGCTGTATATGTCCCAGTACGCATTTTTAAAATAAAATACAGGCAGGAAACCGTATAAATTATTGTAACGATACATTACTAAGCCTTTTTTTAGAATAATAATTATTATATAATACGCTATATATTTCTTTATAATAGGAAAGTTCGCCAATCAAGCCACAGGCTTGGCAGAGCCAAACTTGAAAGTACCGGCTTTAGACGAGACTTTAAAGAATATATAGCGTATTTCCTTTATGTAAGCAGGAAGGTTATCAGGCAGGCAGCAAATTGTCAGCGGTAAAAAAAGTATCGTCTTGTCTCCCGATTTTTTTTATGCTATAATTCAGAATATGCAGCAGAAATATATTAGAGGAGCCTTGTTTATGAATACAATATGGTCAGACTATGTTCAGGGAATAGGAACGCTGTATTCTTCCCGTGTACTTAGATTTTCGGATGATGTAAAGTATAAATATATAAAGGCATTTATGCTTGAGGAAAAGAAAAAAATACTGGAAATAGGCTGTGGGCCCGGAGCCTTAGGAGAAGCTGCCGTAGAGCCTTGGGAGATTGAAGAATTAAAGAGGCTTATTAATGAAAAATATAATAAGCGGTTAGAGCTTTATGATGAAGGAGTAAAGCAGTGGGACACACATGTGTCTGTTACAATGATAGTACGGGGAGTAAAGCAGTAGCAGGCATTTTGCGTCTGCCCACGGTTTTATAGAGAAAAATTTTGGAGGAAAAAATGAGAATTAAGCTTATTGCCAGTGATATGGACGGTACGCTTCTGTTAAACGGAAACAGACAGGTATCAAAGGAACAGCTTGATATAATAGGTGATTTACTTAATCAGGGAATACTCTTTGCGCCGGCCAGCGGCCGCCAGTACACAAACCTTAGAAATAATTTCAGCCCTGTAAAGGATAAGCTCATATATATATGTGAGAACGGAGGACTTGTAAAGTATAAGGGAGAAACCTTGTATAAGGCAAGGGTTGACAGACAGCTTGGACTTAATATAATGGAGGATATATATGAAAGAGAAGGCTGCGAGGTTCTTCTTTCAGGTGAGGAAACATCATATCTTCTGCCAAAATCAGATGAATATGTGGATTATATGATAAATTCCGTAAAAAATCACGTTACGGTTATTAAGGATTTTAATGATGTTAAGGAGGATTTTATAAAAATATCTGTATATTGTAAAGAAGGCATAGCTTTGCACAGCGCTTATTTTCATGACAGATGGAGCGGTCTTACCCAGGATACCGTATCAGGCCAGTGCTGGCAGGATTTTGTTCCTGCGGGAGTTCACAAGGGCAGGGCGTTAAGTCTTATACAGAGCAGATTTAATATAAATAAAGATGAGACTATGTGCTTTGGAGATAATTATAATGATATTGAAATGTTTGAGACGGCGTATCACAGCTTTGCCATGTGTCACTCACCTAAGGAGGTTTTGAATAAGGCAAGGTTTAGGGCAGTAACCGTTGAGGACACTCTTAAAAGCTGGCAGGAAAAAAATTTATATGAATGGTAGGATAAAAACATGTATGACAGAGAATGTGTAGAAGTATTTTTAAGGGAGCAGGGAAGGCTTTTTGACGAGCCTGTGGCAGAAACCTTTGAAGAGGCGGAGGAATTTCTTGAGGATTGTATGGCGCAAGTATTTGACAATATAAATGATATGAGGCAGTATTTTGAAGAAAATATGGATGTGTCGGATATTACTGACGATGAGCTGTTGGAGGAGCTAGAGGTGTTTAAGCTTCCAAGCGGAAGATATTTGATAGTGGAAGGATGAGCTTATGAGCAGATTAAGGGGAATAATAAACAGCCATGGCAAAAGGGCGGTATTGTGCATAATGGCAGCAGCCGCAATAATTCAGATTTTAGGCTGTGATAAGTCAATAAAGATAACTACGGGACTAAGGGATGACGTTATATTTAACCTGTCAGGGAGCCAGTGCAGCCTTTCACAGATTATGATAGTATTGATAAATGAAAAGAATATGTATGAAAGAGACTTCGGACAGGGCATATGGAATAAAAGCGTTCAGAATATATCAATGGAGGAAAGCGTAAAGGAGGGAATAAAGGAGCAGCAGGTGTATGTTGACGCTATGTATTTATTTGCAAAGGACAAGGATATAGCCCTTAATAAGGAGGAGGAGGAGAAAATATCACAGGCTGCGCAGGAATACTTTGATACACTTACTGATACGGAAAAAAGCATAATTAATGTAACCTTAGATGACATTAAAGATATATACAGAAAAAGCCTTATGAGCAGAAAGGTGTATGACAGCATTGCAGGAAGGGTAGAGTATGAGGTAAGCGACGAGGAGGCCCGGGTAATGAGCGCCATGTATATATATATAAACGGAAAAGACGAAGCCTCCCACGCAAAGGTAACTGAGGCATATAATAAGATTGCGGCCGGCGGAGATTTTTATACGGTGGCGACGGAGTATTCAGATGATGAGATAATTCAGATAGACTTAGGAAGAGATGAGTTTGTTGAGGAAATAGAAGCGGCGGCATTTGAATTAAAGGCAGATGAGCATACAGACGTCCTTGAAACAAAGCAGGGATATTATATAGTAAAATGTGTGGAGAATTACATTAAGGATAAAACTGAAAGTAATAAAATTCTTATTCTTACAAGCAAGCAGAATGAAGAATTTTTAAAGGCATTTAATCCTTTTTTAGAAAATCTGGAGCTTGATTTTAATAATAAGGCGTGGGACAGCATAAAGCTTTCCGACTATGGGCAGTGTACAACGGTGACGTTGTTTCAGGTGTATAATAAATATTTTGAGTAGGGTACTATTTAGAATTGTGCAGCATCACACGATAAAAGCCGTCTTCACTGCGAATCAGTTCATGCTCAATAGCATCAAAAAGCAGATTTAATTTGTAGTCATCATTTTTATATTTTTTAAATGCATTTATCTGTGTGTATTCTATGCAGGATATGTATTTATACAAAGGCAGTATGGCGTAAGCCTCAGCCTCGTTAAAGGTGTAAAACTGACGAATATAATCTAGGGAATCCAATATGCTTTGAATCATTAAATCCTGCCTGACAGGATTGTATTAAGGAAGCATGTCGACTTCACTAATTTGCGGCTTAACATAGTTGTAGCCAAATAATACTGTATATAAGAATACATTTATGCATGTATCACATCCGGCTAAATTATAGTCTATTACGCCCATTAAATGACCGGTTTCATCAAGCAGAAGATTATCCCTAAAGTGGTCGCTTTGGAAAACGGAAGTAGGCAAGGCGCTGTAAAGACCGGCAAGGCGCTGCCGGTTTTCCATATATAAATCATATATTTTTTCCCACCGAGGAATATGTTGTGGCGCATTTTCCTTTACAAGTATGTTAAGGGTTTTTACACATTCAGAAACTTCATCAGTAACCTCATTGTCACCAAAGGGCTCAAATCTTACGAAACCTGATTTGTACGGAAAAAAGTCATAATGCTTTTGAGCTGCTTTTCCTATAAATGCAAGCACATCATTATGATAGACATATCTACCTGTTTTGTCTGTATATACACTTTTGTCAAGAGCGCTGTAAAGATGATATTTGGCATACTCTTCTTCCCATACAATACATGACTTTGAGTTAAAAATAATGTTTTCGGAATAATTTCCGTTGATACTTTTCAAAATTGCAGGACTATAGTATCCTAAATCCTTGTATGCAGCAATTATTTTAAGCCATCCGGTTACACGTTCCTTAGAGGTGAAATTATTTGCAGCAATTTTTATAACAAATTTGTCCTTTGGAAAATCTACAAAAATAATCCATCTGCTGTCGTCAGCCTTAAGGCAAATTTCCTTAAATGTATATTTAATCGGGTTTTCTTTGTGAAAAAGTTCGATGATGGTTTTTATTTGTTTATCCATAAATCCTCCAAAAAAAATTATACTAAAGATTGACTGCTTCATTTGGCTACTGCCTTTTCATCTGCCGCAAAAACATCAATATCGCAGCGGCGGCGGAAGCAATCATATATCCCATTACCCAGAATATATGAGGAAAAATTTTCCCATAATTTCCACTCAGCACCGCTCTCTCAAGCTCTACGGCATGAACAAAGGGAAGGACATCTGCCATTTTTTTAAAGATGCCTCCCACAAGGTCTAAGTCAAACCATATGCCTGAAAGCCACGCAGTGAGATTTGTAAGCAGCGCGCCACAGACGCTGCCTGCCTGCTTTACATTAAGCAGGCTTCCAAAGAATAGCCCAAGAGAAATAAATAACAATGATACGGGAATAATAAACAGCACTGCATAGAAAATTGTTATTGTCACAGGCAGTCCAAGGAGGATTGCCGTGATGTAGCAAATAATGCTCTGCGCGACAGAAATAGGTAAAATTGGCAGAGTATAGCCAAGAATAAAGTCAGCGGCTTCAAGGGGAGTTGTATATAGTCTTTGCAGAAAGGCGCTTTCCCTGTCCTTGGCAAGCAGCGTGGCGGCAAATAATGTCATAAATGAAAGCCCGAAAACCGTAATTCCGGGAGCAAGGCTCTCTATTTGAAACAGACTTACAGGAACATTTGCCTGTATTGCGGAAAGCAGCAGTATAAGAATAACAGGAAAACCTAAGCCAAACATAAAATTAAGAGGGTCGCGCAAAATTTCCTTTGCAGTTCTCTTAGAAAAGGTCAATAGTCTCATTTTTCTACCCCCTTTACAATATTCAAAAAAGCATCTTCAAATTTATCAGTTCCGGTTTTTTTCTTTAGTTCATCAGCCGTACCGACGGCAAAAAGCCTGCCGTCCTTCATAATGCCTATATGGTCGGAAAGCGCCTCGGCCTCCTCCATATAATGAGTGGTAAGTATAATGGTAATTCTCCCCTTTAAGGCGCGGAGGCAGTCCCATAAATCACTTCTTGCAATTACATCAAGACCCAGTGTAGGCTCGTCAAGAAAAAGTATTTCCGGCTCGCTTATAAGAGCCATGGCAATGCTTAGCCTGCGCTGCCATCCCCCTGACAGCTTACCGGCCTTTTTGCATAACATATCTGTAAGGTCAAACTGCTTTGCAAGCTCAGATATTTTTTGTTTCATTTTATCCTTTGAAAAGCTGTGAATTCCGCACATCAATTCAAGGTTTTCCTTTACTGTAAGATTTGGAGCTATTGCTGTTTCCTGAGGCGATACGCCAATAATAGCCTTCACCCTTGACGGGGTTGATATAATGCTGTTTCCGCATAGAAAAGCATCCCCGCCAGTAGGTCTTATCAGGCAGGAAAGCATTTTGACAGTAGTTGTTTTTCCTGCGCCATTCGGGGCAAGTATTTATAGACAACCACCGCAACACCGCATAAAACAAGGCTTTTAAGAAACACGAAAACTAAACACGAAGCCCTATAATCACATGGTAAACGCCTTTTCCACATGGAACGGGCGTTTTTCATTGTCCGGGCAGACGAAAGGAGCTGATAACGTGGCAGTATTCCGGGTGGAGAAAAACAGGGGCTACACGGTTATGTCAAACCACCACCTACGCAACCCCGACTTGACCCTAAAGGCTAAAGGGCTGCTTTCTCAAATGTTGTCCCTGCCGGAAAATTGGGACTACACCCTAAAGGGCTTATCCAGTATCAACAAAGAAAGCATTGACGCAATCCGTACCGCCGTATGGGAACTGGAAAAAGCCGGGTACATCACACGCAGGCAGGGACGGGACGGAAAAGGCAAAATGACCGCTATTGAGTACACCATTTACGAGCAGCCACAGCCGCCGCAGTTGGAAAATCCAACCACGGATAACCCGGTGTTGGAAAATCCAATGTCGGATAACCCGACAACGGAAAACCCGGTATCGGAAAATCCAACGCAATTAAATAAAGAACTATCAAGTAAAGAATTATCAAATACGGATTTATTAAATAACCATTCCATTCCTATCCTTTCCACCCTTTCCAGACAGGAAGCGGCAAAGCCGCAGGAACGGAAAGGAAACGGCAACACAAACATGGACGCAGTACGGGCTTATGAGGAAGTCATAAAGGACAATATCGAGTACGCCTATCTGGTACAGGACAACAACATTGACCGGGGTATGCTTGACGAGATTGTTTCCCTCATGCTTGAAACCGTCTGCACCCGCCGCAAGGTAATACGCATTGCCGGGGACGACTACCCCGCTGAACTTGTGAAGTCTAAGTTTATGAAGCTGAACAGCAGCCATATCCAGTTTGTGATTGACTGTATGCACCAGAACACCACCAAGATACGCAACATCAAGAAGTACCTGCTTGTGGTTCTTTTCAACGCACCGGCAAGGGCAGAGAGAAAAAGCCGTCCTTACGGGCGCAGCTTGCACAGGACAAAAAGACCGTAAACGCCGCCCCGAAGAAGCAGG
>CAJUAO010000015.1 GCA_910584685.1 uncultured Lachnospiraceae bacterium | reverse complement strand
ACTCGCAGCTTGGAAGGTGGCGGTATTTTGTTGATAGAATTTCTTCCATGTTCCGAAGCTTTAAAAAATTATATTTAGCTGCCTGCCTCCCCTTAAGCCCTCACCCATTCCGCCTCCTAAAGCCTTTTAATGGGACATACCCGGATTCCATGTGAGGAAAAACATATTTCAAACATACAAATTAATATTTACTGCCCCCTTCCTTCTTATAGGTATAAGTAAATCCAACTGATTCATCCCATTATTCTCCCCGTCAAAATTATTTAAAGAATTTCTTATATGTTCTTCCAACATTCCGCCCATCATATTCTCAGGCGCCCTCCAGTCCAAATCATATTCACTGCTTGCTGCCGCCCACTCATATAACCATTGCCATTCCTCAAATGCGCCGAAAGGAATCATATATGCCCCATAAAGGCCTTGGGGAATTTGTTTTTTTATGAAGGGCTCTTTTTCTTCCATATTCTCAGGAACTGTAACCCATATTTCATATCCGTGGCAGTCAGGAGTATCGTTATTAAATCCAAAAATACGAAAATCCGGCTTTATCTCCCATAATTTACTCTCTTTAATGAATTTTTTTAAATGAGTGTGACAATCATTTTCCGGTGAATCGCTGACGCAGTGTATTGAAAATACGGTCATAGGAGGAAAATATAAAATACGCACGTCCCTGTCCGTAAGCCTGTGGATTATTTCACTTGCATTATTTAGCTGCTCTGCAGAATGTTCTTCTTTCATATTTGTTTTCGCTCCTTTTAATATTTTTATCATTGCAGTAAGCTCTGTGTCGTCAAGAAAATCAAGACGAATCCTTTCACATACACTTTCATTTAACCGTATGACAAAAACATTCAAAATTTCTCTTATGGTATTAAGCGCATCTATTTCCTCGTCCAGCTTACATATATTTTCTTCCATAATCCTTAACGCTTCCCTCTGTTCCATGTCATTAAGAATAACTCCTATTTCTTTTAAGGGAATACGAAGCTTTCTTAGTATGATAATCTGCTGCAGTCTTTTTACCGCTGCTTCATCATAAATACGATAAGCGTAATTTTCCTTTCGGCTGCTTTCCATTAAGCCCATTTTCTCATAATATCTTATCATTCTTGACGATACATTAAACATCCTTGTTAATTCCGTTATGGTTAAGTACTCCATCCCTTTACCTCCTTTAACATCAGTATAAAGGACGACACCATGTCTGTGTCAAGACCTATATGTAAAATTTTTATCTTTTATAAATTATTCTTTTAAAAATTTTTATCTTTGTAAATTAATTTTTTACAGTTTTAAATACCTAAAAGCTATGGCGCAACAAATCCAAATATGTTAAAATGTGGATAACAATAAATAACGACAGGTATAAAAAATTTTTTAAGGAGGACTTTTTATGTCTAAATGGCTTGATAATGCAATTTTTTATGAAATCTATCCCCAATCCTTTTGCGATACCAATGCCGACGGTATAGGCGACTTTAACGGTATAATTAAAAAGCTTGGCTATATTAAGGAGCTTGGCTGCAATGCCATATGGCTGAATCCCTGTTTTAAATCTCCCTTTGGCGATGCAGGATATGATGTTTCAGATTATTATACTGCGGCGCCCCGCTATGGCACTAACGAGGATTTAAAGCGTCTTTTTTGCGAAGCACATAAGCTTGGAATCCATGTGCTTTTAGATTTAGTTCCCGGCCACACCTCCAGCGAACATGAATGGTTTAAGGAATCTATGAAGGCAACGCCAAATGCATATACAGACCGGTATGTCTGGACAGACAGCATATGGGAGGAGCCTCAGGGAATGGGATGTATCAGAGGAATTTCAGAGCGTGACGGCTCCTGCGCGGTAAATTTCTTTTCCCACCAGCCTGCGCTTAACTACGGCTTTTACAAGCCGGACCGTCCATGGCAGCAGTCTATGGAGGACGACGGGCCTAAAGCAACCCTGGAGGAGCTTAAAAATATTATGAGATTTTGGCTTAAGATGGGCTGCGACGGATTCCGTGTGGATATGGCAGGTTCTCTTGTAAAAAATGACGATAACGGTAAGGGAACGATTAAGCTGTGGCAAAATATCCGTGAATTTCTTGACAGGGAATTTCCTGATGCAGCAATGGTTTCGGAATGGGGTGAGCCGGATAAATCACTTCAGGGAGGATTTCATATGGATTTTCTCCTGCATTTCGGACCATCCCACTATAACGATTTGTTCCGATGTGAGGAGCCGTTCTTTTCAGGAAGAGGAGAGGGAGATATATCGGAATTTGTGAAAAAATATATGGAAAACTACGAAAAATCAGAGCAGAAGGGACTTATATGTATTCCTTCAGGCAACCATGATATGGACAGGCTTGCGCGCAGTATTCACGGAGATGAATTAAAGATTGCCTTTGCTTTTCTCCTTTCTATGCCGGGCGCTCCATTTATTTACTATGGCGACGAAATCGGAATGAGATACATCGAAAATCATGTTTCGGTGGAGGGAGGCTACAACAGAACAGGCTCGCGCTCACCTATGCAGTGGGATTCTTCCGTAAATGCAGGCTTTAGCGCCGCGCCAAAGGATATGCTTTATATAAGGCAAGATGAAGCCCCAGACAGACCTACGGCAGAAGCCCAGATAAATGACCGGGATTCCCTTTTAAATGAAATCAAAAAGCTTATTACCATCCGCCAGTCTGTTCCGTCATTGCAAAGCAACGGCAAAATCACCTTTTTGTATGCAGAAAAGAACGCCTATCCATTTGCCTATTTAAGAAGCAATGAAGCTGAAAAAATACTTGTTATCTTAAATCCTTCACATAATGAAGCTTCATTTTCCTGTCAGTATATTCCTAAGGAGGCTATTTACACGTTCGGAAAAGCTGTTTCATATGAAAACGGCATAATTACCATGCCGGGAGGCTCTGCAGGATTTTATCGCATATAAAACACCATAAAAAGGACTGTGCAAAACAAAAATTTTATACAAGATATAGAAGCTTCAATGATGTATCCATTACTATATTTTGCATATTACTGAGTTTTGCAGCAGCCCTTTTTTCCTGCTCTCATTTTCTTACTGTTTTTTGAGACTCCTTATATTATTTTATTATATCTACCATGCTTATTTCATTATTCCATTATATACCATTCTTATCAATGCAGCAGCTCCAATAAACGCTCCATATTTTCCTTATGGGGAATAATAATTTCTATATCTGTCTCCGGATGATTACGGACATATGATGTAAGCATATCCATTAAATTATCCTTAGATTGCATATAATCATCTATAATAACTTCATCGCTGAAGCCAAGCCGTTTCAAAATAATTGCTGACACAACGCCTGTACGGTCCTTACCTGACGTACAAAAATACATAACCTTAGATTCCGCATTCATAATCGTATTAATAATTTTCTCCATTTTTTCATCCAGCATCTTCCGGTATACAGTATACAGGTGTTCAAGTGACTTCGGAGTATTGCCTCCGCCGGTAACTGCAAGATGAAAATATTTAAATCCGTCATGTTCTTTAAGACTGCATGGTTTCTCGGCAATCTCCTCGTCTGAGCGTAAGTCCACAAGCGTGGTTATATTATTATCCAATAACCACCGGATTTCATTATCATACAAATTTTCCGGAAAATCACTTCTAATATATTTCATTTCTCCTGTGGGCAATGAGCGCGTGTTTTTTGTCGATTGTAATATTGAACTCATAACTTTCTGCTCCTCCTAATACTTTGATTCTTTTGTGTCCAACTCATTTGATATTAATAATCTTAAACCTATTTTGTTATAGTGTAAAGATTTATTTTCTTTTATGATTATTATAACCAATGAAACACAATTTTTTAGACAAATAAAACATGGCAGATTCCCAAAAATAAAATCCCTGTAAATGACATTTCCTTGTCACTTACAGGGATTTTATTATTAATAAATTTCCTAAACAAACTTCTCTTACTGTCCCATCTGCTTTGC
Organism: uncultured Lachnospiraceae bacterium; assembly: GCA_910584685.1. Classification (GTDB taxonomy): domain Bacteria; phylum Bacillota; class Clostridia; order Lachnospirales; family Lachnospiraceae; genus CAG-303. Next base: position 74,763 of record CAJUAO010000015.1, on the reverse strand, counting down.
AACTTCCTCAGCAAAGTTCTCCTCTTTCTTCTCAATACCCTCGCCTGTTTCATAGCGTACAAAGCCCTTAATGGTAAGGTTTGAACCTGTAGCCTTTGCTACCTGCGCTACGTACTGGGCCACGGTCTGCTTTCCGTCCTCAGCCTTTACATATACCTGGTCAAGCAGGCAGATTTCCTTCATCTCCTTATTAATACGGCCCTCAATCATACCCTCAATAACCTTCTCCGGCTTCTGTGATTCCTTTGGGTCATTCTTAATCTGAGCCATAAGAATTTCCTTTTCATGGGCTATAAATTCTTCACTTACTTCGCTTCTTTCCGTGTACTTCGGATTAAGCGCTGCTATCTGCATAGCTATATTTTTAAGCGCTTCCTTTACATCATCATTTACAACGTCTGCCTTAGCTTCCACTAAAACGCCTATTCTTCCGCCGCCGTGAATATATGGAACCACTATGCCGTCAGAATTAATCTTTGCAAATCTCCTGATAGAAAGGTTCTCTCCAATAACGGAAATCTGGCTTACAAGCTCTTCCTTAACAGTCTTAGAGCTATCCTTTACAAACTGCTCTGCCAGAAGCTCCTCTGCTGTTGCAGAATTTGTTGCAAATACCTGTTCAACAACATCTGATACAAATGCGCCAAACTTCTCATTTTTTGCAACGAAGTCAGTTTCTGAATTTACCTCTACAATAACTCCAAGCCTGTCGTCCCTGACCTCTGCGCGGACAACACCCTCTGCCGCTATTCTTCCTGCCTTCTTTACTGCCGTAGCCTCGCCCTTTTCTCTTAATACCTCTATAGCCTTATCATAATCGCCGTCTGTCTCAACTAAAGCCTTTTTACATGCCATAACGCCGGCGCCTGTCATTTCCCTTAGCTGCTTTACCATAGCTGCTGTAATTTCCATTTCTTCCTCCATTCCGCCGCTTATTACATATTTATATAATTAAAATACGGCACTTACTTAATTTATTCTGATTAATAAGTCAGTGTTCTAAATAACTTAACATGACATTCCATCTGCATTAATTATATACTTACTTAAATAAAACCGCCGCACCAAGAATAATATCTACAATATATAGGATATAAACCCATATTATTATCTATATTTTGCAAGATTTTCCTTTAATGCGGCAGCAGCCTTTAATTCAGTAAATAAATTTATTTACTAAAGCTAAGCCTTATCACTAAAATCATTCATAAAAAATAATTTTAAAAGTCAATTTACTCTTATTTATAAAGAATAAAGCTTATAATTAAGCCTCAGCTTCCTCTGTTGCGCTTGCCTCTTCCTCTGCCGCCTCTGCTGAAACTAAAGCCTCTTCTCCCTGGTTTGCCTCGATAACAGCGTCTGCCATCTTAGCTACTATTAATTTAACAGCTCTTATAGCATCGTCATTTCCAGGAATAACATAATCCAGCTCCTCAGGGTCACAGTTTGTATCTGCTATACCTATAAGCGGAATACCAAGTGTATGAGCCTCCTGTACACAGATTCTCTCCTTCTTAGGGTCTACTACGAAAATAGCATCCGGAAGCTTTTTCATATTCTTGATGCCGCCAAGATTCTTCTCAAGCTTATCCCACTCCTTCTTAATCTCAATAACCTCCTTCTTTGGAAGAAGCTCAAAGGTTCCATCCTCAGCCATTGTCTCAATCTCGTTTAATCTTGCGATTCTTGACTGGATAGTCTTGAAGTTTGTGAGCATACCGCCTAACCATCTCTCATTTACATAGAACATTCCGCATCTTTCAGCCTCTGTCTTTACTGCATCCTGAGCCTGCTTCTTTGTTCCAACAAAAAGAATAGTACCGCCCTCTGACGCTATATCAGCTATAGCCTTGTAAGCCTCGTCTACCTTGCCTACCGACTTCTGCAGGTCGATAATGTAAATACCGTTTCTCTCCGTATAGATGTACTCTGCCATCTTAGGATTCCATCTTCTTGTCTGATGTCCAAAATGAACACCTGCCTCGAGTAACTGCTTCATTGAAATAACGCTCATCTGTCTTACCTCCATTGGTTTTATAATATTAATTTTCCTCCCTATACTTCATCTTACAGAAGAACCGGAAATCCGGCACCATTCCTGCAATCCATATAGGTGTTTTCTGCTGAATAAACAATCAGCCTTATTATATTATCATAAAAAAATTGCCTTTGCAAGCATTTTTTGCCTGATTTTAAGCTGATTTAAAGGGATTTAAAGCCTGATTAAAAACTAAATTAAATTAATTTAAAGCTAATTGATGCTAAATTTAAAACACATAATCCACAAGCCTTAGCATAACAAAACATATAAAAAGTATAATGAATAAAAAACATAAAAGTTATAATGAATAATTTGCTTGACGTAATTTTTTTATTTTACTAAAATTTTAAAAGAACAGGCGCCTATTCAAAAATAGCAGGAGGTTTAAGAAAAACAAATGAACAAAAAAGTATATGAAAATTATTTAGAAACCAGTGTTTATATAGATGTAGGCATATATAAAGAATTTATATTATCGCTGCCGGATGAAATATCATCCATTGGTATGCTGGTTTGTGACCAAATCACCCACCCGTCCATGTATTTTACAAAGCCGTCTTCCTATCTGGAGGATACTTATTATGGCAAATTTTCATCATATCCGAAGCATCGTTTTAAAAATGAGGATGAATTGTATATAACTGCCATTTCAATGATTGCAGGCATTTTACGCTTAGATGAAACAGGATTTACCAAAAACAAAGACGTGACTAAAAGAATTACGGTATCCTGCCGGCAGGCTTCCATATTATTCAGCGCGATTTTAAAGGCAAAAGGAATCCCCTGCCGCTCAAGAGCAGGATTTATGGATTTTGGAAATACAGGTGATGCATATATGGAGCACTGGGTTAATGAATATTGGAATTATAATGAGGAAAGGTGGGCTTTAGCTGATGTTGACGGTTATTACGAATACGAATATCGTTTTGGCCACAGCCAGTTTGACTTGCCTCGGCGAAAGTTTGTAACTGCCTCAGAAGCATGGCTTGGCCTTAGAAAAAATACCCTGAATAAAAATTTAGACGTTTTTTCACCGAATATGCTGGAAGGTGTTCTGGAATACTTATTTATGGATTTTCATGCATTGATGAATAATGAAATCTTTTATTCCTATCAACCCTTGTATCTCCGAAATGGGATAGAGACGCTGAATGAAAATGAATTATGTGAGCTTGACTATTTGGCGGAGCTGCTTGCTGAGCCTGATAAAAACATAGAACAGCTTAAGCATTTGTGGGATACAGATGAAAAGCTGTTTGTTTTAACAAATAATACACAAAACATCTACTATGATACCTTTAGATAACACTTTAAATCTATAGGAAGCTCTTTAAACCTATAGGAAACTCTTTTTGAAGCTACAGGCCAAGCTCCTTTAAAGGAGCTGTACCGCTAAGAATTCAATATACAAAATATTGTGCCGGTATATAGTTTTCCCAGTGGTACAGCTCCTTATTTTCTTCCTGTTTATATTTTTAATATTACATATATCTCCGCCCTATTATAATATAAGCAACCCTACCGGGATATAATAGCAGCCACATCCGCATATGACATTCCAGTAGTAAAAGTATATGTTCCTATTCTTATTCTTCCGGCATATCCGTTATCCACAAGGTATCTGTTGAACTCTGCCGCGTTATCTATCACTCCAAGCTCATTAAGTCTCTGGCTTACCGTCTCTGAATACATGCCGCCTGATATGGTAAAGGTAATCTCCCTTACCGGCTCAGTCTGTCTCTCCGTAGTTGTCTCCTCTGTTGGCGGCTCCTTTGTAGACGGCTCATTTACAGGAGAATTTGTCGTAGTATTTTCCTCGCCGCCATTATTTTGGGAGGTTGGTTCCGGCGTTTCGGAACTATCTTGACTGCCTGATGTATTATCATCATTATTTCCCGTATTTACTTCTTTTGTTATATCATCCGCCGAATTTTTTTCCGTATCCTTTTCATTATCCTTAAGAGCCTCCCTTGAGGTTTCCCCCGGCATAATCATGCCAAGCTCTCTTGCCCTGTCCATGGTTTTACTGTCAGTTGTTTTATATGAATATATAATCATCAGGACTATGGCAGTAAAAATAATCCCTGTTCCAAGTCCTCTTAGATAGTACTTTATTTTCATTTTTTACCTCTCATCTTCACATTTACCGGCAGCACCTGCAGGCAGTCCTGCCTTAAACCTGCCGGTCTTAAGAGCTTTAACTCCTTTTACGCCTTTATCTCCTAAATAAGTCAATTACAAGTCTTACCTCTCCAATACCTATTCCCAGCTTCTTTGCTATTTCTATATTAGTGTTTCCTTCTCTGTGAAGCCTAAGTATTTCCTCGTTTTTATTGTTTGTATCCTTTGATGCATCTCTGTTTCTTCTGACAGGGTCATTCTCCATCTCCACCATCTTTTCGGTTTTTTCATTAGGTGCAGACTCCTTTGACAAAGCTTCTTTTACTAAAGCTTCTTCCTTTGCTTTACTTTCTGCATTATCTGCAGCAGGCTCTATCTTCTCCTTCGCGCGCTTTTTTGCCGCTGCCTGCTCTGCCTTTTTTGCTACCGCTACAGACATATCATTGACAAGCGCCATCTTTTTTATGCTAAGCTTAAGCGCCTCAATATCCCTTATAGTATCCTTCAGGGCAGCTTCCTTTTCATTTAACATATTGTATAAAAACATAACCTCATTATGGTTGTCGTCTATCTTCTTCAATATGTCGTCAGAATAATTTCCTACTGCAAGTATTTTTTCATTGGCTATTTTATCAAGCTCAACAGCCGCAGCTTCTATCTTCTCGTCAATATTATTTGCAAGCTCCCTTTCTACCTCTTCTCTGGCAAGCTCCTCTGCGATTCTTTTTGTATTATTGCTTATCTCCTCGTCTATAGATTTTCCGCCAAGTTCAAATTTCTCTGACAATATATATGTCACTGCAACTAATATAACGCCTATAGACAGTATAATAATTTCTATTGCTTCCATAACCTTATATTTTGACGTCAAATGCCGTTCTCCTTTTTACAGATACATTTCCGTCATCTTCCTCTTTCTCTCTTTTTTTCTTATGCTTACCATTTTTTCCGCCTTCATACTCATTTTTGCCTTTTTCTTTTGCGTCGTATTTTTGCTCGTTATATTCGGCGTCTTCCTTCTTCACAACGCTTTCCTGCTTTTGCTGCAGCTCCTTAACGTGATTTCCGTAAAAATTTGTCTGGTCAATATTTCCCTTATTGTCCTGATTTGTTTTCAAGCCTGCAACATCCTGGTTTCTCTGAACTACCCCTTGCATTTCTACCGGTCTGATTGCCATTGTACTGCCGTCCTTTCTGTCATGTTATAATGGAAGTACTCTTATTTCATTCCTTATCCGCTTAAATTCACTATGAATAATCTCCTTATGTATAAGCATATAATCTCCTGCCACCGTAACCTTTGTTCCGGGATAAATTGATTTTGTTCCCCTTATTCTGGCATTTGTGTTTTCCTCTAACAGCTTTTCATAGGAATCTATCTCAGCCTTTTTTGCTTTTATCTCGGAATCATTTAAAATAATATTCTTTGTAAGCTGTGACAGCATAGGCTTCTTTTCTTCCTCAAGCACCCCCGCGTCTCTTTTCTTTCTCATAACGCTAAGAAGCTGTGACATTTTTTCATTTTCCTTTTGCTTTTCCTCCACTTCCCCGTTAAGCTTTCTCACCTTATCCCTAATTCCCGGGTCCGTGCCTACCTCGACATTTGTAGCCGCTCCCATGGATGAGCCTATATTTGCCGCTTCAATAAGTGTTGTGGAGCTTACGTTTCCTCCAATAAGGCTGGCGTTTCTTCCTCTGACATAAATGTCTCCTCTTGCAGCAACATTACTGTTGATAATGGTATCCGTTTCCACATAACCTCCTGCCTTTACATCTGCGCCCTCTATAAACTTTGATATAAGGTTTCCTTTTGTCCTTATATCACTTTTACCCATTCCCTGTATTCCCCTGTGAAGAATAATATCTCCTCCTGCTGAAAGCTTACAGCCCTCAACTACTCCGAATACTTCTATATCTCCCTCTGCCTCAACCTCAAAGCCCGTTCTTACATTTCCCTTTATGGTAACGCTTCCGCTGTAGGTAATATCTCCCGTGGAATTATCAACGTCTGCCGGAACATCATAATTGTCTGACACAAATACTCTGTCCTTCTCTAAGGTGGCGTGACCGTCTACGAGAGCTATAAGCTTAAGACCATCCTCCGTAACTGATATTCCGTTACCGTGCTTTAAGGTAAGATGCTTAACCTTCTTTGGATTTACCATCATTCCCAACACGTCCGTACCCGGTACTCCCGGGTCCTCCTTGGTGAGAACTGCAAGCACATCTCCCTTTCTAATATTGCTTATATTATTTAAATGATGGAAATCTACCGTTCCGTCGTCATTTAACTGAGGCTTTGCTTTCCGGTCCGTCTGGAAATTATATGTAATATAAGCGTCTGCGCCTTCAACAGGCTTAGTACCCATGGCAATAACAATATTCTTACAATATTCAGGATTTTCAATAAATTCATCTATGGCGTCATCATTTACCCCAAATACAACCTTATTGTTTTCTATTGTACTTATGATTTCTTCCCTGCTCATTCTTGAGCCGTTTTTACTTGGAGGATAAAATCTTCCTATTGCATACATTCTGTCTGCCGTAACCTTTATATTAACTGCCTCGTCAAACCTATAGCAGCCCTCGTTGCTTATAACCTCTTTTCCTTTTTCACTTCCGTTAATAAGCCCGTTAAGCTTTACCAAATCATAATTCTTAACGCCTGCCTTGTCTAAAAAATCTGTTACCTCCTCCAAGTCAAGCCTTTCGCCATTGCCCTCCGGAGGAAAATATTCTACCGATACACTGCTGCTTCCGTCAATAACCCTGAAATAACTGTTTTTATCTGCCATCAAAACTCTCCTAAGTCTTATTTGTACACGCTACATAAAAATATAGCCTGCTATGTCTCCAAGCTGCCCCTTCATCTTTTTTAGAGCCTTTGTGTGAAGCTGTGAAACCCTTGACTCTGATACTTCCATTATACTGCTTATTTCCTTTAAGGTCATTTCCTCATAATAATATAAAAGCACAACCTTCTTTTCATTATCAGTAAGGGTTTCCAAGGTCTCTGCAAGCATCCTTTTCATTTCACTTTTTTCCATTACCTGCTCCGGCTCCTCAAAGGTATTTCCCCTTATGGTATCTAAGCCCTTTTCACCATTATTTTCTGCAAACTCATCAAGTGAAATTATATTTGTCAAATTGGCCTGCTCCTGCCAGCTTACATACTCCTCATCAGATATGCCAAGCTCTGATGCAATCTGGGCGTCTGATGCAGTTTTACCGGTATTGGCCTCTATCTTTGAAACAGCAGCATCTATTTTCTTCTGCTTTTGTCTTAAGGACCTTGGTATCCAATCCATCTTTCTTATCTGGTCAAGTATTGCTCCCCTTATTCTGAGGCTTGCATATGTCTCAAATTTTATACCCTTTCCATAATCAAATTTATCTATGGCATCTATAAGTCCAAATATTCCATAGCTGACTAAATCCTCATATTCCACATTATAACCCAGATACATACTCATTCTTCCGGCTACTATTTTTACCAGTGCAGAATACTCTATAATGATTTTTTCCCTTAAATCTGTGCTTTTTGTCTCCGTATATTTCTCCCACAGCTTATCCTTTTCTGTCTCTGTCATGTGCTACGCTTCTCCTATTTTATTATTATTCTGCATCAGGACTGTCTCCCTCAGTCTGCTCTCCCTCTGGTATCTCTTCCTTCTCTTCATCCTCTGAAGACTGGGTATTATCTTCGCCGTCAGCTTCCTCTTCCACTCTGATAACAAAATTCTTCTCAAATATCAGCCTTACAATAACCCCTGCGGCATAAAACGCCACTAATGCCACCAATATAATTATCATTATATGAAGTGTGTCATAATTACTTGTAATAGCTATTATGGAAGCTATTAACCCTGCTGTTAATGAAAGTATAGCCGGAATATATTTTATTTTATCATTCACTTTTTCTGACCTCGTTTATATTTCTTTTAAAGGCTTACCAATAGATTTTATGGTAAACACTCCGTCCTCAGACCTTATTACCACAGTTCTTCCATAATCTAATCCTGTGTCTTCGGCTATTATGGGAATTCTAAGCTCTGCAAGCTTTTTCTTACAGGCGGCTACATTATTTTCTCCTACCTTTAACGTACTGCTTGCACTTGATAATCCTGAATGAAACATATTTGCTCCGCCTGCTATTTTAGCTACAATTCTGCCCTTTGTCGCTCCCATTGCCACCATCAGCCTGATTGTCTCATCTATACCCGTATCCGCAAATTTAGCTATGTTACTATTATTTTTAATGGCTGTACTGTCCGGCAGCATTATATGAGCCAGCCCTGTCACCTTAGTAGCTTTGTCATATAACGCCACACCAACACACGAACCTAAACCTAATGTTGTCAAGCTGTCAGGATACTTACAAACCTTAAGGTCTGCCATACCTACTTTTATTACTTCACCCATACACGTGACCAGCCTTTCTGTATTATATCTTTTCTATACTCCTAATGAGTTTAAAATGACATCATAAGACTCTAATTCAGGTATAAGAATAAAATATCCGTCTATGGCTGTCTCATCGTCAAATCTTGTTTCTATTAAAAGTACCTTATCCCCTATTTTGCTGAACTCTATGGCTGGTATGCTTAAAATAGCTGCCGCCATATCTATCTGCAGGCTTGGGACGCTTGATATAATTTTCAGCCTTGTTAAATCAGAAAGCGCTGAAAGATATGCACCTGTAATAATGTTTCCTATTTCGTTTAATGCTGAGAGCTGGATACTGTCAAACTCCTTACCCTCGTCGTCTGAGTTTGTCTCAATTCCCATAAGCTTTCCTACAAGATTTCTCGCTGACTCTACCTCTAAGAGAAACATCATCATACCGTTTACGTCGCCCTCAAGCATAAGCAGAATACCTACCATGACTGTTTCCTCACTGCCCATAACCTTTGCAATGTCAGAAAAGCCCAAAAGCTCAACCTTTGGCACCTTCATATCAATCTTTGCATTTATAAGCTTTGCAAGAGCTGTAGTCGCATTTCCAGCTCCTATGTTTCCCAGCTCTTTAAGTACGTCAAACTGTACTGAATCCATGTTATCCAAATCAATTCTTGTCATATTTTATTCCCTTTCCAAAAAATGCAGATTATGAGAAGTCTCAGACTTCCCATAATCTCCCCTTTTAAATGTGGCAAAATCACTAGTTTAAATCATCAAAAATAACGTTTACATTTAAAAGTGATATAAGGCTTCCCTGATTTTTTCCAACGGCAAATATATGTCTCTTTTCCTCTTTGCTGTTTTGAACCTTTTCAATATTATCACTTTCTAAGGAAACAACTTCCTTTACGTTATCAACTACTATACCCATAGCCTCCTGCTGAGCCGGCTTCAGAATAATAATACGCGTCTTGTCCGTAAATTCGTCATCCTCAAGTCCAAATTTTCTTCTGAGGCTCATAACAGGAACCACCTCTCCTCTTAAGTTGATTACGCCTCTGAAAAAATGCTGTGAGTGTGGCACTCTTGTTATATTCTGCATTCTGACTATATTGTCAACGTATTTTATATCTATACCGTATTGCTCTATTCCTAAGTCTACCACTATGTACTGTGTTGACTGGACTTCAATTAAATTTTCCTCCATAACACTGTCCCTCCATTATATTAATGTATTTGCATCAAGAATCAATGCTACATCACCGTTTCCAAGAATAGTTGCACCACTGATAAGCTTGTTACCGCTGTCAATATAGCTGCCCAGTGACTTAATAACAATCTCCTGCTGTCCGATAAGCCTGTCTACAACAAGACCTGCCTGTTTGTCACCCTTCTTTATAATAACTACAGTAAGATTATCATTTTCCTCATCCTCAATTTTTTCTATGTCAAGTATCTCGTGAAGCCTGATAATCGGAATTACGTTTCCTCTAAGGTTTATAACCTCCTTAGACTGAACATATTTTATATCTGTCTTTAAGACATCCTCTATAGCCTGAATAGAGTCAAGTGAAATTGCATATTTCTCATAGCCTATCTCAACCATAAGAGCCTGTATAATTGCAAGTGTAAGAGGAAGTCTTATGGAAAATGTGCTTCCCTCTCCAAGGGCCGTCTTTACTTCAATAGCTCCTCCCAGGGATTCTATCTTTGTCTTGACAACATCAAGTCCCACGCCTCTGCCTGAAACATCTGACACCACCTTTGCCGTAGAAAAGCTTGGCTGGAATAACAGGTCGATAATTTCCTTATCAGACATTGTATCACCCTGCTCCGGCGTAATTGCTCCCTTTTCAAGAGCCTTTTGCTTAACCGCCTCAACGTCAATACCGTTGCCGTCGTCGCCTACCTCAATGACAACGTTGTTTCCATCCTGAAAAGCGTTTAATATAATGCTTCCTACAGGGTCCTTTCCTCTCTCTTTTCTTAACTCCTCACTCTCAAGACCATGGTCTGCCGAGTTTCTAAGGAGATGCATAAGAGGGTCTCCAAGCTCGTCGATAACGGTTCTGTCAAGCTCAGTGTCCTCACCTGTCATGGTAAGCCTCATCTGCTTGTTAAGCTTCTTTGACAAATCTCTTACCATCTTAGGAAATTTTTGCGTGACAGTTTCAATCGGCATCATTCTTACCTTCATAACCGATTCGTGAAGATTTGTGGTAACTCTCTCAAGATACTCTATCTGCTCGTTAAAGCCGCTGTTCTTTTCCTTTGAATCATTATTGCTTGTAGATACAAGACCATTCTTTGCAATTATAAGCTCTGACACAAGATTCATAAGAACGTCAAGCTTTTCTATATCTACCCTGATTGTCCTGTTCACAACAGGCTTTCCTGCCCCTGACTTAGCCAGCGGCGCTGCCTTTTTCTCAGGAGTCTTTGCCGGAGCGGTTTCTGTCTTTGCTACCTCAGTCTTTTCCTCCTGTTTCTCCTTAGGCGGCTCCTCCTCCTTTGGCTCTGATGTCATTATCGGCTTTGATACCTCTGTTATCGGCTCAGTATCTACTCTCTTTATCTCCAGCACGTTGCTGACCGCCTTCGTTGTAGCGTCCTTATCCGAATTTGTAACGATTATAACGGTAAAATCAAACTCGAACTTTTCGTCCTCAATATCCTGAACAGACGGGTCCGATTTAATGATTTCACCAAGCTCCTCCAAGGCCTTAAACACAAGAAACGCTCTTGCTGCCTTCAAAATACAGTTTTCATCCACATGAACTCTTATCTTAAATACGTTCATACCCTTTGTAAGGGCTTCTGAAATAGCATTAATTTCAAATTCACTAAGCTTTATTTCCCGTGGCGGCTCATCTACAGGAGCTTTCTCCTCCTCCTTATCCTTTTCTTCTTCCGCCTTCTTATCCTTTTCAAGAAAACCGTTTAAAAGCTTAATAATAGGCTCATTGTCATTTTCGCCTTCCATCGTTGTGTTTACTATTTCTTCAAGATATGCCTCCACCGCATCAAGACACTGGAAAAGCACATCAACCATACTGCTTGTAACCTTAACTGTTCCGTTTCTAACCTCTGAGAATACATTTTCCATCATATGTGTTAAATGCTGCATCCTCTTATATCCCATTGTTCCTGCCATGCCTTTTAAGGAATGCGCAGCCCTGAATATTTCATTTATAGTATCAGCATTATCAGGCTCCTGTTCAAGAACCATTATATGGTCGCTAAGATTTTGTATATGCTCTCTTGTTTCATCAATAAATATCTCTAAGTACTGGCTAACGTCCATTGTTTAGCACCCCCACGTTTTTAATAATAGCCTCAGCTATCTGTTCCAAAGGCTGTACCTCGTCAGACAGCTTTGCCTCTGCAACGGCCTTCGGCATGCCATAAACTACAGAAGATGCAGCATCCTGAGAAATAACATATATGGTATTTTTCTCTCCTAACTGCCCTATACCTACAGTTCCGTCTGCTCCCATACCTGTAAGAACCACGCATGTAATCTCATCAAAGGATGATTCCATAAGTGATTCATACATAATGTCGGCACACGGCTTTAAGCCTCCTCTTGCCGGTTCGTTTGTTATTACTATAACATAATCATTTCCCTGTTTATTAATACGCATCTGTGTGCCACCCGGCGCAATATACACCCATCCTTTTTTCAGGACATCACCATCAGCAGCTTCCTTTACATTTACCTTACTCATATCATTGAGTCTTTGCGCAAGGGAATTGGTGAAACCCTTTGGCATATGCTGTACCAGTACCATAGGTGCATCCATCTCCGCGGGAAGTCTGGGAATAACTGACTGTAATGCCCTTGGTCCGCCCGTTGAGCATGCAAGCGCCACCAGCTTCCTTTTTTGTGCTTTACTTCCCTGTAAGCTTTTATGCGGTTTATAAACATTTTTTGTTGTCTGGCCCGGTAATTTTCCTGTCATAGGAGACGCCACATTAGTATTTTTACTAACCCTAAGACTTCCAAAATCAACCGTGGAATCGGTTTTCTTCTGAACAGCAGCAGTCTTCGGCTCCTCCATGTCAATTCCCGTAGCCATACATAACTTTTCCAATAATCGCTCTTTAAAGGTTCCGCCCTTCGCCTCTATGTAATTTTCAGGCTTTGTTACAAAGTCTAAAGCGCCTCTTTCCAATGCTATAATAGTCTCATTGGCGCCTTCCTTTGTAAGAGTGCTTACCATAAGAACAGTAATTTTTATCCTGTTCTTCTGAAGCTGCTCCAAAAGCTCCAGTCCATTCATCTTTGGCATGTTAATGTCAAGTATTACACAGTCATAATCTGCATGATTTTTAACAATTAAGTCAAGCCCTTCAAGTCCGTTACAGGCTAAGTCCTTCACCTCAAAGCGTTTATCTGAATTGATTATATCAGAAATAAGTCTTCTCATAAGTGCAGAGTCATCACATATTAAAATTTTTTTTGCCATATAAATTACCACCCTTCCTTACAACATCTGCTTCTGCCTCTGACGACGTTCTTCCTCAAAAATATATTTTATAAGGGATTCTCTTACTCCTCCCTGCATATTTACAAACTCTACCCTGTGCTCAAACAAATTATCCCTGCTCTTTGCCTGATAGCTCATAATTATCCTGCCCAAAAGACCATAGGTTTTTGTCTGGTCTTCATATTTTATTTCAAGGACAATAAAAATATCCTTATCCTTTTCCAACTGCTCCTGTGATACAAATCTTATTCCTCCGCCGCTTATATCAAGAGCAGTTCCATCAAAAAAATCGTCCGCCTCTATTATCATATTATTATTTTGGGCATATTCCTCAATTTCTTCATCAAAAATCTTTCTGTATTTAATGTCTATTACACAGCCAAGCCTGAAATACTGCCTTCTCTGATATTTTTGCAGACTTGATATAAGCTCGACAACCAGTATGAATATCTGTCCTTCCTTATATCTGTCGGTAACTATAATACGTCCCTGATACAATCCGTGTTCAGTGTAAAAGCAGGCGTCCAGTCTGGTGTTTACAGACAGGGGAATAACCTTTCCCTGCTCCATTGGCATTCCGATTTTCATTTTATCCTCATCTATAATATCTACTATCTGGCTTATGTACATACGATTATTTTTAGCATCGTCTATATTTTCCGCTGCCGCTGACCTTGTCAGTTCTATTTTATTTCCTATTCCCAAAACCTTTGATATAGTCACCATACCTTCACCTCCCTAGCTATCTGTCTTTTTTTCTTTATTTTTTAACATTTTAAGTATTGCCGACGCCAAGCCCTTATTCTTTTTTTCCTCCACATAAGCTTCATCATTCATAAGCTCTGACGCTAAAGCTGCAAAATGCTTTGATGCTGTGGAATTAGGATATATAAGTGATACCGGCTTCTGCTGCATAACGGCCCTGCCTAAATTATCATCCTTTGGCACTATTCCTAAAAAATTCAGCTTAATGTTCAAAAATTTGCTTACCACCACATTAAGCTTATTGTAAAGATTAACGCCCTCCTCATGGCTTGAAACCCTGTTTGCTATTACATGAATAATTGTATTATCACTTTCAAAGCCTGCCTTTGCATTAAGGGCCTTTAAAAGCGCATAGGCGTCTGTTATTGACGTAGGCTCGGGAGTGGCTATAAGCAGCACCTCGCTTCCTGACGCCACAAAGCCCAGCACACTGTCTGATATGCCTGCCCCTGTGTCCACTATAATAATATCTGTCAGACTCTCAAGCTCCCTAAGCTTATATACAAGATAATTTATCTGGTCATAGCCCAGATTTCCAAGACCGTTTATTCCTGAGCCTCCCGATATAAATCCAATATCCATGGGCCCCTTTACAATTATATCCTTTATGCTCTTTCCCCTGTATATCATATCAGACAAATTATATTTTGGGATAGCTCCAAACATGACCTCTATATTTGCAAGACCAAAATCAGCGTCAAAAATAATAACTGATTTTCCCTGCTTCCTGAATTGTATGGCAAGATTTATAGATACGCTTGTTTTTCCAACTCCGCCCTTACCGCTTGTAACAGTTATTATTCTGGCCTGACCGGCTTCGGTTTGATTAATCTGCTTTATTATATTTCTTAAGTTTTGCGCCTGATCCATTTAAAACCTTTTCCTTTCTCTTAATCAATATCAGCGGATTTACTCATTGCTTCCCAAAAGACTTCTTGCTATCTTCTGCGGGTCAAGTATACTTATATCGTCCGGAACTACCTGTCCGCTTGTCACGTATGATATGCTTACGCCTGTGTTTAATTTCATGTTAAGTATATTTCCAAGACACGATGTCTCATCAAGCTTTGTAAAAATAATATTGTAATTATTTACATGGCCGAATGCCTCGTTTATCTTAATTAAATCCTTATATTTTGTGGTTGCGCTAAGCACAAGGTATACTTCCTTAACCGTGTTCTCGTCAACTCTTGAATCCTTTATCAGATGCATAAGCTCGTTGCACTGCTCATTATTTTTATGAGTTCTTCCCGCCGTATCCACCAAAATCAAATCGTAATCCCTGTAAGCGTCAACTGCCTGATTCATCTCCTCTATGGTATAAATTACGCTTAAAGGTACATCAAGTATTCCCGCGTATGTTCTAAGCTGCTCCACTGCAGCTATTCTGTATGTATCCGACGTAATCAGCGCCACCTTAAGCTTTTTTTCAAGCTTAAAATATGATGCGAGCTTTGCTATGGTTGTAGTTTTTCCTACGCCTGTAGGCCCCATAAAAAATACAACCTTTCTCTTTCCCTCCTCAGCCTCTATTGTCTTTGGCTGTCCTATCTTTAATATAATTTTTTGGTACACTGCTGCCAGTATACTGTCGACAGTCGCCTCCTTCTTAAGGGCTGTCTGTATCTCTCCCATTATTTGGTTTACATACTTTTCATTAACCTCATTATCTATAAGCTGATTATATATAAGCTTTATAAATTTAAGCCCCTGTGCCTCCTCCTTAGTGTCTTCTGCCGTTTCAGCCAAATCCTTTTCATTATCATCCTCCTTTTCAAGCTCGGAGGCCTTCATTCTATTCTCAAGCATGGTCTGAAGACTGTTCAGCTTTTCCTCAATGACGTTTGATGACGGCTCCATTGTGTAGCTTCCTGATGATTTATATGCGTTATCCACAGCAATATTTATTTTTGGAAGCTGCGGAATAGGAGCTGTAACGTGCTGCATTTCCTCAATGGCAGCAGTCACTTCAACATAATCCTTTTTAAATAACCTTGAAATTCCCCTGTGTTTAATTGTTTTTATATTAAGTACGACAGCTCCGCTTCCCATCTCATCCTTCGCTTTTATAATGGCTTCAGCCTCTGTCCCTGCCTGAAATTTCTTGATTATCATAAATCAGTGCTTCTCCTTTCCAAATTAAGCAATGCTTACCATTCCAACTGACTGCAACTCAATATTTGATTCTATCTCATTATATGAAACGACTATTAAATCCTTATAATAGTCCTGGGTAAGCTTCTTATAATACATTCTCACAATAGGAGACGTGACGATAATAGGTATCTTTCCCATATCCTCCATCTTCTTTATTTCCGCCTCCGTACTCTTTAATATCTTTTGATTTACCTCCGGGTCAAGGGCTATATATGAGCCCTGCTCCGTCTGCTTTACCGCTCCCATAATCTGCTGTTCTATGGAAGGGTCAAGGGTAACTACCGTAGTAGTCTCATTAGGTGCAAAAAATCTGTTTGATATTGCCCTCTTAAGACTTTGCCTTGCATATTCCGTAAGCACATCAGTATCTCTTGTAACTACTGCGTGGTCTGCAAGGGTTTCAAAAATAGTAAGCAAATCTCTTATGGAAATGCCCTCCTTTAAAAGATTTTGCAGTACCTTCTGTATTTCTCCCACTCCTAAAAGCTTTGGCACAAGCTCTTCAATAAGGGTAGGATTTGATTCCTTAACATTTGATATAAGATTTTGAACATCCTGCCTTGTGAGAAGCTCGTCAATATATGTCCTTACTATCTCCGTAAGATGTGTTGCAATTATAGAAGGAGGGTCTACTACAGTATAGCCCAGCGCCTCCGCTCTTTCCCGCTGCGCCTCGGTTATCCATATTGCCGGCAGATGGAAGGATGGCTCAAAGGTAGGTATACCTGATATTTCCTCCTCTACATTTCCCGGATTCATGGCCATGTAGTGGTCAAAAAGGATTTCTCCCTCACTTACCTTTATTCCCTTTATCTTTATTATATACTGGTTTGGATTAAGCTGTATATTATCTCTCATACGGATAATAGGCACAACCGTACCAAGCTCAAGAGCTATCTGCCGTCGTATCATAACAACTCTGTCTATAAGGTCTCCACCCTGACTGACATCGGCAAGAGGAATTATTCCATATCCAAATTCAAGCTCAATAGGGTCAACCTGTAAAAGAGACACTACATTTTCAGGCTTTCTTATTTCATCTGCCTGCTCCTGTTCAGCGTCTACCTCATCCTCAATCTGGCTTCTGCCCTCGGCGTCTCTCATTCTGAAGCCTAAGTATATGCAGAGGGCTCCAAGAGGTACAAAGACGTATATAGGAAGCTCCGTAATAATACCAAGCATTGCCAGTACGGCGCCAACTGCCCAGAGAACCTTTGGAATTCCAAACAACTGTGTAAATACAATATCGCCAAGCTCAGAGGAATCTGAATTCTTCGTAACAAGAATACCTGTTGCAAGGGATATGGCAAGCGATGGAATAGAGCTTACCAGTCCGTCTCCGATAGTAAGCAGTGTATACTTATCAATAGCCTCTGACAATTCCATTCCACCCATAAGCACGCCCATCAAAAGACCGCCTACAAAGTTTATAACCGTGATGATAAGACCGGCAATGGCGTCTCCCTTAACGTACTTAACGGCACCGTCCATGGCCCCGTAAAAGGCTGATTCCTGCTGGAGCTTCGCTCGGCGCTCCTGCGCCTGCTTATCGGTAATTGCTCCTGTGTTTAAATCTGCATCTATAGCCATCTGTTTACCTGGCATTGCGTCCAGTGTAAATCTGGCCGTAACCTCGGCAACTCTTTCAGAACCCTTATTGATAACCATCATCTGTACTAAAATAAGGATAATGAATATAACTGCTCCAAGGATTATGTTTCCTCCTCCGACAAAATTACCGAAGGCTTCAACTACATGCCCCGCATCTCCCTGTCCCAGAATAAGCTTTGTAGAAGAAACATTTAATGAAATTCTAAATATTGTGGTAAAGAGCAGTAATGTAGGAAACGACGACATATCAAGCGCTTCCTTTGAAAATATGGAATTAAACAAAACTACAAGGGCTATTGCTATATTTAAAGCCATAAAAACATCTAAAAGACCGCTTGGAAGTCTTATAATAAGAAATACTATAGCGGCCATTATATAAAGGCCAAGTCCGATATCTGTCTTTTTCATGGTTTATCCTATGCTGACCGCATTTATCCTTTCTCAAAATCATCCATATATTATAATAGTAATTATTACTGCTTATTCTTTATACTGTAAACAAATGCCAGTACCTCAGCTACAGCCTGATAAAGCTCCTGAGGTATCTCCTCGCCTACATCGACACTTTGGTACAATGCTCTGGCAAGAGGCTTATTTTCATATATTTCAATGCCGTACTCCTTAGCCGCTTCCTTTATCTTCTGGGCAAGATAATCCTCTCCCTTAGCCAGTACTATAGGAGCAGGCGCTATATCCAAATCATATTTTAATGCAACCGCAAAATGCGTAGGGTTTGTAATTACCACATCTGCCTCCGGCAGCTGCTGCATCATACGCCTCTGGGATGCTTCTCTCATTCTCCGCCTCTGCTGTCCTTTTATCTGCGGGTCTCCTTCTGTATTTTTGTACTCATCCTTTACCTCCTGCTTTGTCATCTTCATATCCTCGTTAAATTTTCTTTTTTGAAAGATATAATCTGCAAAGCCTATAAAAATATATACAACGCTTATGCGTATACATATGTCAAGGGCTATATTTCCCACGGTCTCTATGGATTCCATAAAGGACATATCATAAAGACTGTACAGCAATGCATAATTGCTGAGCCATTCGCTGTATATAATATATATACATATTCCCACTACAGCAATGGATTTTAATAAATTTATAAGGGACTGCTTTGAAAAAATCCTCTTAATTCCCTTCATTGGACTAAGCTTATTAAACTTAGGCTGCAGCGGCTTTCCGGTAGGTTTCCATTTTACCTGCGCAACATTTAAAACAAAATTTAATAAAAATGTAATTGCAAATACAGGAAGCAGAATAACTATTATTTTTAAAAAAATCTCTTTCATAATGAAAGCTGTGGTTCCCACATTTACTATATTCTCTGACCCGGCGGCATATGTGGGAATAAACCCATACGCCGTAGTAAAGCTTTCAAGTATGCCCTCTCCCATCATGCCAAGCAAAAACTTCAAAACATAAAAAATAACCAGTAAATATATGGCATTGACAATTTCGGTGCTCTTTGCTACCTGACCTTCCTTTCTCGCATCGTCAAGCTTCTTTTGGGTGGCGGGCTCTGTTTTTTCTCCGCCCGGGCCATCCTTTGCAAATAACTGAAGGTTATATCGTAAGTAATTCACTTTAGCTCATTCCCCTTATTGCTTCTACTACCATGGTTTTCATTTCATCAAAAAGAACATCTGCTATATTTGGCAAAAGTATAATAGTCATAAACAATGCAAGCAGTCCTATAAGTATCTTTATCTGCATTCCCACAGAAAACATATGTATCTGTGGAGCTACCTTAGTCATTATTCCCATGGCGCAGTTTACTATAAGAATAACTGCAAATATAGGAAGAATTATACGAAAGCCTATAATAAAATAGTCTGCCAGAAACCCTATAAATGAATTATACAGACTCATATTAAAGCTTAAGCCTCCTATAGGAATGAGCGTAAAGGTATCCTTTATGGCGCCTAAAAGATACAGATGCATACCTGACAAAATAAGAAGAATCATGATTACTCTCTGGTAAAAGCTTCCGTTTAAGGAAACCTGCTGCCTTGTAGACGGGTCATAAAGGTTTGCCATTGACAAGCCAATATCCATATCTATGATTCTTCCTGCAAATAAAACTATTGTATTGCATATATATGCTGAAAAACCAACCAAAAGTCCCACTATGCTTTCCTTTATAATAAGCGTGGCATAACCTAAGGTTGTATCATAGGGCAGGCTCACATCAGGTATGATGAGATAAATCAAATATGAGAGTCCTATTGCAAACGCAAGCTTATATCTTACGGGCACATTTGACTCTCCAAAGAAAGGAGCAACCGATACAAAGCTGGCTATTCTTACTAATACCAGAAAAAATACCTCTATATCCTGTTGTGAAATAGTAATATTTAACATTTATAAATACGCTCCAAAGCTGCTCCAAAGTTCCTGCATAAATGATACTATTGTATCTAAAATAAAGGAACCGAATATCAACATACCCATGAAAATAACAAGTATTTTAGGTATAAACGTCAATGTCTGTTCCTGTATTGATGTAACTGTCTGGAATATACTTATTACAAGTCCTACCACTAAGGATATCAGCAGCAATGGCGCCGAAACCTGTATAATAGTCCAAATAGCTTCACTTGCTATATTTAATACTGCTTCTGTTGTCATAGTATTTCCTTTCTAAAACCGTCATAGCTATACATTTATGGTTTGAACAAGATTTACTATAATAAGATTCCATCCGTCCGCCAGCACAAATAACAGTATCTTAAAAGGCATAGATATTGTTGTAGGCGGCAGCATCATCATACCCATGGACATAAGCACGGAGGCGACGACCATGTCTATAACGAGAAACGGAATATATACCAGAAATCCAATAAAAAATGCCACCCTCAGCTCACTTATAATAAAGCTTGGTATAAGAACAGAAGTTGGTACCTCATCTCTTGAGCTTACGCTTTCTAAGCCTGCTATACTGCACATGGCATCTAAATCCTTATCGTCAACATTCTTGAACATAAAATCCCTAAGGGGTTCTACTGCCGCATCTAAAGCTTCATCCTGGGTAATTTCATTCTTTGACAATGGCACATATGCATTTTCATATATATTTTCAAACACAGGCGCCATTATAAAAAAGGTTAAAAACAACGATATTCCAATAAGTATCTGATTAGGCGGCGCCGTCTGTGTGTTAAGAGCCGCCCTTGTAAAATGCATTACAACAAGTATTCTGGTAAATGATGTAAGCATTATCAATATAGACGGACATAACGCTATAATAGTAAGAATTATAACTATCTGTAAAGCGCTGGCAATGCCTCCTGTTTCTCCCAATGTAGATATGTTTATGCCAAAAAGAGAATTGTCATCAAGCACATCATTGGGATTATTGCCTTCCTGAGTTATATCGTCTTCACCTGCCGACGGCTCTCCTTCCCCGGTTGCATAGCTTGTATTACCGGAAACCATAAAAACAATCAAAACCATAAGTAATAGTACACATATTTTTTTAGCATATTTTTTCATTGTTCTATCTCCTACTACTTATTATTTAATCTGCCGTTTTTAAGCTTGTCCAAAAGCTGTGAAAAGCTCTCTTTTGTCTTATTTGCCTGTGGCTGCTCTATCTTAAGGGTATCCCTGTCAACCTTAGATATAAACGTAATGTTATCCTTTGCCACTCCAATGGCAAAACATTCCTCACCTATTCTGACTATCTCTATATACTTATTATTTCCAAGGCTCTTAGCTTCCAGTATTTCAATATTTCCCTTACCTACAATGCCCTTTTGATAATTAGCTATAAATCTGGTAGTAAAATAGCATAGCACAATGACAACCGCAAGAATAAAAACTGATACTATAAATTGTCCTATACCACTACTGCCCAAAGCGTACACCGAATGGTGTACGCCTACGCCTGAATATATACACATATTAACCAACTGCTTTTTTAACAGCTTCTATAACTCTGTCATGCTCAAAAGGCTTTACAATAAAGTCCTTTGCTCCTGACTGAATGGATTCTATAACCATAGCCTGCTGTCCCATAGCTGAACACATTATAACAACGGCTCCCGGGTCGGATTCTTTGATTTTCTTTAATGCCTGAATTCCATCCATCTCCGGCATTGTAATATCCATCATAACAAGATCCGGCTTAAGCTCAGCATATTTCTCTACTGCTACTTTGCCGTTTTCTGCCTCTCCTGCCACATTATATCCATTCTTTGTAAGAATGTCCTTAATCATCATTCTCATGAACGCAGCATCATCGCAAATTAAAATATTCTTTGCCATACTCTTATCTCTCCTATCGTTTTATGACTAATTTTTAATAATCTCTGTTACTCTTACACCGAAGCTTTCCTCAATAACAACAACCTCGCCCTTAGCTACATACTTGCCGTTTACAAGCACGTCTATCGGCTCGCCTGCTATCTTATTAAGTTCAATAATAGTACCCGGTGCAAACTCAAGAATATCCTGAATGGATTTTCTTGTTCTTCCCAGTTCAACTGTAACTTCCAAAGGCACATCCATAATTAAATCGATGTTTTCCTTTTGATTCATCGCCATAATTTCCGGCGAAAATGCCTGAAACTGTGCCTGCTGGACATTAATATTCTGCATTGGCATCTGCTGCATTGGCATTTGCTGCATTGGATATCCCATAGGCATACCCTGCATCTGAGCCATCATTGGCTGTCCTCCATTCATAGGCATACCGTACATATCCTGCCCCATTGGCATAGCCTGCTGCTGTACAGGCTGCTGCATTTGCTGCATTGGCTGTTGCGGCTGCGGCGGCTCGGAAACTGTGGCGGCAGGCTGCTGACTTGCTGCCGGTGCTTCCTCCACCGTAGAAGAAGGAGTGGTGTCATCTCCACCCTGAACACCAAATTTATTACAAAGAGTTTTACAAAACTCTACTGGGAACAACTGCATAATTGCGCTATCAACCAAATCACCGATAGTCATTTTAAATGATATTTTTACAAAATCTTCATTTAAAAATTCAGCCAGACTTTCGTCGTCCTTAACCTCACTCATATCCATTGCCTTTGCAATTGGAGGGCTTATATCTATCTTCATGTTAAGCATTGATGACAATGATGTGGAGGCCGAACCCATCATCTGGTTCATTGCTTCGCTGATAGCGCTTAGATGAAGCTCTGTCAGCTCTCCCTCCATATCACCTCTGCCATCGCCTCCCATCATAAGGTCTGCGATAACCTTTACATCCTTTTCCTCCAACACAAATATGTTATTGCCATTTAATCCTTCTCTATATGAAATCTGAAGCAATACACAAGACTTATCATCATATCCTTCAACCAAATCAGGCCATGTTGCAATAGCGACTGTCGGTGTTGTGATATCAACCTTCTGATTGACCAGGGAAGATAATGTTGTAGCTGCCGTTCCCATACTTATATTGGAAATCTCTCCCATGGCATCCTTTTCCATGCCGGTTAAAAGTTCCCCTTCACTTTCTAATTCATCTGCTTCCGGAGAATCCATGTTGTTCAGCAGCGCATTTATTTCTTCCTGTGAAAGTCCCATTCCATCCATTGAATTAATCCTCCCTTACGATTGATGTAACTCTGACTGCATAATCATCATTTGTAGTTCCCGGCAAAGCCTTAAACTTCTTTATGTCTCCTACATATACATCCAATTCGTTATTTATTGTTGTGTCCAGCTTTATTATATCACCCTTCTGTATATTTGCAAAATCATTTACAGAAATTGTGCTGTGACCAAGAATAGCTCTAATAGGTATCTCCGACCTTTGAATAAGAATCTCGATTGCCTCCTCGTATGATTCCTCATTCTTCTTTTCCATAGATGAAAACCAATACTTTATGTTCAGCTTATCCATAACGTCCTCCAAAGTAATAAACGGAAGACATACATTCATAAGCCCGTTTATTTCTCCTATGGTAATACTGATGGTAACTATAGCTATCATCTCCGTAGGTGAAATAAGCTGCGCAAACTGCGGATTTGTCTCTATCCTCTCAAGCCTCGGATGAAGATTTACTACATTTTGCCACGGCTCTCTTAAAAGGTCAACACATATATTTAAAATTCTTTCTATTATAATAATTTCAATTTCGGTGAAATCTCTCTTTCTCTCAATGGCTTCACCTTCTCCTCCAAGCATCCTGTCTATAATGGCATAGCCAAGATTTGTTCCCAGCTCCATTATAACGTTTCCTCTAAGAGGTGCAAAATTGACTATTCCAAGAAGTACAGGGTTTGACAAGGCGTTTGAAAACTCTGAATATGCCAGCGCCTCCGCATTCATTACGTCAACCTGTACGTTTTTTCTAAGATATGCCGGAAGATTTGTATATAGAAGTCTTCCATAATGTTCAAATATATTTTCCAGAGTTCGAAGATGTTCCTTGGAAAACTTTGATGGTCTTGCGAAATCGTATACCTTAACTTCCTTTTCCTTCTCGGCCGTATAGTCGTCTGCATCCAGCTCTCCCGTGCTGAATGCCTTTAAGAGTTTATCAATTTCCTCCTGCGACAGTGTCTCACTCAAAACATCCTCACCTCCTTATTCTCATTTTCTTTTTCATAAGCTTTACTGGAATACAATATTTACAAATGCCGTATCATATATAAACATTGTATTATTGTACATCTCCCTAAGTTTAAGTGTAATTTCTTCAAGTATTGCCGCCTGATTATTCTGTATTTCAGTTATTGTATACTTGCTTACAACGTTTTGAATTGTGGTAATCATACGTGTCTCATCAGTAGCAAGCCTATCCTTATAATCATTATAGCCCTCCGCCGTCTTATCCAAGGACAATGTCACTCCAAACTGCGCGTAATGCACATTGTCGTCTGAACTGCCGCTTAACGCCACGGTTACCTTACTTTCAAAATTATATACAATCAAATTATCTATGCTGATACCGTCAGTATACTGGGTCTGGTTTTCCTTCTCCAGATTTATTGCTGACGAAACCTTGCTGACAAGGTCGTTTGCACTGTTCATGGCAGGCACTACGGCAAATACCATAATAGCCGTTAATACAATATTGGTTATAGCTAATACCAATAATATGATATTAATTAATCCTTTTTTCATATCTGACTGCTCCTATCTGTTTATTTATGGTGTTGATGCATATTCATTAAAAATTTTTATCTCAACTCTCCTGTTTAATGCTCTGCCTTCCGCCGTATCGTTTGAGGCTACAGGCTCCTCCTCTCCCCGGCCCATACATCCCATGGTTGCAACGTCAAGCCCCTTATTATCTCTTAAGTACTTGTATACGGAATATGCTCTTCCCTGGGAAAGCTCCATATTATCCTTATATCTTCCGTTGCCTCTTATCTGTACCGTATCGGTATGGCCTATAATCCATATCTGGTTGTCATCATACGCCTTAAGTATGTCTCCTATCTTGCTTACAAATTCAAGGGAGCCCGGCTTTAATTCAGCTATGCCTGAATCAAAAAGCAATGCGCCGTTTAATGTAAGGGATACATATTGGGAGTCTACCTGTATATCTACCTGCTCGCCTATCCCCAGCTTTTGAAGCTCTCCTTCCACATCCTCGGCTATCTCCTCCGACGCCTCTATCTTCTGCTCATATTGATATTTTTCATAGGCCTCAAGGCTGTTGCTTTCATCCTTATCAAGCTTCGGATTTGCGCCCATTGTATTAAAATAATCATTGAGCTCTGATAACTGGCTTACACCGCTTGATATAAGGGTTCCCTCCGTAATGGAAGCGGAGCCTCCGTCAAAAATACTAAAGCTTTGCCTGAAGGACGCCGCAATCTCCTCAAACGCCTCCGCATCTATGGTTGACATCGCAAAAAGTAAAACGAAAAAGCAAAGAAGCAGGTTCATAAGGTCGCTGAAGGTAGTCTGCCACGCGGGCGCTCCCTTTTTCGGCGGGTCTTCTCTTTTCTTTGCCATTATTGCTCACCACCTTCAATAGCGTTGATGTTTTCTCTCTGTGACGGAGCAAGGAAGGACTTAAGCTTTTCCTCAATAACTCTAGGATTCTCGCCTGCCTGTATTGAGAGAAGTCCCTCTACCATAACCTCCTTAAGCATAATCTCCTTTGCATTATTTCCCGTAAGCTTGTTTACAATAGGATTGCCAAGCCAGTTTGCAATAAGGGAGCCGTACAATGTGGTAAGAAGGGCAACCGCCATGTTTGGACCGATGGAATTGAAATCGGACAAATTCTTAAGCATGTTTACAAGACCTATAAGGGTACCAATCATACCCCATGCGGGAGCCATGTCAACCATAGTGCTCCAAAAGCCTATAACCTTCTTATGTCTGTCCTCAATACATACAAGCTCTGTCTCCAATATTGCTCTGAGTAAATCCGGGTCAGTACCGTCAACTATAAGCAGAACTCCTTTTTTCATAAAGGGGTCCTCAAGATTTGCCGCCGCTTCCTCCAAAGCAAGCAGACCTTCCTTTCTTGCAGTATTTGACAAATCAATAATCTGCCTTATTGTTTCTGCCGGCTCGAACTTCGGCACCTTAATCGCCAGAGTGAAGCCCTTAAAGCCGCTAACAAACTCTTTTATACTGTTAGAGCCTATAAGACAGGTCATTGTTCCTCCTATGGTAATAATTATCGAAGGAATATCAACGAAGTTGCCCAGCTTGCCAAATTCCATACTAAAGTCTGAATTTGTTACAATACCAAATATAACCATAACCACGCCGGCAACCAAACCTATAAGTGACGCTAAATCCATTTACTCTCACCATCCTATAATTTCTTGTCTGTCATAGACGCCGTCTATGAGTCTGTCACAATCAACATATGTAAAATAATATTTTTACGCTTATTTATGCGTTTAGCATCATAAATGCATTCAATAGCATTTTACCACATTTTATTACATTTACCAACAAAAAAATAAACTTTTTTAAAAATTTATTTTAAGCAGGCTATTTTTCTTTCTCCAAGCTCTTTCTTCACACAAAATGCCGTACCGCTTATGCTGCAGCACGGCACATTAATTTATCAAATTGCCTTTATACTATCTCTTAAGACTTAAAAGCTCCTCAATCATAGTATCTGATGTGGTTATAATTCTTGAGTTTGACTGAAAACCACGCTGTGTAACTATCATATTTGTAAACTCGTCTGCCAAATCAACATTTGACATTTCGAGAACACCGCTTTGCATTGTATCGCCGTTTGCAGTTATATCTCCTACAGTTGCCTCTCCTGAGTTAAGTGTCTCCGAGAAAAGATTGTCTCCCTGCTTTTGAAGTCCGGCTGGATTAATAAAGTTTGCAACAAGAATCTGTCCTAAAACATATGAATCTCCGTTGTCATATGACGCAACAACCTTACCGTCTGTCTGAATGCCAACCTCTATCATATTACCGACTGCTTTTCCCTGTCCTAAATGGTCTGCGCTTGAATCGCCTCTTTTACATTCAACACTGCTCTTTGCCGCAACACACGTTACGTTTGAAAAATCTACCGTAATCGGCTCCTCAAAAGCCTCTGTATTTCCCGTAAAATTAAGGGTAAATGTGGAAGGAGTCGTTACCACCTTTCCTGTGGTACCGCTGAACTCCATAGTAAGGGTTCCTCCTATATCCGCAGTAATATCAGTAATCAGCTTATTTCCGTTGTACACTCCCATCGGCTCCATAGTGTATGTAGTTGCATCACCTGCCGTATTACTTATTTTGAACATTACGGAATACAGGTTTCCAAGGCTGTCATACACTGAAAGCGTAGTTGTTATATAGCCGTTGCTTGCAAAATTATCATCTGTCGCATTAATATTTCCTGACATTGTTGCCTGAGTAGTCTGGGCAGGGTCAGTATGCATATACTGGCTTCCGTATACAGATATAGGTCTAAGCTGGTCGTTCTGCAGCACATAATCGCCTGTTGTATCGTCTCTTGCCGCAGCATAGCCCATAACATATGCTCCTGACGGCGTAACTAAATTTCCAAAGCCGTCTGTTGTAAAATTACCTGCCTTTGAATAATAGTCAGCTCCGCCCTTTCTTATAATAAAGAACTCCTGTCCGTTTATCTTAAGGTCAAAGGCGTTACCTGTAGACTGTGTGCCTCCTTCATTTATAATGTTGGTTGAAACTGCCGCCACGCTTGCGCCAAGACCTATCTGCTTTGCATTCTGACCGCCTGTCTGGGTTTCAGCATTTGGACCTGACGCAGCCTGTGTGGTCTGATAAAAAAGCTCGCTGAAGTTTACATTCTGTGCCTTAAAACCTACAGTATTTACATTTGCAATGTTGTTACCTATAACATCCATTCTTGTCTGGTGAACTTTAAGTCCTGATACACCAGAGTATAATGATCTCATCATAATTAAATGACCTCCTTAATCTGCCGTATGATTTTCCTCCGTCATTCGGAAAATCCATAGCCCCCGTATTGGTCCGGCTATAACAATTATATGTTTGTCATATTTATACTATTACGGCTCCATCAATTTTTGTAAATATTCTTTCCTCTGTGTTACTGCTGTCCATGGCAGTTATTACAGTATTATTTTTTACGTTTACTATAAATGCAAGATTATCCATAAGCACCAGTGATTCGTTTATTCCCTTTTCGCCGGCTTTCTTCATGCCGTCGTTAAGTCTTTCCATCTGTTCTTCTGTAAGACTGATATTTCTGGTGTTTAACCTTTCGTCTGCATGCTTTGAAAATCTTAGCTTTGTCTCAAATACATCTGAAAAGCTTTCTTTTTTATTTCCTTTTTCTGTATTTGATACAGGTTTCTTCGTTAAATACTGATTTTGTATCTGCTCAATGGATGTAAAATTATTTCTGATATCCATAGCCATACCTCTTTATTATTTTCAGTATATTTTATTATCGGGCTTTTGCTTATTCCTTTTCTGTACCGTCAGTTGAGTCATCCTTATCATCCGGAGTTTCGGTGGTATCATCTGTACTGCCGTCTCCATCTTCCTTACCAAATATCTGGTCAAGATAAGCCTGGTCAACAACCATATCAAGGTCATCATAATCATACAGCTCGCCTTTGATTGAAAGCTTTGCCTTTCCGTCTTCTATCTTCACGAAATCAACATAGCCTCCTACCGTTGTGGTAGTTGTCGCATCTGTAGATTTTCCTACCTCTAAAATTACTGCCTTTCCTATAAGTCCAAAGGCGTTCATGTTATTTAAGGTTGTTCCAAGATTTTGAAGCTCCTCAATAGTGGTAAACTGCGCAAGCTGGGTTACCATCTGGGTATTGTCCGTAGGCTCAAGAGGGTCCTGATTCTGCATCTGCGCTATAAGAAGCTGTAAAAATGCATCCTTTCCAAGCTCATCTCCCTTAGACTTTTTTCCCTGATATGTCTCTGATGTACCTGTTACAGGCTTTCCATTCACCACGGGCGCCTTTATGTAATCATCTGCCATATTCTCTCCTTTCCTAAGCCGTATAGCTTACTGTGTTTCCTAACGCTTCCATTACGGCATCCTCTGACTGTTCATCAGTAATACCGTTTAACTCATCCACAAGAGCTGAATTTAACCGTCTGTTTTTCCTGCCTCTGCCCTGATTTGACTGTCCGTCCTGATTATGCATATTGTTTTCCTCAAAGCTGTGGCTTGCTATTGTGACCTCAACATTTTCCACCTTAAGTCCCTGATTGTTAAAGCTCTCTTTAAGATTCACAATCTGCGCCTCAATGGCTTTCTTTACGGTTTCGTTTTCTGCTGTAATCTGCGCCGTTAAAATACCGTCCTTTATGGCTACCTGCACGCCTACCTTTCCTAAATGTTCAGGATAAAGCTGCATTTCCATACTCTTAAATTCTTCATTGACGTTAAACCTAAGCTGCTCCGTTATCTGATTAACAATATTTTCAGCCTGACTTCTTCCCACTCTGTCTGCAAGCTCAACCTGTATCTCTTCTATAGGGTTAAATCTTACATTGGCGTCACTTATCACACTGCCCTCTCTGACATTATGTTCTCTGTGATTTCTTCTGTCGCCTCCGGTATTATTCTGCTTAGCGCTTTCGTTTTCCTGTGTCTTAGCGTCAGTCTGGATATCCTTTTCAGAAACTGTCTTGTCGTCTGAAACATCTGATTCGTTGTCCTTCGCCGCCTTATCGGTTGTCTTAACATCCTTTATTTCGCCGTCTGCTTCCAATATATCCTTTGGTATATCCTGCTCTGCATCCACGATAGTATCAGCCTTGGCGTCTGTAAGCTCATCATGATTAACGTTTTCATCATTAATCTGAATTTCTTCTCCTGTTGCCATATCAAAAAAGCCTTCTTCGGATACCTGTATTTCAGACTGCTCAAGCTCTGTGACTGCCTCGTCAAGAAGCGCCATAACATTTTTAAACTCATCAGCCACAGCCTTATTAAACAATAAATCCTGGCTCTGTGTAAGTCCGTTTGCCTCAAGCACTATCATTCCAAGCTTTTCCTTATCAAATAAATCCATGTCATTAAAATTCATGGTATTCATAAGAGCTTCAAGCTCCTCAACTGAAATGTCAAGCTCCTTCGCCACGGCTTCCTTAAGCTCCTTTAAAGTATCCTGTACCATAGAAGCGCTGCCTGCCGCGTCTTCTGCTGCATCAACGGCTGCTTTTTCCTCAAGCTCCTTCTGCTTCCGGCTGACATTCTGATTTTTCTTTACTTCGCTGTTTAAATCAGACTTCTTGGCTGTGTCAGTCTGCTTTTTATCAGTGTCAAAGCTATTCTTTGACGTCCTGTCAAGCTGCTTTTCAAAGCTGTCCCCTGATGTATTCTTTACCTGTGATACATTTTCAGACGTGCCTATTCGGATTGTTAAAAAATCTCTTGTAAGGGACTTTATATTTCCGTTTGCCACCTTTCATCTCACCTCCTTATTATATAATATATATAGAAAATCCTTTAAAAGGAACTTTCCCAAATTAATTTCGGCATTTTCATCATATTACTTAAGTTTTTATAATGAGTTTATTACGGCGATAACAGAACAGTGATTTTTCCGCAGAATACTGCATCTATATCGCTCAAAGCATTAAGGATGGCCGCTCTTGGCTCTACCTCCATACATTGCAGTATAGACACCACCTTGTCTAAATCCCCCGTCATCTCATAAAGGGCCGCCGCCGCCTTCTTAGGCTTCATGGCTGCATAGGCATCTGCAAGCTCCTGATACCTTGTATCCTTAAGATATTCCGCTACAACCTGCTTATAAAGCTTTTCTGCATACTCAGGGTCTATTGACTCATAATACTGTTTATAATACTCATAATCTAAAGCATTGTCTCCAAATACAACCTCATTATAAAACTGTTCCTTGAGCCTGTTAAACTCCTCCTGCTCATTTTCAAACTGCTTTAATCTTTCTATTTCAGCCCTCAAATCAGCTATGGTTTCCTCATACTCTGCTATCTTATCTTTATCATCCTGTATTTCAACCTCCAGCTCCTTTATGTATTTTATGGCGTCTGCAAGGCTTTTATAGGGATACTTATCCGAATCCTCCTCATCTGTCTCGCTTACATCAGGAAGAATCTTATTTATTACAGGAACATCCTTAAATATAGGATACATAACTGAGCTTCCAAAGCCTCCTACATCAAATTTTATCAATGCACAAAGTATGGCAAGCCACACGATAACGATTATAATGCCTATAAGTATAGACGATAATTTTCCGCCTTTTTCCTCTACCACAGTTCCGTCTTCCAAGACAGTCTCGCCCTTCTTCTTTTTAGCCATTATCAATCACCTTCCTCTATTTTTCCATTGTATTGGTAGCTTACCACCTGGTCTATTTCTTTTTTTTCTTCTTCATTAACTTCCCTTTTAAATTCTTCAAAGGCCTTTTCCTTAAGTATCTCCTGTGTCTTTCGCTTAAGCATGGCCTCTCTCACCTTATGCATTGCCTTATCTGCATTTTTTTGCGCTCTTTCAATAGTTTTTTTCTGCTCCTCAGCCTCCATTTTCTTAACGGCTATGGCGTCGTTGCATCTTTTCAGCTCCTGCACGTCAAGGACTGACATACTGTAGCCTCTTATCTCATCCTCATATGTTTCAATATCCTTATTTATACGCTTAAGCTTCTGCTGCTCATTTCTCAGGATATTATTTGCCATGGTAAGCTGGATTTTGGCTTCATCCTCCAGCTTCGTCTGCAAATTAAGTATATTTTCCATTCTGTATATAAACTTTGCCATACTTTTCTCCTAAGACTTTAGCTGCTTACTCCTCAAATATTTCATCCATAAGCTTAAGCTCATCTTCAAAAACAAATTTTTCGTCAACGCCCTGAATAAGAAATTCATTTACCTTATCTATCTTATCCATGGCAAAATCAATATTTTTATTTGAGCCCCGCTTATAGGCTCCTATATTTATTAAATCCTCAGCTTCATTATATGTAGCCATAATGTTTTTTATCTGTCCCGCCATCTTTTTATGCTCGCTTGTGGCTATCTGGCTCATAACTCTGGAAATACTCTGAAGCACGTCTATCGCGGGATAATGATTTTTATGGGCAATTTTTCTTGACAGCATTATATGTCCGTCGAGAATACTTCTTGCAGTATCTGTAATAGGCTCGTTAAAATCATCTCCGTCTACAAGCACCGTATAAAGGCCTGTTATGGAGCCCTGATTTCCGTTTCCCGCCCTCTCTAAAAGCTTTGGCATCTCACTGTATACGCTTGGAGGATATCCCCTTGTAACAGGAGGCTCCCCTGAGGCAAGCCCTATCTCTCTCTGGGCCATGGAAAATCTTGTAAGTGAATCCATCATAAGAAGAACATCCTTGCCTTTATCCCTGAAATACTCAGCTATGGCCGTCGCCGTCTTTGCCGCCTTATTTCTTATAAGGGCAGGCTTATCTGACGTAGCAACTACAACCACGCTTCTCTTCATGCCTTCCTCGCCTAAGTCTCTCTCGATAAATTCCCTTACCTCCCTGCCCCTCTCTCCTATAAGAGCTATAACATTTATGTCTGCCCTGGTGTTTCTTGCAAACATACCCATCAGGGTGCTTTTTCCGACGCCGCTTCCGGCAAATATACCTATTCTCTGTCCCTTTCCCACAGTGATAAGCCCATCAACAGCCTTTACCCCCAATGAGAGTATATCTGAAATAATAACTCTTTCCATAGGGTCAGGAGGAGGCGCCTCTACCGAATATGCCTCGCCGTCCTCTATCTCTGTGTTGTCAATGCATCTTCCAAGACCGTCAACTATTTTTCCAAGAAGAGCTTCTCCAACCTTAACCCTTAATATATCTCCCGTATTTTCCACCATACAGTCCGGCCCTATGCCCTCTACCGTTTCAAAGGGCATAAGCAATAGCTTCTTATCCTTAAATCCCACTACCTCCGCCATAACGTCAGGTGATTCAGGGTCGTTTGATAAAATCCTGCACACATCGTTAAGCTTAGCGTCAGGCCCTATGGATTCAATGGTAAGTCCTACTATCTTTGAGACCTTTCCGTACTTTTTTGAAAAATCCTGTTCTTTCAGTTGTAAATATTTGTTTTTATTCACAAGCGACATTTATTTCTGCTCCATCTTTATCTTCTATCAGCCGCGCACGCTAATATTCTCAGGGATTTCACAAGATTTTCAAGCTGTATGTCAAGACTGCAGTCATATATGCCTAAATCTGTATCAATCAAACATTCATTGCGCTTCATGGATATATCCTCCACTATCTCCAGATGAACATCCCTGCCAATTCTCTCTAATATGCTTTCCCTGTTGCCCCGAAGAAACTCTGCGTCCTCCTTACAGGCCTTGATTATATAATTACTGCTTGCCTCGGTTCCGCTTATAACCTTGTCTATAAGCTGAAGTATCATATCCCTTCTGTCTGACGAAAGCTCCTTTGTCAGACTTGAAAATACGTCTATCATAACCTCAACAAGCTCCGGCTCTATCTCCTTTACCCTTTTTTCATAGTCAAGGGAGAGCTTATTAACCTCTTCATTATATCTGCTTTTAAGCTCAGCCCTGTCGTCGTCCAGGCTTTTAAGCCCGTCATTTCTTCCCTGGTTAAAGCCTTCCTCATGGGCGTTGTTTTTTATGGCTTCCGCCTCGTTTCTGGCATCTGCTACCAGTCTTGCCGCATCCATCTCCGCCGACTGCACAATGGATTTTGCCTGAGATTTGGCTTCTGCAATAATATTATCCGCCATCTGTCTCATATCTGAATCTATTTCCATGGTATATGCAGCCTGCTCGTCCGCACCGGCTCCGCCTAAAATATTTTCACCATTTTCACCCTCCAAAAGCTCCTCTACGCTTTCGGGATTTAAGCCTAAGGAAAAATCTCCCTTTCCCGTGGCTTTATTTGTGATGGTTTTTCTTATCTGCTCAAGCTTTAAGGTGACTGCTTCATTTGAATCTATTATCAGCTTATTATCATTTTCCATGCAGAAAAATGATTTTAATAAATTAGACAATTAACTCGTCACCTCCACCTCTGGCGATAACAATCTCACCTGTATCCTCAAGCTTTCTTATAACATTAACAATCTTCTGCTGTGCTTCCTCAACATCCTTCATACGAACAGGGCCCATAAAGTCCATATCCTCCTTAATCATAGCTGCAAGACGCTTTGAAAGATTGTTAAATATAGCAGCCTGTACGTCTTCATTAGAGCCCTTAAGGGCAATGGCAAGCTCGTCATTCTGTACATCCCTGAGAACTCTCTGGATAGTCCTGTCGTCAAGAGCAAGAATATCCTCGAATACAAACATCTTTCTCCTGATTTCATCAGCAAGCTCTGGCTCTTCGATTTCCAAATTCTCCATAATATGGCGCTCTGTACCTCTGTCTACGTTGTTTAAGATTTCTACGATAGCATCCACGCCGCCGACAATGGTGTAATCCTGATTTACAAGGGACGACAGCTTTCTCTCCAAAACTCTTTCCACTTCCTTTATTACATCAGGGGATGTTCTATCCATCTTAGCAATACGCTTAGCTACATCCGCCTGCTTTTCAAGAGGAAGGGCTGATACTATAAGGGATGACTGATGTGAAGGCAGGTATGACAATATAAGGGCTATTGTCTGCGGATGCTCATCCTGTATGAAATTTAAAAGCTGTCCCGGGTCAGCCTTTCTTATAAACTCAAACGGTCTGACCTGAAGAGATGCCGTAAGCCTGCTTATGACATCCTTTGCCTTTTCCTCTCCAAGAGCCTTCTCCAAAAGGTCTCTTGCATAGCCGATACCTCCCTCGGCAATATACTGCTGGGCCAGACACACCTCATAAAATTCATTTAGGACGTCTGTCTTTAACTGAGGCGAGACGCTTCTTGTATTTGCAATTTCAAGTGTAAGCTGTTCTATTTCATCCTCCTTTAAATGCTGAAAGATTTTTGAAGACCTTTCAGGTCCCAGTGAAATAAGCAGTATTGCCGCCTTTGTGAGTCCTGACATTTCTTCACTTGACGATGAAGATGCTTGCTTTGGCATATTGTACACCTACCTTTCTATCGCTTAATCCCAATCATCACTTAACCAGTTACGCATAAGGATTGCCACTGCCTCAGGATTTTCGTCAACAAATTTATCAATAGCCTTTCTAACCTCTGATTTTTCTTCCATATCAATTTCCTCAACCGGCTTCTGGTTTTCTCTTGTAGCAGCAAGAAGCTCGTCTACGGAAAGCTCTGTCTCTACCTCTGTTACCTTTACAGGTCTCAAGCTTCTCCATACTATAAATGCAAGAAGCGCAAGTATAATAACAGCTATAATAATAGGAAGTATATCCTTTACAAACTCTGTCTCAGACACATAATCATTAAACATTGGCACCGTATACGCCATAACGCTTATATTCGCCTGAGGAATACCGCTTGCTGCGCTTATTGCCTGTATTATCATCTGTGTGTCAAGATTTTCTATTGGAAGTATTTCGCCGTTTGCCTCTTTAAATTCAGCCCAGCTTAAATCTCCCGTATCGGCAGTTTCCTCATCATACACACGATATCTGTTTAAGACTACTGCAACAGAAGAACTTCCATACTGTACGACACCCCTCTGGCCTGTGGTTGTGCTTGTTATGGTATTACTGTTTTCATAATCGTTCTTCTGTATGTTTACAGATGTTGTGGTACCGTCTCCCGTATCAATATAATATCCTGTATCGTCATCATTTGAATCTGTTCCGGGAAGACCGCTTACTCCTGATGAGCCCTCCTGTTCATATATATAATCCCCCTTCTTAAGGGCGTCGGGATTATAATACTTTGTATCCACCGTATTAATTACGGAAAAATCCACGTCAATATTCGGCGAAACAGTTACGCTTGAATATCCCGTAGCAGTAAACAGCTTAGTTATATTTGTTATAACTATATTTCTAAACTCATTTCTTATGGTTTCAGCCTTATCAGCTGAAATTGTGCCGGATTCCTCTCCGTCTATTTCATCGCTCATAAAAAGGCTGTTTCCGCTGGAATCTACAATGGTTACCCTTGCCGTTGTTTTATTTCCCACTGCCGTAGCTATGTACCTTGCCATACTGTTGGCTGCGCCCTCCGGCATATTCTTGCTGAGCGTAAGCTTTACGCCTACATATGTATCCTCCTCATTCTCAAGCACTGAATAATTTGTAGACGGCATGGTAAAGGTAACCTCCGCGCTTTTTACGTAATCGAAAGATTCCATCGTCTGTACCATCTTATCCTCAAGATATTTCTGATACAGTCTTTCCCTGTCGGAGGCCGTTGTTCCTATGCCAACGTTATTAACATAGTCATCTATGGAATATCCCTTTGCCGTATAGCCGTTTTGAGCTATAAGATATGTGGCGTTTACAAGGTCTTTCTCCTCTACCAGAATAATAAGACCATTATTCTGGGTATCAAAATTAATGGAATTTGCCGTAAGAGTTTCCGTGATTGATGCTGCCGTAGCCGTATCCGTACATTCTATCAGGGTAGCATACGTAGGTCTTGACACAACAACAGCCAGAATAATAAGCATTATAATAACAACCGCTACAACGCTTATCATCTGGATTTTTCTTTTTTTATCATATTTATTCCATACTTCAACAATCTTAGTCTGTACACCTTTAAGTTTCTCGTTCATTTTTCATGTTCTCCAACCTGTTACATTACTTTATTTAACGATGCTCTTATATCTGCATATTCATAATTTCCTTGTATGCATCCAGCAAGCCGTTTTTTACGGCAACCGTATACTGCAGTGACATTAACGCTTTGGTTTGAATTATTCCCAATTCATGGGTGCTTTCCGTGTTGCCTAAGGTAAAATCCATGGCTGCCTTCTCTGCTTCTGCCGCCAACTTATCCGTCTCAGTAATCATACCTAATGCTGAATCAAATATAGATTGGAACGAACCCTTTTCCGATGCTTCTCTTCCCTCTATTCCTGTGGTGTTGCTTTTTATATTATTAAGTGCCTCTGTATATAAATCAAGGGCGGCACCTGATAACGAACTTACATCTGCCATTTTTTAACCATACCTTTCATATTTATACGCCGATATACTACTGACCTATCTGAAGTCCTCTGGTTGCCATAGCCTTAGCAGCCTCAAATGCCGTAGCATTTGCCTCATATGCTCTCGACGAATCAATCATGTTTGTCATTTCTGTTATAATGTTTACATTAGGATATGTAACATATCCGTTTTCATCCGCATCAGGGTGTGACGGGTCATACACCATATTCATCTGCGCGTCATGGTCCTCCACTATTTTTGTTACCTTTACTCCTGAGCCGGTAATTCCTCTTGCCTGCAAAAGAATCTTTCCAAACGCATTACCGTTTTTCTCTGCAAAGACTACCGTCTTTCTTCTGTATGGCCCGCCGTTTTGCGAGCGTGTAGAAGTTACATTTGCTATATTCTGTGAAATAATATCCGACCTGAGCCTTTGGGCGCTCATACCTGAGCCGGCTATATCAAAAGACGTAAATAAACCCATGTTTAACTTCCTTTCCGTTTATGTGTTTACAGTATCAAGCATATTATTATTGTATGCTATTTCTGCATAGCTGCTTTTAACATGTCAAACTGATAATTAATAGAGCTTATAATTCCATCATATTTTATCTGTGTAGATGCAAGCTCTACATTTTCCACGTCTACATCAACATTGTTTCCGTCAAGCCTGTATGACAGGTTTGAAAAATCCGTATATGTAGTATGATGAAGATTGCTTATATCCACATCCCCCACCTTGGCGCGCAGACACCTGCTGCTGCCGCTTGTAAGCTCCTCCAATAAATAATTATCAAAGGAAACATCCCGTCTCTTATAGCCAGGCGTAGTGGCATTTGCCAGATTATTGTTAATAACAGTTAACCTAGTGTTCTGTGCATCTGCTGCTTTCTCCAAAACATTTATGTAACTGAACGCATTTGAATTAATCATAATGTCTCCTTTCTAACATCTCACACAAGTAATTATATATTTTTTCTTTAATAATGACAAGTAGAAATTATTCATTTTTATGATTTTTCTTTAAAATGGAAATAATTTCATAAACAAAAAAGTATCCGGAGAAATGAAGTTCTCAACTATAATTAAGAAATTTATTTGAGAACTTCATTTCTTTGGGCGTCTGTAATTTCTATCATTAGGAAAACATAAGGAAAAATATTTATTTTTGATTTTCTTTAAGCCTCTCAAGCTCATCAAACACAACATCATTGATAACCTTAATATATGTTCCTTTCATGCCTGATGACCTTGATTCTATAACTCCTGCGCTTTCAAACTTTCTTAAGGCATTTACTATGACTGAACGAGTGATGCCCACTCTGTCAGCTATTTTACTGGCGATAAGGATTCCTTCTGCTCCGTCAAGCTCGTCAAAAATGTGAATTATTGCCTCAAGCTCTGAAAATGACAGGGTACTGATTGCAGATTTTACTATCTGAACCTTTCGTTCCTCCTCTGCGTTTTCCTCATTTACGGAACTCATCATTTCAAGCCCTACCACCGTGGTTCCGTACTCGCTTAAAATAAT
This sequence comes from uncultured Lachnospiraceae bacterium, assembly GCA_910584685.1. Lineage (GTDB taxonomy): Bacteria > Bacillota > Clostridia > Lachnospirales > Lachnospiraceae > CAG-303. Next base: position 36,206 of record CAJUAO010000015.1, on the reverse strand, counting down.
ATCGTCTATCTCGTACTGGGCGCTGCATTTATATATAAACAATGTTCCAAGCCTTTCTCCCGCTATGTCTATAGGCGCTATAATTGCCTGAAACTTCTTTATATCCTCCGACTCAAAGCCCAGTGTTGCAAGATTAACATTTTCTTTTGTAGACAGCACGCTTAAAAGTCTTTCGTTAAGCATTTTATCTATCATCATTCCCATCTCGCCCGTAAGAAGCTCTCCAATCTCATCAACGCCTGTTTTTCTCCCTATTCCCAATATTTTCCCCTTTTTGCTTATAACAAGAATGTTTGATTCCAAAATCTCGCTTAAAACCTTACATATATCGTTAAAAACCACCTTTTGGCTGCTGCTGTTATGAAGCAGCTTATTAATCTTCCTTGTCTTATCAAGTAATTGTACACTCATTGTGGCACCTCCATATATGCTTTTTCAAATAGTGCGTAAACTTATGCTATTTTTCATACTAACACAATTTTTGCAAACAAACAAGTCTTATCTTCTATAATTCAAATAATTCTTATATTTTTTTATTAAATTGTGTCAATTTTTTATGGTTTCCTTTTTTGTCTCTACATATCCGCACTGTTCATCTGAACACACAAGCTTATTCCCCTTCTCCAGCATGTACTTCCCACATTCAGGGCATCTTTTATCTGACGGTCTCTGCCATGACATAAATTCACATTCAGGATTATTTTCACATCCAAAATATTTTCTGCCCTTCTTGGTCTTTTTAATTACCACGTCACTGCCGCACAATGGACAGCTTATTCCTATTTTCTCATAATAAGGCTTTGTATTTCTACATTCAGGAAATCCGGGACATGCCAGAAATTTTCCGTGAGGTCCGTATTTTATAACCATATTTCTACCGCACATATCGCAGACAACATCGGTTTCCTCGTCTCTAATCTCAATTTTTTCCAGCTCCTTTTCGGCATTTTTAACGGCTATGTCTAAATCGGGATAAAAATTCCTTACTACCGTTTTCCACTGAACGCTTCCCTCCTCCACCATGTCAAGAAGCGACTCCAGATTAGCAGTAAAGCTTGTATCTACAATGACTGAAAAGGCATCCTTCATTATGTTATTCACAGCCTCTCCAAGCTCTGTCACATAAAGATTTTTATTTTCCTTTGCAACATACCGCCTCTGTATAATAGTAGTAATAGTAGCCGCATAGGTGCTTGGACGTCCTATTCCCTGCTCCTCTAACGCCTTTACCATGGCGGCCTCCGTAAAATGCGCCGGCGGCTGTGTAAAATGCTGGGCCTCCTTAAGTTCGTCAAGAGTCAGGGAGGTATCCTTTGTTATCCTGCCTAAAAGCATATTGGCAGCCTCTTTTTCCTTGTCATCCTCCTCCACATACACTGACATAAAGCCGTCAAAGGCTATCTTTGACGTAGCTACCGTAAATATATAGCCGGATGCATTTAGCTTTATGGAGGTGGTCTCATACCTTGCCGCCGCCATTCTGCTTGCCACAAATCTTTTCCATATAAGCTGATACAGTCTGAACTGCTCCCTTGACAATGCTTCCTTGAGAACTGCCGGCGTCAGCTCTACATTAGTGGGTCTGATGGCTTCGTGGGCATCCTGTATCTTTCCTGTATTTTTCTTTAAGGAAGCCGTATCCGATATATAACTTTCACCATAATTTTCCTTTATATATGCTCTGGCTAAGCTGTCCGCCTCCTCTGATATTCTTACGGAATCTGTTCTCAAATACGTAATTATGCCTATTGTTCCCATACCGCTTACATCAACGCCTTCATAAAGCTGCTGGGCTATCCTCATGGTCTTTTGGGTAGAAAAGTTCAATGCCTTTGACGCCTCCTGCTGCAATGTGCTTGTTGTAAATGGCATCGGCGGCTTCTTTATTCTTTCTCCTGTCTTTATGTCGTCAACCGAAAAACCGCCCTTTTTTACCTTTTTTGTAATTTCATCCATCTGTCCCTTGGATGCAACGTTAATCTTTCCTGATTTATCCCCGTGAAATTTAGCTATAAGAAGCTTTTTTTCACCCTTTATCTTTAAGGCGGCCTCAAGTGTCCAATATTCTTCCGGAATAAATGCGTTTATCTCATCCTCTCTGTCGCATATCATACGAAGGGCTACCGACTGGACGCGTCCTGCGCTTAAGCCCCTCTTTACCTTTGCCCAAAGCACGGGACTTATACTGTAGCCCACCATTCTGTCAAGAACACGTCTTGCCTGCTGGGCGTCAACCAAATCCATATTTATTCCTCTTGGATTTTTTAAGGATTCCTTTACGGCATTTTTTGTAATCTCATTAAATGTGATTCTCACCGCTTTTTTTTCATCAAGCTTTAAGGCCTTTGTTAAATGCCATGCTATAGCCTCCCCCTCCCGGTCAGGGTCAGTTGCCAGATATACCTTGTCAGCCTTTTTTACGTATTTTCTAAGCTCTGCAAGCTTATCTCCCTTTCCTCTTATAGTTATATATCTGGGCTCATAATCATTTTCAAAGTCAATGCCCATGGTGCTTTTTGGCATATCCCTCACATGTCCGTTTGAAGCAACCACCTCGTAATTTGCTCCTAATATTTTTTTTACTGTTTTTACCTTTGCAGGGGACTCCAGTATAACAAGATTCTTAGCCATTTATATTCTCCATTCCATATATAAAATAACTCGTTTGGTTTATATGCTTTTTCTTGCATAATAATTTTTTGCAGGCTCATATATAAGCCCCTCAAGCTGTAGCTTTAATAATATTTCAAGAATTTTCCCTGTGCTAAAGCCTGTTTTGTAAGCCAGCTCCTGTAAGGACGCCGGCACCAAATCCGTTTTACTATACACCACCTCAAAATCTTTTTCAAGTACATTGTTTAAAATTTCATTTTTTTTCACATTTTTAATTTTAAGTATGTCTCCTATATCCTCCGTACATGTAAAAATATATGCTCCGTCGCTTATAAGGCTGTTGCAGCCCTCGCTTAACCCATCCGTCACCCTTCCCGGCACAGCCATCACGTCAACCCCTTGGTTTATGGCATACTCTGCCGTTATAAGAGAGCCGCTTTTTTTCCTGGCCTCAACCACTATAACCAAATCTGACAGACCGCTTATTATTCTGTTTCTTTTTGGAAAATGCCAGCTTCTCGGCTCGCTTCCCAAGGGAAGCTCTGATATTATTCCTCCCCTTTTTGCCATCTCCTCATATATTTCAATGTTTTCATAAGGATAGCATATGTCTGCTCCGCAGCCCATAATCCCGTAGGAGCTTCCTCCCTCCTCCAATGCGCCTCTGTGTCCGTAGGTGTCTATACCTCTTGCCATGCCGCCTATTACGTCAACTCCGAGGGCTGCCATATCCCTGCCGATTTTTTTCGCAAGCTGTCTGCCGTAGTTAGTGCATTCCCTTGCCCCTATTATAGCGACAGCCCTTTTTCTCTTTGGAAGCTGTCCCTTTACAAATATACAAAAGGGAGGATTTTGAATATTCTTTAATTTTTCCGGATACTCCTTATCATGGACAAAGAAAAATGAAATCTTTTGACGTTCCATATATTCGAGCTGTTTTTCCATGTCAAAATTCTTCTTTGAACTTTCAATAAGGCGTATTTCCTCCTCTGTCAGCGCCTTAGCAAATGACAGTCTTTTTCTGTCACATTCATATACTTCCCGGGGAGCTTTAAAAAAATCCATAAGCTTTTGTTTCTTTACATCAGACACCCCCTCGACGCAGTGTAGCCACAGCATATATTTTCTCTGCTCGTCATGTATATTTTTACTATTTGTAATTTTCTTATCTTTCATTTATCCTATTATTTTTCCTCTCATTTATCCTGTTATTCTTACGTTTTTATACCCTTTAGCCTTTTTCAAGCTCCGGTCTGTAACCTGCTGCCTCCGCTAAATGTCTTTTTTCTATGTTTACGGCGCCCTCTAAGTCGGCTATTGTTCTTGACACCTTTATAATCTTATAATATGTTCTTGTACTGACACTAATCACCTGTAAAACATCCCTCAGAAATTTTTTTTGCTCTTCACCAAGATAGCAGTACTTTTTTATGTCGCCGGGAGATAAATCGGAATTAAAGCTTATGTCAGTACCCTTATATCTTTCTGACTGTATAAGCCTTACAGCCTCTACCTTTTTCCTAAGGTCAAGGGACGTCTCCCTTATTACTTTTTTCTGTAATTCTCCTACATTCATAACAGGTGAGCTTATCATTATATCTATTCTGCTTAAAAGGGGCCCGCTTATCCTCCCTATATAATTATTTACCTCTCTTTCCGTACATCTGCATCTGCTTCTGTCAGGATAGTAGCCGCACCTGCAGGGATTAGCCGCCGCCACCAGCATAAAATCTGCCGGAAATTCATATACGCCGCTTGTTCTTGTAATTACAAGCCTTTTGCTCTCCATTGGCTGTCTTAAAACCTCTAAGGCCTCTCTTTTATACTCTGCCATTTCGTCTAAAAACAACACGCCCCTATGGGCAAGAGTTATCTCCCCCGGTCTTACATTTAATCCTCCTCCCGCCATAGCCCTTGCCGTTATGGTATGGTGGGGACTTCTAAAGGGCCTTTTCGTTATAAAGCTTTCGCCCTTAAGCTCTCCTGCTATACTATGTATTTTCGTTATTTCTATACACTCCCTTAAGTCCGGCGCCGGCAAAATAGTGGCAATGCGGGAGGCAACCATAGTCTTTCCGCTTCCGGGCGGCCCGATAAAAAGTATATTATGCCTGCCTGCCGCCGCTATAACTGCTGCTCTCTTTAATACCTCCTGACCGTTTACATCGGAAAAATCCTCCTTTTGTCCCGCATCCTGCAAATCCTCTGGATGCAGATTGACTATATTCTTCTCAACCTTTACTTTTTTTAAGCCGTTTAGTATATCAGTACAGTCTCTTAAGCTGTCTGCTGCAATGACATCTATACCCTCGACAACTGCCGCTTCTCCCGCATTTTCTCCCGGCAAAATTATGCGTTCATAGCCCTTTTCTTTTGCTGAGGCCGCTATTGCCAATGCGCCTCTTATTCCCCTTAATCTCCCATCAAGGCTTAATTCTCCCACAACTACTGTTCTATTCATATCATAAACAGGACTTACGACGCCTATGGCAGTAAGGATGCCTATTCCTATGGGCAGGTCAAAGCCGCTTCCATCCTTTCTCACTCCTGCAGGCGACAGGTTTATTGTTATTCTTTTAGGCGGAATGGTTTCTCCCATATTTTTAACTGCCGTCCGGACTCTCTCCCTTGCCTCCCTTACCTCTGAGCTTAACAGACCAACCATATCAAGAGAAGGCAGGCCCGGACTTACGTCCACCTCTATCTCCACAGGCAGCATTTCTATTCCTCTTATGGTTCCGCTATGGATTTTACAAAACATGATTTAAAAACCTCTTTTCAATATATTTTTTGTCAGACTTCAATTTTTTGCTTTAATGAAATTAACCTGAATATTTTTCTCCACGCTTTAGATTTGTTATTTAAACAGAAAAAACAGGGCATAGCCCTGCTTTTGATTGATGATTTTTAATCATATCATTTATTACTAATTTAGTCAATACCGTATTTTCTCTTAAGACTCTTATATTCCTGATTTATAAGAAGCACCGTTGCGTCGTCTCCCCCCTCATTGTCAGGATGATATATCTTTAAAAGCTCCCTGTATCTTTTTTTAAGTCCCGTAGGACCGGATATTCCTGCAAAAAAGCGGCTTTCTCCCACATGAGTCATATTCTTTGCCTGATTTTGGAGCTTTTTTATATTTTCCTTTTCTCTCTCTATGTTAGCCTTATCCTTTGCTATCCTCCTAAGCTCGTTCTCCATTATCTGCCACTGCTTTTCAAACAGCTCCTTTTGCCTTAAAAGCCTTTTTTCCTGTACGTCAAGCGCTGACTGATAGCTTCTCTTTTCTCTCTCAAAAGAGTTTTTTTCCTTAGTAAGCTGCTGCCTTTCCTCAGTCAATTCCTGCCTTTCCTGCTGCAGTCTCACATTCTCAAGAAAAAGCCAATGCTTTATCTCATTCTGAGGGTCATCGCTTATATCATATACAAAATTCACCTGACTCTTCATATATTTCTATTTCTCCTTTCAAGTTTCCGGTTACATCTGCTTTCTCACTATCTTATATTCATCCTCCATTTGAAAATAGGGACAATTATAGTATTCATCGCACATAAGCCTTACTGCCTCATCCTCGTCAAGATTTATCACACACATATAATTTTCGTATTCCTCGTCATATACAAAATTACTGCAGTAATCACAATTTGTCTGTTTCATATGCCACCCGGTTCCTTTCATATATGCATATATTGCATAAACTAATTACAATTTACCACAAGGTTTCTTCAATGTAAACAATATTTTATTTGGAAAGGCACCTAAATTGCCTTTTCTTCATATTATATAGTAACCCTTTGACTTCGGTTTATGTGCCGTCAGGAGGTAGCATTGAAGACCTTTAAAGAACCCCCCAGCATCATTGAGGAAGAAAAGCTTTTAAGCCGCCTTAAGGGTGGTGACATGGAGGCACGTAATACACTGGTAGAATGTAACATGCGTCTGGTAGCACATATTGCAAAAAAATATCACTCATCCGACAAGGATTTTGATGATATTATATCCATTGGCACTATCGGACTGATTAAGGCAATAAATACCTTTGACCCTTCCAAGGGAAACCGTCTTGTAACCTATGCCAGTAAATGTATTGAAAATGAAATATTAATGTACTTCAGGAGTGAGAAGAAAAAAAGCAGAGAGGTTAGTCTGTATGAGCCTCTCGGCACAGACAAGGATGGAAATTCCATAAGCCTTTTAGATATTATAGAATCTGACTCTAAGGATATGCTGTCTGAATATGCCACAAACGAACAGCTATTTTGGTTATTTAAAAATATAGAAAAGCTGCTTACTCCCTTTGAATTTAATATTATAAAAAAAAGATACGGTCTTTTTGGAGAAAAGGAGACAACTCAAAGGGAAATCGCCGCCAAGCTTGGTATTTCCAGAAGCTATGTAAGCAGAATAGAAAAAAAATGCTTAGAAAAGCTTAAAAAAGCTCTGGATGGTTAAGCATAAAACAAAGAGGCTGCCCAAATAAGAAAATGCGGCAGCCTCTTTATTTTAACCACTCCCTTAACCGGAGATTTTTATTCCTTTCTTCTTAATATATCGTATATATCAAGCTTGATTCCCAAATCAATGTAAAGTACCTGCTGTGGATGAGGGGCGCTTTCCATGGTTTTTCCTTCTTCATCCTCTATCAGCTTTACTGTAGCGGCAATATTTTCACCGTCCGGCTTCATTACCTCTATCTCCTCGCCTACAGAAAACTTATTTCTCTGCTCTATCCTGTATTTTCCGTTTACTTCCCCGTTTATAATGCCAAGGTAGGTATATTCCTTAACGTAAGTGTTGCTGTCATATATCTGGGTATTCTCATCGGGCTTCCCGAAAAAAAAGCCTGTTGTATACTGTCTGTAGGTACACTTTGCTATCTCCGATTTATAAAGGGGTATTCTCTTCCTGTAATAATCAGGCGATTTTTCATAGTCGTCCATAGCCATGCGATATGTTCTGGCTACAGCAGCCACATAGAGAGCTGTTTTCATTCTTCCCTCTACCTTAAAGCTGTCTATGCCTGCCTCCATAAGCTCCGGTATATGCTCTATCATACACAAATCCTTTGAATTAAATATATAGGTGCCTCTTTCGTTTTCATATACAGGCATATACTGTCCCGGCCTTGACTCCTCAACAACGGCATATTTCCAGCGGCACGGGTGGGTGCACGCTCCCTGATTGGCATCTCTTCCTGCCATAAAGCTGCTTAAAAGACATCTTCCCGAATATGAAATACACATGGCTCCGTGTACAAAGGTTTCTATCTCCATATCCTGTGGTATATTTTCCCTTATTTCCTTTATTTCCTCTAAGGACAGCTCTCTTGCGGTAACTACACGCTTTGCTCCAAGCCTGTACCAGAAATTGTATGTTCCGTAGTTAGTATTATTTGCCTGGGTGCTGATATGCAGCTCCATATCAGGAAGTATTTCCCTTGCAATGGTAAATATTGCAGGGTCTGAAATAATTAAGGCGTCAGGCTTAAGCTCCTTAAACTCCTTAAGCTCTTTAAAGTATTCCCTTACGCCCTCCAAATCCTTATTATGGGCAAGGATATTCGCCGTAACATACACCTTTACATTATGCTCGTGGGCAAATTTCACACCCTCCTTCATATCCTCCGGCGTGAAATTTTTTGCCTTAGCTCTGAGACCGAAGGCCTCCCCGCCTATATAAACTGCATCTGCGCCATATATAACTGCAATCTTAAGAACCTCAAGACTGCTTGCAGGTATTAATAATTCAGGTCTTCCGTACATAATAATCCTCCGTTATCCGGCTTTTTTAAGCCTAACACCTTTTTATGCTGAGGGACATTCCGTCTCCTATAGGAATAATAGCCGTTGTAAGATTTTCCATATGCTTTATCTCATATAAAAACTCTCTCATTCTTCCGTGTATTGTTCTGTCTCTCCTTGCAACAGCGTATCTTGACTCTATTATGTCTCCCTCCTGAAGCACATTGTCCGCCAGCAATATCCCCTGATTGTCAAGAAGTCTCATTACATGGGGAAGAAAATTTATATACTGTGCCTTTGCCGCATCCATAAACACAAAATCAAAGGAGGGCTCAAGATTTGGAAGTATACTTAATGCATCCCCTTCAATAAGGGTAATTATTTTTTCCTTGCCTGCCTTTTTTATATTTTCCCTTGCCACAGGTATACGCTTATCATAATTTTCAATGGTTACTATTGTTCCGCCCTCATCAAGATACTCACTCATAAGAATTGCCGAATATCCTATTGCAGTTCCAAGCTCAAGGAGCTTCTTTGGCTTTTTCATTTCCAAAAGCACCCTTATAAAGCCTTCAACCTCCTTCCGGATAATCGGCACATCCATCTTTTCTGCGTATTCTGCCACCTCTTCCAATATAGGACTGTTATCCCTCTCCAGCGAGTGAATATAAGATACAATTCTTTCATTTACAATCATGGCTTTTACCTATTTTTCCTCTTTCTTCGGTCTAAGAGCCTCTATAATTTCCTCAGGACTGTATTCCGTGTTTACGGTATATGTACCGGAATATATTTCTGCCTCATACAGCATGGTCTGTATCTTAAACACAAGCTCACTTTCTATAAGTCCGTTTTTTTTCAGTATAGAGGCAACCTCGCCTGTAGAAGCGTCTGCAGGTATAGTTATCACTACCTCCTGTCCCTTTCCTTTTTCCGCCATGCCCTCCTCTGAAAAAATCTTTTCCCCAAAGGCAAAGGCACTCCTGCTGATTAAAACAACCAATACTGCTCCTATTATATACATTGCAGCCTTAAAGGTGATTTTTGAAAAAACAGATGCGCTTTTTTTTGCAATATTCTTTGACTTTTTACGGTTTTTACCTGCCTTTTTTACATTTGAATGTTTTGCCGTACCTGCCTGTTTTACTGCATTTGGCTGTTTAACTGCGGCTGCCTGCTTTACCCCATTGCCCTGCTTACCGGCATGTACCCCGGCAGCAGGCACCCTGACGGCTTTTTTTCTGTCCATATCTTTATTGTCAGCTTCTTTTCCCATCTTCGTACTCCATTTATAAAAAGTCTAATTCTAGCTCTATATCGTCACATACCTCTCTGAAGATACGCTGTGACATTTTGCAAAAGGCAAGCTCTGCATTAAGATATGAAGCAGCCAACGGGTTTTCAAGTATTGCCCTAAACTCGTCTGAAAGCCTTGAGGCCGCTTCCCTGTCATATGTTTCCGCCTCAATCTGAAGCACAAAATTTCTTTTTCTAAACTCCTGAACACGCTCATACAGCTCCGGTATCTGAGAAAGCTCCTTTTTATAAAGACAATACTTCTGATATTCCTCGCTCTCTCTTATAAGCGTATTCAGCTGCTTTGAGCTGTTAATAATATCCTCGGACATTTTATACTACCATGCCTTTCTATATTTTATATATACCCATACATCCATGCATATCACAGACTTGCTGCCATACTGCCTAAATAGGAATTTGTGACTATGCATTATTCAACTTCCATAATAATAGGTAAAATCATAGGATTTCGCTTAATCTTTTTCCAAAGATAATCGCTTAAGGTATCCTTTACTATCATTTTAATCTTGCCCCAGTCAGATATATTTCTGTCAACACAGTCAAGAACTGCATCGTTAACTATGTTTCTTGCATCCTCAAGGAGGTTTTCTGCTTCTCTTACATACACAAAGCCCCTTGATACAATATCAGGACCGGCAAGAAGCTGGTTACTGTACTTTTCAAAGGTCATTACAACTATGATAATACCGTTCTCTGCAAGGTTTTGCCTGTCTCTTAAAACTATGTTTCCGACATCGCCTACTCCAAGACCGTCTACAAGTATGCTTCCCGCCTGCACGGTTTCTCTTGTTGTACCCTCCTTCTCACTAAGCTCAAGGACGTCTCCTGATGAAAGAATAAATATATTTTCCTTTGGCAGCCCCATAGCCTCTGCAAGCTCAGCCTGGGCCCTCCTGTGCCTGTACTCTCCGTGAAGGGGAATGGCATATTTAGGCTTAACCAAAGAATAAAGAAGCTTTATTTCCTCCTGACACGCATGTCCCGATACGTGGGTATCCTGAAAAATAACGTTTGCTCCCTGCATCTGAAGCTCATTTATAACCTTTGATACTGCCTTTTCATTGCCTGGTATAGGATTTGAGCTGAAAATAACCGTATCTCCCGGCTTTATTGTAATCTTTCTATGAAGGGATGCCGCCATACGTGACAACGCCGCCATGGATTCTCCCTGACTTCCCGTTGTTATAATAGTAACCTGGTCGTCCGTATAATTTTTCAGTTCCTCTATATCTATAATGGTATTTTCCGGCAGATTAAGATATCCAAGCTCTCCTGCTGTCTGGACTATATTTACCATGCTTCTGCCTTCCACTACCACCTTTCTGCCATATTTATTTGCTGAATTAATAAACTGCTGCACTCTGTCAACATTTGACGCAAAGGTCGCAATAATAATTCTGTGCTTTGAATTTTCAGCAAATATATGGTCTATGGTTTTTACTATGTTTCTTTCGGAGCTGGTAAAGCCCGGCCTTGTGGCGTTGGTACTGTCGCACATAAGCGCAAGCACTCCCTTCTTTCCAAGCTCTCCAAGCCTTGTAAGGTCTGTAGTATCGCCAAAAAGGGGCGTATAGTCAATCTTAAAATCCCCCGTGTGAACTATAAGACCTGCCGGAGTAAATATGGCAAGACCTGCCGCATCGGCAATACTGTGGTTGACCTTTATAAATTCTATTCTGAATGCTCCTAAATTAATAGTCTGACCGTACTTTACAATCTTTTTCTTTACTGTCTTCTCAATTCCATGCTCCTTAAGCTTTCCCTCAATAATGCCGAGGGTAAGCTTTGTTGCGTAAATAGGCACATTTATCTCCTTGAGAACATAAGGCAGCGCTCCTATATGGTCCTCATGTCCATGGGTTATGACAAAGCCCTTTATTTTGTGTATATTATCCTTAAGATATGTTATATCAGGTATAACAAGGTCTATTCCAAGCATCTCATCATCCGGAAAGGATAAGCCGCAATCTACTACTACTATACTGTCTTCATATTCAAATGCCGTCATATTCATACCTATTGCCTCAAGTCCGCCAAGGGGTATGATTCTTATTTTCGCGTTTTCTTCTACCTTCAAAATTCTACCTCCAAATCTGATTCTATTCTTATATGTATCACTCTACATCAATGTCGTCCAACAGTTCATTAAATATTTTTGATACGCTTTCCAACTCATCATCATTTTCTACTATTTCATATATTGCTTCCGCATCAGTATCCTTAGATATATCCTTTACAATAAGCGCCTCCGACTCTTCATCATCCGCCAAATCACTGACCAACAGATAATTTATACCATTAACCCTTGTCTGCTCAAGCACAAAAAATTCTGCCTCCTCACCGTTTTCTCCGGTAAATACAAGTTTCTCAAACATTTTGACTATTCCTTTCAAAATCTAAATATCCCTGCAAAATAAGCATGGCTGCTATGCAGTCCACATACTTTCCCCTGTCCTCTTTTCTGACGCCTGTGGCAGTCATTGTCTTATGGGCCTCTACCGTAGTAAGTCTTTCATCCCATAAAATCACGGGAACATTACATCTTCTCTCTAAGGTTTCCTTAAACTCAAAGGATTTGTCTGCCCTGTCCCCCATGGTATTGTTCATATTTTTTGGAAGACCAAGCACTATCTTCTGCACATCATACTGCTTTACCAGTTCCTCTATTCTCTGCAGTGTTTTTCGTATCTTTTTTTCTGATTCCCTGCGTATAATCTCTACGCCCTGGGCAGTATAAAGAAGCTCATCAGACACTGCCACGCCTACTGTCTTTGAGCCAAAGTCAAGTCCCATTATCCTCATAAAATGCCGCCTTTTCTATTTAAGCTTATTTTTTATGTAGTAGGTAAGGGCCTCCTCAATAAGCTCATCCCTCTCTACCTTCATAATAAGGCTCCTTGCGTTATTGTGGCTTGTAATATATGTCGGGTCTCCTGACATAATATACCCTACTATCTGATTTACAGGGTTATATCCCTTTTCGGAAAGAGCTTTATATACCTGCTCTAATACCTGTCCAACCTCCATTTGAGGCTCCTGAATTATCTTAAAATATTGTGTATTACTTAAATCGCTCATTTCTCAACCTTTCTGCCGTAACAAATACACGCACATAATTTCATCTATATTCTAATATATTTCATTCATCTGTGCAAGTAATATTTCTTTATTTAATAGAGATTTAATTTTTACACAGACAATTTTGTTCCTTAAATCCTTATCCGTCTTTACTGCAACCCTTACGTATTCCCTTGTATAGCCGACAAAATAGGATTCGTTTTCTATTAATATTTTTTCCTCAAATAATATATCGGCTGTTTTTCCCATAAATTTCTTGATGTATTTTTCCCTAAGCACATTATTCAGCCTTAAAAGCTCGTCGCTTCTCTCCGACTTTATCCTTTCGTCCACCTGGTTTTCCATTTCAGCCGCTTTAGTTCCCCTTCTCCTTGAATACTTAAATATATGCATTTCTGCAAATTCCGCAGCTTCAAGAAATCTCTTTGTCTCCTTAAATTCCTCCATGCTCTCCCCGGGAAAGCCTGTTATGACGTCTGTAGTTATGGCAGGATTGTCAAAACTTTTTCTTATAAGACGGCATTTTTCCATATACTCTGAAGGGGTGTAATGTCTGTTCATTCTCTTAAGGGTTCCGGCGCATCCGCTTTGGAGCGACAGATGGAAATGGGGACAGAATTTTTTTATTTTCCTTACCCTTTTCATAAATTCTTCCGTTATAATACCCTGCTCAAGAGAGCCAAGACGGATTCTTTCAATGCCGTCTATCCCGCTTAATTTTTCTATAACATCAATAAGCGCTGTATTTTCCTCACATAAATCCTTTCCATATGAGCTTAAATGTATACCTGTAAGCACAATTTCCTTATATCCTTTTTTTGAAAGCTCAGCAACCTCCCTCTCTATATCGGAAATTTCTCTGCTTCTTATTCTTCCTCTTGAATAGGGTATAATACAGTATGTACAAAACTGGTTGCAGCCATCCTGTATTTTTATAAATGCCCTTGTATGCCCTGTCACCTCGGTCATCTGCATTTTTTCATATTGACAGCCCTTTGACATATCCTCACAGACCGCTATTTTAGAAGCTTTTTCCTTATACTCTCCAAAATATTTTTCCAATATATCAGGAAGCTGGCTTTTTTTATTATTTCCTATGATAATATCTACGGCTTCATCTGCCAAAAGCTCCTCCTTTGCCTCCTGGGCATAGCATCCCACCGCTACGACTATGGCGTCCGGATTCCTTTTTCTTGCCCTGTGAAGCATCTGGCGTGATTTTCTGTCTGCAATATTTGTTACGGTACATGTATTTATAATATATACGTCTGCCTGAGCTTCAAATAAAACTATCTCATATCCCCTCTCGCAAAGAGCCTGCGCCATTGCGTCAGTCTCATATTGATTTACCTTGCAGCCCAGATTATGAAACGCTGCCCTTTTACTTTTATTGTACATTTTTACCTCTTTTCCATGTCCGTTTTTTTTACTTTTTGACATATTTTACATTGACTTTTGCCCCGAATAAAAGTATTATATATACAAATGGGGTTTATGTTTATTATTCCTCATATTTGACAACAAATATTAAGGAGGGTATTTTTTATGAAAACAGTTCAGATTTCATTAAACTCAATCGATAAGGTTAAGGCTTTTGTAAACGAAATTACAAAGTTTGATACAGATTTTGATTTAGTATCAGGAAGGTATGTTATAGATGCAAAATCTATAATGGGCATATTCAGCCTTGATTTATCAAAGCCTATTGATTTATGCATACATGCTGACGCATCTTCTATCGATGATATATTGGAAGTTTTAAAGCCTTACATAGTATAATTTATGATTATTTAAGCGCCGCTGCCATGCGGCGCCTTTTTTATTGTACCGTTATTACCTCTGTATTTTCAATAGCTTCCCTTATAAGCTCATCTATTCCTTCCAGTTTTTTCTCTGATTTTTCTATTGCCTTAAGTGTCGGCTTTGTAACAGGATGCTTTGCCACAAAGGTAGTACAGCAGTCCTCAAAGGGCTGTATAGATATATCATAGGTTCCTATCCTTACGGCTATATCTATAATATCCTGTTTGTCAAATGCCGCCACAGGCCTGTACACAGGCATAGTACACACATTATTAATAACAGCAAGAGACTCCATGGTCTGACTTGAAACCTGACCTATGCTTTCTCCTGTCACCAGTCCGAGACAGCCTCTTTCCCTTGCAAAATGCTCTGCTATCTTATACATGACTCTTTTCATTATAATGGTAAGCTCCTCGTGAGGACAATTTTCATATATATACACCTGAACGTCAGCAAAATTTACCACGTTTATTTTTATGGGTCCTGCGTATGAGGCGATAACCTTTGCAAGGTCTAAAACCTTCTGCTTTGCCCTTTCTGAGGTATAAGGAGGTGCGTGAAAGTATACTGCCTCAAGCTGAACGCCCCTTCTTGCTATCATATATCCTGCCACAGGGCTGTCTATTCCTCCTGACAAAAGAAGCATTGCCTTTCCCGCCGTTCCCGTCGGCATTCCTCCAAGACCCGGTATTGTCTCTGAATATATATTTATATGATTTCTTATCTCTATATTAAGCAGCACCTCCGGATGATGTACATCAACCGAATACCTTGGAAAGGCGTCAAGGATAGCCTCACCCATATCCATATTTATCTCCACAGATGTCTTTTCATAATTTTTTCTGGCTCTTCTGGCGTTTACCTTAAAGGTAAGCTCCTTATTTCCATATACCTGCCTCATATAGCTGATAACCTGCTCCTTAAGCTCCTCCCAGCCATTATCCTCTATCTTAACTAAAGGGCATATTCCCACGATTCCAAAAACCTTCTTTAATGCCTGTATAACGTCGTCATCGTCATAATCATCAAAGACGTCTACATATATTCTTCCCACCTCTCTGTATACCTTAAACTGTCCAACATCCTTTTTCAAGGCAATATTTATCTGTTTTACAAGGGCATCCTCAAAAATATATTTATTTTTTCCCTTAACGCCTATCTCCGCATATTTTATTAAAAATGACCTGAATTCCATTATTTTCTCCTTAATATTCTAAGTTTTGGCAATAGCTCCTTAACCGCTTCTATGGCATAATCCGCCTCTTCCTTTGTTGTGGCGGGGCAAAGGCTGAAACGAAGGGTTGAATCAAGCGCCTCCCTGTCAATCCCTATGGCCTTAAGGGTTGGGCTTACCCCCGGCTTATTTGACGAGCACGCCGAGCCTGACGACACGTATACACCCTTTTCCTCCAAGGCGTGGAGCATAACCTCGCTTCTCACTCCTATAAATGAAACGCTTACTATATTAGGAGCTCCTTCAGCCTCCCTGCCGCTGTTTATCCTTACATCCGGCAGCTTAAGTAAACTGTCTGTAAGATAATTCCTAAGCTCACGCATTTTATTTGCCTTTGTCTCCATATCTGTATAGGCTTCCTTAACAGCCTGTCCCATACCTGCTATTCCCGGAACGTTATCGGTTCCTGAACGAAGACCTCTCTGCTGGCCTCCTCCATGCATAATAGGCCTTATCTTTACCTTATCGGACACATATAAAAACCCGATTCCCTTTGGCCCGTGTATCTTATGGCCGCTTACGCTCAAAGCGTCTATCTTAAGCTTCTTAGGATATATCTTATATTTACCGAAGGCCTGTATGGCATCCACATGAAATATGGTATCCTGATTTCTTTCCTTTATTATTTTTCCAATCTCCTCTATAGGCTCTACAGCGCCTATCTCATTGTTTACATACATTACGGACACAAGTATGGTTTCATCTGTAATTGCATTTTTCAGCTCATTTATATCTATCCTTCCCGACTTATCCACATTAAGGTATGTAACGCTGTAGCCCTGCTCCTCAAGATATTTCATGGTAGAAAGAACGCTTGCATGCTCTATGGCTGTGGTGACAATATGCCTGCCTGCTCTCTTATAAGCCTCTGCAATGCCTATAAGGGCCATATTGTTTGCCTCCGTACCTCCTGAGGTAAATATAATTTCCTTCTCCGCCGCCTTTAAAGCCTTGGCTATTATTTCCCTTGCAGCCCTTAAGTATTTTTCTGCCTCTATACCCTTCATATGAAGGGACGACGGATTGCCAAAGTCCTCCGTCATGGTTTTTACAACTATATCTTTTACCCCTTCTGATACTTTTGTAGTAGCTGAATTATCTAAGTACGCTTCCATCTTCTTACCTTTCCATCTTAAACATTAATACGGACAATATGGCCATACCTGCAGTTTCTGTTCTGAGTATTCTTCTTCCTAATGAAATTCTTTCTATGCCGGCTTTTACCGCCGCCTCAATTTCACCCTCGTCAAAGCCTCCCTCCGGTCCGATAAAAATACCTATCCTCATTCCCGGCTGCATTTTATCTATAATCTTCCTTGTCTCATTCATATCCTTATAATTCTCATAGGGAATAATTGACATATCCATATTTTCTGTATACTTTACGGCTTCCCCAAAGGTCATGGGCTTTTTTACCTTTGGTATAATAATTCTGCCTGACTGCTTAGCGGCGCTCTCAGATATTAAGTTCCACCGCTTTACCTTTGAATCAGCTTTCTTTTCATCAAGCTTAACTATGGCTCGCTTTGATGCTACAGGAATAATCTCCCTTACTCCAAGCTCCACTGCCTTCTGGATAATAAGCTCCATTTTGTCGCCCTTTGGCAGACACTGAAAGAGATAAAACTCTGTGTCAAGCTCATTTCCCACCTTATCAATATCATATATTTTTGCCCTTATCTCATCATTAGAAATTTCGTCTATCTTACAATAGTAATCCTTATCCGCGCCGTTGCTTATAAGAAGCTCCTCCCCCTTTTTCATTCTAAGGACATTTTTAATGTGGTTTACATCACTGCCTTTAATAGTGATAAAGCCGTTGTCTATGTTTTTTTCCTCTGCAAAAAAATGATGCATCTTTTACCTCTTTTATTATTATATCCGTCTTGCCGTAACGCTTGACCATTCATTCTGTCTTGTCACTTCTACTATTTCAAACCGGGGGTTAGCTTCTATTTTTTTAACTACCTCCTCTTCCTTTGTATCTATAATGCCTGATGTGATAAAATACCCACCCTTCTTTAAATGCTCATGGGCAATATCAGACAAGGGCATGAGAACATCAGCCAATATATTTGCCACCACTATATCATAGCGCTCATAGCCTGCCCTGTCCCTAAGCTCCTTATTCTCAAGTATATTTCCTGAATATACCCTGCAGCTTTCCTCTGAAAGCTTATTCACCTTAAGATTTTCGTAAGAGGCGGTTACGGCGTTTTCATCTATATCTATGCCTACTGCTGATTTGGCTCCAAGCTTTAACGCAGCTATTGACAATATACCGCTTCCGCAGCCTACGTCAAGTATGTTGGTATTATTCTTTACATACTTTTTTAGCTGTCTTATACAAAGCTGCGTGGTTTCATGCATTCCTGTACCAAAGGCTATGCCCGGGTCTATCTCAATTAAAAGCTTTCCCTTATATTCCTCTTTTATTTCCTCCCACGTAGGCTTTATAACTATATCGTCTACCGTAAAGGACTTAAAATACTGCTTCCAGTTATTGAGCCAGTCCTTATCCTCCGTCACTTCCTTTTCTATGCTACATTCTCCAACGTCAGTAAAGTTCTTAAGCTCAATAAGTCCCTCACGTATTTCCTTAAGCTTTAACGCCTCGTTCTCCGACTCCTCCATATAAAAGCTTAAGAATGCCTCTCCCTTATCCTCCGGAAGCTCCGGAAGAAAATCTATAAACATTTTCTTTTTATCCTCCTGTGACAGGGGAATATTATCCTTTATCTCTATACCGTCTATACCAAGCTCCATCAGCATACTGCCGACTAAGTCTGTTGCCATGGTAGTTGTCTTTAAAGTATATTTATTCCATTTCATTTTTTAACCTATATTACCTTTCTTTTTGCATATCCTTAAGTCTGTTCTCTAGTATGACATAAAAAAGAGTGTTTTTCAACACTCTTTTTTATCCATAATAAATATTAGAACTTTTTATAAATCTCTTTAATTTATAAAACAGGCTTATTTTTTATCCTTCTTCTTTCCTAATACAACTGACAATATTGAAATTCCCAATGCCGCTGCGGCTAAGGCAATATACAGATATATTCTGCTGTGGTCGCCTGTCTGCGGAGCTCCAAGAGGTATTAAATCATCAATCTGAATCAACTCCTCGTCCGGGTCATATTCTGTTGTCGGCTCCTCCTTAGACGGGTCTTTTTCATTATCAGTGGTTGGGTCATTGCCAAGAGGCGGCTCGCCGTTTATGTCAACAATTTCCTCCGGTGAGGTCTGAGTCTCCTCAGGCTTTGTATCCTGTGGTATTGTTGTGTTGTTCTCATTTGGAACCCTGTCTGTAATATGTATAACCTCATCCGTTGTTGTTGGCTGCTCTGTTGTGCCATTTTCATTCGGTACTGTCGCCGGTGGCTGCTCCGTTGTGCCATTTTCATTCGGTACTGTTGTTGGCAGCTGCTCTGTTGTTCCGTTTTCATTTGGTACTGTCGTGCCATTCTCGTTCGGTACTGTTGTCGGCGGCTGCTCCGTTGTTCCGTTGTCAACCGGCACTGTCGTCGGTGGCTGCTCCGTTGTTCCATTATCAACCGGCACTGTTGTAGGTGGCTGCTCTGTTGTTCCGTTGTCAACCGGTACTGTTGTTGGCGGCTGCTCTGTTGTTCCGTTTTCATTTGGTACTGTCGTGCCATTCTCGTTCGGTACTGTTGTCGGCGGCTGCTCCGTTGTTCCATTATCAACCGGTACTGTTGCTGGCGGCTGCTCCGTTGTTCCATTATCAACCGGTACTGTTGCTGGTGGCTGCTCCGTTGTTGTTTCCTTGTCTTTTATATCGGTTGATGAAGTTTCTGCTGTTGTCTCTTCCTTAAGACTGTTATTCCAGTGATGCCATTCACCGCTGCTGTTGCTGAATGAGCCTGCTATAAGATATCCGCTGGATGTACCGCAGTTTGTAATCTTTGCATTTGGTGCTACAAACACACCGCCGTTGTCGCCTAAGGTAAGCTTTCCCTTATATATGCCAAAGTTCCATATAACCTTATGTGCCTCCATATTATCAAGGGTAGCCTTTGCTTCTCCTCCGTCTACGGAAAGCAGGTATTTTGCAACCATATTACTGTCATTTACGGTATTCTTACCGCTTATGGCATTGATGACAAGAAGCTGGTCACTGTTCTTTTTAACTGTAAGATTATTGTTTACGCCGTTTGTAATATCATAGTTTACTGTTACAATACCCTTTCTGAAATCAGTGACGTCTATAATACCGTCTGTAAATTCCTCCTTGCCTGCATCTATCTCAAGGCTGTTAAGTATGCTTAAAACTCTTTTCTTCTCTTCCGTTATATTTAAGTAATCAGCGTCATTTACTATTTGAAGCTGCTTTGACATTTCGTCGTTTATGGTAATTTTACCTGTCTCGTTTTTCCACCAGTAATACTGATTATCTATCTGCCGTGTTCCATCGTTTACTCTCTTGTAGTCCTCTCCTGTAATAATGTAATTGCCTGAGCGAATCTTTAAATCGCCATAGGAAGCCCAATCCTCATCCGACCACTTTTCGCTTGCGCTTCTTATCTCTCTGGCATACATCACTCCGCCTACATTAGTCATTCTTCCTGCCGCATTTCCTGTAGCGTGTCCTGAAACATAAAGTACATTAGTTGCAAAATTCGACTCTAAATCCGATGATATGTCAAGCTCGTTAGCAACAATTCCATACGGATACAGATTTCCCAAAATATCTTCAAGTGTTGTTTCATTGCCGCCGTAAACCTGATGCATACCAAAACCCATAATAGCTGATGCTGCCGTTACACCCGCCATGATTTTAGCAATATTTCTTTTCACCCTGCTGTTTACGTTCCTAAAAAACATACCTGTTCTCCTTTTTTTTACATAACTACCGGTTACATCATTATATCTTTCAAGTCTTACTTCAGCATGCACGAACACAGTATTTCTTTCATCTGCCAACATTCTTCTTCACACAACTGTGTTTTTATTTTAATATATTATACAACATTTCTTCAAAAAAAACACCCCCTAAAAGTAGGTTTTTTATTCCTTAATTATATTTTTAAATATTATAATTTGACACAACATCTTCATTATTATATAATTTATTCCAGTGACCATGCCATACAGGATACCATATGAATATTAACCTATTATAATAGGAAGAAACTTTTGGAGGATTTTATGTCTCATAATGATAAAAATACTATTCAGTCTAAAATAAGAAACTTTTGTATTGTCGCCCATATTGACCACGGAAAGTCTACGCTTGCAGACCGCATCATAGAAAAAACAGGACTTCTTACAAGCCGTGAAATGCAGGCTCAGGTTCTTGACAATATGGAGCTTGAAAGAGAGCGGGGCATTACAATAAAGGCACAGTCAGTACGTACTGTATATAAGGCAAAGGACGGGGAGGAATATATATTTAATCTCATTGACACCCCGGGACATGTGGATTTTAATTATGAGGTTTCAAGAAGCCTTGCCGCCTGCGACGGGGCCATACTGGTGGTAGACGCGGCTCAGGGCATTGAAGCCCAGACACTTGCAAATGTCTACCTTGCCCTTGACCATGACCTTGATGTTATACCTGTTATTAATAAAATTGATTTGCCAAGCGCTGAGCCTGACAGGGTTGTAAATGAAATTGAGGATGTCATCGGTATTGAAGCCCATGACGCTCCCCGGATTTCGGCAAAAACAGGACTTAATATTGACGACGTCCTTGAAGCCATAGTAAATAAAATTCCTGCTCCTACAGGCGATGCTAAGGCTCCCCTTCAGGCTCTTATTTTTGACAGCCTCTATGATTCATATAAGGGCGTGATTGTTTTTTGCCGTATAAAAAACGGCACCGTTAAGGCCGGTACTCCCATAAGAATGATGGCGACGGGCTCCACTGCTACCGTAGTAGAGGTAGGCTATTTTGGCGCCGGTCAGTTTATTCCATGTGAGGAGCTTTCCGCCGGTATGGTAGGATATATTACCGCCAGCATTAAAAATGTCAGGGATACTACCGTAGGCGACACTATAACAAATTCCGACATGCCCTGCGACGAAGCCCTGCCTGGTTATAAGAAGGTTAATTCCATGGTTTATTGCGGTCTTTACCCTGCCGACGGCGCAAAGTACCCGGACCTTAGGGATGCTTTGGAAAAATTGCAGCTTAACGATGCATCTCTTTCCTATGAGCCTGAAACCTCCATTGCCTTGGGCTTTGGCTTCCGGTGCGGTTTCTTAGGTCTTCTTCATCTGGAGATTATACAGGAGAGACTTGAGAGGGAATATAATCTTGACCTTGTTACTACTGCTCCCGGCGTTATATATAAGGTACACAAATCTGACGGAGCTGTAATAGAGCTTACAAACCCTTCCAACCTTCCTGACCCTTCTGAGATTGAATTTATGGAGGAGCCTGTGGTTTCTGCAGAAATTATGGTTACAAGCGAGTTTATAGGTGCTATTATGGAGCTGTGCCAGGAGCGCCGGGGAAAATATGTTTCTATGGATTATATTGAAGGAACAAGGGCTCTCTTAAAATATGAGCTTCCTCTAAACGAAATAATATATGACTTTTTTGACGCGCTTAAGTCACGCTCAAAGGGATACGCTTCCTTTGATTATGAGCTTAAGGGATATGAGCAGTCAAATCTTGTAAAGCTTGATATTCTTATAAATAAGGAGGAGGTTGACGCTCTTTCATTTATTGTTCACGCTGATACCGCCTATGAGCGGGGAAGAAAAATGTGCGAAAAGCTTAAGGAGGAAATTCCAAGACACCTGTTTGAGATTCCTATTCAGGCTGCTATCGGAAGCAAGATAATCGCCAGAGAAACCGTTAAAGCAATGAGAAAGGATGTTCTTGCAAAATGCTATGGCGGAGATATTACACGTAAAAAGAAGCTTCTTGAAAAACAGAAGGAGGGAAAGAAGCGAATGCGCCAGATAGGAAACGTGGAAATACCTCAGAAAGCATTTATGAGCGTGCTTAAGCTTGATGAAAACTAGAATAACTATGGGGATATATATTCATATCCCCTTTTGTGCAAAAAAATGTAATTACTGCGATTTTCTGTCATTTTCCGCTGATGAAGTCCTTAAAGAAGCATATGTTAACGCTCTTACAAATGAAATTAAGGCATACGGACATTTGTACGGAAAATCATGCCCTGCGCCGGCGCTTATTTCCTCCGTTTTTTTTGGAGGAGGCACTCCTTCTATTTTAAAGTCAAAGTATATTTATCAGCTTATGTCTGCTTTGCATGACTCCTTTGAGCTTTCGGATGACTGCGAGATTACTGTTGAATGTAATCCCGGCACCGTAAGCCCTTCAAAGTTCTCAGACTATCATTGTATCGGCATTAACCGTTTAAGCATAGGCCTCCAGTCAGCAGAGCCAAATGAGCTAAAGGCCCTTGGACGAATACACTCCTATGAGGACTTTGCCGAAAGCTTTAAAAATGGCAGAAAAGCAGGCTTCAACAACATTAATACAGACATAATGTCTGCCCTTCCGGGACAGACTGTTTTATCATACAAAAAAACCTTAGAAAAGGCGCTTTCATTTGAGCCTGAACATATTTCCGCATATAGTCTTATTATTGAAGAAGGAACTGAATTTTTTAATATATACAACAGTTACAATCCTGACCGGGGCTTTGCTCCGCTTCCTGACGAGGACACGGAAAGAGAAATGTACTATATGACCTGTGAGCTTTTGGAGACTAAAGGACTTAACAGGTACGAAATATCAAATTATTCAAGATACGGCTTTGAATGCAGACATAATCTCGGCTATTGGAGCCGTTTAAATTACCTTGGCTTTGGCATTGGCGCCGCTTCCTTTATAAATAATATTCGCTTTAAAAATATCTCAGACATAAAAAAATATATTGAAATAAACAATTCATCTGCCAATACACCTTTTTCTTCCTATTACATAGATAAACTTATAGACAATAGTGAGCTTATTATTCTGTCCAGAGCTGACGAAATGGCTGAATATATGTATCTTGGTCTGCGTAAGATAAGGGGTGTGAGTATTAATGGCTTTTTTGACGCATTTGGAAAAAGCTTGTATGAGGTATATGGCAGTGTTATTGATAAGCACCTTAAAAACGGACTTATGGTTATAAAAAATGACCTTGTCTCTTTGACTAAAAAAGGACTTGATGTAAGCAATTATATATTGTCAGATTTTATATTGTAAATTAAGAATATTCCGAATATTTACGTAACATTTTATTACCATTTCTTTAATATTCTTTAAAATACACGGCTTTGACGCTGCCTGACACGCTCAGCCCAACCACAATATCTTGTGTTCAAAAGAAAAAACATCACATTATTTAGTGGACAAACATATATAGATATGCTATACTGAATACCGTACCTAAAAAACTATTTTTTACAAATTACAATATATAATATGTAATCTTTAAATTATACTTATATAAAATGCATTTTATAGAATAGATTTTTTAATGATAAAAAATATGGAGGATTATTATGAAGGTAGTTAAACGTGACGGCAGAATGACCGAATATGACAGAAACAAAATATTTGTTGCCATTCAGAAGGCAAACGATGGGGTGGACAGCTCAGACAGAATAAGCGAGGACAAAATATATAATATAGTTGCTTCCATTGAGGCAAGAGGCTTAAACACCATGCAGGTGGAGGATATTCAGGACATAATCGAAGAAAAGCTTATGGCTGAAAAGAAATATACCCTTGCCAAATCCTATATAAAATACAGATATACAAGAGAGCTTGTCCGAAAGGCAAATACTACTGACGATTCTATTATGAGTCTTATTAAAAACAGCAACAAGGATGTAATGGAGGAAAACTCAAATAAAAACGCCATTATTGCCTCTACCCAGAGAGACCTTATTGCCGGAGAGGTATCAAAGGATTTAACTAAAAGAATACTCCTGCCAGAAAAGATTTCTAAGGCCCATGAACAGGGTATACTGCATTTCCATGACGCCGATTATTTTCTTCAAAGCATCTTTAACTGCTGTCTTATAAACATAGGAGATATGCTTGATAACGGTACTGTTGTAAATTCAAAGCTTATTGAGAGCCCTAAAAGCTTTCAGGTTGCCTGTACGGTTATGACTCAGATTATTTCCGTTGTAGCCAGCAGCCAGTATGGCGGACAATCTGTAGATATTAAGCATCTTGGAAAATACTTAAGGCTAAACAGGGATAAATATAAGAAGCATTATGAGGAGGAGTACGGCGATAAGCTGTCTAAGGAGATGATTGATTCCCTTGTAAAGGACAGGCTTTATTCCGAGCTTAAATCAGGCGTTCAGACTATCCAGTATCAGATAAA
The DNA here is from genome assembly GCA_910584685.1 of uncultured Lachnospiraceae bacterium. GTDB lineage: Bacteria > Bacillota > Clostridia > Lachnospirales > Lachnospiraceae > CAG-303. Next base: position 11,082 of record CAJUAO010000015.1, on the reverse strand, counting down.
TACACTTATGACTACAAACGGACAGTCTCCTTTTGTCACATTGTTTATGTATATAGAGGACGGCTATGAGTATGAGGAAGAGGTTGCTATGATTATTGAGGAAATATTAAAGCAGCGTCTTCAGGGTATAAAAAATGAAAAGGAGGTTTATGTTACGCCTGCTTTTCCAAAGCTTATATATGTCCTTGATGAAAATAACTGCCTTAAGGGAGGCAAATATGATTATATAACAAAGCTTGCCGTTAAATGCTCGTCAAAGCGCCTTTATCCTGACTATATTTCCGCAAAAAAAATGCGTGAAAATTATGAAGGAAACGTATTCTCATGCATGGGCTGCCGGAGCTTTTTAAGTCCATGGAAGGATGAAAACGGCGAATATAAGTGGGAAGGCAGATTTAATCAGGGCGTTGTAAGCATTAATCTTCCTCAGATTGGCATTATAGCCGATGGAGACGAGGAGGTATTCTGGCCATTGCTTGAGGAAAGGCTGGCTCTCTGCTTTGAGGCTCTTATGTGCCGCCATCAGGCCCTTGAGGGAACACTGTCTAACGTCAGTCCTGTTCACTGGCAGTACGGCGCCATAGCAAGGCTTGAAAAGGGCGAAACTATAGACAAGCTTCTGCACAACGGCTATTCTACCATATCCCTTGGCTATATAGGTCTTTATGAGGTGACAAAGCTTATGACCGGCGAAAGCCATACTACAGAAAAGGGACTTGAATTTGCCCTTAAGGTTATGAACAGACTTCGCAACGCCACTGACTCATGGAAGAAAAATACAGGAATTGCCTTTGGATTATACGGCACTCCGGCTGAAAGCCTCTGCTACCGCTTTGCGCGCATTGACAAGGAGCGCTTTGGAGATATTCCTGACATAACGGATAAGGGATATTACACAAACTCTTACCATGTAGATGTGAGAGAGCATATAGACGCATTTGAAAAATTTAAGTTTGAAAGCCAGTTTCAGGTTATATCCAGCGGTGGAGCCATCTCATATGTGGAAATTCCAAATATGAAGAACAATCTTGAAGCCCTTGAGGAGGTTGTAAAATTTATTTATGAAAATATCCAGTATGCAGAGTTTAATACAAAATCCGATTACTGTCATGTATGCGGCTTTGACGGTGAAATCATTATAAATGACAACCTTGAATGGGAATGTCCGCAATGCCACAATAAGGACCAGAACAAAATGAACGTAACAAGACGTACCTGCGGATACTTGGGAGAAAATTTCTGGAATGTAGGAAAGACAAAGGAGATAAATTCAAGAGTGCTTCATATGTAAAAAGTCTCGTCTAAAGCCGAGACTTGCAAATTCGGCTCTGCCGAATTTTTGGCAGTTCGATATTATGCTGTGCTTTTGAGATTTTTTATAAGGTTAATGATAGCGGGGAATCGAGGATGAATATATGAATTATGCTTCAATAAAAAAAATGGATGTGGCAAATGGGCCCGGAATACGAATGTCTCTTTTTGTAAGCGGCTGTACTCATCACTGTAAGGGCTGCTTTAACGAGGAGGCGTGGGATTTTAATTATGGGAATCCCTTTACCCAAAAGGAAATTGACTATATTATTGATTATATAAGCGACGAGCATATAAGGGGACTTACACTTCTTGGGGGAGAGCCGCTTGAGCATGTAAATCAGCAGGGGCTTCTTCCCCTGCTTAGGCAGCTCCGCAGTAGATGCCCAAAAAAGACCATATGGTGCTTTACGGGATATGATTTTGAAAAGGATGTAATTAGCCGAATGATGAAGGAATATCCTGAAACTCCTGAGCTTTTGTCCTATATTGACGTAATTGTAGACGGAAGGTTTGTAGAGGAGCTTAAGGATTTATCCCTTAGATTTAAAGGCTCGTCAAATCAACGTACTATTGATGTAAAAAAATCTCTTGATGCAGGCAGTGTTGTTTTATACGATTTGTCTCAGGGAGATTACGATAAAATTGTATATTAATAATTTGATTAACTGTACAGAAGGGAACACATATGAAACAGAATGTAAATATTAAAAAGCTTAACCAGAACGCTATTATCCCGTCTTACGGCACCGAGTATTCCGCCGGAGCAGACCTTTATGCCTGTCTTAATGAGCCTGTCACAATTAATCCCGGTGAAACTGCATTTATTAAAACGGGGCTTTCCATAGAGATACCGGCAGGATATGCAGGACTTGTATATGCCAGAAGCGGCTTATCATGTAAGCAGGGCCTTGCTCCTGCCAATAAGGTTGGCGTTATAGATGCCGACTACAGAGGTGAAATTATGGTTGCGCTTCACAATCACTCAGGTGAGGCAAAAACAGTTGGCTATGGCGACAGAATTGCGCAGCTTGTAATTACTCCTTTTCTTACGGCTAATTTTATTGAAGCTGATGAATTAAGCGCCACCGTAAGAGGCGGAGGCGGATTTGGCTCTACAGGGGACTAAAAATCCTCACTGATTAAAATTTTTTGGAGTTATCCCGTATTTTCAAAAAGCCCCCCGTGAAACCATCACGTCAAGTACAAAATTCTTATTGTCTGTATAACAAAGCATTTCCCCATCAAGCCTCTCTGCACACTCCGACACCGTGGCAAGTCCAAAGCCATGGTCTCTCCCCTCTTTATCCGTATGGGGAATCGTTCCTTTCTCCACATACAAATCATCCCTGCAGCAATTTTTAATTCTTATAAGCAAATAATTTCTATTATATTTCACCTGCACCGAAGCCTTTCGTTTCTCTATGCTGATTCCCTTTAAGGCATCATAAGCATTTTCCAGCCCGTTGGAAAGTATCTGACACAACTCCATATACGGCAGATGCTCCTCTCCCAGCAAAATGTCCGTACTAAATTCTGCGGCTATTTTCTCAAATTTTCCGGCGTAGTGTACGAACACACCGTTAATATATGGATTAGCGCAGAACTGTCCTGACTGGATATCCATTTTTGTCTCTACGCCCTTTAAGTACGATAACGCCTCCTTTGTCTTTCCCTCGGCAAGCAAGCCTGAAAGTGTGGCGGCATAGCCTTTCATATCATGCTTCATCCTGCGTATACTCTGCTGATTGTCAAGCTGCGCCTCCAGCATATTTTTCTGCTCTATGAGAATGTATTCATTCTGCTGCTTTCGGTATAGCAAAAGCTGATGGTACAGAGACGCAAACATTGTGGCATACGTCATTGGCATCAATACAAGCACCAAAAGAAAAGCGGGAAGCTCCTGCTCCCTTGAAGTAATAATTGCAGGAAAATTTGATATGACAACAATCAAAATATAATAAAGAGCTGTCATCACTGCAAATATCCCCCATCCGTGGGACACTGCTGCCTGAAGCTCCATGTAGGGCTTTCTTATATATCGGAATGCGATCCATTCCACAAGAGGAAACAGCAAAAGCCTTCCTATAAACATAAGAATATACTGTTCCTTCCCAAAATAATAATCCGCCACATTTGTCACCACAATAATCCATAACGCAACCGTATCCGCCATACAGAATGTAAAGAAAAACCTTGCTTTTCTGTCCTTTGATATAAGCCAGAAGAAAATAAGGCTGGGAATGGTGCAGGTTAATATAAAAATCTTTCCCATTATATCTGCTCCATAAAGTATCAGTCCCGTCACATTGATAACAATCAATATTCCCATTGATATTCCCGTAAGAATATATGTTTTTTTCCGTGAATAACGTGAACGATACAGCATCAAAAATAAAATCAATATATGAAACAGGGACCATATAATGGATAAATCCCTAAGTATTGTCATATTATCAGTCTACCTCCTCAAACAGTATCTCCTGATACCTTTTTTTAATCTGTGCATAGTACCGCCTCGATATGGGAATCTGCTCCCCTGAGATTATTAAATCCATGCCCTTTAAGCTCTCCACATGGTACATATTAACTATAAAGCTTTGATGGCATCTCATAAATACATTCCCGCATACCTGATTTTCCAAATCATTCAGCTTTCCCGTGCTTTCCTGTACATTTCCGTTTGTACAGCAGATAGAAAGCGTATGCCCCCTGCTGCTGATATAGCGGACCTTTCCGTAGGGAATCATTCCTGTTTTTCCCCACCATGAGTAAATAAGCTTTTTCTCACTGTCTGTGTTAATAATTTTTTCTACTTTTTGAATAAGCTTTTTTATATTTTCCTCCTGCACCGGCTTTATCAGATACTGAAGCGCATACAGGTCATACGCCTCCCTGTAAAAATCATCACTGGCAGAAACAAAACAGATAAGGGCGTCCTTTTTAGATGCCTTAAGAACTTCGCACAGTCTTTCTGCAAGCTCAAGCCCATTCATGGATTCATCCATAAATATATCTAAAAGATACAAGTCATATTTGTATTTTTTATCTTCTATATCTTGTAAAAGACTATTCCCATTGGAATAGATGCTAACCACATGCCCTACCAAAAGTTTTTTCAGATACCGGGCATCCTCCATACAATCGTCACAGATTGCTATTTGCATAAACGTCTCTCCTTTGTGTAACATATCCTTAAGCATAACGTACTAAGTTATTATAGCATATTTAACTTAATAAAAAAATGCTATTTTTGCCTTAAATTATGTTATTTACAACTATTTACAATTATTAAAATATTTTTCACCTAAAGAAAATTTATACAAAAAGCTCCCCACCCTGTTTTTTTCGATGGAGACGTCTCTCCTGCAAGCTGCCTTGCTCCCCTTATCATATACGCTTTTACCTTTTCTCCATACAGATAAGCGTCATTCCCTTTTATTACTCCCCATTCCATCATAAGGGCCGCGCCTCCGCTGACAAAAGGAGTGGCAAAGGAGGTTCCGCTTGCGGTTATTCTTCCTCCCCCTACTGCCGCCGTTTCTATATTTACTCCCGGAGCTACTATTTCCGGCTTAATGATTCCTCCGGTTCGGTCAAAGCCTCTCCCTGAAAAATCGGCATAGGAGCCGTTATAGGAATTGTAGGCTCCTACTGATATAACCTTTCTTGCCGTTGAGGGAATCGTAAGGGTGGTTTCAGGAGTAGGCCTTACAAAACGGCTTCCGTTCAGGTTACTGTAAGACGGCAGCCATAAATCATATATTCCCAGTTCAATTCTTCTTCCGTGGAGTCTTATCTGCCATATTCCCTCCGTAATATAAAGCTCCCGTGGAATAAAATCTATATATATTTCCTGATACTGGCTAAAGGGCGACGGCTCACCATAATACACAAGAAGCTCCGTCATATCCGTTCTATATCTGTAGGTGCCGGCAGCCTCCCCCGATATTAAAATGCTTCTTCCTGACGGTACCACTACTTCTATATCAAATATATCCACATAGCTTTTCCATATCTGAACATTTAAGGCTGGCTCGTAGTTTCCAACTGCAAGCTCTATTATTTCAGTTCTGTTATTTTCAACACGCCCTGATGTATGCCCTGCCGCCGCTCCCTCATTGCCTGTTCCTATTACTATTGTATTTATTCCCACTCCCGATACCTCATCTATATAGGTTTCGAGAAGCGAAGTCCCGTCGTGGGAGCCATATGTATTTCCAAAGCTAATATTAATAGCAACGGGCATTTTCCTTTCCATTCCAAATCTTACGCAGAAATCTATTGCCTGCATAAGCTCACTTGTCCTTGGAAATGAATCTGTAAGAGGTACTCCAAGCTTTACCGCCAGTATAGAAGCTCTTGTTGCAATTCCCAGATTAGCTGATTTATCCTGCGCAAAATTTCCTGCTGCAATGGCGGCAACTCCTGTTCCGTGTCCTGAGGTGTCAACGCTTTTAACTACCTGCTGCTGCTCTACCGGATTATTATGCTCTAACGCCTCGTTTATCTGCTCCTCCGTGTAAAACGCACCCTCCCTTTGGTCTAACAGACCAATGATTCTTGTACTGCCATCCTTGTTTCTAAAAACCTCATTTGCATAATCTATACCACTGTCTATTACTGCAACTATACAGCCTTCTCCATATAAGCCGTTTACTCCCTCCTGAACGCCTGATATACATGAGGCTGCCCGTCCGTTTACTATAGCAAAATTTAACCGCTTTGGCTTTTCTACAAAAATAATTTCATCTAAAGCCGCTACGGTGTCTACAAGACCTTCAGGCACCGTAAGTATGGCATAATTGTTTAAAAGCTCATATGCCTCTGCTCCCAGAGCTCTTACACTGTCAAGATTATTAACGTATTTTACTATTAGATTCCACATTTTATCAATACTGTTATAGCCTACCGAAAGATTAACAGATTTTTCCCGCTCCTGAGGCGTTGCGTCAAGGGCAAGATTTAACAGATTTTCTTTTTTTTGACTGTCCATATTTCTACCGTTTAGTCACTGTTTTTTATAAGCTATGCTGTAAATTTCCGCCCTATGCATCGGCGTTTTTGCATTAACATATAATTTGTTTTTCCATAAATTTGTGCTATAATGATATCAGTTAAGTCAAGCCTTATAAGTTTGCTTTGTAAACCGGTTATGTGTAAAAAGCAGCACAAAAATATGGCACTATAGTTTTATTAAAACTGAAGCATGTAAGGAGATTACTATGAATAACGATATTCAGGATGAGAGATATAATGTAGCTGACGAAGCTATTTATGATGCGTTTTTTTTAATTTTAAAGGAAAAAGATTTAGATAAAATAACTGTGTCCGATGTAATAAAGAAAGCAGGAATTGTGCGAAGCACCTTTTATAATCACTATGAAAATATTCCTGCTCTTGTAACTGCCATTGAGGATAAGACTGTTAATGATATATTTTCCCTTATGGAAACCTTTCACCCGAAAAATGACAAAGATGTATGCAAATCATATTTTATGGCTATCTGTAATTATACTATGACTAATCCTTTTTTGGCAAACCTTCTTCGAAGCCCAAGAGGGGATACATTTTTTGAAAAGACCATGACCATGTTTCACCGTTATGTGGGAACGGTTATGCAAAATTCATCTCCTTCCATTCACAGCAGGGAGGAATTTTCTTATATGGTTGCCTGCACCATTGGCAGCACCATTGGAGTGCTGCACAAATGGAGCGTGGAAAATTTTAAGGTTTCACCGGAGGTAATCGCCGATATTCTTACACAGGCTTTTATAACAGGCATGCTCCCTTTTATGTCGTAGAGAGCCTATGCCTCGTCAATCAAGGCCTCCTGCCTTTTAATTTTCTTTGTTGAGCTTTTAATAAACGGATTTTTTCTTACGACCAGTCCTGTAATCTGACGATATGACGGCTGCTTTTTATTATATTTATCCAAAAACGCCTGAAGCTCTGTCCTAATCTTTTCTTCACTCATATGCTTTGATGATACAATATCCTGGTCAGGATAAATTCTTGCGGTAAGTCCGTTATTTTCTCCTGTCACAATAACCTCGCCTACCAGTTTGCCCAAGGCTAATTTATTCTCAATTTCCTCCGGTGAAATATTCTCTCCGTTGGAAAGGATAATCAGATTTTTAACGCGTCCGTTAATAAACAGAAAGCCGTCCTCGTCAAGATATCCCTTATCTCCCGTATGAAGCCATCCGTCCTTTAAGGTTTCTTCTGTTTCCTCCGGCATCTTATAGTATCCCTTCATTACACTGGTGCCCTTAACTAAAATCTCCCCATCCTCAAAAGAAATTTCCACATTTGAAAGAGGTCTTCCTATGGAGCCTGCCTTATAATCGTCAGGCAGATTTGAACTTATAACAGGCGAGCATTCCGACATGCCATAACCCTCAAGAACATTTATCCCATATTCGGCAAACTTATCAATATAAAACGGGTCAAGATGGGCTCCGCCTGTAAATATTATCTTAAGCCTTCCTCCAAACACCTTTGCCGCTAAAAGCTTTTTAGGAATAAGAGGACCTGCGGCAGAAAGTCTCTTATAAATTGTTTCAACCATTAATGGCACCATAAGCATGACTTCCGGCTTAAATACACCCATATTTTTTACCATATGCAGAAGGGAGTCATTTATACATACGGTTGCACCAAGGGAAAATCCCTTTAACCAGTCCATAACAAGACAAAACGCATGATGAACAGGAAGCACGCTAAGCATTACCGTTCCCGGCTCTGCATGGTAATTCACAGCCTCTACGTTTGCTGCAAGGTTGCTTTGAGTCAGCATAACTCCCTTACTTTTTCCTGTTGTTCCTGAGGTAAAAATAATTGTTGCTATATCCTCCGGAGACGGTCTGTCTAAAGCTGCATCATCATTTTTTGGAGTATTCTTCAGTTCTAATAGGGATACTGTCTTTTCATTTGATACCTCCGGTTTTTCATCCTGAAGGAGCCAGATTTTCTTAAGCTTCGGGCACTCTGCCAAAATTTCATCTAAAAGAGATATGTTCTTTGGACTTAAAAACAGCGCTTCCGAATCCGAGCGGTTTATAAGTTCGATTAAATCCTCTGCCGGAAGACCTGCATCAAGAGGCACGGCAACAATGCTGCCTGTAATAATACCCAAATAGCTTTCAATCCATTCTACAGAGCTTGTTCCTATAAGAGCTATATGCTTACCCTTATAGCCCTCTGTAAGCAAACCGTTTCTTATTGCTTCAACGTTATCCATAAGCTCACCGTAGCTTCTCTCAAGAATTTCCTTTTTTTTCAGCCACTTTACAGCCTTTATTTCCGAATAATTCTTTTTACTTTCTTCCAATATATCTCTAATAAGCTTTTCCATAATTATCCTCTTTTCTGCGCATTTTTTGCGCATATATGTTTCTGCGGCAGGTATATATGCTGCCGTGGCAGACATTTATGTTTCTGCGGCAATAATCTATGCTTCCTGCTGCAATCTTTCAAGAAGCTCAAGGGCCTCTTCTATTGTGAGAACCTGAACAACATCCTCCTCTTCCAGTTCAACGTCAAAGGTATCCTCCAGTTCTCCCAAAAATGACATAAAATCAAGTGATGTAAAGCCCAAATCCTCTCTAAATCTCATATCATTTGTCATTTCCTCCGGCTCCACCTGACAATACTGCGCTACTATCTCCTTAAACTGCATTTCCTGTGTCATAACTTTTCCTCCAAAAAATAAATTTTATTATAATTTTATTTCATAATAAGCCGCAAATTGGTTTTACAAAGAGCTAAAACCCAAAGAGCTAAAGCCCAAAGAGCTAAAGCCCAAAGAGCTAAAGCTCTTGGCACTTTTTTATACTTGTCTCATAATTTCACCTATACTCATATCCGGCTCCGCAATTCCCTTGAAAAGAATACGCATCATATAGTAATATAACAGCTCCATATCATGCTCATCCAAATGAGCGGTCTGATAGTGGAAGGAAAAATTCATTCCTCCATTCTCCGTATGAGATACCGTTAAATACATCTTCTTTGTTGCCGCACCATTAGCAAACCATTTTGAATGCTGTGGAATATCCTTAAGATATGGATTATCCATCTTAACAGGCATCGGCTGGTATGTAAGATAACAGCTTTCATAGACTGTATTTTCCGGCGTATTATAACGCTTTCTCATCTCTTCCTCAATGAGGGCAGGGTCATAATTACTATGCATATATATTTTATTTTGTATATTTTGGATTTCATAGGCGGCTGCCAGAAATTCCATTTCCGCAGGAATCACCGTTCTGCAAGGGAACATAATTGTTCTGCTGCCCCCTGACGTCCACTCGTCATGTGTTGAACGTCTTGAGATAAAATTCTCAATAGTAATATCCTCCTGCCCATTGTTTACCTTTGATAAATATGTCCTTATTCCCAGAAGCAGAAGATTTGTCATGGAAAGCTGATGATTCATGCAAAAATCTATCAAATTTCTTGTAGGCTCAGGCTCCAGACAGTAATCCTTTACCTCCACAAATAAATCTTTCATTTCAATATCGGCGGCTCTTAAATTTTTATTTCCATGAAGCTTTCTTGCCTCCTCAAGAACTGACGGTCCCTGTATGTCGGAATAAAGCGGCTCTCCCAGCTCGTCAAGCTGTGCGTCCCAAAACTTCTTATCCTTAGCAAACCGTTTTTCATTATTTGCCTTTTGTAAATCCTTTACAAGTACCTCCTTATAATCTGCCAAATCCTTCGGATAGTCAGATTTAAATCTAAAATGCGCGTAGAGCTGCATTAAATCGTTAATCATTACCACCAGCCCGCAGGAATCAATAAGCCTGTGGTCCATATGAACAAAAAATCCGTTATAGCCTTCAGGAAGCCTTACCATTGATATATCGCACAATGGTATATCATCTCCGTCAAAGGTCTCATATGCCCACTGCTGCATCAGCCTGTCTGCATCAGCCATGCTCATGCCGGTTAAATCCTTAAGGGGAATATCTCTTGTATCATTTTTTACAATATACTGCTTTATTTCTCCTTTTTCATCAGGCTTTGTAAAGCGTACTCTCATACAGCCATAACGCTCAAATTCTAACTGGATACATTTTTTTAACAAACCAAAATCAAGGGGCGATTTTAGGGATGCTACAACACTGACTCCTGATACCTGCTGTGTTCCGTAATTTTTAATCCAGCTGTAATGCATTTTCTGCGCTGCTGTTAAAGGATAATATTCTTTCATGGGTAACCTCCTTTTTCCTTCCTTTATGAACTTATCACAATTTATTTTCGATTTCTACCCCCTTAGGGACTTAATGTACATTTTATCCAAAATTGACCAAGACTTGCATAAAATATTAATTTGTACACTTGAAAATAAATTTGCTCTCATGTTGTCCGGGGCTTAAGAATAAAGGGAGCTTGAGGCGGCAGGTCGGCTTGGGAAGGGAGTTATATATCTTTTTAAAGCTTCGAAAAGAGGAAGAAATTCTATCAAGGGAATACCGCCACCTTCCAAGCTGCGAGCGTAACTCGCAAGGGGCTGAAAAGCAAGCCCCCTGCTCAGACAGACGCTCTACGCTAAGAAGCTGACGGTATTCCCTTGATGAATTTCTAACCCTTTTCTCAATGCTTTAAAAAAATATATAACTCCCTTCCCAAGCCGACCTGCCGCCCCAAGTTCCCTTTTTTCTTAAGCCCCTCATTGGGAGAAAGTTACATTTTTTAATTTGATATTTATGCTTTTGATATATTAATCCGTATTTAATCCGTATAAATAATTTAAGCATACGGGAT
>CAJUAO010000014.1 GCA_910584685.1 uncultured Lachnospiraceae bacterium | reverse complement strand
CAGGGATGGTTTATAATTCAGTTTTCAAAGGTTCGTCTTTGTGTCTAACGCCTGATTGGCTTTGACACCTTTTCTGCTGCTGATTTCTTAACGACAGCTTAAATAGTATACCGCGTTTTTATATGAATGTCAACAACTTTTTTTATTTTTTTTAGTAATTAAAAATTCAACAACCGTAAATTCATTATTATATATTTACTTTGCTGATTTTTAGCTGTTTAAGAAGATTTCTTGCGACAGCTTGTACAGTATACAACTTTTATTTTATGTTGTCAACCTGTTTTTTTATTTTTTTCCTTCTTTATTAAAAATGTCTTTTAGGAAAAGTGTTTACACCACATAAAATTAAAATATAATAAATATATTTGCATATAAGAAAAACTGCACGTGTCATTATTGCTTAACCGCTATAAGTTAAATTTTTAAAATGGGGAAACTCAAAATATTTATATTTAATAAATTTATTTTCATGGACACATAATTTCAGAAACAAGTTAAAATTTACTAAAAAAAGGCATAAAAAAACGGAGAAAGAGGGATTTGAACCCTCGCGCCGCGTGAACGACCTACACCCTTAGCAGGGGCGCCTCTTCGGCCTCTTGAGTATTTCTCCGAATTAAATAAACAATATTTTATTAATAATATTGTAAGCGATTTCCATCGCTTTTGCATCAATTTTTTATTCCGCTTATTGACGCATGTAGTATTATACTAAATATATAGTCTTTTGTCAAATACAATTTTTTCCTTTTAAATAAACTTTTAAAAATATTTTTTCAATAAACTGCAAGTTTTATTTACAGTCTAAAATTCATATTTTGTTCCATGTGAAAATAACAGTCCATCTGTTAATTCTACACATAAAATTACAGTGTTTTCATCATCAAAGTTATTATGTCCGTTATCAATCCATTGTGCAAAAGCTTTTTTCAGTTTATCGGAAATTACAACATTTTCTTTTTTTCCAAAATAACCCATATTGACACCTTTTCCATGGGCTGTAAACCAATCGCCGGCAATGGCAACATTAGAATTATTTTCAATATGTTTCATTTTATTTGAAAGAGCATATGTAATAATATAAAATGCGCCATTCTCATAATAAGCATTTACATATCTTACATATGGTATATTATCTTTTACTGTTGATAACGCTATAATCGTATCCCTTCCAAAACGCTCAATCATTATTTTTTCAGCTTCCTGATTCCATTTGCTCATAAATTATCTCCACAAGTTACTATTTATTAAAAACATTTATCTACCTTTTTAATTGTTTTATATAATGATTATCCTAATCCTCAGCCGGTATATAAATTACTGCTTTATTATGCTTACTTTCATCATTTATTTTTGTTCCCTTTACCGCGCTGTTGTAAACCTTCTCACTTACAAGAAAGGCTTCTATATAAATGCTGTCTTTACCTTCATTTAAGCTGGCATTTATATCCTTTTTACTTACAGTTATATTCGTTACTCCATATAAGCTTTCCTTATTTGAATTATCCTTTTTTATTTCACAGTAATACATTCCCTTTTCATAATCAGTCTCTGACAATATATTATTATCTGATTCAAAGCAGAGAACAATATTTTCGTCATCTATTTTATTTCCCGTTCTGTATCTGTATGTGATAGTTTCCTCCTTTTCTTCTAATATATATATTTGATTCCAGTCTGCGCCGCTTTCTGCTCTTACAGGATTTCCAAAATATCTTGCATCTGTTTTCTTTATTTTTTCTCCGTCCATTTCCACTGTAATCCTGTACTCATTTACATATGTTCCCATATAGTATACGTCTTTATTTACAGCCTCATCAAAGCTGTATACTATTGCCCTTATGGTAGCTGCCTCATAATTGTATCCGTCTGCATCTTTACAGCTCCATCTTATGGCTTCATTATAATTTGTATTTACCGCATATTTTTTGTTATTCTTATTTTCCTGCTGGGCTTTAAATATATCATTTTCATTGACAGGCTCTATGCTTCCGGCATCTGTTTCCCACATTATATATATTTTTTCATCCTTTTCCTTTTCAAATCCCTTAAGATATATTTCCCCGTTTTCATTTATTGCCACACTGGCAGGCTGCGTTGACTTTTCAAAATATTTATTTGCAAAAAATAAGGCAGTAAGATAAAGAGACATTGCAACAACTGCAATTATTACTGCAAAACCGCCCTGTATCATAATTTTCTTTAATTTTTCCTTCAATTTTTTTACCATGCCTTTCAATACACTGTTATATTTGAACAATTAGCCAGACAAATTATCTTCGTCCGGCTAATTATTCTTAATGAGCTTTTATTCAATGAATGATTTTTACCCAATGAGTGTCTTCTACTCATTATTTATATCTTGTTCTGGAAATTCCTCTTCAGGGTTATCCTCTGCGTCAGAAATCTCCTCAAAGTATTCTTCGTCGTAATCAAACTCATCCTTTCCCTCGTCAGGATTATTTCTTACCTTTGCTATGGAGGCTACCGTTATATCGCTTCCTTTTTCTATATCTATAAGTTTGACGCCTGACGTAATTCTTCCAAGAACGGATATGTCTGAAACAGGCATTTGGATAATTATGCCCTCCGTAGTAATAAGCATTATCTCATCTTCATTCTTAACAGCCTTTACTCCTATTACATTTCCGGTTTTTTCATTAATCTTGTAGCATTTTATACCCTTGCCGCCGCGGTGCTGTACCGTAAACTCATTTGTATCAGTTCTCTTTCCAAGACCTTTTTCTGATACTATAAGCAAATCATTACCCTGGGTATCTAGCTGCAACGCTACTACCTCGTCCCTAGGCGCAAGATTTATTCCTCTTACACCTATGGAATTTCTGCTTGTCTTTCTTACGTCCTTAATACTAAATCTTATACATTGTCCGTATTTAGTAATAATAAACGCCTCATTTGAGTTTTCTGCTACCTTAACCTCAATAAGCTCATCCTCATCCCTTAAGGTAATAGCCTGAAGTCCCTTACGCCTTATATTCATATATTCGCTTAAAGGAGTCTTTTTAACTATACCGTTTTTGGTTGCCATTGTAAGGAAACCACCCTGATTATAGTCCTTTATTGAAATCATTGCCGTAATTTTTTCATCAGGATTCATTTCTATAAGGTTTACTATTGCAGTACCTCTGGCTGTCCTGCCTGCCTCCGGTATCTGGTATGCCTTTATTCTGTATGCCCTTCCTTTATTTGTAATAAACATAATATGATGATGTGTTGTTGTCATCTTAAGTTCAACAATAAAATCGTCATTGATAGTCTGCATACCCTTTATTCCCTTGCCGCCTCTGTGCTGGGACTTAAAGTTGTCAACCGTCATTCTCTTTATATATCCAAGATTTGTCATGGCTATAACCGTACTTTCATCAGGTATGAGGTCATCCATTGTTATTTCATCCTCGTCATAGCCTATGGAGGTTCTTCTGTCATCACCATATTTTTCTGATATTTCAAGTATTTCTTCCCTTATTACGCCAAGAAGCTTTTTTTCGTCACTTAAAATTGACTTTAAGTAATCTATGGTTTTCATAAGCTCTACATACTCTTTTTCAAGGTCTTCCCTTGCTAAGCCTGTAAGAGTACGAAGTCTCATATCTACTATTGACTGTGACTGGGCTTCGCTTAAATTAAATCTTTCCATCAGAGCCTGCTTTGCATCGGCTGTTGTTCTTGACGCCCTGATTATCCTTACAACCTCGTCTATATTATCAAGGGCAATTAAAAGTCCCTGTACAATATGGGCCCTTTCCTCTGCCTTATTTAAATCATATTTTGTTCTTCTTGTAACTACATCCTTCTGGTGAAGAAGGTAATTATCAAGCATATCGCATATATTGAGAATTTTCGGCTCATTGTTTACAAGGGCAAGCATAATAACCCCAAAGGTATCCTGAAGCTGGGTATGCTTGTAGAGATATTTAAGTATAATATTGGCGTTAACGTCACGTCTAAGCTCGATGACTACTCTCATTCCCTCTTTGTTTGATTCGTCTCTGAGGGCAGTTATACCGTCTACCTTTTTATCCTTTACAAGCTCGGCTATCTTTTCTATAAGCCTTGCCTTATTTACCATATATGGAAGCTCTGTAACAATAATCCTTGACTTTCCGTTTTCCATAGTCTCTATATTTGTTACGGCTCTTATTTTTATCTTGCCCCGTCCTGTTCTATAAGCCTCCTCTATTCCCCTTGTTCCAAGAATAGTTGCTCCTGTAGGAAAATCTGGCCCCTTTATTATCTCAAGAATTTCTTCCATATCTGTTTTTCTGTTTTCATTTATATTATTATCTATAATTTTAACTACGGCAGCTATGGTTTCTTTTAAGTTGTGAGGAGGTATATTTGTTGCCATACCTACGGCTATACCATTTGTACCGTTTACTAAAAGATTAGGAAATCTTGACGGAAGTATAGTAGGCTCCTTCTCTGTCTCGTCAAAATTTGGCACAAAATCCACAGTGTTTTTTTCTATGTCTGCAAGCAATTTCATTGATACCTTACTAAGCCTTGCCTCTGTATATCTCATGGCTGCCGCGCCGTCACCGTCAATAGAGCCAAAATTTCCATGTCCGTCTACAAGAGGGTATCTTGTTGACCATTCCTGCGCCATATTTACCAATGCGCCATATATGGAGCTGTCTCCGTGAGGATGATATTTACCCATTGTATCGCCGACAATACGGGCGCACTTTCTGTGAGGCTTATCAGGTCCATTGTTAAGCTCTATCATGGAATAGAGAATTCTTCTCTGTACAGGCTTTAAGCCGTCGCGTACATCAGGAAGGGCTCTGTCAGCTATAACGCTCATAGCATACTCAATGTAAGACTTTTCCATGGTTTTTTTCAAGTCCACATCATGAATCTTATCAAAGATATGTTCATCCATTTATTTATCCTCCATTCCTTAAATATAAAGATTTTCCACAAACTTTGCGTTTGCTTCTATAAATTCACGTCTTGGCTCGACCTGGTCCCCCATAAGAGTAGTAAAGGTTAAATCAAGCTCTGACTGCATATCATCTTCATACTGTACTCTCTTGAGTATTCTTTTCTCAGGGTCCATGGTAGTATCCCAGAGCTGGTCTGCGTCCATCTCTCCCAATCCCTTATAACGCTGTATCTTGTTATTTCCGTCTCTACCTATTTCAGTAAGTATAGCATTTAATTCATCATCACTGTAAGCATACCATACGTTTTTATTTTTTTGTATCTGATATAAAGGAGGAGTAGCAAGATATACATACCCCTGCTTAATAAGCTCAGGCATAAATCTGTATAAAAATGTAAGCAAAAGCGTAGCTATATGGGCTCCGTCCACATCTGCGTCCGTCATAATTATAATCTTATGATATCTAAGCTTTTCTATATCAAAATCATCATATATACCCGTGCCAAAGGCCGTAATCATTGCCTTTATTTCTTCATTTCCAAGTATTCTGTCCATTCTTGCCTTTTCTACGTTTAATATCTTTCCCCTTAAAGGCAGAATTGCCTGCGTAGCTCTGTTTCTTGCAGTCTTGGCAGAGCCTCCGGCAGAATCTCCCTCAACAATATATATCTCGCAATTTGCAGGATTTTTATCTGAGCAGTCTGCCAGCTTTCCCGGAAGTCCGTTTCCGTCAAGAGCTGTTTTTCTGCTTCTTGTCAAATCTCTTGCCTTTCTTGCCGCATCTCTGGCTCTTTGCGCAAGAATAGATTTTTCACATATAATTCTTGCTATCTGCGGATTTTGTTCAAGGAAATAAGTAAGCTGCTCGCTTACAACGCTATCAACAGCAGCTCTGGCTTCGCTGTTTCCAAGCTTTTGTTTAGTCTGTCCTTCAAACTGAGGCTCTTCTATCTTTACGCTTATGATAGATGTAAGTCCCTCTCTTATGTCCTCTCCGGCAAGATTTTGTTCACTATCCTTAAGCAGCTTATTCGCTCTGGCATAATCGTTAAAGGTTTTTGTCAATGCTCTCTTAAAGCCTTCAAGATGTGTGCCTCCCTCAGGAGTAGTTATATTGTTAACAAACGTATATGTATTTTCAGTATAAGAATCATTGTGCTGCAGCGCGGCTTCAACATATACCGTTCCCTTTTGTCCCTCAAAATATAATACGTCATTATACAAAGGCTGCTTACCCTTGTTTAAATATGTTACAAATTCCTTTATACCTCCCTCGTAATGAAAGGTATTTTCTCTTTTTTCCTCCCTGTCGTCCTTTAAGTTTATTTTTATACCCTTTGTAAGAAAAGCAGTTTCTCTTAGTCTTGTCTTAAGGGTGTCATAATCGTAAACAGTCTCCTCAAATATATTTCCATCAGGCAGAAAAGTTACCTCTGTACCTGTTCTCTCAGGCGAACATTCCCCCACTACCTTTAAGTCATACATTATTTTTCCCCGCTCATATCTCTGCATATATATCTTTCCGTCTTTATATACCTTTACCTCAAGCCACACAGAAAGAGCGTTTACCACGGAAGCTCCTACTCCGTGAAGTCCTCCTGATACCTTATATCCTCCTCCGCCAAACTTTCCTCCTGCGTGTAAAACCGTATAAACTACTTCAACTGCAGGTCTTCCTGTCTTTGAATTAATCTCTACAGGAACACCTCTGCCATTGTCAGTTACTGTAATTGAATTGTCTCCGTTTATCTGTACGTCTATTTCCGTACAATATCCTGCCAATGCTTCATCCACAGAATTGTCCACTATCTCATATACTAAATGATGCAATCCCCTTGAAGATGTACTTCCTATGTACATTCCGGGTCTTTTTCTTACGGCTTCAAGTCCCTCTAATATCTGTATGGAATCTCCGCCATAATTATTATTTTTATTACTCATTCCTCTACCTCTTTTCTGTGCTGCTTTTCTGCACCGGTTGAAACCTTTCTTTTTACAGTTCCATTTATTACCTCATAAATAGTATCTATGCTAAATCTGTTTTCTATAAATTCATCTAAGCCTGTACACGTAATTATGGTTTGTATGTTATTCAGGCTTTCAAGAAGCTGTCTTTGCCTGCTGCTGTCAAGCTCTGACAAAACATCGTCTAAAAGCAATATAGGTATGTCCTTTATCATAAGCTTTACCAGCTCTATTTCCGAAAGCTTTAAGGATAACGCCGCAGTTCTCTGCTGTCCCTGGCTTCCGTATTTTCTAAGGTCTACGCCTCCTATAAAAAAGCTTATGTCATCCCTGTGAGGGCCTACCGTTGTACTTTTAAGCTTAAAATCCTTTTCTCTGCACCTTACAAGCTCCTCATAGAGATTATTGCCAATAATATTCGGTTCATACTTTATATTTAACTCTTCTCTGTTATCTGTCAGCTTCCTATGTATTCCATATATAATTTCATTTATGTCGCATATAAACTGATTTCTCCTTGTAATAAGCCTTGCCCCGTAATCTGCAAGCTGCATATCCCATACGTCAAGGGTATCTTTAAGCTCTGTATCATTTCCAAAGCCAATATCCTTTAAAAGCTTATTTCTTTGATTTATAATTTTATTATAATTTACAAGATTATGTAAATATACCTTGTCAAGCTGGCAAAGCTCCAAATCTATAAACCGTCTTCTTTCTGTGGGACCGTTTTTTATTATATTCAAATCCTCCGGTGAAAAGAAAACAACATTGCATATTCCAAAAATCTCACTTGCCTTTCTTATGGGAATTCCATTTACAGCAATACCCTTTGACCTGTTTTTTTTCAAATGCATATCAATTCTTACAGGAATACTGTTTTTTTTTATAATAACCTTTATATGAGCCTCCTGCTCGTTAAATTTAATTATCTCCCTATCTCTTGCTGCCCTGTGGGATTTGGATGTTCCGGCAAGATATATGGATTCGAGTATATTTGTCTTTCCCTGTGCATTATTTCCATATAAAATATTTGTCCCATTGTCAAAGTCAATATTTAAATTGCTGTAATTTCTGAAATTGCTTAGCTCAAGTGACTGAATATACATTAAATCCTGCCTTTCCAAAAAATTATAAGCTTTTATTTCTTAATAATTTTTATTTTCTCGCCGTCAAAGCTTACTATGTCGCCGTCATAAAGCTTTCTTCCACGTCTTTTTTCTGTCTGTCCGTTTACCGTAACAAGGCCTTCTAAAATTACATCCTTTGCATCTGTACCGGATTCGCATAGTCCCGCCGCCTTAAGAACCTGTCCCAGCTTTATAAAATCATCTCTTAAAATTATGGTTTCCATAAATTAAACCCTTCTAATTTGCCACATTAAAGTTTACAGGTAATATGAGATAAATATATTTCTCATCTGCGTCCTTAATAAAGCACGGAGCCTTTGGATTTACAAGATAAATATCTACCTTTTCATCATCTATAACTCTTAATGCGTCTATTAAAAACTTTGGATTAAATCCAATCATTATATCCTTTCCATTCTTCTCTATATCAATATTTTCATTCATAGAGCCAAGTATAGAAGATATCTTAAGCTGTAAATCCCCGTCTGTTATATTAATAATAATAGGCTTTTTATCTCCCTCCTTTACTAAAAGGGTTGCTCTGTCTATACAGCTTAAAAATTCTTTTTTGTTTATGGTAACCTTTGTCTCATAATCGCTTGAAAGCATCTGATTTATTTTAAAATACTCTCCTTCTATAAGCCTTGATACTACTACCGTATCATCAAATTCAAAAACAATATGATTGGTTGTAAAGAATATTCTTACCTCATCCTCTGTTCCCCCTGACAAAATTTTGCTTATCTCATTTAAAGTTTTCCCAGGTACTATTACCTTAATGCTGTCAAAGGAATCCTTAAGCTCTATCTTTCTTATGGAAATTCTGTGGCCGTCTAATGAAACTACCTTTAATTCATTGCCGGATACCTCAAAAAGCTCCCCTGTCATAAGCTTATTTGTATCGTTATCCGATATTGAGAATATGGTTTGTCTTATTACCTCCTTTAAGGTAAACTGGGACATATAAATAAATCTGTTCTTTTCTATAACAGGAAGAAAAGAAAAATCCTCGCCTGATTTTCCGGAAATAGTAAATACAGCCTTTTCACAGGTAATGGTTGTCTTGTTATTTTCATCTGTTTCTATAATAACGTCATTGTCCGGAAGCTTTCTTATAATTTCTGAAAAAATTTTAGCGTCTAAGGCTATTGTACCCTTTGATATAATATCACCCTTAACCTTGGTTTCTATCCCAAGTTCCATATCGTTTGCAGTAAATTTTATATCATTTCCGGTAGCGTCAACAAGTATACATTCTAATATTGACATTGTTGTTTTTGAAGGAACTGCTTTAAGTACAATATTGACACCTGTAAGTAAATCTGATTTTGAACATATAAGCTTCATGTAAAAACTCCTTTCGGTTTTTGGTATATATAAATATATAAATTTAATTTGTTAGTAGTAGTATTCTTATAAGCTGTGTTTTTGTTTATAACCTCTGAAAGTCTTTAAATCAAAGATTATAATGGATGATAATTTATGTTAATATCTTAAAAAATTATCTAAGATAAAAGTAAAATTATCAACAAAGCTGGTTTTAAAAAAAACATATCCGTGTAAAATACACAATAGATTTTATTATAAAGTGCATGTCCTGTGTATAAAAACAAAATAATATGTGGAATGTGTTTCTTCCTATTATAATGCATTTATTTAACAAATCTATAGGAAATTACTTTATGCAGTCCACAAATTCGTCTCTGCTGAATTTGCAAGTGTCGGCTTGTTCGACACTTTTTTATTCAGGAACTATTTTCTTTTTTATTACCTCTATTGTGTTTTTTGTAGATTCATTTATTTTGACCTCATTGCCTATTTTTTCTAAGGCATGCATAACCGTGGTGTGGTCTTTTCTGCCTAATGCGGTGCCTATACTTTGAAGTGAGGTTTCTGTGAGTATCCGGCACAGATACATAGCTATCTGGCGGGGATAAACTATATCCTGACTTTTTTTCTTTGAACACATATCGTCAGGTGATATGTTAAAATGGTCAGCTACAGTTTTTATAATAAGCGAAGGAGTAATCTCCTTATTTTCTTCAGGAGATATAATATCCTTAAGCACTTCCTTTGCCAGCTCAATATTTATAGGAGTTTTAGAAACTCTTGAAAATGCAACTATTTTTGTAAGGGCTCCTTCAAGCTCCCTTATGTTTGATTTAATGTTATTGGCAATATATTCAAAAATTTCGTTATCAATGTTATAGCCTTCTATTTCTGCCTTTTTCATAAGGATTGCCATACGCGTTTCATATTCAGGAGCTGAAATGTCTACGGTAAGTCCCATTTCAAATCTTGTGCGGAGTCTTTCCTCTAAAGTAGTTATTTCCTTTGGTGATTTGTCTGAGGAAATAACAATCTGCTTACCTGTTTCGTATAGTGAATTAAAGGTGTGGAAAAATTCTTCCTGGGAACGCTCCTTTCCAATAATAAACTGAATATCGTCTATAAGAAAAACATCAAGGTTACGGTATTTTTCCCTGAAGTTTGTCATAACAGACTGGTCCTTGCTTAATATGGCATTAATAGCTTCATTAGTAAAGGTTTCGCTTGTAACGCATCTTATTTTGGCGTCATTATTTTCATCTAAAATGTAATTTCCAATGGAATGCATAAGATGTGTTTTTCCCAGACCAACGCCTCCGTATATAAAAAGCGGATTATATGATTTTCCGGGAGATTCGGCTACGGCAAGAGCGTAAGCTGCGGCGAATTCATTGCTGCTTCCAATGACAAAATTATCAAATGTATAGTTAGCGTTTAAATTTGCCTCAAGTCTCTTTGCATTAAGCATGGGAGCAGCATTGCCATATGATGCTTTATATAAATTGTCGGATGATGTGTTAATGGAATCTGCATTATTTTCATGAACAAACTGTAAGTCAAGCTGTTCTCCGGTTACTTCCTGTATGGAGAACTTAAGAGGCTTATAATATTTCTTTTGAAGATAATCCATCATAATGTCATCCTTAACCAGAAGCGTTACGACACCATTATTGACAGAATGAACTTTAAGGGGTTCAATCCATATCTTAAAAGAAACATCAGTAAGTTCAAACTCTTTTTTAAAAAAGTCTAATATTTCTTCCCATTTTTGCGTTAAAAAATTAAACATAAGTAAACTCCAATTTCTATAAGTATATATAGTAATCCTATTAAATCACATATACGATAATATTTTACACTATTTAAAGGTTTTTTTCAATGAAAAGTTGTTCTGAGTTTCCCTATTTTCAAAAAAGCTGTAATAAATATATTGATTAGCCAATAATATTAATATAAATGAATATTGTGGAATAAATAATATAGTTATCAACATTTTTTTATATGAAAAAAAGCTATTTTATAGTGTAATAATGTTTAAAAAGAAAACATATCCACATTTTATCCACAAAATGTGGATAAAACAGTACAAATATATATAAAAAATATAATTTGTGGATAAAAATTAATTAAATCTGTTACCTTAAGGTTTTATATGAATAAGTATGAAAGTCTAAATTTGAAAATCTACTGTATTATATTTACAATTAGTGCAAAAAATAGCTTGACGTAATAATATTTATTTCATATAATATGTAAGATGTCTTACTCTGTGATGATTTATCATCACATAATTGCATATTTGAAAAGGAGGTGCCAGAATTATGAAGATGACATTTCAGCCGAAAAAGAAATCAAGGTCAAAGGTTCATGGTTTCAGAGCTAGAATGAGTACAGCCAGCGGAAGAAGAGTTTTAGCTGCAAGAAGAGCAAAAGGAAGAAAGCAATTATCAGCATAAGACCGCAGTTATGTGGTCTTTTCTTCAATTTTCAGGAAAGATAATATTTTCTGTTTGGGAAATATTACAGACAGATTTGCGGTGTGCATGGGTATTTTTATGAAGAATATTGATTCATTAAAAAATTACAATGAGTTTAAGAACGTATATGATAATGGAAGGTCATATGCAAATAAATATCTTGTAATGTATGCTATAAGGAATGAAGAAAACCGGCGGAGACTTGGTATATCAGTAAGTAAAAAGGTAGGAAACAGTGTGGTAAGACATCGGGTTACAAGACTCATACGGGAAAGCTTCAGATTAAATATGAACTTACTCAGTAGTGGTCTGAGTATAGTGGTAGTCGGCAGGGCTGCAGCAAAAGGCAGAAATTATAAGGAAATAGAAAGCGCCTTTATGCATTTGTGTAAATTACATGGAATTGTCAATAATAACAACTGATAAATTGATTTATTCTATGTAGTTTTAATAGTAATATGTGAAAGTTTTACTATGTGAAATGGAGTAATTTTGAGTTGAAAAAAATATTGATTGGTATTATTAAATTTTATAGGAAAGCAATATCACCTTATAAAGGAAATTGTCACTGTAGATTTACGCCAACATGTTCTATGTATGCACTTACGGCCATAGAAAAATATGGAGCGCTCAAAGGTACAAAATTATCTGTGAAACGAATATTAAAGTGTCATCCATTTTCAAAGTATAGTGGATATGACCCTGTTCCATAAGGAGGAAATTACGTGACTAGTATATTTTTATCGTGTTATAATTTGCCGGTTATAAAACAGGTGGCGCAGGTTTTAGGTATGATAATGAACCTGTTGTTTAAGTTTTTTGATATGTTTGGTATACAAAATATAGGATTATGTATTTTAATATTTACCATTCTTATTAAAATGATACTTTTGCCTATGACCATAAAGCAGCAGAAGTTTACAAAGCTGTCGTCAATTATGAATCCGGAAATACAGGCTGTACAAAAGAAATATAAGAATAAAAAAGACCAGGATTCTATGATGAAGATGAATCAGGAGATGCAGGCAATATATGAAAAATATGGCACGTCTCCTACGGGAGGATGTCTTACGCTGCTTATTCAGATGCCTATACTTTTGGCATTGTACGGCGTTATAAGCCAGATACCTGTATTTATACCGGAGGTAGGCTCATATTTTGATGATTCATCTGCATACATTTCCGAATCATTAGAATATATGCATGATTTAGATAAGTTGGACGAGCTTAAGTATAAGCTTGACAATGACAAGGATAAGGAAGACAGTAATCTTGACGAGGTACTTAAAGCTTATTATGCAGAGAAGGACGGCTCTGCCGATAAGAAAAAAATTGCTGAAAACATAGAGGGAGCATTTAAGGCAATGGCTTCTTCACCTAATAAAATATATGAAGACATATTTTCTTCATATGATGAAACAAAGACTATAGCAAACAGCTTTTCAGGAATGTCAGAGGAAGACTGGACAAAGCTTTTAGAAAAAAATGAAGATGAAGAAAATAATAAAAAGCTTATAGAGAAATATAAAAATGCTGACTGGACAGCCATAAAAAATTCTTTGGATGAAAATAAAAAGAAGGCAGGGGATATTAAGGTTGAGGTTGACAATGCATATGATTTTATTACAATAAACTTAAGCCAGTCTCCAAGCTCAGCAGGTGGAATTATTTCAATTATTATTCCTCTTTTGGCTGCTGCGTCACAGCTTTTAAGTGTTAAGCTGTCAAACAAATTTAATTCAACGTCACAGCAGACGGATATGTCGGAAAATCCTATGGGCTCGTCTATGAAGATGATGACATATACTATGCCTGTTATGTCGGCAATATTCTGTTATACACTGCCGGCAGGTCTTGGCGTGTACTGGATTATGAGCGCTTTAGTTCAGGGAATTCAGACAGTTGTTATAGGAAAATACTTTGTTAAAGTTGACGCTGACGATATAATTAAGTCAAATATTGAGAAGCAAAACAAAAAGAGAGCAAAAAAAGGTCTTCCGCCAAAGAAGATTACAACTGCTGCTACGACAAATGTTAAGAACATTAAAAATGAAGATAACAAAGTTTCTGTTTCAAAGAGCGGTAATGGAAATAACAGTGTATCACAGGCTTCATCAAATACTGAAGGTTCAAAGAAGGGAATTGCAGCAAAGGCAAATCTTGTAAAGAAGTATAATGATAAGAAGTAGTATTAAGGAGGAGAAAAATATGGAACAAAAGGAATACACAGGCAAAACTGTAAATGACGCTATTACTAATGCAATTATTGAGCTTGAAACCACAAGCGATAAGATTGAATATGATATTATCTCAGAGGGAAGCAAAGGCGTATTTGGTATAGGAAGCAAGCCTGCTAAAATAAAGGTGTGGTTTAAGGAGGAGCCAAAGAAGTCAATAGAGGAAGTGGTAAATGAATTTCTTGAAAAAATATTTAATGCCATGGATATTCAGGCTGAGGTAAGCGTGCTTGTAAACGGTGATAATGTAAATATAGAGCTTACAGGCAATGATATGGGCATTCTTATTGGAAAGAGAGGACAAACTCTTGATTCCCTGCAATATCTTGTAAATTTAGTTGTAAATAAATATAGTGACAGCTACATGAAGGTTAAGGTTGATACCGAAAACTATCGTGAAAGAAGAAAGGCTACACTGGAAAATCTTGCTAAGAATATTGCTTTTAAGGTAAAGAGAACAAAGAGACCTGTTTCCATTGAGCCAATGAATCCCTTTGAAAGAAGGATAATCCATTCTGCACTTCAGAATGACAGATACGTTACTACAAAGAGCGAGGGAGACGAGCCATACAGGCATGTAGTGGTGCTTCTTAAGAAAAATTAATAGCTAATCAGGATAAAAGGGGTTTATATTAAGCAAAAAGCTTTTTAAAACCCCTTTGGTAATATTTGGAAAGGATGTTTCATTTGAATAGTGAGGATACAATAGCTGCCATAGCTACGGGAGCAGCAAATTCGGGAATAGGAATAATCAGATTAAGCGGAGATAACGCTATAAGTCTGGCTGATAAAATATTTGTTCCCATAAAAAAGGAAAAGAGACTTATTAATGTAAAATCTCATACCATTCACTATGGGTATATAAAGGATGAAGATAATATAGTAGACGAGGTATTAGTGTCAGTTATGAAGGCGCCTAATACTTATACACGGGAAAATGTGGTTGAAATAAACTGTCATGGCGGAATGATTGTCCTGAAAAATATTCTTGATGTAGTTTTAAAAAATGGAGCCAGAGCCGCAGAGGCAGGGGAATTTACAAAGCGGGCATTTTTAAACGGAAGAATAGATTTATCCCAGGCGGAGGCAGTAATTGATATAATAAATGCAAAAAATGATTATGCCCTGAAAAGCTCTGTAAGTCAGTTAAGAGGAAATATATCGGAAAAAATAAAGGAAATAAGAGGGGCGATTCTCGAAAAGCTGGCATATATAGAGGCTGCATTGGATGACCCTGAGCATATAGAAATGAATGGCTTTAATCAGGAGCTTTTAATTACGGTAAAGGATATAGAAAAAAAGCTGGAAGACCTTTTAAAAAGCTCCGATAATGGAAGAATTATAAAGGAAGGAATTCAAACGGTTATTCTTGGAAAGCCTAATGCAGGAAAATCCTCATTTTTAAATGCGCTGCTGGGTGAGGAGAGGGCTATAGTTACTGATATTGAGGGAACAACAAGGGATGCTCTTGAGGAGCATATTACCATTCATGGAATCAGCTTAAATATAATAGATACTGCAGGCATAAGAAATACTGAAAATATAGTAGAAAAGATAGGAATAGACAAGGCAAGGAAGATGGCGGAGGACGCGGAGCTTATTATTTATATTGCAGATACCTCAAGGCCCCTTGACGATAATGACAGGGATATCATAGAATTTTTAAACGGTAAAAGAGCTGTGGTTTTGCTGAATAAATCAGATTTGGACGGGGAGATGCTTCCTCAGGATAAAAAGCTTATAGCTTCAATAGATACAGGCTACAGAATTAAAATATCGGCAAAGACGGGATATGGCATAGAGGAATTTGAAAATGCCGTAAAGGAAATGTTTTTTGCAGGTGAAATTGATTTTAATGACCAGATATATATAACAAATGCCAGACACAAGCAGAATATATCAGACGCCCTTGAAAGCGTAAGAATGGTGGAGGCTGCCATAGAAAATCAAATGCCGGAGGATTTTTTTACAATAGACCTTATGAATGGCTATGAAGCGCTGGGAAGGGTTATAGGAGAAGCGGTTGAGGATGATTTGGCAGATAAAATATTCAGTTCATTCTGTATGGGCAAATAGTATTACTAAAGCGGCAGTATAAGGAGAACTAATATGAATTGTGTTGAAGAAAATTACGACGTACTTGTTGTAGGGGCAGGTCATGCCGGCTGTGAAGCGGCTCTTGCAGCGGCAAGGCTTGGATTAAATACCATAATGTTTACGGTAAGCGTTGACAGTATAGCTCTTATGCCATGTAATCCCAATATAGGAGGCAGCTCAAAGGGGCATCTTGTAAGAGAAATAGACGCCCTTGGGGGGGAAATGGGTAAAAACATTGATAAAACCTTTATCCAGTCAAAGATGCTTAACGGCTCAAAGGGGCCTGCCGTACATTCCCTTAGGGCTCAGGCTGACAAAAGGGATTATACCCAGTCAATGAGAAATGTTCTTGAAAATACGGATAATCTTACCATAAGACAGGCAGAAATATCTGAGATTATAACTGACAATGGAATAATAACAGGCGCAAAAACATTTTCCGGAGCTGTTTATCATGCAAGGGCGGTTGTACTTTGTACAGGGACATATTTAAGGGCAAGGTGCATATATGGGGATGTAAGCAATCCTACAGGCCCCAACGGACTTCAGGCTGCAAATCATCTTACAGACAGCCTTAAATCACATGGAATAGAAATGTACAGATTTAAAACGGGAACGCCTGCAAGAGTTGATAAGAGAAGTATTGATTTTTCAAAGCTGGAGGAGCAGAAGGGCGATGAAAGAATTGTGCCCTTTTCATTTTCTACTAATCCTGAGGATGTACAAAAGGAACAGGTTTCATGCTGGCTTACATATACAAATCAGGAAACCCATAAGATAATAATGGATAACATAAATCGTTCTCCTTTATTTTCGGGAGCCATAGAAGGAACAGGGCCGAGGTATTGTCCGTCAATAGAGGATAAGGTAGTAAGGTTTGCAGATAAGGAAAGACATCAGGTTTTTATTGAGCCTGAAGGTCTTTATACAAACGAGATGTATTTGGGCGGAATGTCAAGCTCGCTTCCGGAGGATGTTCAGTACGCTATGTACAGAACTGTTCCCGGTCTTGAGAATGTTAAAATAGTAAGAAATGCTTACGCTATAGAATATGACTGTATAAATCCAAGGCAGCTTTTGCCTACTCTTGAGTTTAAGGCTATAAAGGGACTTTTCAGCGGCGGACAGTTTAATGGCAGCTCCGGTTATGAGGAGGCGGCAGCCCAGGGACTTATGGCAGGAATAAATGCATCTTTATATGTTCTTGGAAGAAAGCAGGTTATAATTGACAGGTCACAGGGGTATATTGGCGTGCTTATAGACGACCTTGTTACAAAGGAAAATCATGAGCCTTACCGTATGATGACGTCACGGGCAGAATACCGTCTGCTTTTAAGACAGGATAATGCTGATTTAAGGCTTACGAAAACAGGTTATGATATAGGACTTGTTTCTGAGGAGAGATACAGGGCAGTAATAAGGAAGCAGGAAATTATTGCCGGTGAGATAGAAAGGCTTAAGAATACAAAGGTAGGCGCATCAAATAATATTCAGGAGTTTTTGGAAAGTAAGGGAAGCGCCTGTCTTAAAACAGCAGCGTCACTTGCAGAGCTTATAAGACGTCCGGAGCTTGATTATGAAATGATAAAGGATATTGATATTGAAAGAAAGCCTCTTTCTGACGATGTAATTAATCAGGTAAATATAGAAATAAAATATGAGGGATATATTGCAAGGCAGTTAAGTCAGGTGCAGCAGTTTAAAAAGCTGGAAAATAAAAAGCTGGATTCGGAGTTTGACTATACTGTAGTCCCAAGCCTTAGAAAGGAAGCTGTACAAAAGCTTAATTTATATAAGCCATTATCTATAGGACAGGCGTCAAGAATATCGGGAGTTTCCCCTGCGGATATTTCTGTGCTTCTTGTATTTCTTGAGCAGAGGAGAAGAAAAAAGGAGTAAAATTAACGGAATTTATGCAGACTATATATAGAAGTGAGGATTAATATGAGAGATTACTTAAATATATTTTATAACGGACTTAGTAAGCTTGGAATTAGCTTAAGCGACAGACAGATTGAGCAGTTTATCTGTTTTTATGATATTTTGACGGAAAGAAATAAGGTAATGAATCTGACTGCCATAACCGAGCCGGTTGAAATAATAGAAAAGCATTTTCTTGACAGTCTTTCCTTAGTTAAGGCTATAGATTTGTCCGGTGACAAAAAAGTTATTGATGTGGGAACAGGCGCAGGCTTTCCTGGTATTCCTATTATAATAAGTTATCCACAATTACATATTACCCTGCTGGATTCCTTAAACAAGAGAATTGGATTTATTAATGATGTAATAAAATTATTAAATTTGAAAAATGTTGAAACAATTCATGGCAGAAGTGAGGAGCTTGGAAAAAATATAAAATACCGCGAGCAATATGATTTATGCGTATCGAGAGCTGTCGCTAATATGTCCGTTTTGTCAGAATATTGTATTCCTTTTGTAAAAAAAGGAGGAAAATTTATATCATATAAGTCCGGTAATATTGAAAATGAGGTAGAAAATGCAGGAAATTCAGTATATAAGCTTGGTGGAAAACTTAGTGAAATTGTGGATTTCTCTATGACAGACAGTACAACAGGTGAGAAGCTTGGAAGAAGTCTTGTTGTGATAGATAAGATAAAAGAAACTCCGGGTAAATATCCCAGAAGGGCAGGGCTGCCTTCAAGGGAGCCGTTGTAGATATTAAATATGCTCCGTCACAGGATAGGCCTATAATAAAATAAGACTGCCCCTATGACGGAGCATATTTTAGTTTGTAGAAAAAGAACTAAAGTTCTTGGCACTTTTTAAACTATAAGAAAATAACTAAAGCGAAAGTATGGAAGTAAACCACTAAAAATTCGGCTCTGCCGAATTTAAAAGTGCCGCTGCCGTGCGGCACTTTAGGATAAGAATATCTCTATTTGTGCCAACAGCTCGCCGGGTTTTTCAAGCTGAGGTAAATGCTTCGCTTCATTTATAATGGCGCATTCTATTGATGAGTTTAATTCAGTATAGGCTTTAATTTTTTGCCTGATGTCCGGCTCATGCTCTGAGCCTATAATAAAGATACTATTATTTATATTTTTTACCGCATTGGTTACATTTATGCCTGTATAATTAGAAATAATACTTGCAAAAAGGTACTTGGATGTCATGGAGCCATAGTGTGATGCTTCATAATAAGTCCGGACTACATTTCTTCTGATTAATGAAAAATTATGGCAGTAGTAATCCTTAAACATTCTATAGTATGACTTTTTTGTATTTGCAAGATTATAAATAGTAGTTCCAATAATAGGAAGTTCTATAAGCTTTTTAATTATTTTCTGATTTCCTGAAATCATTTTTCCTTTTATTATATTATCAGGATTAATAAGAACAATCTTATCAAACAATGTGCTGTCACTAAAGCAGGACATTAAAACAAATGATGACGAATAACCTGTAGTCACTACATCTGTTCTGTGATTTATTATATTTTTTATAAAGTCTGTAATAAGCTGGACATACATGTAATTTGTATATGTTACGGGAGGCTTGTCTGATTTTCCACAGCCTATTAAATCTAAAGTGTAAACGGTGTGTGTTTTTGCATACTGGCTGGCAATAAATTTCCATTCCGCGCTGCTGCTTCCGCATGTAAGGTCATGTATTAAGAGGACAGGCTTTCCTGTACCCTGCTTTGTATAAAATATATTTCCTAATCTCCATTTATATTGAAGTCCGTTAGGATTTGCAAGTGTTGATTTTGTATTTGCAATTATATTAATTGTTTTATTTATTCCATAAATGGATGCGGCAGCCATACCGGTAATTGCGGCGGCATATATAATTTTGTTTTTCTTCATTTTAATCCTCATTTCTGTGCATATATGCACAAATAATATGTGTAAAAATTTATTTGAAAAATTATTACACAGATTGATTCTTAGGCTTATATTGTTGCATAAAGATATGCTTAATATTTGTCATTGCAGTTAAGGCGTCGGCAAATATTAATCAACTGAATATTTATTTTTATTATAGCTTAAAAATTATATATATACAAATACTTTTTTAATCATGATATTAATATATATTATTGAAATATTATGGCGATATATTTATATATTTAAGATATTTGGATAGGTTATGCTTGAATTGTGGTTTTTCATTTTTTAAAAATATTTTTTCTGTAAAAAAATATATAAGTATGATAAGATATTTATGTTATAAAGAATATATTTATGAAAGGACAGGATTATTTTTATGAATAAGGCAGAAAAGTACTTGAGTGAAAGAATTGATTTAATGTCAGATGAAAGAATTATTCTTTTAGGTAAAATAGATAAAGCTGATTTAGAAATTAAGGAGATAGAATATAAAATTAAAGATTTAAAAAATAGTATTGATGATACTTTTGAGGTTTTTTCTCCAAGAACAAACAAAAATGATTTTATTAAAAGTGAGATTGTTTGCTTGGAAAAAGAGATTAATAATCTTACAGCTTTAAGGGAGGAGTATACGGAAAAGGCTGAAAGAATTTCAGAGGATATAGATGTTATTAAGGATGCCCTTGGAGAGAATATTGATGAGAACAGTGAGGATGTTTTAAAGTATGAGTGTATTGATGGTTTGATTTTTGATAATGTAGAAGGAAATAATATTATCTTCGGTGTTGATTATTTAAATAAAAATTTTAAGGTAAATAGTGGAATGCTTTTACATTTTATATCTGATATAATTCATAAATGCGAAATATGCGAAAAACTGGTGGAGGTTGATACAGGAAGGGCAAAGGAAGAAATTGAAGACATAAAGGTTGAATTAAATGAGTTATATAATAATGTTAGTGCAGTTACCGAAAATTTAAAACAAACTACAGATTGTAGAGGAGAGTCTGTTAAGAAGATATCTGTAAAGAAATTATCCAAGGATAATTTACAAAAGGGAAATTAGATAAATTGTTCTTAGATGATTTTAAGATATTTTTTTGAATAAATGATTTTTGAAAATAAGGAAACATAATGTGAAAAAAATTTCTAAGGCGACGCTGCCTAAGAAGTATTAAGTTTCACACCGGCAAAAAGCAACGTTTTTTATTTGTATTTGAGCCGCCAAGGCAGTATGGTGATTATTATGAATGTAAGAATTTTATTGTCAATAGAATATAATATTTATAGGAAGTCCCTGAAGGGTATGCTGGAAAAGTATAATAATATTTATGTTGCAGGGGAGGTATCCTTTTTAGAAGATATAGAAGAAAAACAGCAGGATAGAGACTATAATATAATTGTAACGGATATGCATACAAGAAATGTATTGTATGCTGATGCAATATATAAAAGTATATTATGTAATAAGATAGGAATTATTGCGCTCCTTCCGTCAAATGGCGTTAATGAATTAAGTGGAATACCTATAGAACAATTTGACGGCATTGTATTGCTTTCTTCAGAAATAGATAAGCTGGTCAGGGCAATACATATTGTAAATAATAATGGACGATATGTAGATGATTGCTTTAATCAAAAAAAACAACCAGATAATGAGGATACAACCAGCATATTGACAAATAGAGAGTTAGAGATACTTAAGCTTATTGCTAAAGGATGTTTTAATAAGGAAATAGCTTCCCAAATGGGAATAACTGAAAGAACAGTAAAAAATCATGTTTCAAATATTTTTAAGAAAATAGATGTATGCGACAGAACTCAGGCTGCAATATATGCTATAAGAAATAATATTGTTATTTTGTAAATTTTTGTAGAAGAAAAATAAGATTAGTGATATACTATGTATCATAAAAATGTTTCACGTGAAACATTTTTGAATGTTTTAGATTATCATTTAATTTTTTAATGATATTTAAAATAAAAAACTATAGATGAAATAATTATTAAAATAATAGTGTTTCACGTTAAATGTTTCACGTGAAACATTTATATTTGGAATGGAGTTATTATGGGCAGAATTATTGCTATAACGAATCAAAAGGGTGGAGTTGGAAAGACAACGACGTCTATTAATCTTGCATCATGCCTTGCCGAAGCTGGAAAGACAGTCTTGCTTATAGATATAGACCCACAGGGAAATTCAACCAGCGGCGTAGGTATAGATAAAAATCATTTGGACACCACAATATATGACATGATTATAGGAGAATGTCAAATTGAAGAATGTATAATTGAAACGGATATAGAAAAGCTTTTTCTTTTACCGTCTAATGTGAATCTGTCAGGCGCAGAGATTGATTTAATTGGAATAGAGGACAGGGAATATATACTTAAAAAAAGTGTGGATTCTATAAAGAGTAAATATGATTATATGATTATTGACTGTCCTCCGTCGTTAAGTATGCTGACAGTAAATGCATTAACTGCTGCTGATACTGTGCTTGTGCCAATCCAGTGTGAATATTATGCATTGGAAGGATTAAGCCAGCTTATACATACAATAAACCTTGTAAAGAAAAGATTAAATAAGGAGCTGGAGATAGAAGGCGTAGTATTTACCATGTATGATGCGAGAACAAATCTTTCATTGGAGGTAGTAGAAAATGTAAAGGATAATTTGAAACAAAATATTTATAAGACAATTATTCCTAGAAATGTAAGACTGGCAGAAGCACCAAGTCATGGTATACCTATTAATATCTATGATTCAAAATCAGCAGGGGCAGAAAGCTATAGGCTTCTAGCTGAGGAAGTTATTGAGAAAGAATTTTAAATGAAAGAGCTATGACTTTTAGGAAGGAGAAATAAATGGCAGTAAAAAAGAGAGGTCTGGGTAACGGTTTAAATAATCTTATTCCAGGGGGAGACGACATAGAAGAAACAAAATCAGAGCCAAAAATAGTAGAAAGAGTAGTAGAGAAAATAGTAGAAAAGAAAGCTGAAACTATGGTGAAGCTGGTAGATATAGAGCCTAATAAGGAACAGCCAAGAAGTGATTTTAATGAAGATGCGTTGATGGAGCTTGCTGATAGTATAAAACAGTTTGGAATTATCCAACCGTTGGTGGTACAGAAAAAGGACAAGTATTATAAGATTATTGCCGGAGAAAGAAGATGGAGAGCAGCTAAAATGGCAGGAATAAAAGAGGTTCCCGTTATTATTAAGGATTACTCTGACGAGGAGATAATGGAAATTGCTCTTATTGAAAATATCCAGAGGGAGGATTTGAATCCTATAGAGGAGGCACAGGCATATAGGAGGCTTTTACAGGAATACAATCTTAAGCAGGATGAAATAGCAGAAAAAGTAAGTAAGAGCAGAACAGCCATTACAAACTCAATGAGACTTTTAAAGCTTGCAGACGAAGTTCAGCAGATGGTTATTGACGAAATGATTACAAGCGGTCATGCAAGAACACTTCTTGCAATAGAAGATAAGGATAAGCAGATTTTATTGGCCAATCGGATATTTGATGAAAAGCTTAGCGTCAGAGAAACGGAAAAGCTGGTAAAGGCGGTAGTCAATCCAAAGCCAAAAAAGGAAAAAGAAAAATACAATGACGATTTAATTTATACAAATCTTGAAGATAAAATAAAGACAATAGTAGGTTCAAAGGTTTCAATAAATAGAAGGGGTAAGGATAAGGGTAAAATTGAAATTGAATATTACTCCGTAGCAGAGCTGGAGAGAATAGTTGAACTTATGGAAAAAATAAGGTAAGAACGGAAAGGAAAAAGAATGAGTAGTAGTTTATTAGATAAAATCGGATTAGGAAATATAGACCCGGCGTATATAATTATAGGTTTGCTTTTAGTTGTTATCGCTGCCATAATTATTTCAATTATTTGTCTGGTTAAGCTTTCAAAGCTAAATGATAAATATAGGAGATTTATGACAGGTAAGGATGGTAAGTCCTTAGAGGATGCAGTGGCAAAAAGATTTTCACAGGTTGATAAGCTTATTGAGGAAAATAAGAAAAAAACTGTTGAAATTGAAGATATATTTAATAATTTAAAGATTAGCGTACAGAAGGTAGGTATAGTAAAGTATGATGCATTTAATGAGATGGGAGGAAAGCTTAGTTTTTCGCTGGCTATGCTTAACAAGGAGAACTCGGGATTTATAATTAATGCAATGCATAGCAGAGAGGGATGTTATACATATATAAAGGAAATAATAAATGGAGAATCATATATTCCATTGGGAACAGAAGAAAAGGAAGCATTGAAAAAGGCGATGGAAGTGTAATTGAAATATAAATAAACCAAGCAAGAATATAAAAGCCGGAGGAGTACAGGCAAAGCCTGAGAGTATAAAATAAAGTGTGTAAATTATCGGTAACAAATCTTATGGACTTTATTTACACTCTCTTGCCCAAAGAAATTGCCTGTACTTCTTTCTATTTTTTGGACACAATATCCTTAATCAATCCTATAATAATATCAATAGCATTAACACAAGGCGAAGCTTCTATGGCAGAAATATATTTGTTTCTATTTTCATAAACCTTATCTACAGTAGTAATAAGAAGCTCTGCCGTAAGGTCTTCCTCCTGAATAATTTCACTAAAGCCCTGTCTTTTAAATGAATTTGCATTTAAAATCTGGTCTCCGCGGCTTGCTCTTGCAGATAAAGGAATAAGTATGCTTGGCTTTTTTAACGCCTGAATTTCACAGATAGCATTTGCGCCTGCACGGGAAATAATAACATCAGACATGGCAAACAAATCCTTAAGCTCATCCTTAATATATTCATATTGTTTATAGCCGGCTATATCGTTTATGCTGTCATCAATTTTGCCTTTTCCGCATAGATGTACAATCTGATATTTTTTTAATAACTCATTTAAGGAGCCTCTGACAGCTTCATTTACTGCCGCAGCTCCAAGACTTCCGCCTATTACCATAAGAACAGGCTTATTTGCAGAAAAACCGCACATATTTAAACCGGCTAATCTGTTTCCGGACATAAGCTCCTTTCTTATAGGCGAGCCGGTAAGAACAGCTTTTCCTTCAGGAAGATGCTCCTTAGTTTCAGGAAAATTGTGACATATTTTTGCGGCATAGGGTATTGATATTTTATTTGCAAGACCGGGAGTCATATCCGATTCATGTATAATAACAGGAACCTTATATTTTTTTGCCGCCAGTACAACAGGAACGCTGACAAAGCCTCCTTTAGAAAATAAAACATCCGGATTATATTCTCTGACAATTTTTTTTGCCTCTTTATATCCCTTTATAACCCGAAATGGGTCAGAAAAGTTTTTGGCAGACATATATCTTCTGAATTTTCCAGAGGATATTCCCACATAGCTTATACCTTGTTCTTCAATAAGTTTTTTTTCAATACCGTCATATGAGCCTATGTATTTTATCTCCATTCCCATTTCCCTTAAGGATGGAAGGAGAGCTATATTTGGAGTTACATGTCCGGCAGTGCCGCCGCCTGTTAGTAATATTTTTGCCATAATAATTCTCCTTATATTTTATTTTATATTTTCTTTTATTTCGCTGACAAACTTTTCAGCCCATTCCTTACTCAGAGAATTTTTATTCCATTTGATTCCGACGGAATCATTTTTATATCGGGGTATAAGATGAATATGAAAATGATTAATGGTTTGACCTGCTGCTTCGCCATTATTCTGAAGAAGATTCATACCGTCGC
This sequence comes from uncultured Lachnospiraceae bacterium, assembly GCA_910584685.1. Lineage (GTDB taxonomy): Bacteria > Bacillota > Clostridia > Lachnospirales > Lachnospiraceae > CAG-303. The sequence goes on along the minus strand of CAJUAO010000014.1, from coordinate 59,917 downwards.
AGCCGAGAACCTCCATTATGGCAGGAGATACTTTTTTGGCGATGATAAGAGCCCTTGAGGCAGTTTCCTCATCAAGCATAAAAAGATTATCTGCGTGGCTTTTAGGAATAATAAGTCCGTGTCCCTTTGAGGAAGGCTCAATATCAAGTACAACCTTAAAGTAATTATCCTCATATAAACAATAAGAAGGAATGTTACCGTTTGCTATCTTGCAGAAAATGCAATCATCTTTAATCATTATTATTACCTCTTTTCTTTTTTATATAATAGGAAAGTCCTTCATGCAAGCAACAAGTTTGGCTTTGCCAAATTTGCAAGTCTCGGCTTTACAAAGAGTTTAAACTCTTGACACTTTTTTATTAATGAGCTTTGACTTGTAAAATTTAGGACTGGTTAAATGCAAAAACCTGATCAAGCATACGCAGGGTTTTAAAATTACCCTTTGCAGTCATTTCGCCTGTCATAAAGGCGCGCTGAAATGTCATTCTTCCACGTATAATATTATCAAGACATTCGTGACTCAGCTTTGCGACTATATCAGCGGAAGAGTTTTTCTCATACTTTATATATAAATCCTTATTTTCCACTTTAATATAAAGAGTTTTCTTTTTATCTTCAATAATAAGCATATAAGAAGCAGAAAAGTTATCCTGAGGAACAAATTGAGATTTAAATGGTTTAATAAATTCAGTTTCGGAATCAAAGCCATCCTCCCCAAGGATACCCTTAAAGTAAGAGGCAAGCTCTTCAATATCTTCCTTCTGCTTTTGAACATAAATATCATCGGAAACATATTTTGAGAGCTGTTCACCCTCCTGAGGCGTAAGCTCCAAAGAAGTGTGAATAAGGTTTTGCTTAATGGCAAGGCTGCTTGACGGAAGAGTCATTATATGCTGGGATATGGTACGGTAAATATTTTCCGCGCGTTTTTCTATATAGCTGCCATAGGAAACATTGCTTTCAAAGTCTATATAATCCTCTACATACGCAGAAAAGCCCTGACATATTTTTCCCCCAAGAAGCTCCCATGCATTTGTAAGGGACAAAAGTCCTTCCTTTTCACCGTAGGTTGTTGAGATGACAACAGGAGTCATATATATTTGACTGATTTTTGATTTATCGCCGTATAACCAGCACGCATCAAGAAAAAGCTGCAGATAACCACCGATACCGTTCCACTCAACGCTGGCAGCTAATATTATTCCGTCAGCATCCTTTAAAGTCTGAGGAAGCGTCATTATGGAATTTTTCATATCGTAGAGATTGTATCTTGTAACATTTACACGCAGCTCATCAAGTACACTCTCTATCTTTTTTAACACTGAAAGCGTAGGGTCTTCTATAACGCCACGACCACCGTAATATATATTAATATTCATAATAAATCTATGCCCTTTCCCAAAAATTGTGTTGGTACATCATTTATTTAATATCCGGATATATCGCCATGAATAATTAGTATATGCTGTACCTTATTATTTTATTACACTTTTTGTACATAAGCAAGAAATAAAAGTAATAATAATTCCAAATAATAATCCGCCAATGTGAGCTATATTATCTATTCCGTAATTCATATATCCGTTTAACACTGATAGAACAGCTATAATTACAATATTTGCAGGATTAATATGGAGCCTTATATTCCGGTAAAGAAGGGATGTGACAAGAAGGGAACCGAGTATGCCAAATATAGCGCCTGAGGCCCCGGCAGATATAACGTAAAGCTCGTGGTTTACGTTCATGTTGTATAGGGCAGAAATAAAACTGGCGCCAATTCCGCTTAATGTATATATTATAATAAATTTTGTATGCCCAAGTATATGTTCAACCTCATTTCCTATCACTGCAAGCGTAATCATATTGTTGAAAAGATGCTCAATACCAAAATGTAAAAAGACACAGGTTATTAACCGGAAAACCTCATGCTCCTCAAATAAAAGTCTCCACGACATGGCGCCGTGCTTTTCCATAAAGGAGGAGCTGTTTGTATCTCCTAAAGCTTCCATTATTATAAAAACAATAACATTAATAATAATTAACGCAATAGTCATAGTTGGAACAAATTTTATATTACCTTTTGTGTTTGCTTTGGATGGTAAAATTATTTTTTCTAATTCATTTTTTATGGAGTGAAAATCCTCGGGCTGATTTTCATATATCATAACACGGCCAAGAAGGGTGTCTGCAAACCAAAGGCTTAAATTAGATTCCATAAGCAGTCTGTCACGGTTAATATTGTCAGTAAATATAATAAAGTGACAGTTAATATTTCTATACCCGTTAAAGATAAATTTTCTCTCTATTTCTTTATAGATGTTTGTAAGCTGCCAGGAGGAGTAAATATGACCGTCTGTAAAATTTGCAAGGACACATACGTCTAAATTGTCCGGCTCCTCAGGTTTAAAAAATATGCCTATATCTGGCTGATTACATCCAATGTATCTAAATCTCCTTTTAACTAAAAGCTCTATTGCATTTTTATTTATCATAAAAATCTCCCAAATCATATGTTTAGAATAAGTATAGCATTAGAAAAGGTGATTTTCAAGCATTAGCACAGTTTAAATATATATGTAAGATGAGAAAAGGTTATGTAATCTCCATCGTATATTTCAGTCATAGTGTGTGGAGAAAGAGGATTATTGTTTACATATGTGCCGTTTGATGAGTTTAGGTCCTCAACATAATAACTTTCCTCTTTAAAGTAAAATCGGGCGTGGAGCCGGCTTATAAGAGCATTATCCATTATGTAATTTGCTGAATCAGAAAGCTTGCCTATAGTAAAGGGAAAGGTTGTAAGTTCTATATCTTCGCTGAAATCATTTCCGTTATATACAAGATGGGGTACTGATAATGTTGCGTTGGAGTTTATAAGAACTGTTTCACCTATAGGCATAATATGAACGGAAGGGCTTTTTAAATCGGGGTTGACATCCTTAGAAGAAAAAGGTTTTTCTTTCTCCTTTCGTTTTCTTAAAGCAGAAGGCAGGAATAAAAGAAAAATCGCCGGTCCGCACATACATATAAATATAGCAAGAGCAGAGGAGACGGCATTTTTTATAAAATACATATAAGCTCCTAATATTATTGTGAATAGCGATATTATTCCAAGCAATACAATAATAAAAAATACTCCTGATGGAAAACCACATATATTAAAATGAGAACTATCATTTATAAATATATCATTATAAGAGTTGCCCTGTGTTTCATTATCAAAGGAGGCGCTGTCAGATAAAGCATTGATATTGTCTGTTAAAATACCTGCAGATGCTTCTTTAATATTATTATCAGGAGCTTTTTCTGATATTTCATTTGTGTATATTAAATCGTCAACACAAAGATTATCCTCTATGCATTTCTGATGAAGGGAATAGATATGAGCCACACAATCCCTGTCATCATAATTAATTTTTGAAATAATATATTCCAAAAAAAGTCTTAGCTGTATCGAAAGGGAATATGTATTGTTATTCTCGCATACAGGACAATAGCAGAAATATGCCTGCTGCATCTCTCCGTCAAGAAAAATATATTCCGGAGACAAAAGCAGGTAGCAGCTGTCAAGCATAAAATTATTAAGGGTGTAGCAAAGCCTGTGAAGTCCCTGCATAATGGAAGAAAAAAGAGGGTAATCTACCTTTTTATTCTCAAGAACAGACATGACGGAATGCTTTGACGTTATGTCATAGGACATGACAGGGCTTGAGTTTACCATATTAAGCTCTGTGGGAAGCAAGCCGGAAATATTGTTGTTTATAAGCATTTTTATCAAATAGCTCTGTGAAAAATTATTAGTATCAAAATCTGATAATATAAGCTTGCTTTTATTTAAAATCTTTTTATATGATGTATTCATTTAATCTGTATTTTTCAGCAGGTTTATAATAAACATGCTCTCCTTTCTTATAGTGTCGCATCTTTCAAAGCCGGAAAAAAATGCAGGCGTGCTGTTTTGCCGGCTGTTATTTGCAATATATAGCGAATCTCCTGAAAGGCAAACGGAAAAGGATGTCTTGTCAGAAGTCAGAAGAAGTTTGGATATTTTATCTGAAACCTCTCTCTTAGTGTATCCGGCCTTAGGATTATATTCTTTATTTTCCAGTGAGGCTGCCTGGTCAGTAAGTATTCCATAGGACACGGCGTAGGATACGGCTCTGTCATGGAGCTTAAAGGAGATTGTAATTGAAATTGCAGTTATGATAAAAACAACAGGCATAATATATGCGGCTTCAATAGTTTTCATATTACGTTGATAATGCAGGTATGCCGGAAAATATAAATGGCAGCGGCATTTTTCCTTTCTTAAAATTTTATAAAAGATTGCTGTGGTAACAAATATTCAGGTGGCAAATTTTAGTAAATACAAGTTAATAACTTTACATAAAAGTACGGGTTGCTGAATTTATTAGGCTATAATGTATACAGCAAAAAATAACATATATGACTGATTAACAAAAACGGGGCAAAACAAATAGTGTCCCTGCGGGAATGTTTTTTTGCAAAGAGAAGAAATAAAGCCGCAATTCCGGTGAAAAAGAATCCATATATAAGTACGGCTATAAGGTGGTATGGAGACAAAAAGCACGCTAGGGAGACCGACATAATACAATCTCCTGCTCCAAGGGCTCCTTTTGTCAGTATTGAGATAATCAGCATAAATATACTTATTAAAAGACTGACCCCAAGAGAAAAAAAGGAGGAGTGTTCGGAAAGACAACAGAATTTATAATTAAAAAAATTAAGGTCAAATAAGCCATACATAGAGCTGATAAGTCCTATTAATCCCATAACAGCGGAAAATAAAACATTTATTTTTTTATATTTTATATCTGTGTAGGAGCATAAAGCGAGATAAAAGCCGGTTAATATAAATACTGTCATTATTTAACTCCCTTTTTACACCGGCTGCACATAGGCATAATTCCGGTTTGGTCTTTAGGTATCTTATATACAAAGGTTTCAATATAAATACAGTCTGTCCGATTATGATAAACATTTCTACCGGGGCATAGGAATGATGCAGGCCCTATAGGCTGGTCGTAGGCGCAATGAGGACAGGCATGATAGCCTTCTGCCGTATCCCATGTGACATTAAGCTGCTCATCTGTAATAACGTCATAATATCTGTTAAGATATGTGCAGTATGGAGTAGTATGGTATACGGAGCCTGTGGCTGTAATATATACATATTCGCAGTAGCCGCCCTTTTTTTCAGTTATATCCGTTCCCACAAATGGCTTAAAATAACAGCGTTGGGTTATGGGAATGTAAAAAATGCCGGATGGAAGAAATGGGAGCTGTACCATATATGAAATATTAAAGTCAATATATTCTGATAAATCATTTCCTCTAAGGGATATTATAATTCCCTTAGAGCCGTTCTTAATATATGAGCTGTCGGCAATATTTTTTATCTGCTCAGTAAAAAAGCTGTTTCTTATAGAGATTTTACTAATCTGATGTTTAGCAAGATTTAAAACAAAGCCCGGGTCTTGGGAGCCGACGGCAGCTCTTTCCTCCTCCTTTAATTCCTCAAACTGTTCTGCCACATATGCATAGGAATTTATTTTTCGCGACGCCTCCTCCATTGCCGCCTGAAATACATTTTGTATGTGGAGAATATTCAATATGTATAATATAGCAATAAGAAAAAACATATATAACGGCAGCGCTATGGCAGCCTCAAGCGTAAGGGAGCCTTTGCGGGAGGAAAATAAAAATGCTCTCCGGACATATTTTAAAAGGTGAGAACACCTGTCTTTACAGTTAAATACAGTAAAATCTGCCAGACTACGAAAAATATATGTTGTTTTTATGCCGAAGAGCATTTTTATTTTCCTCCTTTTTCTTTGTAAATGAAGTGTCAATCATATCCATAAAGAGTGTCTACGGAAAATGTATATATGTCAGGTGACGCCAACAAAATAACTGATGAAAACAAAGGCTTGGCTTCATATAATAAATGTATGTCAGAGGCTATAATACAGGAATTCATATGAAAATCAGGATTTATATTTTCACACATATCAAGCTGTATTAAATCCATACATCTGTAATACATTGTAAAAGGCTCCATAATAAAAAGACACATATTAAGATATTCATCATAAGTATATCCTGAGCTGCCGTCATTTTTTGATGCGGTTGATTTTCCCAGAGTTAAAATACCTTCTAAGGACAAGGTCCATGTATCTGCTGTTTTCATAAGAGGAACTTTTTGTCCGTGAAATAAATCCCTTGTATCAATAATAGCCTCCGCATATGACCAAAGGCTGAGAATTGTAAATGCGGCAAGCTGTGATGCAAAAGGAGTGTAAAAGGTTATTGAATTTGCAAGATTAACAGCGGCATCCCGCTTTGGAGCATCCGTTAACAGATAGGTAAGGTTAAAGGCAGCCCTTAAGGATATAATTGAAAGGGCGGCGGATAAAAGATTATCGTCGTCAGCGCTTAACCCTGATAAAATATATTCGCGCTGATATTTTAAAGATAAAGCAGTATTTACCGACGTATCAGCATATGAGCTGAAGCTGCTGTTTATGTAGCTTGCAAAAAGTCCCTTGTCAACGGCAGCAGTGATAAAGTCAGATATGCTTCCTGCCTGTATTGACCTGGCCTCCTCAGATAAAACGCATATATGGGAGGGAAGCGTTTCTTTTGTTTCATCAGCTAATGCAGTGTGGGATATAGTATAGCCGTCATCTATAAAAAATAAAAGCAGGTTGCTTTTAAGCAGATTAGTCACCTTAGAAGCAATATTTTCTTCAAGGCTTTTAGCGGAGGAATAGGAGCTGTCCTTGTATAATGAGCTTTTGGAGCCGGACATATCGTTAAGAACGGAAAGACTCTTATTATCAATACAGGCGCCGTGTTCATCTATATATGCCGGAGTATTAAGGCTGCCTTTTGTAACGGCGTCGTTTAAGCCTGTAAATTCCTTTAGCTTCCCGGCAATAATACGGTATTTTTCATAGGCGGTTGCCTGTTTGGCGAAAAAAATTCCATCATTATCAGTAAGGTGATAAATATTATTATAGCTGATATCCTTAAGCTTTAGGTTAAGGAGGCTAAAGGAAGTATTAAAGGTTATATTGCCGGGGGAGCTGTTTTTAACAGCGTAGTTTTTAATGTCTGTAAGAAAATCCTCCTCCGTTGAAAAAACGCCGAATAAACCGTATTTTTCAAAAAGAGGCCGCGCAAATTCTCCAAAGGCGGAATCTGCCGCCATGTATGAAACAGCCTTGGAGCGTGTTTTTAAGGAAGAAATTCTTGCGGATTCTATAACGCAGAAAAGCAGGGATAATATTATGGTAAGGGTAAGGGCAAGATAGACAGTTATGCTGCCTTTATATCCGGTATAGTTAAAATCCATTTATCTCCTTTGTTACCTTAGAAAAAACATTTGTTATTATAGCTGTTATCTGACTTCTGAAAATAATTACAAGGCCTACAAGCACAAGTATAATAAGGACAATTTCAATAACTCCCATGCCTTTATTGTTTGTATTTATATTTTTAAGACAGCATAAAAGATGAATTTTTGCAGTATTAAGTTTTTCATAGAGTTTATTCATATATCTCTCCTTATATAATTTTTAATGTTTTAAAGGGCACCATTACCGGATAAGATTACATATTCATAAAGGCCGGAACCATTATGAGAAGCATTATAACTATAAGTATAAGAAGCATTGGAAAAATAAGCTTTGTTTCCGCCTGCTTTGATTTAGTTATGGTTTCCGACTTATAATTTTGAAAGGCATTTTTAACCTCGCTTCCAAGCTGAAACCGCATTTCCTTAGCGCCCTTATTTAGGTTTTGTTCTAAAAGGGAGCCAAGCTTCATATATGGCATAAGACGGCATCTTTTTCCATATTCGGTATAAGCGGTAGCTTCGGATTTTCCGCTGTTAAGAGAATTTAATGTAATTGAAAGCTCCTCATATGCATAATGAGGAATATCATTTGCTGACAGTCCTTTATAATAATCTTCTGTTATTTTTTTAAATGCATTTCGTATATTTAAGCCTGCATTTGACAAAAGCAGAAGCTTGGAAACTATTTCAGGATAGTCGGAAAGCATTTGATTATTTCGAAGCCTGACTTTGGAATTAAGCTCTTTAGATGAGGCAAAAAGCAATATAATACATGTAATTATACCTATCGGAAAAAATATCAGATTACTGTTATTATCCGGAAGAAAAAAGGCTACGTCGGAGCCGGAAATATTAGAAGGAAGGGATACAGTACTGCTGTAGGGGCTGTTATTTTCATTAATATAGCTCATAATCTCAGCATGAAGCAGGGAGGAGCGGTCAGAGCTGTCAGGATATAAAATAACGCCGGCCATAAGGGTAGCCTCCACATCGGAAAGCTTCATGGTGATATAGACACAGGTGTGAGTTCCTTCAGAGGATATGTTTTCATATATAAGCTCTCCGTTTAAATCTATAAAGGACAAATTCTCAGGCTGCCATGAAAGAGATATTGCTTCATCTCCTATGGAGGAAGGAAAGCTTAAGGGCTTTGTGACGTATTCAGAGGAAGTATTTTCTCCAAGCATAGCTGTAATTATATCCTCCCTATATTTGTCAAAAAGCGTGATAATCTCACTATATTCATACATTTTTTTTGAAATATCAACCTCTATTTGCTCCGTAGTATCGTTAGTATCAGCTATAAGGGTATAAGTAATAGAATCTGAGCCGTCGTTTGGTCTGGAAAGCTCGGTTACATTTTTATTGCCCAGAAGCACGCTGATAGAATATATTAAGCCTGCGCTCATAAAAAATATAAATACGGCAATGCCGGCAGCCATTCGTTTTGCCAAAGAAATATAAAGCATTTCTGAAATGTTTTTTCCGGGATAAAGCATATGCATTTTGCTTTTTAAGGAGTGAAAAGGCTCCGGGCCGTTTGGTTTAAATTTGTTATATGCTTTAACATATGTATCCGTCAGGAAAAAACACAGTCCATAAAGAAAGCTAAAGGGATGCTCATGTTTTCTTAAATGATTTTTAAATTCAATATGATACTTTCTTAAGGCAATGGTAAGAGTGATAACTATTGATAACATAATAAAGTATATAAATATCATACTACACCTCAATTTTTATTATTTTAAGTGATAAGTATATGGAAAAGCCATATACTAAAAGACATATTGTTACAAAGGCAATACCTGCAATGTTGCCGTAAAGAGGATTAAAAAAATCCGGAGAGGTAAGCTTTATATAAATAATAATAAGTATAGGCATTACAGACATAATAAGCTGCTCAAATTTTTTTCCGTTTATATTTGTGCTTATTTCCCGTCTGATTTCAAATTTTTCCTCAATGGTACTGGCGGTTGAGCGTATGATGGAAACCAGATTTCCGTCAGTACGCTTAGAAATTTTTAATATTTCGCAGAAGGTAAGTATATCATCCACGTCTGTTCTGGCTGCCAGGTTTGAAAATGCCTCCTCAACGGGAATGGAAAGCTGTAGCTGATTATATATGGAGATAAGCTCGCCTGCCATATATGAATTTCTTGAATATAACACTGATATTTCAAGATATGCTTCCCATACGGCATTTTCAATGGAGCAGCCTGCCTCTAAGGAGGCCGACAGAGAGACTAGGGAGTCCTTAAATTGCCTGCACAGCTTATTATAGCGTTTGCTGTAAAGACGGCGGCTTACCTGCTTAAAATAAAGATAGGAAAGGGGCAGGAAAAGCGCTGCAGGAATAAGGGAATGATAAAATAAATATGATATTACTAAAATAGCTGACATTCCCAATATACCATAGAAAATATATTCCTTTACTGACAATCTGTAGCTGGTATAATCTGTTAAGCTCATAATTCAGACTCCTTTATGCCGGCGGCATGTAATTTAAAAGTGTTTTTAAGCTTGTTTCCGGTTTTTTCCAAAAATCCTAAAACTTTGCCGTTTTCAGTCTCCCCTGCTTCCTTAAACTCATAGAGGGGATTGAGAAGGAAGGCAGACTCGTGACAGTCAAGTAATTCCGAGATACTTATAATATGTCTTGAGCCGTCACGAAGCCTTCCCAGATGAACCATAATGTCGATTCCTGAAACGATTTGATTTCTTACGGCGTGGCTTGGAATGTCAATGCCCATAAGAATCATAGTCTCCAATCGGGTAAGCATATCCTTTGGATTATTTCCGTGACCGGTAGACAGGCTTCCGTCGTGTCCTGTACACATTGCCTGCAGCATATCAAGAGCCTCAAAGCCCCTTACTTCGCCGACGACTATTCTGTCAGGCCGCATACGAAGACTTGTCCTTATAAGGTCACGTATGGTAATCATATTTGCACCCTCCTCGTTTGCCTGCCTTGCCTCAAGCCTTATAAGGTTTTTAAGGTGATAAAGCTGAAGCTCGGCAGAATCCTCAATGGTTATAACTCTTTCCAAGGGTGGTATGAAGCCGGATAATATATTTAAAAATGTGGTTTTACCGGAGCCTGTACTGCCGCTGATAAATATGTTGTAGCGTGATTTTACAAGCTGCTTTAGGGTATGGGCGGCATCCTTGGTGATGGAGCCTGTTTCTATAAGGTTTTCCATGGCTAGAGGAATTTTTGGAAAACGTCTTATAGTAAGTGCAGGCCCATCAAGGGAAATAGGATTCAGTACAATATTTACTCTGGAGCCGTCCGCAAGTCTTGTGTCCACAATAGGAGAGGACTGATTAACACGCTTGTTTGAGGCAGCGACAATCTGCTGTACTATGTCTGAAAGCTTTTCGGGGGAAGAAAAGCTTTTGCCGGAATCAAATATACGTCCGTTTCTTTCTAAAAAGATATGATTATAGCCATTAACCATGATTTCCGTTATGGAGTCATCGTTCAGGAAATCCTCTAAAATGTCAAGCCCTCTTATTGAGTTAAAGAGCTCTTTACTTAGAGAAAGACGATTTTCAAGAGAAATATAAGTTTTTCTTGAAGCCTCAAGAAGCTCCTCGTCTATAAGAGCATGTATCTCATCATTATCCGCGTTTTGAGTAAAATCAATTTTAGAAATTAAAGCATTTCTAATAGCTTGAAATAAGTTATCATTCATTATTTTTAATAATATTCCATATGCTGGAGCCATATGAACCATATAGCAGACCGTAAAAAGACTCGGCGGCTTCATGGGAACTATCTGATTTTGATAATTCAAAAGCAGGAAGCAGTACCTCCTTAATTTTTTCAAACAGCGTATTCTTTCCAAGTAATCTTATGACATTGTTAAAATTATTAATCTTTTCCATAGATAAAGAATCCTTTAAAACAGGAAAATATATAATATCAGATAAATCAAACAGAGGGAAAATATCCACTGAGCTGTCGGATAAATCCAAAATAATATTTTTATATACTCCAAGAGAAGCAATGGCGCTAAAAAGATTAAGCCAGTCGCTGCTGCTCATACATTTGAAATCTGAAGAAAAACGTATGGGAGGAATAAAATCTAAATTGTGCAGAGAATGGGAAAGAGCCAATAATTTTTTGTCAAGATTATATGGATTTTGCCTGTAGAAATAAAGAAGGTCTGATAAATCACCTGAGTAAGCCGTACCGGTATAAAATGACAGTCCGGAATATTCCTCAAGAGTCAGGAACAAGGTACTTTCCTCTTTGGATAAAAGACAGCCCATTGTAAGCGCAAAGGTTGTTTTACCACATCTTTTTACGGGGGAATATACGCTGTAAATTTTTGAGCAGGCATTTTTTACAGAAAGAAATGAATTTACAGATGATGCGGCAGAATAATTAGTCATGACTTCTCTGATAATATTATCCGTTGACTGATATTTATATATAGAAACAAATTCCGAAAGAGTTATATCTACAGAACTTTCAGATAAAATATATATCTGTCTTGTATGTAAAAGGTCGGATAAATAATCCCCATAAATATATGATATAATTAATATATCAGTATAGTTATTTTTGTCAAATTCTAAATAGGAGTATATGTTGGTGAAAACCTGAACATTGTAACCCAGACCGCTTTTTGCATTGAAATAATCTGCCAGCTTGACAGCGTAATCTTCCTCAGAATCTACAATGGCAACAAGTCCATCATTCATCTGAAGCTTCACCTCCTGACATTAATCAGGGCGGATAGTGAACAGATACAAAATCTTGAAGTAAGGTCATTATAATAGTATTTTTTAATATGGTAAATAAAATTACAAAGGCATTTGCACCCGATATTTTATATTTTGTCCTTTTAATATTCAAGCGTTTTATGGAAAAAACCTGATAATAAATACATTTTTTGGAATAAATAATCATATAATGAACATAATTGTAATGTGCAGGTAAGCTATATTATTTGGGAAAGGACTGAAAAAATGAGGTTGTTTTTTAAGGATAAGAAAAGCGAGGAGGATTTAATAGCAGAAAAAAGAGCGGAGCTAATGGCAGAGCTTAAGGCGGCAAGAGATGATATTGACGCGCTGTATGCAAATTTGTCCTACGTGGTAGAGCCTGATATGATAGACTGCTGCATTTATGAGCTGAATGCATTACAGCTCAGATATAAAATATTGCTTAACCAGATGAAGGACGAGGAGGCTAAGGCCTGTATGTCAATTAAGAACGGAGAAGAAATTGCCGATATATAAAAATATGAAATACAATTATGTAAAGGCGGTAAAAATAAATGAACATAAACATAGAAAAATATGCGCAGGAAAAATATGCACAGGCATATAAGAATTTCTTTCAGTCTGTCGGAATGGCAGATAAGGAGAAGGGAAACATTTCGCAAAATATATGTCCGGTAAATTACCAAAAGCTTAATGAAAATCAGGACGGATTTTTCGGATATGATAAGGAATCTAACATAACAGATGGTACAAAAGAATTGTCGGCTTCTATTGCGGAAGAAAATGAAAGCATTATGGACTTTCTTAATTCTGCCATAGACACTCTTAAGAATCTTGTGACCAAGGAGGATTATTCAGCTTTTGCAGAGCTTGGAATAACTGCCGATAAGGAAGATATGGGCATACTTGTCACGGTATATGAGCGGATACAGATACAGCTTGCAGCCTACGGGAAAGAAAATTCATCATCTCTTAATGTCAGTCAGGAAAAAATAGATAAGGTAATAAAATCACCGGCTCTTGCAAGCAGCATGAAAATGACGGAGAGTATAGATTATATAGATGACGGCGCAAAGGAATATATGTTAAAAAATAATCTTGAGCCAACCGTAAAAAATGTTTATATGGCAGTTCATTCTAAGGAGGGCGCTCTCTCAGGCACAGAAGGCGCAAGTATGCCTGATGAGCAGTGGGAGCAGCTTTTGCCTCAGGTAGAAAAGTTTTTGGAAAAAAACGGTATAGAGGCAGATGAAAATTCTTTAGGAGCAGCAAAGTGGCTGCTGGAAAGAGACATACCCCTTACAACGGACAGCCTTGTAAAGTACATAAAGCTAAAGGAAATAGAAGCGCCTGATGCAAGGGATATGGAAAGCGTAAAGGCAAATATGGTTTTGGCAAATGTCTTTGGGGAGGCCTTTGAAAATGCATATATGACGGAAGGCTGGATTGATGCAGAAAAGGCTCAGGAAGCAGTTGACATTATACAAAAGGCAGATGACGGCGCAGCGCAATATATAGCTGATAACGACCTCACCCTTAACGTTGCCAATCTGAAAAAATATATGGATTATATCCGGGGAAACAGTGACAATACACCGGAGAACTATGTAAAAAGCGAGAGGGGCAAAAATGTAAAGAACGAGAATGATAAGAGTCCTAATAATGATAGAAGCGTCGGAAATAATAAAGAAAATGACAGAAGAAGAAACCAGATATTAAATCTTCTCAATCAGGCAAAGGCAGTGATGACCATGGCAGGAGCCATGATTATGGAGAAGCTTGGCGTGGATGTAACATATACAGATATAGAGTACATGGTAAAGGAAATAAGGGAGGAGGACAACTTATACAATTCCGTATTTTTTAATGAGCCCACAGATGAAAGGGTGTCCGGGCTTACAAACGTAATGGAGATAATGGGACAGCTTACAGGGCTTCCTGTTTCGGCAGTAGGTACTGTGGTTGAAAGCAGTGAGCAGTTTAACGTACATAATATATATAATGAAGGAATCCGTCAAAGGCTTGCATATGAAAAAGCAGGAGAAACATATGAGGCGGTTGGAACACAGGTAAGAGGCGATTTAGGCGACAGCATTAAAAAAGCATTTGGTAATGCGGATAATCTTATAGAGGAGGCAGGACTTACGGCTAACGATGTATACAGAAGGGCGGTAAGGGTGCTGGGTTATAATTCTATGGAGATAAACAGGGAAAGCATACTTATGATGGCTGAAAAAACAACAGAGGTAGACAGGGTTATAAAAAATATTACGCCGAAAACAGCATCATATCTTATAGAAAATAATATAAATCCACTGGATGAAAACATAGAGACATTAAATGAAAGGCTGGAGCAGATAAACGCTCAGATAGGAGCCGACGAAAATGAAGAGTACAGCAAATATCTGTGGAAGCTTGAAAAAACCGGAGCCGTTACAAGGGAGGAGAGACAGGCATTTATAGAACTGTACCGTGCCATAAAAACAATAGAAAGGGCAGATACAAGAGCCGTAGGCGCTGTTTTAAGCGAAGGCGTAGCGCTGACACTTGGCAATTTATTATCGGCGGAAAAATCAAGGTCAAAATATGGAAATTCCACTACCGTCAATGATAATACAGGATATTATCAGGGAAGGCTTATAAAGAATAAGCTTTCAGATATACTCGAGGGCATCCACGGCGGCAGGGGAAGCGTATCACCGGAAAAGCTTTTAGATGAAGATATAGACAAAATGTGGCAGACATATGCGTCATATGACGAGCAGGAGAGAGTAAAAGCGTTAAATAACGGCTATGAGACCTACAGACTTAATGAAATATTTGGTGACGCCGCAGAATATACAGAGGAGATGGTATATGATTTACTTGACAGCGGCATGGCGCCTAGTATGGAAAATCTGTCGGCTCTGTCAAGGCTTATGAAAAAAAACAAAGATATAAGCTCGTATTTTAAAAATGAGATAAACGGGGAGCAGAAGTTTTTAGACAGTCTTGAAGGGGAGCAGGAAGCCGCCGCCGGATATAAGGATTTAATGAATGAGACTCTGGCCCTTGCAGAGAAGGAAATGGAAACGGAAAGCATAGAAAGTCTTAAATATAAGGGAATTTATAATGTGGCAAGGTTTATGGCTAAGGCAGCTGAAAACAGGTGTTATCATATACCAATGGACATGGATGGAGAGATGGTGCTTGTAAAGGTAAAGTTTTCACATAAGGGGGCAAAGGAAAATAATATAAAAATATCTGCAAATGATAAGCTTACGGGAAAGGTAGAGGCAAATATAACCGTAAGTGAAGGAAAGCTGACAGGATATATTGTATGTAGCAATGAAAGCCTTGAAAAGGAATTTGCAGAAGGTGTTAAAGAGTGGCAGCTTACGGCAGCAGAAAGTATAGGTGAAAGAGAGTCGTATACGGACAGACAGCTATATGATGTTTCCAAAAGCTTTTTAAAAATGCTTAAGGATTTTGGAAGACTGCCGATAAATAATGTAGGCTAAGGTTATTAGAAAATGGAGGTACAATATGAGAATAAACACAAACGTGGCGGCGCTAAGGGCATGCTATCAGCTTAATACGACAGACAGTAAATTAGCATCATCACTTGAAAAGCTGTCATCAGGAAATAAGCTGTTAAATATAAAGGATAATCCGGTAGGAGCATCTCTTTCGGTAAAAATGAAAGCGCAGATAAGAAATCTTGACAGGGCTACACAGAATACAAATGACGGTATATCAGTGGTGGAGACGGCAGAGGGAGCGCTTACGGAGATACATTCAATGCTTCAGAGATTAAATGAGCTGTCAGTTCAGGGCGCGTCAGATACGAATTCTGATGATGACAGGGTAGCCATTATGGATGAAATAGCGCAGATAAGAGACGAGATAGACAGAGTTGCAAAGGATACTGATTTTAATACCCAGACACTGCTTGACGGAACATTTGCCAGAAGAACATATTCTGCCGTAGATTATGCGGATATAACGTATGTGTCAAGCACGGTTCCGGCCGGAGATTACATGATTATGTATCAGGATACTGCAACACAGGCATCTTTTTCATTAGGCGCACTTACCGACGGAAACATACCAAACGGTTCCTTTGTATTAAACGGAGCAAAGGTAGAGCTTTCAGAGAATGATTCACTTCAGGATGTATATGAAAAGCTTGTAAAGGCAGGGGATAAAACCGATTTAAGCATATCATATACAGGAAGCCTTACGTCAAGCGCAGTGTTTACATTTACACAGGAGAGGTATGGCTCAGAGGAAACCGTTGAAATATCTACCAGTGAAGAAATGGCGGCAGAGCTTGGACTTCCTGATAAGGATGTAAGGGTTGAAGGACAGGATGGCTCTGCAGATTTATATGTCAAAACAGACAACTCATTATTCAGCGCATCGGCATCATGTACGGTTTCAGGAAGAGAGGTTACCGTAAAGGATTATAACGGCTTTGAGATGAGAATACAGATAGGCGACAATATGGGAACGACGGCTGCACAGAGAATAAGCCTTGGAGTGACTGACGTAGGACCTATGACTATACAGGTAGGAGCCAACGAGTATCAGGAGCTTGATATAGAGATACCGGAGGTTAGCGCAAAAAGCTTAGGACTGGATAAAATAAATGCACTTACTTCACGAGGCTGCGGAGAGGCTATAACTATTTCAAATGACGCTATTAACCGCATTTCAGAGATACGTTCCACAATAGGCGCATATCAGAATAGAATGGAGCATACGGTATCTTCATTGGAGATTACAGAGGAAAATATGACGGCGTCCCTTTCAAGAATAGAGGACGTTGACATGGCAGATGAAATGACAAAGTATACTACATATAATGTTATGACACAGGCAGCCACGTCTATGCTTGCCCATGCAAATCAGATGACAGATAAGGTGCTGCAGCTTTTACAGTAATAAGCAGGAGGATGTATGAATAAGGAAAGGATAAATGAATATGCAGTGCGTATATCGCAAAGCTCAAGAGGTCAGCTTGTAGCTATAACCTGCGAGATTGCAGCGGAATATATGCAGGATGCAAGGTCATCATTAAAGGAAGGCGACAAAAAAATGTTTTCCTTCTATATAAAAAAGGCCATGGATTTTGTAGATAATTTATCGTCAAGCCTCGATATGAAATATCCTATATCAGGAAATCTGTTAAGTCTTTATATGTATGTAAAGAGAGTACTTATACATGCAAACGCAGCATATACTGATGAAAATCTTGAAAGCGGAATAAATGTCATGAAAAGCATAGGGGAAGCCTATGAGGATATTGCAGGCAAGGATGAGAACGGACAGAAGCTGATGGAAAACAGTCAGGAGATATATGCAGGATATACATATGGAAGAAACAGCAGGCTTAATGAATTTGTGGTAAGAAATTAAAGGCTTCCAATACTTGCATTGTCATAATAATTATATTTTATCCGGTATTGTTTTTTGAAAATGACCAGTTGTATAAAAATTTTGGAAAAAGGGATATAAATGTAGAAAAAAAGATAGTCTTATGGTATAATTGCCGTAGGATTATCTTTTTGATATTTATGAGACGTGATAATAAAAGATATCAAATTATGTTACTTTGGAGGTAGAACTAATGAACTTTATTACGGAAGCTGACAGATACGTTTTTGCAGAGGGAAACCATTATGAGATATACAATAAAATGGGTGCACATTTTGCAGAAATTGACGGAAAAAAGGGCGTATATTTTGCCGTTTGGGCGCCTAACGCAGTGGGAGTAAGTGTTATTGGGGAATTTAACCAATGGGATATGAATGTCAATATAATGGAGGAGCTTGGAACATCCGGCATATGGGAGGCTTTTATTCCAAATGCAAAAAAATGGGATATGTATAAATATGTTATAAGGACAAGAGACGGGCGTCTGCTATATAAGGCAGACCCCTATGCCTTTCACAGTGAGCTTAGACCGGGTACAGCGTCTAAGATAGCTGATATTGACCATTTTAAATGGAGTGATTCAAGATGGATTGAAAAACAGGAAAAAGTAAATCATTCTGAAAGACCTATGGCAATATATGAAGTTCATCTTGGCTCATGGAAAAAGGATTACAGCAGAGGTGAGGACGGCTTCTTAGATTATAAAACATTGGCGGATAAACTGGTGCCGTATATAAAGGAGATGGGCTATACCCATGTGGAGCTTATGGGAATAGCGGAGCATCCCTTTGACGGCTCATGGGGTTATCAGGTGACAGGCTATTATTCGCCGACCTCCAGATACGGCGGTCCAAGTGAGTTTATGTACTTTGTAAATAAAATGCATAGAAATGACATAGGCGTTATTCTTGACTGGGTTCCTGCCCATTTCCCAAAGGACGCATTCGGGCTGGCAGAGTTTGACGGAACGCCTCTTTATGAGTACCCAGACCCAAGAAAGGGAGAGCATGCCGATTGGGGAACAAAGGTGTTTAACTACGAAAAAAATGAGGTAAGGGGATTTCTTATAGCAAATGCCCTGTTCTGGATTGATAAGTATCATATAGACGGTCTTAGGGTAGACGCAGTTGCGTCTATGCTGTATCTTGACTATGGAAGAAGAGACGGAGACTGGGTAAGAAATAAGTACGGAGACAATAAAAACCTTGAGGCTATAGAATTTTTAAAGCATTTAAACAGTATTATGAAAAAGCGTCAAAAGAGAGCTTTTGTTATAGCTGAGGAATCAACGGCATTCCCTATGGTGACGGGAGACGTGGAAAAGGGAGGCTTAGGATTTTCATTTAAGTGGAATATGGGATGGATGAATGACTTCCTTGAATATATGAAGGCAGACCCGCTGTTCAGGAAGGGAAATCATAATAAGGCAACCTTTAGCTTAACCTATGCCAACAGCGAAAATTACATACTGGTGCTTTCCCATGACGAGGTGGTGCATTTAAAGTGCTCAATGATAAATAAAATGCCGGGCTACACTGTAGATAAGTTTGCAAATCTTAAGGGAGCGTATACCTTTATGTTTGGTCATCCTGGCAAGAAGCTTTTGTTTATGGGACAGGAGTTTGCCATGATACATGAGTGGAGCGAGGCCAAGGAGATAGAATGGTATCTTTTAAACGAGCCTCTTCATATGGAAATGAAGGAGTATGTACACAGGCTCCTTACCATGTATAAAAAATATCCGGCGCTATATAAGTATGACAGCGACGGAAGAAGCTTTGAGTGGGTAAATGCCGATGACGCAGACAGAAGCATATTCAGCTTTATCCGAAGAACGCCGAAAGATTATAAAGGCGCATTGCTGTTTATATGCAACTTTACGCCTATAGACAGGCCGGATTATTGTGTAGGAGTTCCAAAAGAAGGGGTTTATAAGCAGGTGCTTTCAAGCTATTCAGAAACCACGGAGGAGGACACGCTGGGAGTATATCTTGCCAGATGTGACGAAGAAAAGCTGGAGCCTACGGTTAAATACAAGGCTGTAAAGGAGGAGTGTGATAAGCTTCCATACAGGCTGAATATACATTTAAGACCTTTTGAGGCGCTCGTTTTAGAATTTTGAAATGTATATTGCCAAGAATAACCCTTGAATAATCATTGAAAATATGGTACAAATATAAAGACGCAGGTGTCAAAACATCTGCGTCTTTCGGTAAGTATAAACAAAAATAAATGTGCGTATGTCTTGAGGAAAATTTATAAGGCGGAATACAAAAACATTCCCCTGACAGGCAGAGCGCAGGAATGGAGAAAATAATGATTAAGTTAAGCAAAGGCGGAGCATTTCTCTTAAACGGAGCCGACGTGGTGGAGGTAAACGGCGACACTGATGCGGTGCTGGAAAGCAGGCTTGGAAAATCAGTATCAAGAGAAGATGCAGCCAAAAATACAATAGCATACGGAATACTTAAAAATCATAACACATCAGGAAATATGGATAAGCTTATGATAAAATTTGATAAGCTTACGTCACATGATATAACTTTCGTAGGTATAATACAGACGGCAAGAGCGTCAGGACTTACAAGATTTCCGATTCCATATGTCCTTACAAACTGCCATAACAGCCTTTGCGCAGTAGGCGGTACAATAAATGAGGATGACCACATGTTTGGTCTTACCTGTGCAAAGAAGTACGGCGGCGTATATGTTCCGCCTCATCAGGCAGTTATACATCAGTATGCAAGAGAAATGCTTGCAGGAGGGGGAAGGATGATACTTGGCTCCGATTCCCACACAAGGTATGGCGCTCTTGGTACAATGGCCATGGGCGAAGGCGGTCCTGAGCTTGTAAAGCAGCTTTTAGAGCAGACCTATGATATAAACATGCCGGAGGTAGTAGGTATATATTTGACAGGGGAGCCGGCAAAGGGCGTTGGCCCTCAGGATGTTGCCCTTGCCATTATCGGAGCAGTATTTGGAAACGGATATGTAAAAAATAAGGTAATGGAATTTGTAGGGCCGGGAGTATCAAGCCTCAGCGCAGATTTCCGTATTGGCGTCGACGTTATGACCACAGAGACTACATGTCTTTCCTCAATATGGAGAACAGATGACAAAATAAAGGAATTTTATGATATTCACGGCAGAGCTGAGGATTATAAGGAGTTAAATCCGGGAGAGACCGCTTACTATGATGGTATGGTATATGTTGATTTAAGCAAAATAAAGCCAATGATAGCTATGCCGTTCCACCCAAGCAATACATATACCATAGAGGAGCTGAATAATAATCTTATGGATATTCTCCATGATGTGGAGGAAAAGGCCCTTGTAAGCCTTGACGGAAAGGTTGACTTTAAGCTTACAGACAAGGTAAGAGACGGAAGGCTTTATGTGGAGCAGGGAATTATTGCAGGCTGCGCAGGCGGCGGCTTTGAGAATATATGCGACGCAGCGGATATACTCAAGGGAAAGAGCATAGGCGCAGATGAATTTACATTAAGCGTATACCCTGCAAGCACGCCTATTTATATGGAGCTTGCCAAAAATGGGAAGCTGGCTGAGCTTATAGGAACAGGAGCTATTGTTAAAACAGCATTTTGCGGTCCTTGCTTTGGAGCAGGAGACACTCCTTCAAACAATGCCTTCAGCATACGTCATTCTACAAGAAACTTCCCTAACAGGGAGGGCTCTAAGCTTCAGAACGGGCAGATATCTTCCGTAGCGCTTATGGATGCACGTTCAATAGCTGCCACGGCGGCAAATAAGGGTTACCTTACGGCAGCTACTGATATAGACGTTGAATATACGTCGCCGAAATATCATTTTGACAGTACTATATATGCAAACAGAGTATTTGATTCCAAGGGTGTGGCAGATGATTCGGTGGAGATTAAATTTGGTCCGAATATTAAGGATTGGCCTAAAATGTCGGCTCTTACTGAAAATCTTGTCCTTAAGGTGGTTTCAGAGATACATGACCCTGTCACTACTACGGACGAGCTTATTCCGTCGGGAGAAACCTCATCATACCGCTCAAATCCTCTTGGACTTGCAGAGTTTACCCTTTCAAGAAAGGACCCTGAATATGTAGGACTTGCAAAGGAAATACAGGCAGCGGAAAATGCAAGGCTCAAAGATGAATGTCCATGCGATGCGCTTCCTGAGCTTGGAGCAGCCATGAAGGTTATAAAGGAGAAATTTCCAAAGCTTCATCACAATCAGTTTGGCATAGGCTCAACCATATATGCCATAAAGCCGGGGGACGGCTCTGCAAGGGAGCAGGCGGCGTCATGTCAGAAGGTGCTTGGCGGCTGGGCAAATATTGCAAAGGAATATGCCACAAAAAGATACCGTTCAAATCTTATAAACTGGGGAATGCTTCCGTTTATATTTGAGGAGGAGGAGCTTCCGTTTAAAAAGGGCGATTATATCTTTATTCCGGGTATTGCCTCGGCAATAAAGGATAAGCTTACAGATATAAAGGCTTATGTTGTAAAGGGAGCAGAGCTTAGGGAATTTACCCTTAAGCTGGGCGAGCTTACGGATGACGAGAGAGATATTATTTTAAAGGGATGCCTTATAAATTATAATAGGAAATAAATAAGCAGTTTATTAGTTAAAGAGAATCGTAGCTTGATTGTATCATGTTATGGTTCTCTTTTTTGTATAATATAAAACTTCGTTATGCAGTCACAAATTCGACTTCACCGAATTTGCAGGTGTCGGCAGACTACGTTTTTTTACATAGATAAAATGCATCTGTTTTATACATTACCTTGAATATGGTCTTTAAATAATGTATAATAAATATATCCATAAAATGTAAAAATAAGTACGTAATCAAAAATATCATAATTTATAGGTGTTAATTTATTAAAGTAAATTTGCGTTTAAAATGTTTATATGTATATTTTTGAAAAAGGAGCCGCAGCCTATCTGCAGCAGAAGGGAGAATTAAAAATGGCAAACAGATTTATACTTAACGAAACATCTTATCACGGAGCAGGAGCCATTAAAGAGATTGTGAACGAGGCTAAGGGAAGGGGATATAAGAAAGCATTTGTATGCTCAGACCCGGACCTTGTAAAGTTTGGCGTGACAGGAAAGGTTACAAAGCTTTTGGACGAAGCAGGACTTGCCTATGAGCTGTATTCGGATATTAAGCCGAATCCTACCATAGAAAATGTCCAGACGGGAGTGGCGGCTTTTAAGGCAGCAGGAGCAGATTATATTATTGCTATTGGAGGCGGCTCATCTATGGATACGGCCAAGGCTGTAGGAATTATTATTAACAATCCTGAGTTTGCAGACGTAAGAAGCTTGGAGGGCGTTGCCCCTACCACAAAGCCATGCGTGCCTATTATAGCAGTTCCTACTACGGCAGGCACGGCGGCAGAGGTTACCATTAATTACGTTATAACAGATGTGGAAAAAAAGAGAAAATTTGTATGTGTGGACCCACATGATATTCCTGTTATAGCAGTTGTAGATTCGGACATGATGTCGTCTATGCCTAAGGGATTGACAGCGGCAACAGGAATGGATGCCCTGACTCACGCTATTGAGGGATATATAACAAAGGGAGCATGGGAGCTGTCAGATATGTTCCATTTGAAGGCAATAGAAATTATTTCCCGTTCCTTGAGAGATGCGGTGGAAAATACGCCAAAGGGAAGAGAGGACATGGCCCTTGGACAGTATGTTGCCGGTATGGGCTTCTCAAATGTAGGACTTGGTATAGTTCACTCTATGGCTCATGCCCTTGGAGCCGTATACGATACTCCTCACGGAGTGGCAAACGCCATATTGCTTCCTACGGTTATGGCATTTAATGCAGACGCTACAGGAGATAAATATAAATATATTGCCCAGGCTATGGGTGTTGAGGGAACAGAAAATATGACTCCTGACCAGTACAGAAAGGCGGCGGTAGACGCCGTACAGAAGCTTTCCACAGACGTTGGCATTCCTGCCGACCTTAAGGAAATCGTTAAGGAGGAGGATATACAGTTCCTCGCAGAAAGCGCAGTTGCAGACGCATGTACGCCGGGAAACCCTAAGGATGCTTCTCTGGAGGATATTATAGGATTGTATAAGGCTTTACTGTAAAAGCTATAATAGTACAAAATAATTATGACAGCATGGAGTTGTCCCATTAAGAAAAAATGTACAGGATATTTAAAATGCAGTTATATACCGCTGTCATATCCTGTATGTTAAATTCTCATTGGGGCAGCTCCATGTTACATTATACCCTTTTCTTCGACAGCAATAAAAAATTTTTTGTAAATTTTACCAGCCGCAGTAATTGATTTTGGGACAAACTCTGCTATCATATTGTATAAAGACCAAAATTTTCAGCCTATATTGTTGTTTGAAGGGAGATATAAAATGGAAAAACGTTATATGATATCAGACGCGGCAAAGCTGGTGGATGTGGAAGCTCATGTTTTGCGGTATTGGGAGGACGAGCTTGATATAGAAATTCCCAGAAACGAGATGGGACACCGTTACTATACAGATAGGCTTATAACGCTTTTTAAGGCTATAAAGGACCTTAAGGAACAGGGGTTTTTGCTTAAGGCAATTAAAATGCTTATGCCGGAGCTGACAGATGGAAGGGCTGTTACTCCTGCCGACATAAAGCATATAACAGAGGGATATATACATAACGATACAAACAGTGAGCAGACCTTGGAGCAGACACAAGGCGAGGTTATACAAAGCTCTAAGGATATACAGCCTTCTGAGGGAATAAGCGGCGGCTCTCTTACAAAGGCAGAGGCATCCCCTGAGGTCATAAAGGCAAACAAAATGGAGCAGTTCCAGCTTATCCTTGGAAACATAGTGGTAAAAGCATTGCAGGAAAACAATGATGCATTGGGGAAATCAGTTTCAACGCAGGTTTCCGATTCCGTAATTAAGCAGATGGATTATCTTATGCGTATGCAGGAGGAGCAGGAGGAGGAGCGGTTTAAAAAGCTTGATGAAACTATCAGAAATTACCAGCTTGCAAAAAAGGAGGCAGCGGCTACGGATAGCAGAAGAAAACCGGGACTTTTAAAAAAAATATCAAAAGTAATAAAATAAAAAGGGGATGCTGCAATGGTTGTGGGTTAATTTGTGCGGTAGTAAAAAATATTAATTTGTACATTTAAAATGCTTTTTCCTTATATGTAGTCCGGGTATGTCCCATAAACAGGCTTCTAGGGCTGGAACAGGGAGGGCAGGGGAAGAGCGGTATATATATTTTTTTAAAGCTTCGAAACATGAAAGAAATTCTATCAACGGTGTACTGCCATCTTCTAAGTTGCGAGCGTAACTCGCAAGGGGCTGAAAAGCAAGCCCCTTACTCAAACAGACGCTCTCCACTAAGAAGCTGACAGTACCCCGTTGATGAATTTCTATTCATGTTCCTCAATGCTTTAAAAAATTATATATACCGCCCTTTCCCTGCCCTCCCTGTTCCAGCCCTAGGAGCCTGTTTATGGGACATACCCTCATTTATATGCTGTTAGTAGAAGAAATCTTGTGCTTATTTTACTACCTTAAAAGTATAGTAGTTAGAGAGTAGATATGACAGCTGCACTTACTTTGTATAAGGTATATGACAAATATCAAATTATGGAAATTAGATTGAATCTATTTATTTTCAATGGAAAATTTGTAAGATACATATATGCAAATATAGTGTGTATCAATAAATAAGCTTATATCTTTATATTCGTGCATACATATTTATAGAAAATAATAGAATAAATGTATTTGACTTTCCCCATTTTTTATATATGATATATGCAAATTCACATAAATTCAAAGCGAATAGGTAATTGTAAATTGTGATTGAGCCGTTTATGTAAAACATTGATTTATGCAGCTTTTAAGGGTGCAAATTTAAAAAATGGGAAAACTCAAAAAAATGTATTACCGTATCCCGTATGCTTAAATTATTTATACGGACTAATGTGTCAAAAGAATAAATATCAAACTTAAAAAGAAGTAACTTTTCTCCCGATGAGGGGCTTAAGAATAAAGGGAGCTTGAGGCGTCAGGGCGGCTTGGGAAGGGAGTTATATATTTTTTTAAACCATTTTCTCAATGCTTTTAAAAAATATATAACTCCCTTCCTAAGCCCCCTGATACCCCAAGCTCACTTTTTTTTTAAGCCCCGGACTACATGTGAGAAAAAATGTTTTTACCTGTACAAATTAATATTTCTCTACCGTACCCTAAAATTATTTCTTTTTACGATTAATTACAAAGGTCACTCCCGACAACATTGCAACCAGCGGAATAAGTGAAACCGCTGCGCCCGTTGGAGGATTGCCGCTGATATCAGATGCGCCGTTGTCGTCTGGAGTGTTATTGCTTTCATCGACGGCTGAATTTGAACCGGATGAAGTTGTAGGGCTGTTGTCTGAAGAGTTGTCCAACGTGCTGTCAGACGTATTATCCGAAGGGGCTTCTTCCTGATAAGCCAGCGCATAGGTTGAGAATATATCTGTCTCGATAGTTATTGTGTCTGGAACGTTATCCAAATCGTGAAGCACATCTGATTTCCCATCGTGAATGCGGATAACGGAATAACCGGATTTTCCCCGCAGCCTGTCGGGAATTTCAAAGGTAACGGTAATAGGTTTATTCGTTTGGGTTATCTTTATGCCCTCGCTGCCACCAATAATTTTCAACAGATTAATGTCAAGATACTGTCCAAGCTTATAGTCTTTCAACTGCTCCAGCCTGTCCTCTGCAGTTGCTTTATCCTGAGCGGAAACATTGTTAGTTGCGTCGTTTACTGTCAGCATTATTTTGATATTAACACCGCTGTTTGCTACTTCTTGTTCTTCGTCAGTCAGAACTGATGATATCAATTCTTTAAGAGGAGTAGTCAGAGTTGTTTTGGGAACATTGTCACTAAGTGAAACGTCCTTGATTATATTTCCTTTATCTGATGTGGAAGGCTCGTCTGTGTTATCTCCACCCGTGGCAGGAATGTTTTCTTCCTTTACTGCGCTGCAGAGCGTACAGGTGTATTTAGTCTTGCCATCAATGTCGGCGGAAGGCGGCGTTATGACCTGGTCTTCATTCCATGTATGAGTTTCTTTATTGCTTTCGGTATTGCAGATTTCGCATATCTTCCAATGGCTGTTTTCATTGTATTCCCATGTATCCGAAAAAGAGTGTCCTCCGAGGCTGTCAGTATTGATTGTCTGGGTTTTTCCGCAGGAAGTACAGGTTTGCAGCGTTTTTCCGCCCTCTGTACAGCTTGGAGCTTTAATAATTTCAGTATCCTGCCATTTATGAACATGAGCCTTTGTCCAATGTGCGTACAAGGTTGCGTCAGAATTAAAAACTGTATCGCTGGTTATTTTGTCACCGCCGTCCTTCATGGTAAACCATCCTTCAAAAGAATGTTCCTCCCGTGTTGCATCTGGCAGAACAGAAGCCTTTTGTTCATCATTGACGGTTGTGTCGGAAGTATTGCAGGTGCCGCCGTTGGCATCAAATGTGAGCGTAATACGTCTCAAAAGTGCTTCGCCGTTGGACTTTGTCACAGTGCAGGCGCCGTAAGGGCTTTTAAAATAACCAGACGGTGGTACATTGTCACTCATATGGCTGCTCCAACCGCTTGTAAAAACTCTTGGCACCTGACTTTCTATATATACAGGGCACGGAGCGGAGTATGTGAGTGCTCCGGTTATCATGATATTGTCGTCGCTCTTAAGCCAGAAACTTGTGTTGTTAAATTCAGGCGAGCCGCTTAAATTTAGCTGCTTGTTATTTATAATATATGTAGGTGAATCCCCCGTGCCGAAGCTGCCGCCAGAAATGTCCAGCGTGCCGTTGTTCCAGACAGAGTTGGAGCTGGTAGTAGTAATGCTGCCGCCCTTTATGCTGGCTATGCCGTCGGCAAGGTTATATAGCGTATATTTATTTGAGTCAACCGTTCCGCCGCTGATTTCCAGAACGCCGTTCTTATTGTTCTGGATTGCGTAAGTTCCTTTTCCGGTTATATTTCCGTTTAACATTTTAAAAGTGCCGTAATTGCGTATGGCAGAATTTTCTCTGTTGTCGGAGCTTATTGTGCCGCCGCTTACCTTTGCATTGCTGCCGTCTATCACCACCTCGCAGCCATTGGAATTATATATTGCAGTTCTGGCGGCGGAATTTACGGTGCCGCCGTTTATTTTCAAAGCTCCCTGCCGCAAATAGATACCATCGAAATTTTCGCTTATAACCTCGCCGCCGCTTATTGAGCCAAGTGCGCCTTCGCCATATATAACAAGCGTATCATAAGAATCGGAACTTCCAATTATTTTTCCTCCGCAAATTGAAACCGTACTATTATCCGAGTAGGAATATACGGTGTGATATCCTGAAGAGCGCAGCTCTCCGCCGTAAACGGAAAGAGAATTGTCATAGTTGTACAGCCACACACAGGCATCCTGGTCTGTATGTACGGCGCCGCCGTAAATATTGATTGAGCCGCCGTCGCCTGTCCATCCTTCGGAATTGCTGGCGTCTATTCCTACGCCTTCTGTGCCGCCGTCTATAGTTCCTCCGTATAGATTAAGGGTGGAATCGTCAATAACGCTGATACAGGCATACCCGCTTTCGCCGGAGATGTTTTCTATCCTGCCGTTTCCTGTGCAGTCGCAGATATTCAGCTCTGCCGTCTGATTTTCAATATTGTTAATGTCAATAATGAAACCATTGTCCTTTTTTATGGAGTGTCCGTTAAGACAAATATTTGATACTCCCTTTTCAACAAAAATTCTGTCGGTTTCACCTAACACGATATCCTTTGTAAGGTAATAGTTTTTACCTCGTAAAATGACTCCCCTGTCGCCGGGATACGGCTCAAACTCAATATCCCCATGAGTGCAGCCCTCATGCGCCGTTCCTCCGCAAGCCTTGTGGGAATGAGTTCCTTCCGCCGCCGAAATCTTTTCATGGGTATTGAACAGCAATGCCGGGGTAATTATCATCACAAATGCAATGACCAACGAAGTAATTTTCTTAATAATCTTATTCATGTAATTTATCCTTTCTGCGTTTGATTTTTTTCTGTAAAATATGATTATATAGTAGTACAGGAGTAAATACTTAATAATTTATTATATCATTCAAATTATTTTATTTTTTTCTAATTTTGCTTCAAATTAAGGTTATTTTTGCTTCATTATCCATGTAATCGGAATTATAAAATAAAAATGTATGCGTAATAAAGTGGGTATTATTAAAATGACAAAAAATAAGCCGGCAGAAAGGATGTTAAATCATCGCTTCTGCCGGCTTTAAGTATTTGTTTATGTTAATATGTTCAATCCCGTGAACCTACTGTGCGGCAGGCGCGCCTACAGGACATGTAGCCTCGCATGAACCGCAGTCTATACATGTATCAGCATCAATTACATACTTTCCGTCTCCCTCTGATATAGCTGACACAGGACAAGCCTCTGCGCATGCTCCGCACATAATACATTCGTCTGAAATCTGGTATGCCATATAATTCCTCCATTCCGAAACCCCTTGGCTTCAAATAAAAAAGTTTTTATGTTTTCTGATTTACATATAAGTAAATGATAATTATTTTCATTTGCATAAATCAGTATAATTATAATAATACAAATAGTGTTTTTTTGCAATAGGAAAAATTTTGTTTTGATTTCCGGACACATGGATGAAAACGCAAAAATAACCTTATTTGAAACAAAATCAGCGAACAGTCTGAAAAGCGTAAGTGATATAATAAATTAAAAATCAAGTTACGAAAAGCTGTTTATTACGGAGGACGGAAAGAATGAAAAAAAGTATACAAAATAACGATAGAAGAACATTTGGGATAAGGACTTATATATCAAGAAGAGGAAAGCTGCTGAAAAAAGTGACTGCAGTGCTGCTTTGCGGCGTATTGTCAGCAGGGATGATATTTAACGGAACTTCGGGAAAGACATACGGAGCGCCTGTGGCAGCCGCAAATAATTTAAATGCCGGCTCTGTCGAACTTAGAAGAGTTTCAGGAAGCGGAAGCGGCTTTATGTATTATCATTTTAAGGAAATCACCAAATTTCAGACAGGAACTACATATGCGCTCCTTGACGGAGTGTATACATATGAACAGGCAGTTACCCAGCTTGGCTCCGGCGCAGTACTGACAGCTACAGGGAAGGAAAATAATTCCTTAAGATATATAAGAAACAAATACGGAGACAGCGCATTGGCAGAGGTTTATGTATCTGTGGTAACAAGAGGAATGGGCTTTGATTACTGCCCGGAGGGTGGGCTTTATAAGGTGCCCGGCAGCGGAACACCCGCTGAATATCGATATTTCTGTTTTGGAGGAGCAGCA
The DNA here is from genome assembly GCA_910584685.1 of uncultured Lachnospiraceae bacterium. Taxonomy (GTDB): domain Bacteria; phylum Bacillota; class Clostridia; order Lachnospirales; family Lachnospiraceae; genus CAG-303. Next base: position 30,026 of record CAJUAO010000014.1, on the reverse strand, counting down.
AGAAACTGCGGGCCTCTTTACGCTTATAGCTATGAGAAGACAGAGCTTAGCTATAAGAATGTATCAGCTTCACTAAAATTTATTGATAAGCGGGGGTCGGAGGTTTCGTCCGATTATACGGTAAGGCTTTCATATGGAAATAACGGAAGCACAGTTATTCTTGAGCCGTCAAATTATTCTGTCACCATACCGGATGCTGACGGAGATACGGTGATAATTACGGTAGAGGATAATGACAGGAACAAAATCACGGCAAATTTTACGGCGCCGCTTGCAATATGCTATGAAGCAAACGAAAAAAACGTAACGGGACTTCCGGAAATACAGGGAGTATGGAAAGGAGAAGAAAGCAGTATAAGCTCCGCATCTCCAAGAAGGACGGGATATGCATTTACAGGCTGGAAATCTGAGGATAATGTAGTATATCAGCCGGGGAAAAAGCTGTCTCCTCTGTCAAAGGTTCTTCATCTTTATGCGCAATGGAAGGATACTAAGCCGCCTGAATTTACATATATTCCTGTTCAGGTAGCAACACGGACGTCAGATGAAGAGATAAAGGAGAAGGTAAAGGAGGCTCTTACCATTACGGATAATGAGCCTGTAAGTGAATGCAGGGTGACTGTGTCAGGCAGCAATATTGCAGTAAAGGCGGGAAGCATTCCCGTGACGGTTACTGTAACGGATAAGGCAGGAAATAAGACCGTAAAAGAGGTTTTTGTGGATGTTACGGCTATGCCTGTTGAATTTAGGGATATTAGCTTTGATGAAGGCTCAGGTCAGCTAAAGGCGACGCTTTATGAACCCGGCTCTGATATTATTACTGAAACAGGCTTTGTATGGGGAATTATGAACAATCCGACAACTGTGCTTCATAACGGACAGGCGCATACATCATCGCCTGTTACCGCGCCAAACGGAAAGGTATGGGTAAACGGGACAGGCTTGTCAAAGGGGGTAACCTATTATGCAAGACCATATGCCATAGCGGACGGAGTTACATATTATGGAAATGAGATAAGCTTCGGGCTTGATTTGCCTGCCTATGGTACTTTTTCTATAAAAAATAATGGAAATAATACCTTTACTGTGACAAGAGCCAACGGTACGGCAGGAAAGCAGACCGTTTATTATCGAACAGTCAACGGTTCTGCCGTCGGCGGAACACATTTTACTCATAAGGCGGAAACGCTTGTATTTAATGACGGTGAATCGAGCAAGACGATTACAGTCAATGAGGCGGGTGTGGAAGCGGCGTATAATAATAAAACTGCAACGGCTTACTCTAACGGAGACAGAACCTATGAGATAGAGTTATACCGTATAACAGGGGGAGGAAATCTGGGAACAGTTAAGGCAGTCAGGACGATGAACAAAAACACAAGCTATACTGTTGACAGAAATATATATTCAGGATATAAGGAAGAAACAAACCCGGACTGGTGGGGAAGAGTAACAGATAGCAGCTATTTTAACAGCCCGACTATAACATTTTCAATGAGCCCTGCTTATGGAAGCAGTTTATTAAATGCGTATATAAAAAATACATCCTATGCGCAGGCGCTGTATCTGTTGTCGGATATATGGGAGGAGGATGATGGAAACCAGCATATTAGATTTACAGCTTCAGAAGGCTACACAGCCGAATGGAAGTTTGAGATAAAGCCGGGAGATAAAGGCGGTAATAAAAGATATAACGCGCATTTTCCATGCAGCGGAACTACCGCGGAGGATGTACGTTTTTCTTCTCCAACTACAACGTCAGACCAAATGCCGTTTATAAGCGGAGAGGATTATCTGCAGGTGCCTATTTCCGTACAGTCCATGAAGATAGGCTTTGATGCCAGTGGTTCAGGCAGCGATGACTGGAGATATGAAAATACCAGAAAATACACAAAGCCATTAGACAATAAGGAACCGTCACTTTTAGGCGTAGCGCCTATGGCAGGAGGAATATACAAGACAGGAGATACCTTTACGGTTTCGTTGGTTTTTGATGAAATTGTGGATAGAATAAACAGCTCAGGCATAGAAAAAGTAACATTAAATACCACTTGGGGTATTGCAAGCTACAGCGGCGGAGCAGATACAAACGTATTATATTTTAGGGGCAGCGTGACAAACGGAGCAGGAAGCAGTTTGCAGATAAGGGCAATTAATAACGCAGGAAACATAAAAGATATGTGCAATATAAACGGAACGGCTTCAGGAGGAAGCGGAAGCGTTACCGCAGCCGTAGACACGGCGTCGCCGGAGTTTACACTTGCATCTAAAGGTATTTCCGGTGGAACGGGAACGGTAAATATTACGGTAAACGGCGATAAGTCAAAGACAACAAGCATGAAGTATGTCTGGTCGGATTCCTCCGCTATGCCGGCAGCCGGATGGGTTACGCTGACAACGGACGAGTTGAATAAAGCAAAAGCTGCAGCCGGTCTGTCTGCTGCAATTCGTAAGGAGGCAGGCAGCGGAAGGGATAACGGAAAATGGTATCTCCATGTAATAGGAACATATGATACCACAGGAGCGACCACATACAAATCATTGCCGGTAGATTTTGGAACAAAGGCGCAGCCGGCGCAGGGAAGCGTCGTTACTCCGCCTTCCCTTGAGGTATCCGCCGATAACGGGGCGTGGGCAGTTTCCAGAAAAATCACCATAAGCGCATCGGGAGGAGACTCCTTAAAATACCGTCTTACAGGAAAGGACTGGGTTAATTTAAACAGCAGCGCAGGCAGCGTTACCGTAACGGAAAACGGATATTATACTTTTTTGATGACAGCAGGAGACAGGACAATTACAAAAAGCATACGGATAGAAAAAATTGACCGCATAAATCCTGTTTCCAGCATCGGCGGGCTGTTGGAGGAGGGTACGGAAGAGAGTGAAAAAGCGGGAGTTTATACAAGGATAAGCCTGCCGATAGCATTTTCCGATGGTGATTCAGGCGTAAAGACGGTACAGTATGCATGGACAGGCTCTGCACAGCAGCCGTCAAGCTGGAGTACTCTTGAAAAGACAGCCTCCCGGATATCATATACGGCAACAGAAAATACAGAGACAACAAAATATCTTCACTTAAAGGTAACTGATAATGTGGGGAATATATCCGTCGCAAGCTCTTTGGCATATAAAGTGATTTCAAGCGGCAGAATAACCCAAAATGTGCCGGAGATTACCTTAAAGGGCGCCCCGCTGGAATGGACTAACGATGCGGCTACTTTGGAGTGGGAGCTTACCGGTAACAACGGCAGGGCATATCCTGTCACACTGCCGAACGGAAGAACAGTAACGGCAACAAGCGGAAATTTTCTGGTAACCTCAAACGGAACGTACACGGTTACTGTTCATGACAATGTATACGGAGGGGATAAGGAAGCGTCGCTGACTGTTGATAAGCTTGATTTAGAACCGCCGAAGGTTTCGGTCGGCGGAGTAAAGAATGGTTTCTGCGCAGATACGCAGAGGATTACCATAACCCCAACAGACAGTCAGAGCGGAGCAGGAAAGGGAGGCTGGAAGATAGTGGAAAGCACCTCTGAAATTCCTGACGAGGAGAGTCTTACGGATTTTTCGGGAAGCGGGAAAAATATTGATATTGACATGGGGGGAATACATTATATATATTACAGATGGTATGATAATGCGGGAGATGAAAGCCTGGGAAGAAAGGGCAATATGACGGAGGGCTTTGCCGGTCCGGTTAAAATTGATAAAACAAATCCTCAGTTAAATATTATAGGGGGAACCACAGGAGCGTGGGCGGATGACGGCTTAAAGCTCACATTGCAGGCGGTATACGGAGCATCAGGCGGAACGGCGAAAATAAACGGCAATTCTGTAAAAGAGCTTAATGCCGGGGAGACAGACGGTAAGGTTTCACAGATTAAAAGTACAGAATATACCATTACAAAAAAGGGGTTATATACACTGCAGGCAGTAAGCGGGGCAGGAAAAGGGGAAAGCTGCGGTATAACAGTATATAGGGCAGATTTTTATATGGAAAACGGAACAAAATCACAGCTTGCACCAAATGGCGGGGCGTTGCAGCCTCCTTCCTCACCTGTTAAGGAGGGGTATGAATTTGACGGCTGGAAAACATCCTTAAGCAGTGAAAATATATGGGATTTTTCAAACGACAGGATAGCCGGGGATACGACGCTGTATCCGTCCTTTAGCGCAAAGGAATATACAATATCCTTTGATTATAACGGGGCAACAGCCGGAAGTGAAATTAAAGAAAAAAATGTAATCTTTGATGAAACGTACGGAACGCTTCCTAAGCCGGAAAAGACAGGCTGTAATTTTGCAGGCTGGTATATGGATGGCTTAGATGATACGGAAATTACCGAAACAACAAAAGTTACAACTTCAGGCGTTCATACTCTCCATGCCAGATGGTCATCCTGCGACCATGAATGGGATTTGGAAAATGTTTCGGTTATCGCTCCCGGATGTACGGAGGAGGGAACTAAGACCTTTATATGTAAAAAGTGTAAAGACACAAAAACAGAAAAAATTGATATGATAGGACATAAGTGGAGTGACTGGATTTCAAACGGAGACGGAACTCATACCCGTATATGCGCAAACGATAATTTACATACGGAAACGGGAGACTGCCTTGGAGGCGCGCCAACGCATACGAAACGCGGGGAATGTGAAATCTGCGGCGGAGAGTATGGGGATTTGCTTCCGGATACAACGGCGCCGACAGGTACAATAAATATTGGTGCAGATTCATGGAGCAGCTTTTTAAATACGGTAGCCTTTGAGCATTTCTATAGGGACCCGGTGACGGTAACCGTTGACGCCTGTGATGATGTGTCCGGTGTAGCCTCGGTAAGCTATTACGTTTCAGATAAGGTATTGTCTGCAGGTGAGGTAATAACGCATACAGAATGGACAGAGGGGGACAGGTTTATCATTGAGCCTGACCTGACATGCGTGGTTTACGTAAGAATACAGGATAATGAAGGAAATACAGCATATATATCCTCTGATGGTCTTGTGATTGACGGAACGGCCCCAAGGATTATGGGAGCAGCAGATGAGGGAATATATTGTCTTCTTAAAGAAATTACGGTTACAGATAATAATCCTTTTACGGTTATGGTAAACGGCGAGGAGGTATTACCTGAGGAGGGAAAATATATTATAAGAGGCGCAGAGAGCGCGCAGATAATAAAGGCGGCAGACATATTGGGAAATGAAAGCGAGATAACCGTTAGCGTCAATACAGGTCATACTCCTAGTGAGGGAACGGTAACAAAGCCGCCAACAGAGACAGAACCAGGAATAAGGACATATTTTTGTACCATATGCGGATGTGAGATATATAAGGAGGATATTCCCGTAAATAAGGAAGAAGATAATAAGCCGGGAGACAGCGGAAAGCCCGGGGAGGATAATGAGCCGGGAAACGGTGGAAAGCCCGGGGAAGAGGATAATAAGCCGGGAGACAGCGAAAAGCCCGGAGAGGGTAATAATACGGAAAATAATGGCTCCGGTGAATTCATAAGAGATGTGGAACTGTCAGATACGGCTCCGCGTACGGAATTTTCAATGAAAAAGGAGGAACTGTCAGAAATCTGTCTTACAGACAGGGAAAAAGAGCTGCTGGAATGCGGAAGTGACGTTAAAATTCTGCTGACAGTTACTGACGCAGGAAAGACTGTAAATGACTGGGAAAAGCAGAGCATTGTAAAAAGCGCCGTTGAAAACGGATATAGCATAGGACAATATTTAGACATTAATTTGTTTAAGATAATAGGAGGCGACAGGACGCATATAACACAGACAAAGAAAAATATTCGTTTGGTCATTGCCATACCTGACAGCTTAAAGAAGACGCATATTACGGAGGAAAAGGTATTTGCCATTGCACGTATTCACGATGGAAAGGTTACTCTTTTAGAGGATGAGGATGAGAACAGGGACACCGTTACAATCAGCACAGACCGTTTTTCAACATATGCGATAATATATAGGGATAATGTACAGGGAGACGGTGGCAGCAGCAAAGATAATACTGACAAAAACCCTGCGCAGTCAGATACTAAAAGTCCTTTGACAAGTGAAGCAGCACCTTTAGAGCTTTTTGCCACACTTTCCATGATTACGGGACTGCTTTATCTGCTTGTATACTTTAGGAAATACAAAAAAACAGAGTAAGATAAGGTAAAGCAGATATTCATCTAGGTAATAAAACCGGCTAAAACAACGCTTGCAATAATGCCTGCCAGACTGGCTGTAAGACCTCCCGCAAGAGTCCACCGTGTTTTTGTAATTTTTACAGCCATAAAATAAACGCTCATGCAATATAAGACCGTTTCCGTACAACTCATCATAATGGAGGCGGCCATGCCTAAAAAGGAATCCGTACCGTTTTCCTTGAAAATGTCAAATACAAGCCCGTTAGCGGCAGATGCGGAAAACAGCTTTATTAAAGCCACAGGCATAAGCTCTGCGGGAAAGCCTATATGCGCCGTTATGCCGGACAGCTTATCGCATAAAAAATCAAGAAGACCAGATGTGCGAAGCACGCCTACGCCCACAATAAGCCCTATAAGAGTAGGGGTAAGATTTGCAACGGTTTTTATACCGTCCCATGCGCCTCTTATGAAAACGTCGAAAATATTTATTTTCATAAGAAGACCAAATCCAATTATATAAATTACCATTATGGGTATAATAGAGGTTGACAAAAATGTGATAAATTCCATTGACCTTACACCAATTTAAACTTATAATAAATTATATTTATAATTATATTATTAGGTAAAGGATGTTTTTATTCAAGGGATTTTAGAAAGGGAAGGTAAAATTAATGAAAATTGTACTTTTTTCAACGAAGCCATATGATAAAATCTGGTTTGAGCCTCTTTCGGGACAATACGGTATGGAGGTAAAGTTCTTAGAGCCAAAGCTGGACGAGGATACGGTTTTTATGGCAAAAGGAAGCGAGCTTGTATGCGCCTTTGTAAACGATATACTTAACGATAAGGTAATTGCAGAATTAAAAAGACTTGAAATAAAGGGCATACTAATGAGATGTGCAGGCTATAATAATGTTGACCTTAATGCAGCTTTTGAGTACGGTATTCCGGTAATGCGTGTGCCGGGATATTCTCCTGAGGCAGTGGCAGAATTTGCAATGGGACTCTGCCTTACCGTAAACAGGTATATACACAAGGCATATGCCAGAACAAGAGACTTTAATATGAATATAAACGGCCTTATGGGAAGGGATTTATGCAATAAGACAGCAGGCATAATCGGAACGGGACGTATAGGACAGGCAATGATACGTATATGTAAGGGCTTTGGAATGAGGGTTATGGCATATGACGTATACCCTAATAAGAATCTTGACGTAGAGTATGTTGACCTTGATACATTATTTTCAAAGTCAGATTTGATATCACTTCATTGTCCTCTTACGCAGGAAACCCATTACATTATAGATGAGCATGCCCTTTCCCTTATGCCTAAGGGCGTATATATTATTAATACCTCAAGAGGTCCGTTAATTAAAACCTCGGCGTTAATTCAGGAGCTTAAGGTACCGGGCAGAATCGGCGGCGTAGGTCTTGATGTGTATGAGGAGGAGGGAGATTTATTCTACGAGGACCACTCCAATGAAATCATGGAGGATGAGCAGCTTGCAAGGCTTGCATCCTTTCCAAACGTTATTATTACCTCGCATCAGGGTTATTTTACAAGAGAGGCTATGCAGGCTATAGCGATAGAGACAATGGAAAATGCATATGCCATAGAGCATGGAACGGAGCTTGTAAATCAGGTAAAATAAATTATGAGATATCCTAAATATATTAAACAAAACGATACAATAGGCTTTGTTTCACCGTCCTTTGGCTGTGGAACAGAGCCATACATATCTGCCTTTGAGAATGCAAGGCATAAGCTCAGGCAGCGGGGGTACAGGGATGATGCAGGCTATAACTGCCACAAAACCGACGGTATAGGGCGAAGTACAAATGCCAGAGACTGCGCAAGGGAATTTATGGATTATTATAAATCAGACAAAAATCAGGCTCTTATATCCTGCGGCGGCGGGGAGCTAATGTGTGAAATACTTGATTTTATTGATTTTGATAAGCTAAAAGCCTTAGAGCCAAAATGGTTTATGGGTTATTCCGACAATACCCATATGACTTTTTTGCTGACTACCATATGCGATACGGCAGCAGTTTACGGGCCGTGCGCTCCGGCGTTTGGCATGGAGCCATGGCATAAAGCCTTAGAGGATGCCATAGGCATACTTGAGGGAAAGGTAAATACTGTAAAAAATTATGACGGCTGGGAGGCTGTTTCCCTTAAAAATGAAGAAAATCCACTAAAGCCATACAACATAACAGAGCCCTTTAAACTGAAAAAATTTATTAATAGTTCGATGGACTTTAGTTCAATGGACTTTAGTTCAATGGACTTTAGTTCAATGAACTTTAGTTCATTAGGTACAGACGAAACGTTATCCTTTTCAGGCCGTTTATTAGGCGGCTGTCTTGATTGTCTTGTCAACATTTCAGGGACAAAATTTGATAATGTGAAAGACTTTACAGAAAAATATAAGGAAGACGGCATAGTATGGTTTTTGGAAAGCTGCGATTTGAATGTAATGTCTATAAGAAGGGCAATGTGGCAGCTTGATGCAAGCGGTTGGTTTAAATATGCAAAGGGCTTTATTATTGGACGGCCTTACTGTATGAGGGAGGATGTGAAAAACGGCGCCTCCATGATGGGCTTGGACCAGTATAGCGCAGTCTTAGAAATTGTAAAAAAGTATGATGTACCTGTTATAATGGATGCGGATATAGGACATTTGCCGCCTATGATGCCTCTTGTTTTGGGGAGCATGGCGGATGTACAGGCAAAAGAAAACAGTCTTACAATAAAAATGAATATGAAATAATAAATTGTTAAGAACTTTAGTTCTTTGTGAAGACGATAATTGCAAATTCGGCAGAGCCGAATTTGTGGCTTGTATAGTGAATTTCCTATCATATAAAAATGTAAAATTAATAATATACTAAAAAGATACAGAGAGGAGCCCATATCGGATATGGATTTTGAAAAGGAAAAAAGAGTAAACAGATTTGTATTAATCATTGTCACGGTGATTGATATGTTTTTATTTTTCGGCTACATCGGAGATTACATACAGGGGAATATAGGATTAGTATTTATGTTGTCAGTTGAGGCGGCGGTAGTTTTATCCTTAATAGCCTGTTACGGGGTTTACTTCAAGAAGAAGGACAGTACGGCCTTTAAACATGTTTCCATGATTGGCTATGTGATAGTTTATGGACTTGCAGTGTTTGGGGCGAAAAACGATTTAGTATTTATGATGGTCTTTCCTCTGACAGTTATATATATTTTGTATTATGATTATAAGGTGGTGCTGAGAATAGCCGTTATATTCGGAGCAATTAATGTTGCGGATGTTATTTTGATGATAGCGGTGCTTAAGCATATGCATTCAGGAATTCCAATCAACAGCACGTCCATTTTGCTTCAAGGGGCGTCTGTTGTGGTATATATGATTGTGCTCTGCGGAACAACAAGAATCTCCAACGACAATAATGCAAGGAGACTTGCAAGCATTAAAGAGGAGCAGGAAAAGAGCGCAAGGCTTTTAGACGAGGTGCTTAAGGTAGCTGTAGCGGTAAAGCAGAATTCTGCCGAGGCGGAGACACATATCAGGGAGCTTAGCGAGCATGTTGCATCTACAGCAGCGGAGCTTAATGAAATTGCGGAAGGAAACAATAATAACGCAAGCAGCATTGAAAAACAGACAGTCATGACTGAAAATATACAGAATATGATTTTTGACACAAAGCGTATGTCAGATGAAATGGTTAATCTGGCAGAGGAGTCTGAGAAGGCTGTTAAGGATGGACAAAAAGCTGTAGACAGCCTTAAGCAGCAGGCGGATAAAACAAGCGAGGCAAATGAACAGGTAGTTTTCTCTGTTACACAGCTTATATCAAATGCAAAGGCGGTAGAGGAGATAACAGAAAAGATTTTTGCAATTTCAAGCCAGACTAATATGCTTGCATTAAATGCTTCAATCGAAAGCGCCAGAGCAGGAGAAGCAGGAAGAGGCTTTGCGGTGGTGGCAGAGGAGATACGGGGACTTGCAGAGGAGACAAGAAAGCTGACAGAGGGTATCCAGGGCGTTGTGACAGAGCTGCAGAAGAATGCAGATACGGCTAAAAACACCGTGGATAATGTTATTGAAACATCTAAAGCCGAGCATGAACTTATATCGTCTGCCAATTCAAAGTTTGGAGAAATCGGCAGCAGTATAGGAGGACTTCATACAAATGTGCAGATGATTTATAAAAAGATAGAAGAAATATTAGAATCTAATCACGCTATTGTGGACAGTATAAATCATATCTCCGCAGTCAGCCAGGAGGTAACGGCAAGCACCCAGCAGGCAGTGGAGCTTGGAACGGATACAAGCAACAAGGCGGAGCAGGCGCGGGAGCTTATGGAGGAGCTGTTAAAGACAGTGGAGGCAATTAATAAGTATGTGCCGTAAAAGTATGGCGGATTTACAATACATATAGAGACGGTTATAATGTTAAAATAAAGGAAAGCCCATATACTTATCCAAGGAAATAAGTATATGGGCTTTCCTTTTTATAAATATATTTTTCTAGCATACCCCTAAGCTTTTTAGCAAAAATATCCACAAGGTAAGCGTCACAGCCGAAAGCAGCGTGGACATAACCACAATACTGCTTGTAAGCACCGTATCATTATTCATTGCCTTAGCCATAATATAGCAGCTTGCAGTGGCAGGAGCTCCCAGCATAATAAGAATGGAAATCAGCTTTTCACCCTCAAAGCCAAGTCCTATGGCAGCAGGTAAAAATATGGCAGGCTGGATAACAAGCTTTATAAGACAGCCTGCAAGAGTAATCCGTATCTTAGCTATAGCCTTTCTTCCCTCGAAACCGGCTCCAATAACAAGGAGAGCTAAAGGAGTTGCAAGCTTAGCAACACTTTCCAAGGTTTTATCTATGATTACAGGAAAATCTATTTCCAGAAGAGAAACGGCAATGCCGGCAATTATGCTTAAAATAATAGGATTTTTGCATATATTAATTAAAGCCTTCTTTATATTTTTTCCGTCATTATTTTTTCCCTCAAATGTAAGAACTATAACGGAACAGATATTATAAACAGGAACGGCTCCAATAATCATCAGAGGAGCCATGCTTGCAGTTCCATACATATTCTGTATAAAGGCAACGCCTAAAACAGCTGCGCTTCCCCTAAAGGAGCCCTGTACAAAGGCGCCGGTTTCAGTTTTATCCTTTACAAAAATTTTTGCAAGGCCCCAGATTGAAATAAAGCATATAGTAGTAACAATAGCGCAGTAAAGAACGTATTTTGTGTCAAAGCACTCCTTTATGTTTGTGGAAGAAATATCTATAAAAAGTAAAGCGGGAAGAGTAAGCTTATAGTTTATATCGTTAGATACAGAACAGAAATTATCATTAACCTTTCCCCGGATTTTTAGTATATATCCAAGCACTATTACCAAAAATATAGGTAAGGTAGCGTTTATGCTGAAAATAAAGTTATTCATATTTCCTCCTGAAAGTATGGGATAAGCGCCGGAAGGGTTAAAACTCTTGACAAAAAATTAAAGCTTTTGGCGCTTTTTTAATAATATCTCTTTTTTATGGAAATGTCAAAATTTTTAATATGATAAGGAATAATTTACTTGACATATTTGCAAAATAGTAATACTATATTACATAGTTTAAATAACTACATTATAAAATAATTCTAACCATGTGAGAGGGTGAAGAACTGCAGGTATACAAATTGAAGCTTTATGAACAATGTGGTTATGAACAAATATTTAACAGAAAAGAGGGGTATTATGGATACATCAAAGAGAGTTTGCTGTTATACAGAGGAGGAAAAGAATAAGAGAATACCGCTTCCGGATTATACCTTGGGGGAGGAGCTGATAAACGCTATCTCCCATGGCATAGGCGCAGGTCTTTCCATAGCGGCCCTTGTGCTTTGCGTGGTAAAGGCGGCAGGAAATGGAAGCCCAATGGCAGTTGTAAGCGCAGCGCTTTATGGAAGTATGCTGTTTATACTTTATATGATGTCTACTATGTATCATGCCCTTAAAAGAAACAACGCAAAGCGGGTATTCAGGGTATTTGACCACTGCACTATTTTTCTTTTAATAGCGGGAACATATATACCGGTTGTCCTTGTAAGCATAGGCGGAGTCTTGGGCTGGGTATATTTCGGAGTTATAGTGGCAGCGTCGGTGGTAGGAATAGTTTTTAATGCCATTGATGTGGAGAAATATCAGAAAATTTCCCTGTTTTGTTATATTTTTATGGGCTGGGTAATAGTGTTTGGCTTTAAGTCCCTTTTAAGAAGCATGGACAAAAATGGAATAATCCTCCTTGTTGCAGGAGGACTTGTTTATACTCTTGGCGCGGTGCTGTACAGCATAGGAGATAACAGAAGATATTTTCATTCTATTTGGCATTTCTTTGTGATGGGTGGAAGTATTCTTCATTTCTTTACAATATATTTATATGTATTATGATTTTACGGCTCTGTCTGCAATCAGCTTATTTATTGGATTGCCGGCAGAGCTGAATTTTTCTTCATATTCAGTCATTACATTGCCAATGTTCATTGCTTCATCATTATGTAAGTCTCTGGTGACTGCCGCTAAATTCCAGCCGGCTTCGGGTATCTGTTCTAAAGAAAATTCAAACAGGTCATTGTTATCAGTTTTAAACTCAACCTTTCCTTCAGGAATCAAAATTTTATCATATCTTTCAAAAAAATTCTTAGAGGTAAGACGTCTCTTAGCATGTCTGTCCTTTGGCCATGGGTCGGAAAAATTAAGATAAATTTTAGATATTTCATTCCTTTCAAACACATCGCATATATCCTCAGCATCCATCCTTATAAAATAAAGATTTGTAAGCTTAAGGCCATCCATTTTTTCCAGGGCACGGTAAAGTACGCTTGAATATTTTTCTATGCCTATGTAATTTATGTCAGGATTAAGCATTGAAAGAGCAGTGATAAACTTTCCCTTTCCCATGCCTACCTCAATGTGTATAGGGTTGCTGTTTCCAAAAAACAGCTTCCATTTACCCTTCATATATTCCGGATTATTAATTACATATTCATTTATTTCAATAGCTTCTCTGGAGCCTTTTATATTTCTTAATCTCATACTATTATCCCTTCGTTGCCGTTATACAGCGCTAGTCATGGCTGTTTGCATTAACTAAAATATTATAGCATAGGGGTACAAATAAAAAAAGTAAAAATTCTCTTTATTTTTCATAAAAAAAGTAGTAACATTAGAAACATAGCTAAAGATATAAATCAAAGGAGGTGTATGGTCAGGATGGAAAGAAGCAGGGTAAATCAGGTTATCGCTTCATTATCCAAAATTGAAAAATCCGCTGAAGGCATAAAAAATGATACGGAGCAGAAGAAATCCGCATATGCTAAGGAGATTGAGGATAAAATTAAAATATTTGACGAGGAGCTTGAAATAAAACATCAGAAAAGCATGGAAGAGCTTAAGGAAAGGCTTGAAAATGAAAAGAAGGAAGCCATGCAGAAGATGAGGGCAGATATGGCGGTAGAGGTAGGCAGGCTTGACGAGGTATATGAGAAGCATCATACGGAGCTTGCAAAAAAAATATTCGGGCAGATGTTAAGGGAGTGAGGTTTACTATATGGGCAGTTTGAAAAAATATAGCGGACTTACCACAAAGGTAAAGGCTATGAGGAGCAGACTTCTTTCAGCATCGGAATATGAGCTTATTATGGAGTGCAGTACAGTGTCAGAGGTTGCGCAGATTTTAAAGGAGCGGGATGATTACAGATATATACTGGAGGATACCGACAGCGCAGATATTCATAGGGAAACTCTGGAGTATGCCATTAAATATTCCGGGTACAGGGATTTTACAAAGCTGTATAAGTTCTCTAATCTTTCACAGAGAAAATATCTTAAGCTGTTTTTTTTAAGCTATGAGACAGAGCTTATAAAAAAATCCCTGCGAAATACCTCGGCGGAATATATGACGCAAAATGAGAGGAGCTATATTGAGGGATTTATAAATAAGTATTCAAAGGTTCCTTTTGGCAGACTTGGCGAAGCGTCCTCCATTGAGGAAAAGATAAGGCTTTTAGAGGGAACCATATATTACGAGCCTTTGAAGATGACGATGGATGCGGGAAAGGCAGAGCTTTATGACCTTGAGCTTGCTCTTGATATGTTTTATTTTAAATATATATGGAAGAAAAGAAGAGTAAGCTTTAGTAATGAGGAGCTTAAAAGCTTTACGGATACTGTGGGGACAGAGGTGGATATGCTTAACCTTACATGGATATACAGGGCGAAAACCTTCTATGGAATGACTCAAAGCGAGGTGGCAGCCATGATAATACCTATATACCACAGAATAAAAAAACCGCAGATGCTCAGGCTTATAGAGACTGCCGACATACATGAGCTTATAGGAGAAATCGGAAGGACGCCCTACGGCAGGCATTTTACGCCTGATACCTTTAAAAAAATGGAGTTAGACAGGCAGATAAGAAAGCTTACCGGAAAGGTCTATGAGAAATATTACAGGCTGGAGCCGTATTCCATGGCGGTTATGAGCGGATATCTCCATGACAAGAGCAAGGAAATAAGCAGGCTTATAAGTATAGTGGAATGTATAAGATATGGATATTCAAAGGAAGAGACAGCGAAGGCTGTGCGATAGATTGACAGGAGGTGTGACGATTGATTGAAAAAATGAATTTTGTCAACATAGCAGGACCGAGAGAAAATATAGATGATATCGTGGAAAAATACCTTTCAAAATATGAGATTCATCTTGAGTATGCTCCGTCTGAGTTAAAATCCGTAAATACTCTGTATCCCTACACAGATGCAAATCCCTACAAGGAGTATGCGTCATGTGCCGAGGAGCTTGCAGACGCAATGGGACGTGAGGAAAAGGAAAGCGTTACCATGGGCATAGACGAGAGCGTGGCTTTTATAAGGAAGCTTTACAAAAGCTATAAGGAAATAGAGGAAAATATCAGAAAATATGAGACAGAGCTTTTAGAGCTTAGGGATAAGCTTGTAAAGGTAGAGCCTTTTTCAAATGTCAATTACGACATAGACGAGATACTTGATTTTAAAAACATATGCTTCAGATTTGGACGCATACCAAAGGACAATTTCGTAAAGTTTACGGATTATGTAAACGAGGATATAAAATCAGTTTTTGTAAAGGCAATGGAAAATGAAAAGTATGTATACGGAATATATTTTGCCGCCCTCAGGGACAAGGAAAGCGTAGACGCCGCATATACATCACTTCATTTTGAAAGAACCTTTATAGCTAGCGACGTCCACGGTACGCCGGACGAGGCTATAAGCGATTATAAGGTAAGAATAAGCGAGCTTGAGAAGGCGCTGGACGGAGAAAACCTGCTTCTTAAGAAGGAGCTTGATAAAAACAGGGAGAAATTTTACGAAGCCTATGCGTCTCTTAACAGAAGCATAAGAAACTTTGATATAAGAAAATATGCGGCGTGTACAAAGGAGGATGGGCTTGCATATTTTATTATCTGCGGCTGGATGGCGGCAGGCGACGCCCTGAAAATGAGCAGGGAAATAGAAAAAAATGAAAAGGATACTATGTGCATAGTTGACGGAAAAAATGAATCTACAGAAAGCACGCCGCCGACAAAGCTTAAAAATCCAAAGCTGGTAAAGCCTTTTGAAATGTTTATAAAAATGTATGGCATGCCGGCATATAACGAGATAGACCCTACCATATTTGTGGCAATTACCTATGCGTTTATATTTGGAGCTATGTTTGGCGATGTGGGACAGGGCTTGTGTCTTTTAATAGGAGGCTTTGTCCTGTATAAGGTTAAGCATATGGATTTGGCGGCAATTATAGCATCCGCAGGCTTCTTTTCAACTATATTCGGATTTTTGTATGGAAGCTTATTTGGCTTTGAGGACATTCTTCATCATCTGTGGCTGAGTCCGTCAAAGGCTATGAGCAATCTTCCCTTTGTGGGAAGGTTAAATACGGTCTTTGTTGTTGCGGTTGCGTTCGGCATGGGTATCATTGTAATAGCCATGATAATGCATATTATAAATGCCTTCAGGGCAAGGGATACCGAGGGAAAATGGCTTGATGCCAACGGTGTGGCAGGACTTGTATTTTATGCTGCAATAGTAATGACGGTGGTATTGTTTATGACGGGAAATACCCTTCCTGCTGGTGCAGTACTCATAGTTATGTTTGTAGTTCCCCTTATACTTATAGCCTTAAAGGAGCCTATAACCCATAAACTTCAAAAGAAAAAGGCCATAGACGGAGGTGTGGGAATGTTTGCGACACAGACATTTTTTGAAATGTTTGAGGTTTTGCTAAGCTATTTTTCTAACACACTGTCCTTTATCAGAGTGGGAGCCTTTGCAGTGAGCCACGCCGCCATGATGGAGGTAGTTCTTATGCTTGCGGGAGCAGAGAATGGCAGTACAGGCAATATTATAGTTATTATTATAGGAAACATTATAGTCTGCGGACTGGAGGGTCTTATAGTGGGTATTCAGGTGCTTCGTCTTGAGTACTATGAGATATTCAGCAGATTTTATAAGGGAACAGGCAGAGAGTTTAAGCCATATGGAAAAACTGCCGAAGGACAGCGGCAATCTTAGCCTGCCGGCAGGACGCCGCTTTAGGGCACCGATTATTTTTGTTTGGGCAGCAGTGCAGACCGGGTATGCGGATGCATGAGTGTTAATATATATTTATTTTTTAGGAGGATAAAAAAATGACATTTACAGTTGGAATTATATTTTTAGCAGCACTTATTCTTAGCTTTGCAGTTCCGTTTGGAGCTTACGCTATGGGAGAGAAATCTAAGGGACGTTACAAAAAGGCGCTTTTTGTAAATATTGCCACATATGCGGCAATCGTAATTATAGGAGTTATATTTGCCTTTGCCTCTACTGCTACTGCAGCAGAGGTTAGCAATACAGGCTCAGGTCTTGCGACAGGTCTTGGATATATAGGCGCGGCCCTTGCTGTTGGTCTTTCAGGCATAGGCGGAGGTATTGCCGTTTCAAGCGCAGCCAGCGCGGCTCTTGGAGCTATCAGTGAGGACGGAAGCATATTTGGTAAGTCTCTTATATTCCTTGGACTGGCAGAGGGTGTTGCTCTCTATGGATTGATTATTTCTTTTATGATATTAGGAAATCTTTAAGAGAGGCGCCGGTATGAAGAGCTATTTGATAAGCGATAATGTGGATACTGCCACAGGCATGAGGCTGGCCGGAATTGAGGGCGAGGTTGTTCATGAGAGAGACGAGCTTACCGACGCCATAAACAGGGCCGCTAAGGATAAGGATACAGGTATTATTTTTATTACGGAGCTCCTTACGCAAAAATATCCTGATGTGGTTGGAAACGCAAAGGAAAATTTAAAAAATACCCTTATTCTTGAAATTCCTGACAGGCATGGAAGCACAAGAAGGGCAGATTTTATTACCGCGTATATTAATGAGGCTATAGGCGTTAAGCTTTAATGAATTTAGGATAGAAAGGCGAGGTGACCGTTTTGACTACTGAGGAAAAATTGCACCATTTTAACAGTATTATACTGGAAAGTACAGAAGCTGAATGTAATGAGGCATTTGAGGAATATAAGCAAAGTATGGACAAATACTTTGAGGCTCATAAGAAGGAGCGGGCAGAAAAGCATAAGCTTGAGGAAAAGGTTGAGGCTGACAATATAAAGAGAACGGCAAGTAAGGAATATACCACAGAGCAGCTTCACATAAGGAGAAAGATAAACCATAAGCAGGAGGAGCTTAAAAACAAGCTGCTTGCCGAGGTTGAGACCCTTATGGAATCCTATTTTACAACGGAGGATTATAAAAAGCTTCTTATAAAGCAGATAAACGAGGCAGTGGCAGTGGCAAGAGGCGAGGAAATACACATATTTTTGGACGCCAAGGACGAACGCCTGAAGGAGGAGCTTGAGGCGGTCTGCAATGTTCAGCTTATAGCGGACGGACGGACCTTTTATGGAGGGATAAGAGCAGAAATTCCAAAGAAAAATATACTTATAGATAATTCCTTTGAGTCGAAGCTTGACAACTGGAAGGAAACGTATCTGATAGAGCCTGGCATGTAGCTTATACACAGGCGTAAATTGGAAATCAGAAAGGAAAGACAGTATGAAAAGTGGAATTATATATGGTGTAAACGGACCAATCGTATATATAAAGGGCAGAACAGAATTTCTTATGGGTGAGATGGTGTATGTAGGAAGGGAAAGGCTTGTAGGCGAGGTTATAACCCTTACGGCAGACATGACTACCATACAGGTATATGAGGAGACAAGCGGCCTTAAGCCGGGAGATGCGGTAGAGGGAACTGACAGGGCTATATTTGTCACGTTGGCGCCGGGCATACTTAACAATATATTTGACGGTATAGAAAGACCCTTAAGCCAGATAGCAGAGCAGTCGGGAATATATATATCAAGGGGTATCAGCGTAGATTCCCTTGATACGGAAAAGAAATGGGATGTAAAGGTAACTGTAGAGGAAGGGCAGACTGTATTTCCGGGAACTGTTATAGCCGAGGTACAGGAGACAAAGGCCATAGTACATAAGTCTATGGTTCCGCCAAATACAGAGGGCGTTGTGGTAAAGGCTGCCGCAGACGGACAGTATACCATAAACGATACTATTGCGGTGATAAAGCTCTACGACGGAACGGAGCTTAACCTTACTCTTACCCAAAAATGGCCTATAAGAGTACCAAGACCTACAGCTAAGAGGTTTCCGTCATCAAAGCCTCTTGTTACGGGACAGCGTATACTTGACACCTTATTCCCTATAGCAAAGGGAGGAACTGCGGCAGTGCCGGGAGGCTTCGGCACAGGAAAGACAATGACACAGCACCAGATAGCAAAGTGGTCTGATGCGGATATTATCGTCTATATAGGCTGTGGTGAGCGTGGAAATGAAATGACGCAGGTTTTGGAGGATTTTTCAAAGCTTGTTGACCCAAAGTCGGGAAATCCTCTTATGGACAGGACAGTCCTTATAGCAAATACCTCTAACATGCCTGTTGCCGCCAGGGAGGCAAGCATATATACAGGTATAACGCTGGCAGAGTATTACAGGGATATGGGATATCACGTTGCCATTATGGCGGATTCTACCTCCCGCTGGGCGGAGGCCTTAAGAGAGCTTTCGGGACGTCTGGAGGAAATGCCGGCGGAGGAGGGCTTCCCTGCATATCTTGCAAGTAAGCTGTCAGCCTTTTATGAAAGGGCAGGCTTTTTTAGAAATCTCAATAATTCGGAAGGCTCAGTGTCTATCATAGGCGCCGTATCCCCTCAGGGCGGCGATTTTTCAGAGCCGGTAACACAGAACACAAAGCGTTTTGTAAGATGCTTCTGGGGACTTGACAAATCCTTGGCTTATGCGAGACATTTTCCAGCCATACACTGGCTTACAAGCTATTCGGAATACTTGTCAGACTTAGCTCCGTGGTATAATGAAAACGTAGGAGCGGATTTTGTATCCTGCAGAAACAACATACTTACAATCCTTAATCAGGAAAGCAGCCTTATAGAGATAGTAAAGCTTATAGGAAGCGACGTGCTTCCCGACGACCAGAAGCTTACATTGGAGATAGCAAGGGTTATAAGGCTGGGATTTTTGCAGCAGAATGCATTTCATAAGGACGATACATGCGTATCTCTTGAAAAGCAGCTTAAAATGATGCAGACAATTTTGTATCTGAATACTAAGAGCAAGGCCCTTGTAGCAATGGGCATGCCTGTGTCGGTTTTAAAGCAGGACAATATATTTGAGCGTGTCATTGCAATAAAGTATGATGTGCCTAATGACAGACTGGATTTATTTGACGAATATATGAAGGATATAGATAAGTTTTACGACAGAATTATAGAGCTGAACGGATAGGAGGTAAAAGCAGATGTCAATAGCATATTTAGGATTGAGTCAGATAAACGGGCCTCTTATAGCCTTGGAGGGCGTTCAGGACGCTATGTATGATGAGATAGTTGAGCTGACTGTAGAGGGTATAAACGGAAAAGAGAGAAAAATAGGACGTATAATTGAAATATATGAGGACAAGGCTATTATACAGGTATTTGAGGGAACTGAAAACATGTCCTTAAACAACACACACACAAGATTAACGGGTCATCCTCTGGAGATAGCGCTGTCGGAGGATATGCTTGGACGTACCTTCAACGGCATAGGCCAGCCTATAGATAATATGGGCCCTGTGGTATCTGATATAAAGAGGGATGTAAACGGGCAGCCGTTAAACCCTGTTACAAGAGAATATCCAAGAAACTATATAAGGACAGGTATATCAGCCATAGACGGACTGACTACTCTTATAAGAGGCCAGAAGCTGCCTATATTCTCAGGAAACGGACTTCCTCATAACCAGCTTGCAGCCCAGATAGTTAAGCAGGCATCCTTGGGAGACGATACGGATGATGAGCTGGTAGTAGTGTTTGCGGCAATGGGCGTAAAGTATGACGTGGCGGAATTTTTCAGAAGCACCTTTGAGGAAAGCAGGGTTCTTGACCATGTTGTAATGTTTTTGAATCTGGCAAATGACCCTGTTGTAGAAAGGCTGATTACTCCTAAGGTAGCGCTGACCACAGCGGAATATCTGGCGTTTGAGTGCGGAAAGCAGGTGCTTGTTATACTTACGGATATGACCTCCTATGCGGAGGCCCTTAGGGAGGTATCATCCTCAAAGGGTGAGATTCCAAGCAGAAAGGGCTATCCGGGATATTTGTATTCTGAATTTGCCACTATATACGAGAGAGCAGGAATAGTAAATAATTCTAAAGGCTCCGTTACGCAGATACCTATTTTGTCTATGCCCAATGATGATATTACCCATCCTATACCTGACCTTACAGGATATATTACGGAGGGCCAGATAGTTCTTGACAGAAGCCTTCACGGACAGTCGGTTTATCCGCCGATAAACGTGCTTCCGTCTCTTTCACGTCTTATGAAGGACGGTATCGGAGCGGGCTATACAAGAGAGGACCATCAGGATGTGGCAAACCAGCTCTTTTCCGCTTATGCCAAGGTGGGAGAGGCGAGAGCGCTGGCGTCGGTTATCGGAGAGGATGAGCTTTCACCTGCGGATAAGAAGTATCTGGAATTTGGAAGGGCGTTCGAGACTCAGTTTGTAGGTCAGGCGGAATACGAAAACAGGGATATAGAAACAACTCTTAACTTAGGCTGGAAGCTTTTGCATATACTTCCTAAGGAGGAGCTTGACAGGATAGATACGAAGATAATAGAGAAGTATTACGACACCTTAACATAAATAAAAGGAGGTGGAATGGATGGACCCTAATTCCTTTCCTACAAAGGGAAATCTTATGCTTGCAAAAAATTCATTGGCGTTGGCGAAACAGGGCTATGAGCTGATGGATAAAAAGAGAAATATACTTATAAAAGAGCTGATGGATTTAATAGAAAAAGCAGACAAGATACAAAACGACATTTTAAGGACATACGAGACAGCCTATATGGCGCTGCAGAAGGCAAACATAGATATCGGCATTAACAATGTAATGGGAGCGGCAGGAGCAGTGCCTGTAGAGGATGGCATAACCATAAAGACAAGAAGTATAATGGGAGTGGAGATACCCCTTATAAGGAGGAAGGAAAAGGAGATAAAGCCAACATATTCCTTCTATGGCTCCACGGAAAGCCTTGATACTGCAAGGGTAGCGTTTGAAAGAGTAAAAGAGCTTTCCCTTGAGCTGACCGAGATTGAAAACTCTGCCTACAGGCTTGCCTATAACGTGAAAAAAACGCAAAAGCGGGCAAACGCCCTTCAAAATATTACCATACCAAAATATGAGGAGCTTACGAAATCAATTTCCAACGCATTGGAGGAAAAGGAGAGAGAAGAATTTACAAGGCTAAAGGTTATAAAGAGGAGAATGAATGAAGCGGGATAAAAAAGCAAGAATAATGATAATTGGGTTAGCGGTTATTATACTTCTGCAGTCAGTGAATGTATATGCTTCTGCCGGTAATTCATCGTCAGATATAACCATAACAACAGAAACTGACGTATTCACTAAGGAACCACAGAATGTAGAATGGCCAATGCCGGCGAAAGAGCCTTACGGAAAGTCGGCGATACTTATGGAGCCTGATACAGGCGCTATTCTGTATTCAAAGAATCCTGATGAAAAGCTGTATCCTGCCAGCATTACAAAGATACTGACAGGACTTTTGGCAGTGGAAAATTTAAATTTGTCAGATACAATTACCATTACAAGGGAGATGACGGATTCTGTTCCAAGTGATGCGGCAAAGCAGGGAATATTGCCGGGAGAGGTTATTACGGTAAAGGATTGTATTTATTCCCTTATGCTTAGAAGCAACGCCGATATGGCGGTAGCGCTTGCGTATGCAGTAGCAGGCAGCGAGGAAGCTTTTGCAAAAATGATGACAGAGAGGGCAAAGAGCATAGGCGCTGAAAATACGAACTTTGTAAATTCAACGGGACTTCATGACGCCAATCATTTTACCACAGCAAGGGATATGGCTCTTATAACGAAGGAAGCTATATCAAATCCTACATTTTCGGCTATATGGGGAACTGAGGAATATACTATGTCAGCCACCAACATGGAAGAAAGCTTTACCATATGGAACCGTCATGATATGCTGGTAAGCGGAAGGGCAAACTACTATCAGTACGCCATAGGCGGAAAGACAGGATACACTGATGAGGCAGGAAGAACTCTTGTGACCTGCGCCTCCAAGGATGGAATGAAGCTTATATCAGTAATAATGTTCAGTACAAACGAATTAGTTTTCAGCGATACAAAGGAGCTTTTAAATTATGGCTTTAACAGCTTTAAAAAGCTTACAATAAATGGAAACGACGGAAGGTTTGGACAAAATGCCGGTACAGGATTTTCTATAGTCAGCACTATATATGGCAAAAAAGGAACCCTTCTTACCATAGGAGCAGGCAGCGTAGTTATTCCAAAGGATGTGAATCTTTCACAGATGGGATACAGCCTTGATATGTCCATAGAGGATACCGGAAGGGGAGAAATGGCGCGCCTTACGTATTTAAACGGAGAAGAAGCCTTGGGAGAAGCAACAATTTATATGAGCGCCGTGCTAAGTGAGGATAAGACGGTAATAAGCAGCTTGGAAAAGAAAGAAGACAAAGCAGACAAGACGGATTTAAATACGGTTTTTTCCATTAATATATATTACATTGCAGGCGGTGTGGCAGCAATACTCGTTATAATTCTTGTTATACGAATAATGGTAAAGGTAACAAAGAGAAGGCGGATAGGAAGAAAATATTATACAAAATAAGCTCTGACTTAAATAAGCTTTAAATCAGACCTTAAGGGCGTGACGTTTTTCACGCCTTTTTTTTCGTATTTCCGCCTGACGCTCATAGATTTTAGAGGCTCCCTCCTCGTTTGTAAGCTTAAGGATGCGGGTTGCAAAAAATAAACCGCCATCATGCTTTTTAATGCGGATTTTACCCTTCATAAACCCATGCTCAGGGCAATAGGAAAGACAGTAGTATACCCTTGAGTTGCAGGAAAACCAATGGATTTTTTTCTTTAGTTTTCGCCCGCATCTGTAGCATGGCGTAGACACCACGTTTTTGTCGGACATAACAAGAGTTTTGCTTTCAAAGCCCCTTGAAATATATTTTGAATATGAATTATATTTTTCATTGTCATAAACAGCATAAATTTCATTTTTTCTTGCGGCAGGAAGCTGATAGGTATCTATAGAGTAATATGTTTTAACCGTATTTATATTAAGCCTGTAAAAAATCTCCGCCGTATACCGGGCGTCATATATGGCCCGGTGAAATTCATCGGATACAGGGATGTTAAAGAAATTTACAACATAATCCAAGGAACGCCGGATTTTGCCGTCCTCGTATATAAGGCTGAAAATTTTCTGCAAATCATAGTAATATACAGGGTATGAAAAAAGAGGAATATTGTAGTAATGCATATTCCTTTGAAGCTCTGTAACATCTGATAATCCCCATGTGCAAAAAATAAAATCATTACCGCACCAGTTTAAAAAGTTCTTACAGACAGGGATAAAGGGTTGTCCTGTCTGTAATTCCTCCATGGTAATGCTGGTAAGGGTGCCTGTTATATGGTGCATATGGCTGTATACATGAGGAGCGATTACCTGATGAAACTCGTCAATATATTCCCTGTTTTCATTTAATTTAACAGCGCCAATCTCTACGATTTCGAAGGGCAGCCCGTCTGCAGGCATGTCATTTAAGGTGCATTCTGACTGATTCCATTCCAGGTCTAATACAATATAATCCATAAAAAAATTCCTATCATAAAAAATTATAAGCTTTCAAAAAGAGCGGCAATCTCCTCAGGAGTCAGGGCATCATTAGGCCCTTTTTCACTGACGGAATTAATCTCGGAAGCCTCCTCCGATGTATCGTTGTCCAAGGCAGCTCCTGCTTCGCTGTCCTTAGCTTCGGTCATGGATTTTTCTATTTCTTCAACATTTGTATCAACCAAAGCTGCTTCAAGGTCACTGACAGCCTCCATAGCCTCTATAGTCTGTGATACGTCGGCTACGGCAGCCTCTGCGCCGGCAATATCATTATTCATGGCATCCTCTGTGGTAAGCTCTGCTGTGTCATCATATTCCGGAAAGTCATACATAGGCGGCGGATTTATTTCATCCAGCTCCTCCAAAGTTATTTCGTCAATATTTATAGTGTCCTCCATATTATCAAAGTCCTCTGCCACAGGAAGCTCCTCAGGAATAGTCTCAGGTATTTCCACGGGAGCATAAGGCTCAGTGTCAGGCGTGGTAAGAGGCTCGGGCTCAGGAGTTTCAGGCGTGATAATGGGATTAGGGGTTACGAGCGGCTCAGGCGTGGTAACGGGGTTAGGCGTAATAAGGGGTTCAGGCGCGGTAACAGGCTCATGCGTAATGGTTGTCTCAGCTTCCGATAAATCAGCAGACTGACCGTTTAAAACGCTCTGAACATTTTTAATAAGGTTTTCATTAGCCTTCACAAGCTGATTTACCGTAATGGCGTTCTGTACCTCCCTTGCGAGCTTTGCATTGGATTCGCTCAGCTCGTTAATAAGTCCTGTTATATCCATAGGACTGTCTGCGGAGGCTTTTGTTTCAAGCTGCTTCTGGGTAATGTTTTCCACCATTCTGTCCATAAGAACATTAACGGCTTTAAGGCCTTGAATCTGCATATTTTCAGCCTCAGCCGCATTTTTTTTGGTGGCAAGATAAATAGCCTTTTGAGCCTTTATCATAGTTTCGTTTTGTTCTCTTTTTAGCTCCTCTGATTCGTTTCTCATTTTTATAACGCCGTCAAAGCTTAGGTATCCGGTGATAAGTACCACCAGCCCTATTCCTATAAGCATAAAATAATCGTAGGGATGAATATTTATCCAATACAGCTCAAAAAATACTGCTGTGATAAACGTTAATATAAAATATACCAAGGGTGAGTTTTTCTTTGTATTTTTTTCCACAATGATACCTCCAATAAGTGTGTATATGTTTATTATAATCTATTTTAAAAAATCATTCCACAATAAATTGAAAAATATTAAAACTTTCCTGATTATATAAAAAAATGAAATTATGTGTAGATAGATTTTATAAAATGAATTATAATATACTTATTATATATAATGCTGTTCACATAAAATCCAAAAACAGGAGGAAAGCAGAAATGCATAGTTTCCTAAGGGCAATAGGCTTTAGTGAGTATAATACAAAGGCAGGAATAGTAGAGCTTTTAAATAAAGTAGCAGAAAACCCTGATAATCAGACAGCGCTTGTTTCAAGTGAGCCGGAAACACATGTGGAGCTGACACATTATTTTGGCAAAAATATAGGCATTACATGGCATGGAACAATATATGAGGGTGAGCCGGACTACGATTATTATTTTCCTTTTTATTTTGGAAGACATACATATCTGAGGGAGGGCTTTTCCATTGAAAAGAAGGCGTCAGGTAATTCTTATATTGGAGTTATCGAGGATTTAAGGTCAGGCGTTTCGCTTATCTTTTATGTTATAAATCCTCTTGACTATATGGAGTGGAACGAAAACGGACAGATAAACTACAAAAGCACACCTATAGCATTGTCTGCATTGTCAGTAAGCGGAACCATATTACTTCCAATCAGTAAGAATGGCAGGGATTTAAGAAGAGAGCATAAGGAACAGAAGGAGAGAACAAAGCTCCTTGCGGCGGCAAGAAACGGTGATGAGAGAGCTATGGAAAGCCTTACGTTTCAGGATATGGATGTATATACAAAGATATCCAGACGTATAGCAAAGGAGGATATTTTTTCCATAGTCAACAGCTCCCTTATGCCGTATGGTCTTGAGTGCGACAGATATTCAATAGTTTCAGATATACTTGAGGTAGAGGCTACAATAAATTCTGTTACAGGTGAAAAGGTCTGGCTGATGATAATAGATTACAATGGCATTGTAATAGATTTAGCAATAAATGATAAGGATTTGACAGGAGAGCCGGAGGCAGGACGAAGATTTAAGGGCTCCATATGGCTTCAGGGCAGACTTGATAAATAAAAAAGGAGGAAATTCAATGAAAAAAAAGCAGGGAGTTTTTGTAAAGGCGGCATGCTTATTGATGGTGACTGCTATGGTGGGCGGAAGTATTTTCGGCTGCGGAAGGAGCGAAAAGGAGGAGGAGACAAAGGATTCCGGAGGAGAGAAGAAAACCGAGGCAGCCAAGGAGCCTAATGAGGAGACTATAGGCTTAAAGGCGTATTATTCCCTAAAGGAGATAAAGGGAAGCGTAAAGCTTGAGGATGAATCGGGAAATGGCTATGATGCCATGATTTATAATAAAAACAATATGCATACGGAATATGAGAAGGGAGCGGCATTTTTCAGCGACGGAGCATATCTTGAAATGCCGGCGGATATTTTTAAGGGAGAGGATACCCTTACCATATCAATATGGCTTAAAAGCTATTCAGGGGCAATAAATACAAGCGCGGTATATTTTGGTACACGACAGCAGCAGCCGTTGAACTACTGGCTGTTAAATCCAAGTAATACAGCCGGAAACCTTAAATCGGTGATAACTGATGGAGATAATGTAAATGAGCCGTATAAAACCGAGGTAGGCATATCGCCGTCTGTTGCGGAAAACGGTGTTGAGGGGCCTACGACAGGCATGGGCTGGAATCATTATGTAACTATTATTACGCCTACCGAGCTTACGGTATATATGAACGGTGAAAAGACAGGTACCGTAAAGCACAGCAAAAAGGTAAGCGATTTTGGAGACAATATAGTGGCTTATATAGGAAAGTCGGCATATGCTGCAGACCCAACCTATACAGGGTTTATAAAGGAAGTAAAAATATATGATGAAGCTTTAACGGAGGAAAAGATTATGGCAGAGTATGAGGCAAACAAGCCGGAGCAGGAAAAGGTAAACGCCACGGAAACAGAGATATTCATAGCAGACAGGGCAGACCCGTACGTTACAAAGGGCAGCGACGGATATTATTATTTTACAGCATCATATCCTATGTACGGAGCTAATGATAAGGAGGGCTATGACAGAATTATTTTAAGACGCGCGTCAACTATAGAGGGACTTAAGGACGCAGAGGAAAAGGTTATCTGGGATGAAAGCGAATCAGACAGCGCCTTCAGGTTTATATGGGCGCCTGAAATACATGAGATAAACGGAAAGTGGTATGTATATTTTGCCGCCAGCGGCCAGTCAAATAATGTATGGGATATAAATTGCCATGTTATAGCATGCGATGGAAAAGACCCATATAATGACAGCTGGACAGATAAGGGAAAATTTATGTCAAATGATACGGATAAATTTCCTTTTACAGGATTTTCACTTGACATGACATACTTTGAGTGCAATGGAAGACATTATGTATGCTGGGCTCAAAATGGAGGAAATTCAAATGTATATCTTGGTGAAATTAATCCTGACGAGCCGTGGAAGCTTATAAGCAATTCAATGCTTCTTACAAAGCCTGAATATTACTGGGAAAAGGTGTCAATTCCTGTAAATGAGGGACCTTCAGCCATGATACATGACGGAAAGATATTTATGGCATTTTCTGCATCGGCAACAGGGCCGGAGTATTGTATAGGTCTTATGTATGCGGACGTCACGGCAGATTTGCTTGATATTAAGTCATGGACTAAGCTTGATAAGCCTCTTCTTACGTCGGAGGATTTAATCGGCGAATATGGCCCGGGACATAATTCCTTTGTTCAGGACGAAAAGGGCGACTGGGTATTTGTATACCACTCAAGAGATGAGAAATGCTATAAGGGCGAATGCGGATATGGCAATGAGGACCCGTTATATGACCCGTGCAGAAGCGCAAGA
The DNA here is from genome assembly GCA_910584685.1 of uncultured Lachnospiraceae bacterium. Taxonomy (GTDB): domain Bacteria; phylum Bacillota; class Clostridia; order Lachnospirales; family Lachnospiraceae; genus CAG-303. The sequence goes on along the minus strand of CAJUAO010000014.1, from coordinate 1,457 downwards.
GTAAGATATGTAAAGTGGGGAGATGACGGAATGCCTATACTTAATCAGTAAATAGCATTATTATTGTGTTGATTTTCTTGACTAAAGGAATATATTGTGATACACTTATTTACGTTCAAAAAATTTATATGCTTACAAGAATAATATATATAGATTTAAGAATGTCGTTATAGCTCAGCTGGATAGAGCGACCGCCTCCTAAGCGGTAGGTCGGAGGTTCAAATCCTCTTAGCGACGCTGAAAACATCGCCGAAAACATTGATTTTTCAAGGTTTTCGGCGTTTCTCATTTTCCAAATAAATTTGAACTCATAACAATGTCCGATTAGCAGGAGCGGTTTTTGCTAATCAGATTTGACTAAAGAGAAATTGAACTGTTAATTATCGTCACCGATTAGCTTGCTAATGATTAGCAAGAAATTTGATGTTTTTGCTAATCAAAATGGCTCTCCTGCTAATCGGAGAAAAAATCGTGCTAAAAAGTCTGCTAATTGAAAAGGCAAAAGTTACTCGTTCAAAGAGCTTTTTTCTGGTGTTACATAATCCCGTATGTTTGAATATATTGCCGTCCGTTTATATAATGAAAGAAAAAAGGACGGTGATATGAATGAGAGAAAAGAAAAATCATTTATATGTGGATAGTGAAGAAAGAAAACTCCTGTTGCATAGCCTTGTGGGATTAAAAAATCAGCTCATACAGCAAGGAAGATATACGGATTGCGTTGATGAGCTTATTATCAAGGTTATCCATGCACCTGTAAAAAAGTTAAGGGTAGAAATGGCAGGAAGAAGTGATGTGTGATAAGGAATTTAAAGAACTGGTGAAAATAGCGGTCGAGAAACTAAAAGATGAATCTGTATTGAAACTGTTACAAGCGGATGCAAGTTATCAAAAAGATAGTAATAATGAGGGAAATGCAGAGGATGCCTTTAATCAGCTTGATTTGACAGAGAAACAAAGGGAAGTTTGTCAACATCTTATAGATTGCAGGGATAAGCAGGATTTTGAATACGGTACTCATGCGTATATTGCAGGACTGATAGATGCGTTTCATATTATGGCGGTATTGTTCCCAGAGAAATGGGATACAGAGAGAATAAGAGAAGCTTTATCACGAAAGAACAGGTAAGGCAGATAATAAAACTGAATATATTTTTACATAGCCGATTGGTGTAGTTTATAACAAAACAGCCAGTCGGCTTTTTTTATTGTCATGAATCCTTTACATAGCCACCTTGACAAAGTGGCTAAATTTATGCGAAAGGAGGACGCACCTATGTCAAATTGCAAAGTAATCGCTCTGACAAATCAGAAAGGCGGTGTCGGCAAGACCACCACGGCGGTCAATCTGGGAGTAACTCTGGCACAGCAGGGTAAGAAAGTCCTGCTCATTGATGCCGATGCACAGGCAAATTTAACCATGTCGCTCGGTTACAGCCGACCAGACGACTTGCCCG
>CAJUAO010000013.1 GCA_910584685.1 uncultured Lachnospiraceae bacterium | reverse complement strand
GATAGAATTTCTTCCTCTTTTCGAAGCTTTAAAAAAATATATAACTCCCTTCCCAAGCCGACCTGCCGCCCCAAGCTCCCTTTTTTCTTAAGCCCCGGCCTGCATGTGAGGAAAACTTATTTCAAGTGTACAAATTAATATTTACCTGCATAAAATCCTATCTTCTATTCCTTCACACATTTCAAAAACTATTGCATATCCTGCTTAACCACAATATTTACAATTCTTCCCGGAACATATATCTCCTTAACTACCTGTCCCTTAAGCTTATCTCCCAATGCCTCCTTAGCCTTAGGAATAACCTCCTCCTTAGCCATATCCTTATCTATAGACATTGTAACCTTTGTCTTTCCGTTTATCTGGACAGCTATCTCTACGGTAGCCTCCACTGTCTTGGCCTCATCATACTCAGGCCATGAGGCTTCAAAAAGCCTTCCTCCATAGCCCAGGGTCTCCCAAAGCTCCTCCGTCATATGAGGCGCGACAGGATTTAAGAGCGTTAAAAGCGTCTTAAATTCTCCCCTTGTAACCTTTCCTGCCTTATAAAAATCATTTATAAGGGACATCATTGCCGCAATAGCCGTATTAAACTTAAGATTTTCAAAATCAAAGGATACCTTCTTTATGGTCTGGTGAAGTCTTGTTTCCATTTCCTTTGAATATGCTTCATCATCAATCATAATATCCTGAAGCTTCCACACTCTGTCAAGAAATCTTCTGCAGCCCTTTACTCCCTCCTGTGACCATGAGGCGCTTAAATCAAACGCACCGATAAACATCTCATAGGTACGGAGCGTATCCGCGCCAAATTCCTTTACTATATCGTCAGGATTTACCACATTTCCTCTTGACTTTGACATTTTTTCGCCGTTTTCTCCAAGTATCATGCCGTGAGACGTTCTCTTCTGATACGGCTCCCTTGTCGGCACCACGCCTTTGTCGTATAAAAATCTGTGCCAGAATCTTGAATAAAGCAAATGAAGGGTTGTATGCTCCATTCCTCCGTTATACCAGTCTACAGGAAGCCAGTATTTAAGGGCTTCGGGGCTTGCAAGGGCCTGTTTATTCTTAGGGTCCGTATATCTTAAGAAATACCATGAGGAGCCTGCCCACTGAGGCATAGTGTCTGTCTCCCTTTTTGCAGGAGCGCCGCAGCAAGGACATGTGGTGTTTACCCATTCTGTCATGGCGGCTATAGGCGACTCTCCGTCATCCGTAGGCATATAGCTGTCTACCTCCGGAAGAAGAAGCGGTAAATCCTTTTCAGAAAGAGGAACAAACCCGCATTTTTCACAGCTTACTATAGGAATAGGCTCACCCCAGTATCTCTGTCTTGAAAATACCCAGTCCCGCAGCTTATAGTTTACCTTGCTGTGACCTATACCCTTTTCCTCAAGGTATTCTATTATTTTTTCCTTTGCGTCCTTTACCTCAAGTCCGTTTAAAAATTCCGAATTAACAAGCTTTCCCGTGGCTACGTCAGTAAATGCCGCCTCGTTAACATTTTCTCCTCCTGCTACTACCTCTATAATAGGCAGGTTAAACTTCTTTGCAAACTCCCAGTCTCTTTCATCATGGGCAGGAACAGCCATAATAGCGCCTGTACCGTATGACATAAGCACATAGTCTGAAATCCAAACGGGAATTTCCTTGTTGTTTACGGGATTAACCGCCTTTATTCCTTCAAGTACTACGCCTGTCTTTTCCTTTGCAAGCTCCGTACGCTCAAAATCCGATTTCTTCGACGCCATTTCCCTGTAAGCTTCTATTTCTTTCCAATTTGTTATTTCGTTCTTATACCTGTCAATAAGAGGATGCTCCGGAGATACTACCATATATGTTGCGCCAAACAATGTATCAGGTCTTGTGGTATAAACCGTAAGCTTTTCTTCCTTATCCTTAAGCCTGAAATCCACTTCTGCGCCCTGTGAGCGTCCTATCCAGTTCTTTTGGGATACCTTAACCTTTTCAATATAATCTACCTCGTCAAGTCCCTCTATAAGCTTTTCGGCATATTCTGTTATCTTAAGCATCCACTGGCTCTTTACCTTTCTTACAACCTCGCTTCCGCATCTTTCACAGACGCCGTTTACTACCTCCTCGTTTGCAAGACCAACCTTACATGACGTACACCAGTTTATAGGCATTTCCTTCTTATAAGCAAGTCCTGCATTGAAAAGCTTTAAAAAAATCCACTGTGTCCAGTGATAATATTCAGGGTCGGTGGTGTTTACCTCCCTGTCCCAGTCAAATGAATAGCCCAGTGAATGGAGCTGCTCCTTAAATCTCTTTACGTTATTCTCTGTAACTGTCTTTGGATGTATTTTATTTTTTATGGCATAGTTTTCCGTAGGGAGTCCGAAAGCGTCCCAGCCCATAGGGTAAAGCACGTTGTAGCCCTGCATTCTTCTTTTTCTTGCCACTATATCAAGAGCCGTATACGGTCTTGGATGCCCTACGTGAAGGCCCTGTCCTGACGGATAGGGAAACTCTACAAGGGCGTAAAACTTTGGCTTGCTATAGTCGTCCGTAGCGGCAAACGCCTTTTCCTCATCCCATATTTTCTGCCATTTCTTCTCTATTACTTTTGGGTTGTACATCTTTTCCATGATTTTCCTCCATTTGCAAAGTATATATTCTGCAATTATAATTCATTTTATTAATTTTAGGCATTATATATTATTTTGTCAATGATTTTTATTTTTCACACAAACCCTTCTATTATATCCTGCACCTTACCAATAATATCAAGGCTCCCCCTCACATTATCCGTCTCCATGCTGTGACCGAGTCCCTCAAACTGATAAAGCTTAACCCCCTTATTATCACAAAAATCTTTTAATGTTCCCTTATCCAAAAACCTGTCCTCTGTGCCTGCTATAACAATACTTCCCGTATTTTCTATGTATGGAAGTGTCTGGGGAAGGGGTGTCAGATATATGTTTCTTACATTCTTAATCTTCAGTTCCTCCCTTGCATACCCTGCCATAACAGTACCTACGCTTTTTGACACAAACACTATATCGTCATAGTTCTCCAGCTCCTTTGCCTGTATTGTAGCCATAACGTAGTCCTTTGCGTTTTCTATATCCTCCGGTATTGTTGTATTGTTCTTTTCCTCTCTGTGTCTTGCATAATGCAAAAACGCCCTGTCATAACCCTTCATGCTGCATACAAAATCCGCAAAATATAACAGCGGACAGTCTACGCTGTATCTCCTCCCCGGAAAAAACACTGCTATTTTCTTACTCATTATTTATCTCTCCTTCTTATTTCTATACGTTTCTTTTTTAGAAACAACAAGCTACATTGTACATCTTTTTTCTAAATAATACAAGTTGCATTGTTTTTTACACAAATTTATTTTTATATGTTATAATAGTTTCGGTTAATATTTGGCACCAGCTCCATAAGCTTATATACGGCTTAAAAGCATGGCTTAAATACCTTAGCCCATATTTACGAATTCTGGAGATAACATTATGGAAACTGACTTTAATCCTTACAATCTTACATACGGCTTTATAGGGCTTGGACTTATCGGCGGCTCAATGGCAAAGGCTCTCAGACAGGCTTTTCCTGACTGCTCCATTATTGCCTTTAACCGCAGTGAGAAGCCCCGCATAATGGCATTTTCCGACGGTACGGCCAATATTGTTACCGATACCATAAACGACAGCTTTGCTTTGTGCGACTTTATATTTTTATGCACCCCTGTTGAATTTAATGAAACATATTTAGATAAATTATCATCCCTTATAAAACCCGGCTGTATAATAACTGATGTAGGCAGTGTAAAGGGGAATATACATAAGGCTGTTTCCGAAAGACATATGGACAGCTTTTTTATCGGCGGCCACCCTATGGCCGGCTCTGAAAAAACAGGCTATGAATACAGTGACGCTTCCCTGTGCCATGACGCAATATATCCTGTCACACCTACCCTACAAAGCAATAAAGCTGATATTGACAAATACTTAGCCGTAATTAAGGCTATGGGCTTTAAGCCTGTTATTATGACACCTGAGGCTCACGATAAGACAGCCGCCGCCATAAGCCATCTGCCTCATCTTATTGCCGCTAAGCTTACTCTTCTTGTACGTGACAATGAAACGGATGAAAAATATATGCGGCTTCTTGCCTCCACCGGATTTCGCGACACTACTCGTATCGCTGCATCTTCTCCTGACGTATGGAGACAGATATGCATAACAAATGCAGAAAATATATCTGCCATGCTTAGTCAATACATTTCCGGACTGGAGGATATAAAAAAAGCCATTGACAATAGAGATAAAGACGCTATAGAAAAGCTTTTTAAGGAAAGTAAGGAATATCGGGATTTATTTTAAATACAGGCTTTCAATTACATCAAAATAATTTTCAAAGGTCTTCCTGCAGCACATAGGATTTTTTATTTCTATGCCTTCGCTTACAAGTCCTGCCAACGTAAAAGCCATAGCAACCCTGTGGTCGTCATATGTTTCTATGAGACACGGGGACGGTATGCCGGGATGAATTGTTATGCTATCCTCTTTTTCTTCACATTCTATGCCCATACGCTTAAGCTCCGCCGCCATGGCGGAAAGCCTGTCGGATTCCTGCTTTCTTATATGTCCTATATTACGTATATTTGTATCACCCTCTGCAAATATGCTTATTGCCGCCATTGTAAGGGCCTGGTCTGAAAAGGTCTTCATATCTATATCTATACCCTTAAGGATTTTCCCGTTATTAGGTCCCTCTACCTCTATTCCTTCCTCATTATCTGACACACTGCAGCCCATTTTTTCGAGGGCACTTATAAACTGTATATCTCCCTGGGAAGAATTAAAATGTACATTTTTAACGATAGCTTTTACTCCAAGCAATGCTCCTATGCCGTAAAAATAACAGGCTGCCGAAACGTCCGGCTCTATCTGATATGTAAAATCACCTGTTCTGTATTTTTCCCTGCCATAAACAAAGTAGGTTTCATCCTTATATTCCGGCTTACAGCCAAATTCCTCCATCATACCACGGGTAATATCCACATATGAGCCTGTTTTTCTCTCTCCTGTCACATGAATGGCAATGCCTCCCACATTCATTATTCCGGTCATAAGCATTGCGCTTAAATACTGGGTGCTTTCATTTGTGTCTAAGGTAATATGCAGGGGCGTCTTATTCTCACCGGCTCCCATATCCTTTTTGTACCTGCAGCCTCTTACCCTTACCGGAAGATGATAAGGCTCGCCTGTATATTCAAATTGGGCGCCTATATCCTCCAATGCCCTAAACAACGGCTTCATAGGTCTTTTTTGCATCTGCTCCGACGCATTTATTGTATAACAGCCATCTGAAAGTCCAAGCATTGCCGTGATAAATCTGGCGGCAGTTCCTGCGCTTCCCACATCTACCGTACCGCAAGGCTTTGGAATAGCTCCGCCCTTTCCCTCTACCTTCACCACATGGTTTTTCTCATCTATATCCACATTAAAGCCAAGACTAATAAGAGACGAAAGAAAATGTCTTGAATCATCGCTGAAAAGCGCGCCCTGTAAGGTTGTTATTCCATCTGACAGCGCCGCTAAAAGCAGCGCCCTGTTTGTTATACTTTTTGAGCCCGGCACCTCAACCAGTATATCCTCAGTTCTTTTCAGCCTTTTTACCTTATATATATCCATATATGTATTTTTTCCCTTCCTTTAATTTTATATTATAGTTTTACATTATAATTTTATATTAGCAGCATGGCGTCTCCAAAGCTGAAAAATCTGTATCTCTCCCTTACTGCCTCACCATATGCCCTCATGACATTATCCTTTCCTGCAAAGGCGCTTACAAGCATAAGGAGCGTAGACTCGGGAAGATGGAAATTTGTAATAAGTCCGTCTATCATCTTAAATTTATAGCCTGGGTAAATAAATATATCAGTCAATTTGCTTCCTGAGCAAAGTATTCCGTTTTCGTCAGTCATAGACTCCAATGTCCTGCAGCTTGTAGTTCCCACTGCAATAACTCTTCCCCCCTCCTGCTTTGCATAATTTATTTTCATTGCCTCCTCCTTCTCGACAATTATAAGCTCCGAATGCATATGATGCTCTGTAATCTTATCTGCCTTTACAGGTCTGAAGGTTCCCAAGCCTACATGAAGGGTCACATGCGCTATTGTTATCCCTTTATCCTCTATCTCCTTTAACAGCTCCCTTGTAAAATGAAGCCCTGCGGTAGGGGCTGCGGCTGAGCCTTCATTTTTGGCATATACAGTCTGGTATCTGTTTTTATCCTTAAGCTCACGCGTAATATACGGTGGCAGCGGCATCTGTCCAAGCTTATCAAGTATTTCCTCAAAAATCCCGTCAAAGCTAAACTGTATAAGCCGGTTTCCCTCCTCTACCACATCTAAAACCGTTCCCTTAAGAAGTCCGTCTCCAAAGCTTAAGCGCGTTCCTATCCTGCATTTCTTTCCCGGCTTAACAAGGGTTTCCCATATATTATTTTTAAGCCTTTTAAGCAAAAGCACCTCTATCCTTCCTGTAAGGAGCTCTCCCTCCTCTGTCTCCCTGACGCCGAAAAGCCTTGCGGGAATAACCTTTGTATCGTTTATTACAAGACAATCTCCCTTATTAAGATATTTAATAATATCCCTGAATGTCTCATGGGAATATTCTCCTGTATTTCTGTTTATACACATAAGCCTGCTTGCCGCTCTGTCATTAAGAGGCTCCTGGGCTATAAGCTCCTGTGGTAAATCATAATAAAAATCATGTGTTGATAAGCTCTCCATATGTATATCCTTTCACTCTTATATCTTTATATACCTTATATCCTTGCTTTATATCTTTATTTCCCCTTTAATTTTCCCCAAAATACTCTGCCAGCAGCAAATCGACCATCTCCCCGTAGCTCTTAACTCCGCTCTCCTGCCCGTTGGCCTTAAGATATGTATCATTAACCTGATTCATTATTGTCTCTGCTGCCTCCGCCATTTCATGGCTTCTAATCTCCCTCCAGTATTCCCTCTCATAATTTATATCTGCAAGGACCTTTCCTGAAAGTCCTTCCATTATGTCCCAATAGGCGTCACTGTCATAATCATAAAGGGCATTTGTAGCTATGACAAACGCAAGCATATATCCGCTGTAGTTAAATATAGGCTCATCACTGTTTATGCAGGCAAGATACGCTATGTAATTAGCCTCCTCCTCCTTCATATAACCTCTCATATGAGCAAGCTCGTGACATGTGTCGGCAGGCCTGTTGTAAGCAGCCACATCTGTATTTACATTTGCCTCCATCGTAAAGGGGATAAATATTCCTACAATACTGCCGTATGACATATATTTCGACAGCATTACCTCCTTTGCCCCGCCTGTGCTGTATTTAAGGGTTTCATAATCCTCTGCAAGCCTGCTCATGGCTTTTTTTGCCTCCCTTGCCACATCAGAGAAATCCTCATATGTTCTGTTTTCACCAAAGACTACAACTCCCTTTTCGTCTAAATCCTTTTTATCTACAGCAGCCTTTGACTCCTCCGCCTTTCTTTTAAGATAAACGCAAAGCTCCTTAAGCTCCTCAACCGTTCTTTCCTTTACATTTAAATTATACTGGCTGGCAAAAGTATATCTGTAATAATTTGTCCCGCAAAGGACAATAAACAAAAAGACAGCGACAGAAATAAAGCATAAAACATTTACAGCGGCTTTTTTTACTGCCATGCCCCTGTTTTCTTTATTTTTTATAAGCCTTGCCACAAAGCATATAATCACTGACAATAAAATAAAGGGAGACAATACTATTATAAGCTCCGCCAGTGAAAATGGAAATATCCCCGTCACCAGTCCCAGCGGCAGGGATAATATTTTATACAGGCCTCTTGCAAAAATATATTCTGCAATAAAAGGGCTAAGCCTTGCAAGTAAAATAAACAATGCTCCTATAGGAAGAAGCATAAAAAGCCTTGTTCTCTTAAGCTTTAGTATCTCCTTCAATTTTATCCTCCTTTGTCTCAATAAGAAGCATACAGCCCCTATCTATGCGTATAAACGCCTCCCTGCCTGCAAGCTCATTGCTTACGCCAAGCCTGTATGTCTTGTCCGTATCAAAATCAAAATTTTCCAGATTATAGACAAATCCTTTCAGGGTTACTCCTTCTGCGCTTCCGTCAAATTGTATAAGAGAAATATATTTTCCGTACATATCGTCACGGCAAAGCCTTAAATCACCTGTAACGGCAGTTATCCGGCAAAGCTTTGTTATAATGTATACCTTTATGCCATCCCTGATGCCTCTCTTTAAGAGAAACATATTGGCGTAGGTGTGGTCAAACCTGCTTCCCACTCCCCCCAGTATGTCTATCTCCGAAGCTCCAAGCTTCTTAGCCATAAGATATGCAGCCTCCGTGTCTGTTTCGTCCTTTATGGGATTAAGACGCTCAAGAACTGAGCCATTTTTCTCATATTCATCCAAAAGGGCAGTATTTACGGTATCAAAATCTCCTATAATAATATGGGGCGTTATTCCCATTTTACAGGCAGCGTCAAGTCCTCCGTCTACAGCTATTATTTTATTATATTTTTTTTGATTTGTATACTGTAATGAGGAGGCAATATTTACCTCCCCACCGGTTATAATCAATATTCTGCACATCAATAAATTCCTTTTTCAAATGCCTGTCCAAGACATTTATACGTTATACGACTCGAAAATCTCCCTGAAGCCCTGCATATTCTTTCTTACGTCACCCTTAAATACTCCTGAGCCTGATACTATAACATTGGCTCCGGCATCTATAACGGTTCTTACGTTGTCCACCGTAATTCCTCCGTCAACCTCAATATCCGTATTATAGCCCCGCTCATCTATAATATGCCTAAGCTCGACAATTTTTCTTGTCATGCTCTGTATGTATCTTTGTCCTCCAAAGCCGGGATTTACAGTCATAATAAGAACCATATCAATATTTTCAAGAACAAAATCAAGCTGGTTAAGGGGCGTGGCAGGATTCAGTACTACCCCTACCTTACAGCCAAGCTGCTTTATCCTGTCTACGGTAACATCAAGCTGGCTGCATGCCTCGGCATGTACAGATATTATATCTGCTCCGGCATCCTTAAAATCCTTAATATATCTGTTTGGGTCCTGTATCATAAGATGCACGTCAAAAATCTTGTCCGTACACTTTCTAAGGCTTTTTATAACCGGCATGCCAATGGACATGGCCGGAACAAACATACCGTCCATAACATCCAAGTGTATATAATCAGCTCCGCACTTGTCAACAGTAGTTATTTCCTCGCCAAGCTTCGCATAATCTGCGTTTAAAATCGAAGGTGCTAACTTTAACATATAAAATTCTCCCATCACAAATTCATTACTTATATTTTAATCTTTATTGACATTAATGTCTAGTATTTTTTTCTGTTTTTTATCTCGTCATACATTAAAATATAGTTGTCATATCTGACAGAAGAAATTTTTCCTTCCTCCACTCTCCTTTTCACTATGCAGTCAGGCTCATTTACATGTACGCAGCCGTTAAACCGGCACTTTCCCTCACATAATGCAAACTCAGGAAAGAAATCTTTAAGCTCCTCCTTCTCCATTGTCCACGCATATACGGAACTAAAGCCGGGAGTATCCATAATATATGTGTTTTTTTCAAGATTAAATATTTCAGAATGTCTTGTAGTATGCTTTCCACGTTCTATCTTTCTGCTTATGTCTCCCGTCCTTGCATTAGTATCCGGTATAAGCGCATTAAGCATAGAAGACTTTCCAACTCCCGACGGCCCTGCAAAAACAGTAGTCTTACCGTCAAGACAGTCTTTTATCTTATCTAATCCTGTCATATCAACAGTGCTTGCGAAAATAATACTGTAGCCTGCCGGCTTATATATTTTTTCAAGCTCCTCCATGGCTGCCTTATCCGCCAAATCCGACTTATTAAAGCAGATAATAACAGGTATATTCTGGGCCTCCATCATAACGAGAAATCTGTCTAACAAATTAAAATTCGGCGGCGGAGACTTAACCGCAAAAATAACCATAGCCTGGTCTATATTGGCTACGGCAGGTCTTATCAAAGAATTTTTTCTCTCTGCTATGTCTGTTATGTTTCCTGTTTTTTCTTCCTCGTTTAAAATATCAAGCTCTGCATTATCGCCTACTAAAGGCTTTATATTTTTATATCTGAATATTCCCTTTGGCTTGCACTCATAAATTCCGGCTCCTACTACATGTACGTAGTAGGAACCGGCTATACCCTTTATTATTTTTCCGTAAAATTTATCTTTACTCATAGACTGCCTTACTGGAATACTGCTGTGACACTTCCCTTTGCTATTTCCTTCTTTTCCGTCCATTTTGGCTCTTCTTCAGTTCCCTCATTAACATATGTCACATATTCTAATGTAACAATCATGGTAGCCTCAGTTTTCTCTTTAACCGTATCTGATGTTATTGTTTTTTGAGCAATGCTCCATTCATTAATATTTGAAACTACCTTTTCATTTTCTTCTAATTCCAAAGGCTCATTAAACGTACCGTTTCCCAGCTTATATGTGACTGCGGCCGTCACATTTCCCGTTATGTCTACATCCTTTCCATCCTTATCCTTAATTTTTAACGGAAGATTTTCAATCTTTGACGCATCTACCCTTGCGAATGTAGCCTTCTTCTCCGGCGGTGTTGTTGGTTCCGGTGTTGTCGGCTCCGGCGTTGTTGGCTCCGGCGTTACCGGCTCCTCTTTTCCTAAGCTTATAACTACTCCTATCTCTGTACCTCTTGGAACACTCTTTCCGCTTGCAATGTTTTGGTTAATTATTCTTCCCTTTTCTACGGTATCACTGTGTCTTTCCTCTATAACCTTAAGTGTAAGACCCAGCTCCGCAAGTTCTTCCTTTGCTTTCTCCTCAGTCTTATCCTCAAGCTTTGGAACCTCTACGTCAGACGTATCAGTTCCCTGACTTACTATCAGCTTAATACTATCGCCATATTTTGCAGACGCTCCTATCTCCGGCTCTGTTCTGATAACATTGTCTATATCTATTTCATCGCTTATCTCATAGTCAAAGGTAACAACGAGACCATATTCTTCTCCCTCCAAAAGCTTCTGGGCATCTGTCTTTGACTTATTTTTTACATCAGGTATGGTTATTTCCTTAGGTCCATCGCTAATAGTAAGAAGAATTGTCGTATGCTTATCAACAACCGTATCCTTGGCAACCGACTGGTCCATAACAAATCCCTTAGGATACGAATTGCTTGACTCTCTTTTATCAATTTTAAAGCCTAAGCTGCTTTTTTCCAGCTCGCTTATAGCGTCGTCCTCTGCCTTTCCCACAACATTAGGAACTATAGTCTGCTTATCGCTTAAGGTACTCTGCTGTGAGCCTGTAGTAACCTTTCCCTCTGTCTCAGGCTCTGAATCGCAGCCTCCAAATGCCTTTATTAGCACAAGTATAACTACTACGGCTACAACTACCGCTCCAACTATACCTGATATTGTAATAATCTTATCAAGCTTTGGACTTACAGAATCTATGTCGTCATCTGTTCCGAACACATCATCATCATCGCTTAAGCTGTCGTCATAATTTCTTTCCTCTGTTTTATCTGAAATCTCATCACCCGGATTCTTCTTTATGACAGGCGCTTCATCCTTTGACAACAGCACTACTGTTCCGGTTTCTGACGCCGGCGCCATCTGTACGAAATCCTCGTCAGGAGTTATAAGAGATTTTTTCAAATCAGCTATAAGTGTTGATACCTTTAAGTATCTTCTCTCAGGCTTTTTCTGCGTACACTTTGCCAATATTTTCTCTACGCTGACCGGAAGCTCCTCCACATAATCCCTTGGATTCGGCATTTCCTCATTTATGTGCTGCAGCGCTACGCTTACGGTAGAATCTCCCTCAAATGGAACCTCCCCTGTAATCATTTCAAATAATGATATTCCAAGGGAATATATATCGCTCTTCTCGTCAATGTAACCGCCCTTTGCCTGCTCAGGCGATATATAGTGAACGGAGCCCATTGCATTTCCGTTTATTGTATGTGAGGATGCTGCCCTTGCTATTCCAAAGTCAGTAACCTTTACCTTGCCTTCCCTTGAAATCATTATATTCTGTGGCTTAATATCCCTGTGAATAATATGATTATTATGGGCTGCCTCAATACCCTGGGCTACCTGTATGGCTATGCTTACAGCCTCCTTTATAGGAAGCTTTCCCTTCTTTTCTATATATTTCTTAAGAGTTATTCCCTCTATAAGCTCCATTACAATGTAGTATATTCCATTGTCCTCGCCTACATCATAAACATTAACTATATTTGGATGTGTAAGTCCTGCTGCTGACTGCGCTTCTACCCTGAATTTTGATACAAAGCCTGTGTCCTCGCTAAATTCAGACTTTAATACCTTTATGGCTACATATCTGTTAAGCTTATGGTCCATAGCCTTGTACACATCTGACATTCCACCGGAACCTACTTTGTCAATAATCTCATATCTGTCGCTTATAAACATTCCTTTTCTTATCATATAAATATCCATGCCTTTCTTTTATGGTTCAATAAGTACGGCTGTAATGTTATCCATACCACCATTTTTATTTGCCGCCTCAATAAGGGCCTTTACGGCTTCTCTTATATCGCTCCTGCCACTGACAATACTTTTTATATCATCATCTTCCACCATGTTCGTAAGTCCATCGGAGCACATAAGTATTCTTCCGCCCTTTATGCTTTTTATTTCAAAAAAGTCTGCTATAGTGCCTTCCTCTACCCCCAGCGCTCTTGTCAGATAATTTTTTTTCTCATGGGTTTTGGCGGTTTTTTTGTCCAGCTTACCAAGGGTGACCATTTCCTGTACAAATGAATGGTCTCTTGTTATTTGCCTTATTTCGTCGTCAATAACATAAAGCCTTGAGTCTCCAATGTTAGCTATGTATATTATATCATTGCATACTGCAGCCATAACCAGTGTAGTTCCCATTCCCTCAAACTCGGGGGCGCTTCTCGACTTTTCAAGAAGCTTTTTATTTGCGCTGTCAATAGCCGCCTCCATTATTGATACAGGGTCCTTTGTAGCGGCTGATGATATTATACTTATAATCTCATTTACCGCTTCTCTTGATGCGACGTCACCTGCTTTATGACCGCCCATACCATCAGCTACAATAAATATATTGGGGAGGCTGCCTATCGGCTCAGTTGAGACATAAAAATAATCCTGATTCATCTTCCGGCTGGCTCCTATATCAGTCTTACCATATGCTATCACCACTCTACCTCCTTTTTGTTATGTTTTTCAGTTGCATTCTTCCCATTTCCTTCAATATTGTCCTTATAACTCTTTCTTAATTGTCCGCATGCTCCCTGTATATCTCTCCCCATTTCCCTTCTTATAGTAACATTTATTTTATATTTTTCAAGAACATTTTTAAATTTTTCCACATCCTTTTTTACGGACTGCTTGAAATTACGCTCTTTTATGGGATTTACAGGAATTAAATTTACATGGCAGTTTATATCCTTAAGTAAATTTCCAAGCTTAACAGCCTCGCTCTCCATGTCGTTTACACCTGCCACAAGACTATACTCAAATGTAACTCTTCTTCCCGTAGCTTTAAAAAAATATCTGCAGGCATCTAAAAGCTCTGCAATGGTATATTTATTTGCCACAGGCATCAGCTTCCGTCTTGTGTTATCATCTGATGCATGAAGGGATATTGCAAGGGTAAGCTGCATTTTTTCATCTGCCAGCCTCCTTATCAGAGGTACTATGCCGCAGGTTGACAGGGTAATATTTCTTCCGCTTATATTTAAGCCGTTTTCATCAGAAATAAGCTTAAGAAATTTAACTACGTTATCATAATTGTCAAGGGGCTCTCCGCTTCCCATTAAAACAATATTTGAAATTCTTTCCCCTATGTCCCTTTGTATACGATATACCTCGTCCAGCATCTCTGACGGAACAAGCTGCCTCTCTAAGCCATCCAGAGTGGAGGCGCAAAACCTGCAGCCCATTCTGCACCCAACCTGGGTTGAAATACAAACAGAATTGCCATGATGATATTTCATAAGCACGCTTTCTATTATATTTCCGTCGTTAAGCTCATAGAGGTATTTTCTCGTTCCATCAAGCTGTGAAACCATGACTTTTACAGGCTTAACCACATAAACGCAAGCATCCCTCTTAAGCTTTTCCCTTAAATCCTTTGGAAGATTTGTCATCTCGTCAAAGCCGGTAACAAAATCCTGATGAAGCCATTTATATATCTGCTTTGCCCTGAATTTCTTTTCTCCAAGGCTTTGTATATATTCAGTTAATTCCTCCAGATTTAAGGATTTAATATCTGTCATTATACTGCCCTTCCCATTATTTTAATACCCATGAGGATAATATTAAAAGCCTATGTTTCACACTATCCTTTTCAGCTTTCCGACAAAAAAGCCATCTGTCCCATCAATTCCCTGAAGCATTTGAATATATCCGTTTTTTGCCGTATCCTTCTTAAGCTCTTCAGGAAGAAAACCTTCTATATCAACAGGCTCATAGTCAAAGCTTTCCTTTATCCAGTTAAAATTATCTATATTTTCTGATTTATTTGTAGTGCAGGTACTAAATATAATATATCCGCCTTTTTTCACATATTTCAAAGCATTTTTCAGTATATCTCTTTGTATTTTAACAAGAGTATTTTGCTTTTCAGGAGTCATATTATATTTTATATCGCTTTTCTTTCCTATAACTCCCAAGCCTGAGCATGGCAAATCTGCTATAACCACATCTGCCTTTTCCCTTGATGAATTATCGTACTCTAAAGCGTCTGAAATTTTTGCCTCAATATTTTTTGCGCCGTGCCTGTCTATATTCTCTTTTATAAGCTCTATTTTTCGCTTAGTCAGGTCCCTTGCCTCCACAAATCCCTTATCATTCATCAGCTCGCACATATGAAGACTTTTTCCTCCGGGTGCGGCGCAAATATCTATGCAGTAATCTCCTTCTCTTGGAGCGGCTATCCTTGCCACCATCATAGAGCTTATATCCTGCACGCTTATATAACCCTCCCTAAAGGCTTTTATTCTGCTTATATAATCAAAATTTCTTATGTACAGACCTGTCCCGTAAGGCGTACGCTCTACGGTAACGCCTTCCTTTAAAAGCATATCGATAGCTTCCTCATCGGTAGCTTTAAGGGTATTTGTCCGAACGGTAATTCTGTTTTTATCCTTGTCCTCTATGGAAGCCTTAATCATCCTTGACGCTTCCTCCGTACCATACTGGTATATCCACTGCTCCACTATCCACTTTGGAACAGAATACATAACGGACAAATGTGTTACCAAGTCATTTGAAGCGTTAGGATAGCTGATATTATCAAAGTTTCTGTCTATATTTCTAAGAACGCCGTTTACAAAGCCCTTAAGCTGTCTGAAGCCTCTCTTTACAGTAAGCTTAACCGCCTCGTTAACGGCTGCCGCATTTGGAACACTGTCCATATATAAAAACTGATATACGGTCATTCTTAATATATTTCTGATAACAGGCTTCATTTTATTTACCTTTACCGTTGAATATTGACCTATAATATAGTCAATAAGGATAAGGTTTTCTATGGTGCCCTCCGTTACCCTTGTTATAAAGCTTCTCTCCATCTTTTCAAGATACTGATACTTTTTTAACGTATTTCCCACTGATATATGGCTAAAGGAGCCGTTTACATTTATATCCAGAAGCAAATCAAGCACTAATTCTCTCGTGTTTACTGAATTAGTCACGATTTCTTCCTCCTGCTATAATAATAAGCCTTATAAGCTGTAATATAGACGTGGCTGCCGCCGCCACATATGTCATAGCCGCCGCGCTAAGAACCTTCCTTGAGCCTTTAATCTCCTCAGAGCCAAGTATTCCCTGTCCTTCAAGCATTACAAGAGCCCTGCTTGAAGCGTTAAACTCCACCGGCAGCGTAACTATCTGAAAAAGCACAGCGCAGCTAAAGGCTATAAGTCCTATGGTTATAAGCATTGTTCCTGTATTCCGTGTAAACAGCAGGCCGATAATAACAAGAATATATCCTAAGCTTGAGCCGATATTTGCCAGAGGAACAAGGGCGCTTCTTACAGCCAAAGGACCGTAGCCCTTTGCATGCTGTACCGCATGGCCGCACTCATGGGCTGCCACTCCAATGGCTGCTACTGACGTGTCTCCATAGGTTGAATCTGATAACCTTAAAACCTTGCTCCTTGGGTCATAATGGTCTGAAAGTTTTCCTGATACTCTTTCTATTCTTACATCATATATTCCCTGACTGTGAAGAATACGCTCTGCTGCCATAGCTCCCGTTATACCCTGACGGCTCATTACCCTTGAATACTTATTAAATACCGTATTCACTCTTGCGCTTGCCAGCAATGACAATACAAGACCTATCAACGCAAATATTAAGGTTGGGTCGTAATAGTAAAAATATCCAAACATTTTATCCCTCCTTCTTTTATTCTCCTAATATATTCTCTTTATTTATTTTTACGCCTGAAAGAAATGCTTTTGCATCCATCCGCTTCTTTCCTTCAAGCTGCAGCTCCCTTATACAAAGAATATCCTTTCCTGTCCTTACCCCAAAATATTCCTTTGAAATAACAGCCACCTGACCATATTTAAGCTCTTCAACGTTTACGCCGGACACATCCTTTTCCGGCATAACAGACGCCTTCCATATTTTTATTGTCTTTTTATTAAATGTAGTATATGCGCTTGGCCACGGATTTAATCCCCTTATAAGCCTTTCAATTTCTTCCGCCGGCTTTGTAAAGTCTATTTTTCCAAGCTCCTTTGTAAGCATCCTTGCATAGGTGCTTTCCTCGTCCCTCTGCTTTGTTCTTACCGCAGTACCCTTTTCAAGCTTTTCCATTGTGGAAAGTATTATTCTTCCTCCTGCCTCGGCAAGCTTGTCGTGAAGGGTTTGCGCCGTATCAAGGTCTGTTATCCCAACCTCTGTCTTATCCAGCATATCCCCTGTGTCAAGGCCTGCATCCATCATCATTGTAGTAACTCCCGTTACCTTTTCTCCGTCAATAATGGCCCACTGAATAGGCGCAGCTCCCCGGTACTTCGGCAAAAGTGACGCATGTACGTTTACACAGCCGTATTTTGCCATATCAAGTATGGATTTTGGAAGAATCTGCCCATATGCGGCAACCACAATAATATCCGGATTTAATTCTCTTATCTTTTCCTCAATTTCCGGATTGTTTTTTATTTTTTGCGGCTGATAAACAGGAATATTACTGCTTATGGCAAGCTCCTTTACAGGCGGAAACTTTATTTCTCGTCCTCTGCCCTTTGGCTTGTCCGGCTGTGTAACTACCGCCGCAACGTCATGTCCCTTTTCAATTATTGCCTTTAACACCGTAGCCGCTATATCCGGCGTTCCCATAAATATTACTTTCAAAATATTAATTTCCTTCCTCCTCATATGCTTCTGACTCGTCCATAAGCTTTCCTTCCACCTTTTCCACATAAAGATGTCCGTCAAGATGGTCGCATTCATGACATATAGCTCTCGCCAAAAGCTCCGTTCCCTCTATTTCTACCTCATTAAAATCTCTGTCTAAAGCCCTTACTTTCACATAATCAGGTCTTGTAACTATTCCCACTTTTCCCGGTACGCTTAAGCAGCCTTCATTTCCTGTCTGACTTCCACTTGTCTCAACTATCATGGGATTAATAAGAACTATAGGATTATCGCCTGTAGTATCTATAACCACCAGCCGCTTAAGCATGCCTACCTGAGGCGCTGCAAGTCCCACGCCGTTTGCCTCATACATTGTGTCAAACATATCGTCTATAAGCTGCTGCAGCTTGGGAGAATTTTCTTTTACCTCCCTGCACACTTTGTTTAATATTTCATCACCCTCGTATCTTATATTTCTAATTGCCATTTTATACTTTCCTCCAACAATATTATGACCTTGTTTTGCCCAAGCTATTTTACCATATCTGCAATAAATAATCAATATTCTAATAGCCACTCACGTATTATAACACTAACAGCCCATTACGTATTATAACAACCCATAGGATTATGGCTAATAGCCGCTCATAGGGTTAAAATCATATTGTATTGCTACGTTCTTATATTTTTCCTCATATAATATATTTTCCACAAAATCCTTTATATGTGTAAGTCTGCCATAATTTTCCGACTTTATGTAATATACTTTTCTGTAGACATCGTTAATTTTTGATATGCCTGCATCAGCAGGCCCTATAAGCCTTAGCCTTTCTTCATTATCCGAATTTTCCTCCAGGTATTCTTCAATGCCTTCCTTTATCCACTCTGCAAATTCATCAAGGAGGCTTTTGTCCCTTGAGGTCATAAGAATTGCCATCATATGGTAAACAGGCGGATACTCCATAAGAGTTCTGTAAATTTTTTCCCTGTTATAAAATTCCTCATAATCCTGCCTTGAGGAGGAAATAATAGCGGGATTTTCAGGAGTGTATGTCTGTATAACCACAGCTCCCTCCTTATCTCCCCTGCCTGCCCTTCCCGCCGCCTGGGTTAAAAGCTGAAAGGTACGCTCGGACGCCCTGTAATCAGATGCATAAAGGGAAAGGTCTGCCGCTATTACTCCTACAAGAGTAACATTTGGAAAATCATGGCCCTTAACAATCATCTGTGTTCCTATCAGTATGTCTGCCTCTCCGTTTGCAAATGCAGAAAGAATTTTCTCATGTCCGTCCTTCCCTGCCGTGGTATCCATATCCATTCTCAAAACCCTTGCAGATGGATACAGCTTATGGACTGACTCTTCTACCTTCTGCGTTCCGATACCAAATGCGGCAATATATTTTGAACGGCAATTAGGACAATTCTTCGGCATTGGTATTGTATATCCGCAATAATGGCACACAAGCTTGTTGTCCCCCGCCCTCACAGAATTATTATCAATTCCCCAATTCCTGCCTGTATGA
Source organism: uncultured Lachnospiraceae bacterium (assembly GCA_910584685.1). Lineage (GTDB taxonomy): Bacteria > Bacillota > Clostridia > Lachnospirales > Lachnospiraceae > CAG-303. Next base: position 78,327 of record CAJUAO010000013.1, on the reverse strand, counting down.
AGCGTAAGACCTACGTCGCAGTGGGGACATTTCATTGCCTCTCCGCAGCTACGGCATGAAACAAAGCCGGCAAAGCCCCGCCTGTTAATAAACAATATTATCTGCTCTTTTTTTTTCAGCCTGTCTGTAATAAGCCCGTTTAATTTCCCGGAAAACATTGTCTTGTTGCCATTTTCAAGCTCTATACGCATATCTGCCACCATTACATCAGGAAGCCTTGCCTCCCTTGCTCTGTGCGCCATACTGTACAGCCTGTACTCTCCCTTTTCCGCCCTGTAATATGAATCCACGGAGGGCGTTGCAGAGCCAAGAACTACCTTTGCGCCTTCCTCCCTTGCCCTGTATATGGCTACCTCTCTGGCATGATATTTCGGAACGGCTTCACTCTTATATGTTCCCTCGTGCTCCTCGTCTATAATAATAAGCCCCAGCCTTCTAAATGGCGTAAATACTGCGGAGCGGGGCCCAATCATTATTTTTACCCTGCCCTCCTTTGCCATTTCAAACTGGTCATATTTTTCTCCTGCCGAAAGCTTTGAATTAACTATTGAAACCATGTCTCCAAATCTTTTATAAAACCGCATAACAGTCTGATATGTAAGGGCTATTTCCGGTATAAGCACTATAGCTTCCTTTCCCTCGTTTAACACGTTGGCTATAAGCTCCATATAAACCTCTGTTTTTCCGCTGCCTGTTACGCCTCTTATAAGATGTACCGTATCGTCGCTTTTTTCTATCGCCTCAGCCACCCTCCTCTGCGTGTCGTTAAGAATAATGTCATAGCCCGTTTTAATGTTGTTTTTTATTGGAGTCCTGTAAAGCCTCTCCCTTTCTATCCTTAATATTCCAAGCTTTTCCATATCTCCTATTGTTTTAGAGGTTACATTAAGCTTTTCCGTAACAAGCCTGTATGAAAGACGCTTATTTATAATAAGCTCATTCAAAAGCCTGAGCCTTGCCACCGCATGCTTTTTTGCAAAGCTTTGCCTGTATTCCTCCTGTTCCTTTTCGTCTATATCTAATATAATTGTTTTATTTTCTATGGATTTTTTCTGAACCTTTACGGGAATAACCGTTTTTAACGCCTGATTCATTGTTGAGCCGTAATTTTCCTTTATGTATCCTGCCAGCTTTATAAGAGTCGTTTCTATAGGCACGCTTTTATCTACGGTATCAATAATATATTTCATTTTATCTGTGTCATACTCTGCCTTATCCGTTACCTCTATAACATAACCCGTGATTTTTCTGTTTCCCCTGCCAAATGGTATATATACCAAAACGCCGGCATAGATTTTTTCTTCTATGCCAGCCGGTATAATATACTGAAACGTCTTATCTAATTTTTCATGTGTAATATCAACTATAATATTTGCAAATAACAATTTATTACCCCACCCGAATTTATATACTTTCTCCTAAGGCTGCCGCCATTCTTAGAACAAGCCTGTGATTACACCACTACCGTCTACGTCTATGCCGTTTGCCGCCGGAGTCTTAGGAAGTCCCGGCATTGTCATAATAGAGCCTGTAACAGCCACCACAAAGCCTGCTCCCGCATTAAGATATACCTCTCTTATGTTAATGTCAAAGCCTGTAGGCCTTCCCAGCTTTGCAGCATCATCTGTCAATGAGTACTGTGTCTTTGCCATGCATACGGGAAGCCTTCCATAGCCCATATCGGTAATATTCTTTAATGCCTTTGCCGCCGCCGGAGCATATACAACCTTGTCGGCGCCATATATTTTTGTTGCAATGGTTTCTATCTTTTCCGTAAGGGACATTTCATCAGGATAAAGTACCTTAAACTCACCAGACTTACCCTTAAGGGTCTCTATAACCTTATTTGCCAGCTCTATGCCTCCTTCACCGCCATGCTCCCAAACCCTTGAAAGCGCAAACTCGCAGCCTCTCTCCTCGCAAAAATTCTTTACAAATTTATTTTCCTCAGGACTGTCTGTAACAAAGGAATTAAGGGTAACTATTACAGGTACACCGTATTGCTGGAGGTTTTCTATATGCTTCTCAAGATTTACAATTCCCCTCCTTAATGCGTCAAGGTTTTCCTCTCCCAGCTCTGCCTTTGGCACTCCCCCGTTATACTTTAATGCCCTTATCGTTGCTACTATAACTGCGGCGTCCGGCTTAAGGCCTGCCATACGGCACTTTATGTCAAAAAACTTTTCTGCCCCAAGGTCTGCTCCAAAGCCTGCCTCTGTAATAACATAATCCGCCATCTTAAGAGCTGTTTTTGTAGCCCTTACGGAATTACAGCCATGGGCAATATTTGCAAAGGGGCCTCCATGTACAAGGGCAGGCGTATGCTCAAGTGTCTGTATTATATTTGGCTTTATGGCGTCCTTTAAGAGCGCTGCCATTGAGCCTACCGCCTTTAAGTCTCCTGCCGTCACAGGCTCACCGTCAAAATTATAAGCCACGATAATCTTTGACAGTCTGTCCTTTAAGTCATCCATGTCGTTTGCAAGACATAAAATAGCCATAATCTCCGAGGCAACCGTAATAACAAAATGGTCCTCCCTAACTACACCGTCCATTTTATTTCCAAGACCCACTACTATATTTCTTAAAACTCTGTCATTCATATCAAGACATCTCTTCCAAAGTATCTGCCTTGTATCTATTCTAAGCTCGTTTCCCTGCTGGATATGATTGTCCAAAAGCGCCGCAAGAAGATTATTGGCTGATGTAATGGCATGAAAATCTCCTGTAAAATGCAGGTTTAAATCCTCCATAGGCACTACCTGAGCATATCCGCCTCCTGCCGCTCCGCCCTTTATGCCGAAGCACGGACCAAGGGACGGCTCCCTAAGGGCTATTATTGCCTTTTTGTTAAGCTTTCCAAATGCCTGTCCAAGGCCTACGCTTGTGGTAGTCTTTCCCTCTCCCGCAGGAGTAGGATTAATGGCTGTAACAAGAATAAGCTTACCGTCCTTATTATCCTTTATTTTCTCATAAAAATCATCGGATATTTTTGCCTTGTACTTCCCGTAAAGCTCAAGGTCATCCTCTGTCATCCCTATTTCCTGCGCAATTTCCTTTATTGGAAGCAGCTTTGCCTCCTGGGCTATCTGAATATCTGTTTTCATTATTGCCTCATCCTTTCATCCTGTAGACTTTGTTCAAACTCTTCTATTGTCATAAGCACCTTTCTTGGCTTTGTACCTTCCTCCGCGCCTATAACTCCTGCCTGCTCCATCTGCTCGATAATACGGGACGCCCTGTTAAAACCTATATGGAACATCCTCTGTATCATGCTTACGGAAGCCTTTTGCTTTTCTATGCAAAATCTTACCGCCTCCACAAAATATTCGTCGTTTCCGTCGCCATCTGTTTCCATGCTGTCCGACGCTTCTGCCGCCGTCTGACCGGCTACAAAGGTTGATATTCTCTCATCATAGGACTCACTTCCCGCCTGCTGCTTCCAGAAGTCTACAACTCTCTGCACCTCCTCGTCAGATACAAACGCCCCCTGTAGTCTCACAGGCTTTACATAGCCGGAAGGATAAAACAGCATATCACCATTGCCAAGAAGCTTTTCAGCTCCTACCGAATCTATTACCGTCCGGGAATCAACTCCAGATGAAACGCTAAGAGCTACCCTTGATGGAATATTTGCCTTGATAAGTCCCGTTACTACATCTACAGACGGTCTTTGTGTTGCTATAATAAGATGAATACCTGCCGCTCTGGCTAACTGGGCCAGACGGCATATAGATTCCTCCACCTCCTTTGCCGCTACCATCATTAAATCCGCCAGCTCGTCAATAACTATAACTATCTGCGGCAGCTTCTCCTCTTTATTTACCATTCTTTCATTATAGCCCTTTAAATCCCTTACATTGATATCAGCAAATTTCTTATATCTTTCAGACATCTCATTTACTGCCCATTTCAATGTGTTGGAGGCTAATCTCGGGTCAGTTACAACAGGCTGCAAAAGGTGAGGTATGCCGTTATATACGCCAAACTCTACCACCTTAGGGTCTACTATAATCAGTCTTACCTCATCAGGGGTAGCCCTGAACAATATGCTTTGTATAATGGAATTGGTGAACACTGACTTTCCTGAGCCTGTAGTACCTGCAACAAGCATATGGGGCATTTTGGCTATATCTCCAACCACCACGTTTCCTGCGATATCCATTCCTGCGGCAAATGCAATCTTTGACCTGTTGTTTTTAAGCTCCGAGGACTCTATTAAATCTCTTATAAGAACTGTCTCCCGCTTCTTATTTGGAACCTCTATTCCTATGGTGGATTTTCCCGGAATAGGCTCTATACGTATATCCGTAGCCGCCATATTCAGCTTTATATCATCTGCCAGTGCAGTAATCTTGCTGAGTCTTGTGCCTATCTCCGGCTGTACCTCATATCTGGTAACTGAGGGCCCCTTGTGATACTCCGTCACCTCAACGCTTACGCCAAAGTTTTTTAAAATTCCCTTTAAAAGCTCTGCGGTTTCCTTAAGCTCCAGCTCATTTACAGCCGCGGCGCCCTTGCCCTTATTTAAAATAGTTGTTTTCGGCAGAACATATACAGGTTTTCCTGACCTTGGAGTTAAACTGCTTTGTGACCTTTCAGACGAGCCGCTTTGCGGCCTTGCAGGTGCGCTGCTTTGTGAATTTTCTCCTGTTCCGTACATAGGTCTGTTCATAACAGCCTTTGCGCTTTCCCTGACATCTATACGCTCCTTAGGCTTAAAAAAGCCTTCCTCATCCTCCTGTGGCGGCTCATATAAATCTTCTTCCCTCCCCGGATATGAATTTATATAATCCCCCGTTCCCTTGTCAGGATACTGCACTCCTGTATATTGTTTATCTGATGTATATTCTTTATCTGATGTTGCTCTATTCTGTACGACATCTTCTGCCGTTATTTTTTTCTGTGTCTCTGTACCGAAATCCGTCTCCTCCTGCGCCAAATCTACCTTCCCTCTGTACACGCTTGCATTTTCAGGTATTACGCCTGTTATCTCATGTATATCCTCATTCTGTACATTAGGATTTTCAAGCTTTGACAGCTTTACTCCTCTCACCTTTTTATTTATACGCTTATTTTTCTGATAATTCTTTTCTCTGGTGTAATTTTCAGCGCTCTCCTTTATTCTTTCAACATCATTTTTGGCTGTTTTATAAAGCTTCCTGCTTCCTGTCCTTACTCCCCCGATAAATGATTTTTCCGTAATTACAATAAGACATACGATAATCAGCAGAAGAATAATAATATAGGCGCCTATCATTCCCACAAGATTGCATAATGTATCTGATATAAGGCTTCCGAAAAAGCCTCCTCCTGACTTTTCCCTTCCGCACTTCATATAAAAATATCCTGCTCCATGTATATTGTCATACCCTAAAAATATAAGCTGTACAACTGCGCTTATAAGAAACAGCAATATTACCCCTGCCGAAAATTTTATAACCGCGCTTCTGTTATTTTTATTGGAAACAAGAAAAGCCAGCCCCAAAAATCCTATAACCGGAAGCATATACCCTATCCATCCAAAGCAGCCGAATATGAAATATCCTATATAATCTCCCAGAGGAGATAAAAATCCAAAGCAGCTAAGTTCAAGAAGAACTGTAATTGCAAGAGCAGTTAAAAGCATTATCTCATTCTTAAGCTTCTGCTCCTTCTCAGTAGGCATATGCTTTGACCTCTCCTCTTGTAATTCCGGATTATTATTTTTTTTTGTTTTATTTACATTCCCGGCTGACGGTTTTAACTGTTTTTTTTCCTTAGTCTGTTTTTTTTCCGTATTTTTTTTAGTATTAGCCAACCTTACTTCCTCCAATCAAACCGCAAGCTTAGATAAGTCTGTTTAAAGAACTTTAGTTCTTTAGACGGCACTTTTTATTTAATAGGAAATTCCTAAAGCGACAACATAGCTGCGAACAATCGAAAATTCGGCAGAGCCGAATTTGCAAGTGTCGGCTTTAGACGACACTTTTTTATTTAACAAAAAAAGCTATGATAGAAATAAATCCCACTGCAAAGCAATAATATGCAAAAAACTTAAATTTCTTTTTTCTGACTACATTAAGCATGGTCTTAATACAAATATAACCCACTGCAGCAGCCACAAGCATGCCTGTCACATAGCCTGCAATATCTCCGCCTGTTATGCTTTCCTTTGTCAAATCCGGTATCTTTAATACTGCCGCGCCTAAAATAACAGGTATTGACATAATAAAAGAATATTTCACTGCAAAGGTTTTGTCAATTTTGCTTACAAGACATGCCACAATAGTTGTTCCTGACCTTGATATACCCGGAAGCGTGGCAAATCCCTGACATACTCCGATTCCAAATGCATTTTTATATGAAACGTTAGTCTCATCCTTATCTCCCGCCGGCGTGTTATCTGCAATAAGAAGCAGAATTCCTGTGATAAGAAGACATATTCCCGGTATAATAAGAGCCTTTGACGCATTTTCTATTACATCATTAAACACTACTCCCATAATGCCTGTAGGAATGGTTGTTACAAGTATAAGCATTACAAAACGTCTGTATGGTGTGCTTACCACCTTTATGTATTTTGTCTTCTTCTCTGTTAAAAGCTTTCTCTTTGAAAAGTTCTTAAACCATATCACTATATTTTTACATACATCTGCTATAATACCTGCCGCATTTACAATAAGCTCCCAAATATCCTTATAAAAAGCCACAAAAACCGCAATAAGCGTTCCTACGTGAAGCAGCACGTCAAACGCTATCCCAACGTCTTTCATTCCGAATATCTGTTTAAATATAGCTAAATGTCCTGAGCTGCTGACCGGCAGAAACTCTGTAAGTCCCTGTATTAATCCCATTAATATTGACTCAAAAAAATTCATATTCCCTCCAATTATTTATTTTCATATGGACTTTATTTTACTATTTTTTTACGGTTAATTCAAGTAGTAAAATCATCTTACGGCGTTTTTCAGTAATTTTTGGTAAATCAGTATATTTATTTTCTATTTTGAGAAAATAAGACTTATAAAACATATTTTAAGGAAAGAAAGGATATTTATATGAGCAGATTTATGAATAAAGACAATACAGATGAGCTTCAAACCGGTTTTCCTGACAATGCCTGCAGCAATACATCAGACAATAACACCGATGCATCATCGGAGAAGGAACAAAAGGAGGATGAAAAAATTAAGGAATACGGACAGGTCACCTTAAATAACAATGGAAAAAGCCGCATACTTCTCCTGTCTATTATCGGCGAAATCGAGGGGCATGACGTCCTTGGAAATAATACAAAAACAACAAAATATGAACATATTCTTCCGCAGCTTGCACGCTTTGAGGATGATAACACCACTGAGGGATTGCTTGTTTTGCTGCAGACATGCGGTGGTGATGTAGAAAGCGGTCTTGCCATTGCCGAGATGATTTCCTCCCTTAGCAAGCCTTCCGTATCCCTTGTCCTTGGAGGCTCCCATTCTATCGGTATTCCCATAGCCGTATCTACCGATTATTCTTATATTGTTCCCTCAGGCACAATGGTTGTTCACCCTGTGCGTATGAACGGACTATTTATCGGGGCTCCTCAAACCTATGATTACTTTAAGCTTATACAGGACAGAATAACAGGATTTGTGACAAATCACTCAAGAATAAGCCAGTCAAGAATGGAGGAGCTTATGCTTAACACAGGATTTTTGACAAAGGATTTAGGGACTGTGTTGGTAGGACAACAGGCTGTAGACGAGGGTATTATAAATGAGGTAGGCGGAATGAAAAACGCTATGTCAAAGCTTAATGAGCTTATGGACAGCATTAATAATGAAAAAAGGGGTAAATAGGGATTATCCGCAAAATTATTCATAATCCTGTTTTGCCAAAAATCAGTTTTCCAAATTATTTATAGACTTTCCCCTTTAAATATGATAAAATACAAAAGTGTCAAAAGTGTCATCTAAAGATGACACTTGCAAGTTTGGCAGAGCCAAACTTGTATATAAATATATAATTATTATAAGGAATAAAGTGTCGTCCAAAGACGACACCTTCAAGTTTGTATTTTCCAAGAAAGTTTGGACTTATTGGATTTGTTAGAAAAGAGGTGAAATTATGGACGCTGGGTCTGGTAATAATGGCATAACTCCCCACAGGTGGCGCCAAAATAGTTTATATAAAATATCAGGCTCATTTTATACGGTTATAACCATGCATTATAGCTGCTAATGTATAAATTGCGTCTATATTTTACTTTTACTGTCATCTGCAGATATTCTTCTGCCCTTTACCCGTGTGTGATTATGCCGTTTTATTAACCTGCACAACTTTTGTTATAACTATATTTTAAGGAAGGGATACTAAAATGGTTGAAAATTTTGAAGAAATTGATAAGATATTAAAGCTTATTGAAGAAAAAAGATTTTTTAAGCTTCGTGAAGCTCTTATTGAGATGAATCCTGCTGATATTGCCACTATTTTTGAGGAAATAAACCAAAAGGATATTACTCTTTTATTTCGTGTACTTCCAAAGGAGTTAGCTGCCGATACCTTTACATACCTTGAATCTCATATGCAGCAAAGACTTATTGAAGCATTTAGCGACAGGGAGCTTAGTGACGTAATTGAGGAATTGTTTATGGATGACACTGTAGACATCATCGAAGAAATGCCTGCAAATGTTGTAAATAAAATATTGAGAAATGTTGACCCTCAGACACGTACCTTGATTAACGAGCTTCTAAACTATCCAAACGACAGCGCCGGAAGCATTATGACCACCGAATATGTGTCTTTAAAGGGAGGAATGACTGTCGAGGAAGCCTTTGCGCACATACGCAGGGTTGGCGTAGACAAGGAAACAATTTATAACTGCTATGTTATAGAAGACCGGAGGCTGGTAGGTCTTGTAACGGTAAAGGATTTACTTATTGCCAGATATGAGGATAAAATTGAGGATATTATGGAAACAAATGTAATTTCCGTAGATACTCATGAAGACCAGGAAGTTGTGGCAAACATGTTTAACAAATATGATTTCATTGCTATCCCTGTAGTAGACAGGGAAAACCGTCTTGTCGGCATAGTTACCTTTGATGATGCCATGGATGTTATTAATGAGGAGACTGAGGAGGATATTGAGGCCATGGCTGCCATTCTTCCCTCTGACAAATCCTATATGCACACAGGCATCTTTGCAACATGGAAAAAACGTATTCCCTGGCTTCTTTTATTAATGGTTTCCGCTACGTTTACAGGAAAAATAATTACTTATTTTGAAGACGCTCTTGGCGCATATGTAGTCCTTACTGCCTTTATTCCAATGCTTATGGATACAGGAGGAAATGCAGGAAGTCAGTCGTCAGTTACTATTATCAGAGGTATTTCAATGGATGAAATATCCTTTAGCGATATTTTCAGGGTAATGTGGAAGGAATTCAGGGTTTCAATATTATGCGGATTTACTCTTGCAATTGCAGGATTTATTAAGGTTATTCTTATTGACCATGTTGAAATACTTGTTGCCCTTGTTGTTTCCATTACCCTTTGTGTTACGGTTCTTATTGCCAAATTTATAGGCTGCTCTCTTCCTATTCTTGTCAAAAAAATGGGATTTGACCCTGCCGTTATGGTAAGTCCCTTTATCACCACTGCCGTTGACGCAGTTTCACTTTTATTATACTTTAATATAGCTTCTGCTCTTTTAAATATTTAAAATCCAAGAGCTCTTCGATATATTTTTATTTTGCATTTTTTGTGCAATAGGCTAAAATATATCGAAGACTTTTTTATTTAGGAGGAATATTATGAACACACAAAAGAACTTTGAAGCTTATCTTAGGGAAAATAACCTATCTGAAAACACCATACGGGCATATCTCTGGGTATATAATTACTACTCGTCCCACTACTCCGACCTATCCCCCGCTAATCTATTGTCCTTTAAAGAATACCTTATAATTCGCTACAAGCCTCAGACAGTCAATCAGCGTATACAGGCAATAAATAAATATCTTGAATTCACTGGTCATGGTCACTTTAAAATTCACACAGTCAAAATACATCAAAAAAATTTTCTGGAAAATGTAATAAGCATGGCTGATTACAAATACTTTAAACAGCGTTTAAGAAAAGACGGACTTATGGAATGGTACTTCGTCATATGGTATCTCGCTGCTACCAGAGCAAGAATCAGTGAGCTTATACAGATAAAAACCGATAATGTAATTGATGGATTTATTGACATGTATACAAAAGGAGGCAAGCTTAGAAGAATTTATATTCCCAAAAGACTTCAAAAGGAAACCTTGCTTTGGCTTGAGAACAATAATCGTCTTAAGCAAAGTGACTTTCTTTTTATTAATCATTTGGGAGAGCCCATTACCACAAGGGGAATTTCCAACCGCCTGAAGGTTTTTGCTAAAAAATACGGTATAAATCCTAAAGTGGTTTATCCTCACTCCTTTCGGCATATGTTTGCAAAAAATTTTCTCAATAAATATAATGATATTGCCCTTCTTGCTGACCTTATGGGGCATGAAAGCATTGAGACTACCCGTATATATCTCCGTAGAACTTCCACTGAACAGCAGGATTTGGTAAATAAGGTTGTTACATGGTAATTTGTTTTGGTTCTTATAATATGACTTATCGGAAGTATAAATATACTTCAAAACTCATTTTGCCTAAAACAGGGCTTACATAATTAAGGAGGAATATAATAATGAGAAAGAAATTATTAACTGTTGCTTTAGCAGCAACAATGGCAGTTGCAAGTGTGTTTAGTGCATTTGCAGAAGATGTTGACTGTACAGGTTGGTGGGCAGCACATTCACAGGGATATGAGATTGGTGCAAATGGCGTTGACTTAACATTTTCAAGCAAGAGCTATGATGAGGCAGCATCTAATTGGAATACTCCTATAGTTGTTGTATATGCAGCAGATGCTAAATTTGCAGGTGGTGCAGGAATGTCTGATACAGCAGGCTATACAGAGTATGCAGTAATCAGATCAGATGCATATGCTTGGGGACCTGCAAATGCAAATGGTACAACAGGAGACGTTAATAGCGGTGCCGGCGCAGATAACTGGGCAGCAGCAGGTTATACTATGGAAAATACAGGTGTTCCTGCAGATGACGCAGGATGGGCTGCATGGCTTGAAGCAAATAAGGCAGGTGTTAATTGTACAGTAAAGGCTACAAAGAATAATGATAAGGTAGTTGTTGAGCTTACAAACAACGGTGTTACATCAAAGACAACTATTCCTGTAGATGCATCAAAGACAATTTATATATCTGTTTCAGGTGAGTTATGTAAGGTTACAGACCTTAAGGAAGCAGCAGGTGGTGCTCCTTCAACAGACCCTACACCAGCTCCATCAGATGACAAGAAGGATGAGCCAACAACAGCTCCAGCAGGAAGCAAGGATAACAATGTTAAGCCTTCACAGACAGGCGACACTGCAGCAGTAGCTGTAGTAGCTATTGTAGCTCTTGGCGCAGCAGTAGCTGTAGTAGCTTCAAAGAAGAAAGTTACAGAGTAATTTATTTCATCTTAATAATTTACAATATAAAAAGCTCACTGGTTTTTCAGTGAGTTTTTTATATATAAGAAAGGGACTATATTCTGTCTGTGTATTTGCAACGTAATATATAAAGACATTCGTATTAATAAATTAATTATAAAAAGCTCATCGGAAAACCGATGAGCTTTTGTAATTAAATTATTAAGATAAAAGAACTTACTCTGTAACTTTCTTCTTTGAAGCTATTACAGCTACTGCTGCGCCAAGAGCTGCGATAGCTATTACAGCTACTGCTGCAGTGTCACCAGTCTTTGATGGTGTAACATTATCCTTGTTTCCGGCAGGAGCTGTTGTTGGAGCCTGTGTTGATGTTTCATCCTTCTTGTCATCAGGAGTAGCTGTTCCACCAGCGACACCATCATCAATTGTAATGCTTATTTTGCATGGCTCTGTATTCCAAAATGATGATTTTGCTGTTCCTACACCAACTGTAAGTGTTGGATATGTGTTAAAAGCATCAAGAATTTCCTGAAATCCTGTGAAAGCATCACCCTTTCCCACTTCTTTAAAATCATCAATTTTAGTTCCATCGCAGGAAACTGTAACACCGTCCTTTGTGATAACATAAGTAAAGGTATAATCCTTACCAGCTTCACAATTAGTAGAACACCAAGCATCAGCCTTTAAATCTATCCAATCTTCTGTACCTGTAGCATCCTTTGCATTATAGCAGAGATATGGTGCTGTTTGGAAACTTACTCTTGCATTTGTTGAAGCATCAAAAAATGAAAATACGCCATCCCAGCCATTTTTTGGAGCATCTGCATTCCAGTTAATTGTATAAGAAATTGTAACCTTTTCAGCATTTTTTCCCTTTAATGGATTAGCCATTTCCTCATACGAATCAGCTGCCAATTCCTTGTTTTCAATTTTTGTTTCAGCAGCAAATGCACTAAACACACCTGCAACTGCCATTGTTGCTGCTAAAGCAACAGTTAATAATTTCTTTCTCATTATTATATTCCTCCTTAATTATGTAAGCCCTATCTTAGGCAAAATGAGTTTTTGAAGTATTTTTATACTTCCGATAAGTCATATTATATCATCACACATGTACCCTGTCAACACTTTTGTAATATTTTTTTATCATTTCAAATTATGTATATTCTGCTATTTCTTCATGTTTTTTCCTTTTGTTTTTTTCCTCATATCTAAGAAGATTATCCTCTATTCTTTCAAGCATATTAACAAAATTTTTCTTTTCTTCATTAGAAAAGCCCTCAAACATTGTACTGTCAATATCATCGAAAAGCTTTCTGCTCTTCTCTATTGCCTCTTTTCCTTTCTCCGTAATAACAATTTTATTTAATCTGTTATCCTCCTCATCCACAATTTTATTTATATATCCGTTTTTTTCAAGCTTCTTCAATGCTATTGCAATAGTTGCTGTGGATACCTTCATTGCCGCAGCAATCTCCTTCTGTGAATGGTATTTATTCTCTGACAGCTTTATAAGTATCCGATGCTGTCCCTGAAACACACCCACTTTCTCAAGGCTGCTTTCTGTTATCCTTCTGTGTATAATATTTGTTCGTATCATCTTAAAGGTTATTTCTTTTTCGTTCATCCTTCCTCCATTTCTGCAATATCGTAAATATTAATCTGCTGACAATAGCGTTTAGAAAAGAAACCCCGCTTCATATCTTTTAAAGATGGCAGCCGCAAACCTCCAAATATCTGTTATTTACTATCATTCATGTACCTTTTAATACCGGCAAAGGTTTCCTCACTTATATAATGCTCAATTCTGCACGCATCCTCCTCCGCCGTCTTAAGTGATACCCCTGCCACTTTATGAAGAAACCCAGTAAGAATATTATGTCTTTCATATATAGATGTTGCTAAAAGCCTTCCTTTTTCCGTGAATGTAATATAGCCGTCCTTATTTATGTTAATATATCCATCCTCACGTAAAACCCCAACAGCGCGGCTTACACTGGGCTTACTAAAATTAAGCTCCCTTGCTATATCTATTGAACGGACATTTCCTATTCTGTTGGCCAATATGAGTATTGTTTCTAAATAATTTTCTCCGGACTCGTACATCCTACACCCTCCTGTCAATCAAAGACCACTTATTTTTCGCCAAATATATTACTACATAAAATATTTACACTTTTTTAAATAAAGCATCTTTTTTTATTCAATCATCTTTCCCCACCCTTATAAAGCATCAAAGCATTTTCTTATTCAGGATACCCCGTTATCATTCCTGTAATCTGCTTTAGTATAATATCATTTGTCTTTATAAGCACCTTTAAAAAGGTAACCACCTCACCCATAACAACAGCATTTTCGTTGCATGTCTGTACAATGCCTATGCCAAGATAGCTAAAGTTGTTTACCAGTCCGGCAAATGAGCCGGCTTCAAAGCTTCCGCTTTCCATCCCCTTTATTACATTTAGCTGGTTAGAAATACTCAACACTCTGTTTATCTCATCAATAAGCATGTCAAGCGTCATTTTCTCATTATTTTCAACCTTCACATCCATGTCTGAAAGCATATCCTCTGTAAAAATATCCCTAAGATACCTTTCAACCTCATCCCTCCATACGCTGCTGTCCTCACTGTCAATAGTAGTATATGCAAATTTTATTAAATCCCTCGCATATGTCTCATGAAGCTTTTCAAGCTTTTTTCCGCTTTTCCTTACATATTCAAGATTTTCAAGCTCATTTAGCTCAACCATAGTCATCCGGACACTTGAGCGTATAGCCCCGGGGCTTATCCTTGTTTCCGGATTTACCCCAAAGGCATCGCATATTTCTTCCCATGACTTTTTTATTTCTTTAAGGGTCTGTTCTACGTCGTCAAGGCTGTTTACTTCCTTAAATCCATTATTTTCGTTCATATTTATATACCGCCCATTGTTATCTTTTTGAAGTTCTTTTTACCTTTCTTTAAAAGAATGCCTGCCTTTAATTCATCCTCTGTAAAGGTATGCTTTACGTCCGTAAGCTTTTCTCCGTCTGCCGTAATACCGCCCTGCTCTACGCTCCGCCTTGCCTCTGAACGTGACGAAGCAAGCTGCGCCTTAACGAGAACGCTTAGAATATCTATTCTTCCTTCTGTCAAATCATCCGGTGAAATCTCAACCACAGGAGCGCTGTCCATAGAAGCCTTTCCTCCAAATAAAGCCTTTGCGCTGTCCTCCGCTTTTTTTGCTTCCTCCTCGCCGTGAACAAGCTTTGTAAGCTCAAAGGCAAGAATTTCCTTAGCCTTATTTAATTCGCTTCCCTCCCATTTATCCATCTCATCTATCTGCTCCAACGGAAGGAAAGTAAGCATTCGTATACACTTTAATACGTCTGCGTCAGCCACATTCCTCCAATATTGATAAAATTCGTATGGAGAGGTTTTTTCAGGGTCAAGCCATACTGCGCCGGACTGTGTTTTTCCCATCTTCTTGCCTTCCGAGTTTAAAAGGAGCGTTATTGTCATGGCGTGAGCATCCTTATTAAGCTTTCTTCTTATAAGCTCTGTTCCTCCTAACATATTACTCCACTGGTCGTCGCCGCCAAACTGCATATTGCAGCCATACTTTTGGAACAGCATATAAAAATCATAGCTTTGCATAATCATATAGTTAAACTCTAAAAAGCTTAAGCCTTTTTCCATTCTCTGCTTGTAGCACTCCGCCCTAAGCATATTGTTTACGGAAAAATGCGCTCCTACCTCTCTTAAAAGCTCTATATAATTAAGGCTCATAAGCCAGTCGGCATTATTGACAAGGATAGCCTTTCCTTCTGAAAAGTCAATAAATTTGCTCATCTGCTTTTTAAAACATTCTATGTTATGTTCTATTGTTTCCCTTGTCATCATCTGACGCATGTCTGTTCTTCCCGACGGGTCCCCTATCATGCCTGTACCTCCGCCGAGAAGCGCTATTGGCTTGTTTCCTGCCATCTGCAGTCTCTTCATAAGACATAACGCCATAAAATGACCGACATGAAGGCTGTCTGCCGTAGGGTCGAAGCCTATATAAAATACCGCCCTGCCCTCATTTATCATTTTGCTTATTTCTTCTTCGTTTGTAACCTGCGCTATAAGCCCTCTGGCTACAAGCTCCTCATATATCTGCATATTTTTTCCTCCTTTTTATCAAAATATCTTTTAAGCATTTTTAAATCTCACATCTGCAGATTTATAAAGGCTTTTTGCAAACAAAAAAACCCGCCCCGTTTAAAGGGCGAGTCATCGCTCACGTTACCACCTTTATTTGTACGAAACTCACGCTTCGCACCTCACTAAGTACTATCCTTACAGATTAATACTCCGGCTCTATAACGGTTGCCCTCCGTCACAGCCTACTAAGATATATACCGTTCGGTGTGCTGCTCGTGAATGTATTCATATACTGCTTCCTATGCGCCTCTCACCTGCCGGCAGCTCTCTGTATATTTCACAGCATACTACTTATTTCAGTCTTCGCATTTATTTATTTACACATAAAGCATATCTGCCTTATGTTTTCATATTATCAGCTTATGCTTTCTTTGTCAATAGCTTATATTCCTAAAAATTTTCTGACTGTTGATTCCATCTCCCTAACCTCACATACTGTGTCGTGAAGTATATTTGCGTTTCTGATTTCCTCAATGGCGTTAGGAACCTTTACATTTCCTATTTTACTAAGCTCGTCAACAAGCTCAAAGTCTCCCATGGCATCATAGCTTGAATCAATAGCGTTCATTACGCTTCTTGTAAACTTAAACGGACTTGCCGTAGACGCTATAACTGACTTTGTTTCATCATGTGTCTCTGCCGCATATTTTTTATAAACCTCTGCCGCTACGGCTGTATGCGTATCTATAATATATCCTGTCTTGTCATATATGCTTTTTATGACTGCCGCCGTCTCTGCCTCCGTAGAATAATTACCGTAGAAGTCCTTAAGACAAGCCCTCATATCCTCTGTAATATCATATCTTCCTGTATCTGAAAGCAATGTCATAAGCTCCTTATTTTTTTTGTCGTCCTCTCCTGCTATTTTATATATAAGTCTTTCAAGGTTGCTTGAAATAAGAATGTCCATAGACGGAGAGGATGTAAGCATAAAGTCCCTGTTTTTGTCATATGTGCCTGTAGCAAAGAAATCATATAATACCTTATTGTCATTTGACGCGCATATAAGCTTTGCAATAGGAAGTCCCATATTCTTGGCATAATACGCCGCAAGAATATTTCCAAAGTTTCCTGTTGGAACTACTACGTTTATCTTCTCGCCTTCCTTTATTTCTCCCTCTGCATAAAGCTTTCCATAAGCATATACATAGTAGCAGACCTGAGGCACAAGTCTTCCGATATTAATGGAATTTGCCGATGAAAACTGAAATCCTGCAGCATCCATCTCCTTCTCAAGCTCTTTATTTCCAAATATAGCCTTTACTCCGCTCTGGGCCTCATCAAAATTTCCTTTTATTCCCACTACAAATGTATTCTCTCCCTTTTGGGTAACCATCTGCTTCTCCTGAATAGGACTTACTCCTCCCTTAGGATAAAATACTACTATACGTGTACCCGGCACATCTGCAAAGCCTGCCAGCGCAGCCTTTCCGGTGTCTCCCGATGTGGCTGTGAGAATAACGATTTCATTTTTTACATTATTTTTCTTTGCAGATGTAGTAAGCAAATGAGGCAGTATGGAAAGGGCCATATCCTTAAATGCGATTGTCGCGCCATGAAACAGCTCTAAATAATACGCTCCGTCAGCCTTTACAAGAGGAGCAATCTCCTCTGTGTCAAACTTTGAATCATACGCCTTTTCTATACAAGCCTTAAGCTCCTCCTCCGTAAAATCCGTAAGAAACTCTTTCATAACAGCATATGCCGTCTCCTGATATGTCATCTTGGAAAGCTCCTCCACAGACACACTAAGCTTAGGAATCTGTGTTGGTACAAAAAGTCCTCCGTCGCTTGCAAGTCCCTTTAATATAGCCTGCGATGCTGTTGCCGTCTCATTACTTCTTGTGCTCTTGTACATAAGTTCCATGGGTTTAATTCCTTCTTTCTTATTTTCTTATTAACTCTTTATCTTTATTTATATGTAATCATTTAAATACAGCATACATAATAACATATCTTTTTATATCATTCAAGAAAAAAAATATGATGATTTTATACTTAACCAAAGCCGCTTTCATGTCTCAGGTCATTTAAGCCCTGTCCAAATTTTAGCCGTGATATAGTATATAACCATCATATTTATTTCTGTTCAATATAAAATTTTTATTTGTAAAAATAATGCGCTCCATGTATGAACAGCAATGTAAGGGATGTATTAAACCAACTGCTTTCTGAGGTTTTCCGGGTAAAATATAATGCTCCCTGGGAATAATCCTCTCCTGCAAGTGCTCTGTCAACACATTCTTTTGTTTTTTCCGAAACTGTTACAGAATAGTATGTTCCGTTTTTAACCGGCTGAAACTGATATACCTCTCCGCTATGCCTGAATATATTCTCCAGTATAGTATCCGGATATACGTCGCTTTTAACCCTGTTTAAAACTACATTTGCCACCAGTATCCTTCCTATATCATCCTGATTACCGGCTTCTGCCTCCACTATTCTTTGTAATGATTCATATTCCTCGCCTGTTACTGTTATAACACTTCCAAAAACAGCCGCGGTTTCCCTGTTTTCACTATTTTGTGCGTTTACTTCTGTTTCATTTTCCGCCTGTAGATTTTGCTCGTTTTCCGGCGCATTTTCCGGTACGTTTTCTACTGTCTGTGAATTATTCTCATTATCCCCTGTCTGTAAACTTTCCACATCTTCAGATGTTTTTTCTACATCTTGTGAAGCGGTAGTTTTTTCAGCCTTTTTCGCCGATTCCTCCGCTGACTTTGCCTTTTCCATTATAGGCGTTCCCACCTGTGGTATAGCTGCCGCGTCAATCTGTGGCTTATCTGTATGTCCTTTCTCCACTGCTCCCAAACAAACTCTGTCTAATGACAGATACCCGGGCACAACATCCTCATCACTGTCACCTGAATCTCTGTGCTCTGATAAGGCTTGTCTGTTTACAGCTTCATTCTTTGCTATATTATTATCTGCATTTTCATTCACAACTGTGGCTGCCATAACCATCGCTGCACCTGATATTAATACAGCACATGTTCTATAGGTTTTCCTGCGTAAGAAGTTATTCATACATTCCATGTTCCTTCGCTCCTTTCAGTATTTGTTCCTTTCGAACATTGATGACATTATATTTTTCATTATTATTTTTGTCAACACAGCCTATCCATTTTCAGTAATTTTTTCATGAAATAAAAAATTACAATATTATTTTTTGTTATATTCCTATATTTTATACTTTTTTTCATGGTATTTTTTGGATAATTTGCCACTTGCGCCTGTTTTATGATATAATAAATTTCATCATATTTTTTTTCAAAAAATAGGAATAAAAAAGTGCCGCGCGGCAGCGGCACTTGCAAATTCGGCAGAGCCGAATTTTTGGTGGTTCGCCGATATGCTGTCGCTTTATGACTTTCCTATTATAAAAAGTATCGTCTAAAGTCGACAATTCAAAATTCGGTGGAGCCGAATGTTGGGTAGTCCTCCGATATGCTGTGCTTTGAGACTTTCCCATTATATAAAAAGTGTCGTCTAAAGCCAACAATTATAAATTTGGCGTAGCCTAATGTTGGGTAGTTCGCTGATATGCTGTGCTTTAGGACTTTCTTATACGGTTAAAAAAGCGACAGTCACTATGGCAAAAGAAATGAAGTTATTAAAAAATTACCAAAATATAGGAGATTATATATATGAAACCGGGAGTTTTTTCTGCAAAGAAAAAGAATGGTACGGTATATTACCGTTCTTCCTTTACATATAAATGCAAGCATATAAGCCTTGGCAGCTTCTTAACTGAGGATATGGCGTCTGATGCGTACAGGGAGGCGTTGATGCTGGCGGATAATTTTTCTGTGGGATTAGAGCACTATAATAAGAAGAAACATATTTTAAGCTTTAAAAAATGGGTTTCCATTATAAATTTTCGTGACAACGGATTGTATTTTAAGACGCCTATATATCTTAAGAAAAAATATTTTGAATACTATCTCGATTATGACAATTCTCTTAAATTTGACGCCGACGACCTTTTTTATTATTCCTCTCACTCAATTATGAAAAGGGGCGGTCACTATTTTGTATCGGACTATGGTATGCAGATTAATATTTTAAACCGGTACGGTATAAAAAATTTTGCCGTTCCCGGTAAGGATTACCGTTTTGTTAACGGCGATAATACGGATTTTCGCTATATTAATATAGATATTATAAATCATTATAACGGCGTTACCCGGGATATCTGTAACGGTCTGTATATATATACCGCCAAAATACATATAAACGGCGATATACTTATAGGCCGCTATAATACCGAGGCAGATGCGGGAATAGCATACAATAAGGCTGTTGATTTGCTTATTTCCAAGGGAGTTTCTATAAATTACCGCAAAAATTATATTGATGGCATTGATGGCGACGAATATAAATCCAGATATAACAGTATCTCAATTTCAAAAAGGCTCAGGGATTATAATCCCTGAGCCGCAAGCCATTCAACTATTCCCTTGCCCACTGCATCAGCCAGCTCCTCTGTTTTATTTCTGTAGAGATTATTATCATCAGAATTTGACATAAATCCCATCTCTAAAAGAACGCTTGGTCCAACACTGTGATTATTTATATAAAGGTCCTCTTCCTCTGAGGTCTGGGAGCCGAATTTTACCCCCCTATTCTTTATATATCCTGTATTTTTCAATGCATTTTGAATTTTTTCAGCAGCGTCCGTGGAATCCTTTGGCTTGGAGCTGTGAACCCACGCCTCAAAGCCTCTTACTCCTGAATCCCCATATTCGTTCCTGTGAAGGGATACAAGCAAATCAGCCTTTACATCATTGGCAAGCTGTACTCTTTCTTCCTTTGAAACCGTTTTGTCGCTGTCTCTTGTCATATACACGGTAACACCCTGCTTTTCCAATGCGCTCTTCAGGGCTAACGCCATTTTAAGGGTATCGTCTTTTTCATAGCCGGTGCCGTCTCCCTCCGCGCCAACGTCTCTTCCTCCATGACCTGCGTCTATGCAGACTATTCTCTTGCCGTCTTCCTTATGATTAGCGGCGCTGTTTACAAAAGAATTATCAGGCTTATCACTGTTCTTATCATTGTTTTTGTTTTCATCGTCTGCGTTATTATTTACTGCCTCTGAATTGTTTTTATTGTCTTTTGTGTTCTCATCTAAGCCTGCTCTGTATTTTTTTATGCCTATTATAGTTCCCAGCAATACTATAATAATTATTATACCTGCAAAAATAAATCTGTTAAGCATAACCTGCTTATACCTTTGCCTATACCTGCCGCTTTGTTTTTTTACAGAGCTTCCATGCTTTTTATCCCTCATTATATTCTCCCTTCATGCATTATCTACTTTGCATTAATATAATTTATAAGTCCTTCGGATTTGATAATCTTTTGCATAAACTCCGGAAATGCCTGCCCCTTAAATTCAGTACCTTTAGATTTGTTATAAATCATACCGCTGTCAAAATCAACCTCCACCTCGTCTCCTGCCTCAATGCCCTTTGCTGCCTCAGGGCACTCTATAATAGGAAGGCCGATATTAATGGCATTTCTATAAAAAATCCGCGCAAAGGTTTCCGCTATAACGCAGCTTACCCCCGCCGCCTTAATAGCTATAGGCGCATGTTCTCTTGAGGAGCCGCAGCCAAAATTTTTATCTGCCACTATAATATCTCCCTTTTTTACATTTTTAATAAAATTTGCGTCTATATCCTCCATACAATGCTTTGCCAGCTCCGCCGGCTCAGGCGCATTTAAGTAGCGCGCAGGAATAATAACATCTGTATCAACATTATCACCATATTTAAATACTTTTCCGTATGCTTTCATTTCTTTACCAAACCTTTCCATACTATAAACAAACAAGCCCCTTAAAAAAACTTATTTATTTATAAATATTTTTTAAAATTTTTATTTTTCTTTCCTATAATCTTATATATTTCATTATAAAATATATAAGATATAATTTTCTTATCAGCTTATCTTATTCATAAGTACCTCATTCTTTTACTACAACCCAAGCTCACATGGACATGAAATCTTTCCTGTGACAGCGCTTGCGGCTGCTATGGCAGGACTTGCAAGATATACCTCTGACTCAGGATGTCCCATACGTCCGACAAAATTTCTGTTTGTTGTGGCTACCGCTCTTTCTCCCTTTGCCAGAATACCCATATGTCCTCCGAGACATGGCCCGCAGGTAGGCGTGCTTACTGCCGCTCCGGCCTTTATAAATGTAGTTACAAGACCCTCCTCTATAGCCTGAAGATATATTTTCTGTGTGGCAGGAATAACAATAACCCTTACTCCCTTTGCCACATGCCTTCCCTCCATTATCTTTGCAGCTATTCTAAGGTCCTCTATTCTTCCGTTTGTACATGAGCCTATAACAACCTGGTCAATCTTTATATCGCCTACGTTATCTATTGTCCTTGTATTTTCAGGAAGATGCGGAAATGCCACTGTAGGCTTAAGAGCGCTTAAATCTATCGTATATGTTTCATCATACGCAGCGTCCTCATCTGCCTCATAGACCTTATATTCCCTCACAGAATGCTCCTTCATATACTCTATGGTAAGCTCATCTACAGGAAATATACCGTTTTTTCCCCCTGCCTCAATAGCCATATTTGTCATGGCAAATCTGTCGTCCATGGAAAGATACTGTATACCATCTCCCACAAACTCCATAGACTTATATAACGCTCCGTCTACACCTATCATTCCGATAATATGAAGAATAATATCCTTTCCGCTTATCCATTTCGAAGGCTTTCCCGTAAGTACAAACTTAAGTGCCGACGGCACCTTAAACCACGCCTGGCCTGTTGCCATACCGGCAGCCATATCCGTAGAGCCTACGCCTGTGGAAAATGCTCCCAAGGCTCCATATGTACATGTATGTGAGTCAGCGCCTATCACCACGTCACCTGACACTACAAGTCCCTTCTCAGGAAGAAGGGCATGCTCAATTCCTACCTCTCCCGTTTCAAAAAAGTTTGTAATATTGTTTTCCTCTGAAAATTCCTTTGCGCACTTACAAAGCTCCGCTGATTTTATATCCTTATTTGGAGTAAAATGGTCAAGGACAATAGCAATCTTATCCTTGTCAAACACTCCCTCCGCCTTCATTTTTTTCATTTCACCTATAGCCACAGGCGCAGTAACATCATTTCCTAAAACAAGGTCAAGATTAGCCTCTATAAGCTGTCCTGCCGCAACAGTTTCCATTCCGCAATGAGCTGCTAAAATTTTCTGTGTCATAGTCATTCCCATGTTAATTCCTCCTTTAAAAGTGCATTCCGACACTATGCATAAACTTAATTCTATAAAAGTGTATCATATAAAAAAAGATAATGCAATTGATATTTATTATCCTCCTTTTATTGTCAATAGACAAAAAAATAAGGCATCCGGCTGACATTTCCTCCTTCTGCCTATAATATTTTTTTTATATAATCATGGTAAAGCTCTTTTCCCTTCTCATAAAATCCCTTTCCGACATGTATTTTTATATCTGTTTTTTCTGGTTTTAGGGTTTTATCCCATCCGCATATATACAGCATATTAACCATATATGAGTTGCTGACGCGTATTATTCCATAATTTTCAAGAAACTCACTCCACTTCTTCATGCTTCCGTAAACTATGTATTCTGTCTTATCCCTGCAGAACACCTTTAGATAGTTACCCAGTGTTTGTATATATACTAAATTGCTGCTTCTTACAAATACAATACCCTTTTCCGTTTTAAATTTAATTATTTTTCTTCTTTCCAATTCACTTATTACTTTTCTTAAGTTTTTTTCAAAATTCCAATATTCTACAGGCTTTTCAATAAAGCCTCTTGTTTTTACGGAAAAAACCTCAGAATAGTAGCTGCTGTAGCCGGATACAAATATAACCAGCTCAATATTATCCATGTCAATAATTTTTTCCATTACATCTATGCCGTTTATCTTTGGAAGCACTATATCCTGAAACATTATGTCTATTTGCCCGCTATATTCCAATACCTCCGCGCCAGATGAAAATTCCTTATAAGAAAAGCTGACGTTATTTTCCCCTGAATATCTTTCGCACATATTTCTTACTGTCTGTCTTATCTCCCGGATATCGTCGCATATGCCTATATTTATCATCGTTGTCTCTCCAAAAAAGTATTAATTATTTTTTTGTACATTATATCAGCCTTTCTCCACAATGTCTAACAAAAAATTTAAGGTATTCTGTTTGTAAATTCTATTTACTCCATTCCTTTATCTCATATTCACCGTCTAAAACATCAGACTTTTCTATATATTTCACCAATGTAAATTCTAGCCCTATTGCTCCATATGGGTTATTTTTTTCTTCATCATTCATAATGCGGCCATATAAATATATATTATCATCATCAGCTTCCGAAAACAAAAGCAATTCACTGCCTGTATCCGTCTCCTTCATTTCCTGCTTAATATCAGCTAAATGCTCGCCGTCCCAATTCCAAATTCCCAGATATGTTCCCCCTAATTCACCTGTTCCATAAGAGAGATAAATATAGTCATCATCATAGTACATTCTGTGGCTTTCGCTGCTTAACCTAAATAATTCGTTTTTTTCTTTTGTTTCAAAATTATAAACATACATTATCAACGTATCTTTATTCTCATTATTTTGTATAAAATATATATTCTCACCCATTGCGGCGGCACCTGATATATTATTTCCAAAATCCTTAAACCATTCAAGCTGTCCGCTTTCCGTATTATATCTGTATAGTCTGCCGCCATCCTCAATATTATCAGGGGTTGCTATGTATATATATGAACCTGTACCATGCCATTTTATACGTTCCAAACGCGAATTAACCGGCAATGCCATAATACATTCGGACTCACTATTTCCTTCAAGCGATTTTCTATACAAGCAGTTACTGTTATTCAGATAATATGTTCCCTCAGTGCTTCCTCCTACCAGCCTGTATGCATAATATATATATCCCCTGTGAATAAACCACTCTATATACATAGAGCCTACGCTTCCCTTATCCGGCAGCAATTCCAAGACTTTCTCCCGCTTTGTTCCATCTGTAGACATTTTTACAAGACAGTACTGTTCTGCATTTATTGTATAAAGTTCTCCGTTGTAATATTGAAGTCCTGTTAATGATGGAATAAAATATGCGTTACACATTGTACTATTATGCTCGCAGTCAGGCTTTCCGCATACCAAGCTTATATTTTCTGTTTTTTTATCAATATATCCCAAATACTGCTGCATGCCAACATACACAATATCCCCTGTATCAGCAACGCTATATCTTACAGAGCTTGTATTTATATCTGTTTTACTGTTATATGACTGGTCCTCTGTCACCGGTTTGAATTTTTCCATATCACTGATTATCTCGCAGCCCTTAGGAGCTGATATATTTTTTATGTCGTCTTCTGCTAAACTGTGTGTTGGCTTTGTTTCGTCCAAACTGTCTGTTCCGGAAGATGAACAGGCTGTTAAAATAAATAATATTAACATTATTATTGTTATTTTCATACTTTTTTCACCTATTATTATACCCCTTATTTAATTAGTATACTACTTTCTGATATTATATAAATGATACTGTCATACTAACATAATGTATACTATTTGTTAAAAATATCATAATATGTTGCCAATAATTATATTATCTATGTTATAATACGACAACATCTTTTATTTTTAATTTTTAATTTCTTTTTTATCAATTTTTACTAATGTCGAGCCATTTTTATACCATCCAGTATTACTTCTATAAGCTGGTCTCACTTCCATACTATCAGTCATTGCTGATGCAACGCCGTAGCCATATCCATAGTTTTTATATTCCTTTAACTCTCCATTTTTAAATGTGTATGCATAAACTTCATTCGACATATAATAAGACGTAGAATTATCCGACGAGCATGACGCACTTCCTGATACCACATAATTCTCTACCCCAAGCCTCATTAATGCTGGCTCTGTCACATTAAAGGTTACTGCTGCCAATACTGACATATAACTTCCTGCTGCCAGCACAGCAGCTAAACCCAAAAGCATAATTTTCTTTACTATATTTTTTACCATAGCGTATCCTTTCCGACTATCCTGACTATTATTTTCCGGTCAGTTTTCAGTCTTTTACCACAATTACCACAATACTACTAATGCATTAATATTTTAACAATAGTTTACAATTCAAAAATAAGCCTTATTTTTTCTTTTTACAACTCTTTTTACAGAAAATGCGCTTTTTTTACAAAAAAAGCAATCAAACGCTCCTTTCCTTTTGGATATCATTTGATTGCTTTGTTTTTTATTTTTCTTTTTCTTCACTCTTATCCCTGTGAACATGTACGTCAAGCTGATTATACGGTATCTCTATTCCCGCCTTATCAAAAGCGTCCTTTATTTTTTCGGTCATGTCAAAATAAACATCCCAGTAATTCTCCGTCCTGACCCATGCCCTCATCAGCACCGTAACCTGACTTGCCGCCAGCTCCTTTATAACCACGGCATTTGGCTCATCATGCAAAATTCTTTCATCCTTTTCCATAAGGGCTTCAATAACCCTTTTGGCGTCAGCCATATTGGCATTGTAGCTTATGCCCGCCTCTATGTCCACTCTCCGTTTATCCTGAGACGAAACATTGGTAATGGTGGAATTTGTAAGATTTCCATTTGGTATAATAACAGACCTGTTGTCGGGGGTATAAAGATATGTATAAAATAAATCTATCTTTTCAACCGTTCCCTCCTTGCCTGAGCCTGCGTCAATTATGTAGTCTCCCACTGAAAAAGGTCTTAGAAGCAGTATAAGCACTCCTCCGGCAAAATTTGACAGGCTGCCCTGAAGGGCAAGACCTAACGCAAGACCTGCCGTTCCAAGCAACGCTATAAAGGAGGTGGTATCTATACCTACCTGATTACATATAATTATAATAAGCACAAAGTACAGCAATGCTCTTGCTAAGGAAAGAAGGAATTTCTTTACGCTTATTTCCATTCTTCCCTTTTCAAATACCTTATTTAAGAACTTCATTATAAAGCCGATAATAACCTTACCTGCTATCAGTATGACTATTGCCAGAACTATCTTTATTCCAAACTCTAAAACCTTTGGCAGATAGCCCTCTACCGTCTCAAAAAATTTCCCGGCTTCCTTAATGGTCTTATTTGCGGCATCTCCCAATGTGTCCGATATGTCTTCTGTCCTCATTATCAGACTATATGCTGGTAACATTCCTTTGTCCTCCTACGCTTCCTATTACTTTTTCTTCTTTGAGGCTTTTGATTTACCTGAAGCATTCTTTTTCTGCTTGTTTTTTACTGTATATAACCCTTGAGTGTTGTTCTCCTTAAGATTTTTATTATCTTTAGGTGTCTTTTCCTCCTTTACAGTATTTTCTTCTTTAAGCGCCTTTTCTTCCTTTACGGCATTTTTGTCCTTAGGTGCCTTTTCTTCTTTTACAGTATTTTCTTCCTTAGGTGCCTTTTCTTCCTCTACATTTTTTTCTCCCTTAGGTGTCTTTTCTTCCCTTACAGTATTGTCTTCCTTAGGCTCCTTTTCTCCCTTTATGGCTTTTTCTTCCTTAACAGTCTCCTTCTCCCCTGTCTCAGCCTTTATATACTGCTTTTCCAGCTCCTCTGCAACAGTAGACTTTACGGCAGAATATTTGAATATGGCTACGGTTAGGGGTGGAAGGCTTATGGTTATGGAATCCTCCCTGCCGTGAACCTCCTCCTTCTTCGAGGTTTTCACCCTTGCATTTATATTTCCGTTTCCACCGTACTTTTCATCGTTTGTATTAAAAATCTCCTTATATTTTCCTGCCTTTGGAACTCCAACCTTATACTCCTCATGATTTATCATATCAAAATTACATACGACAAGCAGTAAATCCTGTGGCTTTTTGCCCTTTCTTACAAATGAACACAGGTTTTCCTCCCATGACAGATTATCTATCCACATAAAGCCCTCAGTGTCATAATCAAGCTCATGAAGAGCCTTTTCCGCAACATACAGCTTGTTTAAATCCTTTACAAGCTGCTGCATTTTAAAATGCTTTTCATCATTAACGCTTGCCCAGTCAAGCTCTCTTTCTTCGCTCCATTCCCTATAGCCTGCAAATTCTTGTCCCATAAACAAAAGCTTCTTTCCCGGATGCGCCGTCATAAAGGCATATGCAGCCCTGAGGTTTGCAAACCTTACAGGCTCGTCTCCCGGCATTTTGCTTATCATTGAGCATTTTCCGTGTACCACCTCATCATGTGACAGAACAAGGACAAATCTCTCGCTGTAATTATATATCATACTGAACGTCAACTGACTGTAGCTGTTTTTTCTAAAGAGAGTGTCACACTTCATGTAGTTGGTAAAATCATTCATCCAGCCCATATTCCATTTTAAATCAAAGCCAAGTCCGTCATCCTTTACATCGCCTGTAACCTTAGGCCACGCTGTAGACTCCTCAGCTATCATCAAGACGCTGCTGTCATATTTTTTCATCTGGGTATTAAGCTCCTTAAGAAAATCCATTGCCTCAAGATTTTCATTGCCGCCGTACATATTTGCAACCCATTCTCCATCCTGCTTACCGTAATCAAGATAAAGCATTGACGCAACCGCATCCATTCTTATGCCGTCAACATGATATTTTTCAGCCCAGAAGACGGCGTTTGATATAAGAAAATCCCTTACCTCCGGTCTTCCGTAATTATATATGAGAGTTCCCCAATGAGGATGGGAGCCCTGTCTAGGGTCTAAATGCTCATAAAGACACGTTCCGTCAAAGCGGGCAAGTCCAAATGCATCCCTTGGAAAATGCGCCGGTACCCAGTCAATAATAATTCCAATATTTTCCTTATGCATATAATCCATAAAATACATAAAGTCCTCAGGATTTCCGTATCTTGCCGTAGGCGCATAATATCCCGTCACCTGATAGCCCCATGACGCGTCGAGAGGATGCTCCATAACGGGCATAAGCTCTATATGAGTATAATTCATATCCTTTACATACTGAGCCAGAAGTGGAGCCAGCTCCCTGTATGTATAGAATGACTCCTTTGCCTCCGTATCCTCAAGCTGCGGCTTTCTCCATGAGCCAAGGTGTACCTCGTAAATGGACATTGGACTATTTTCAAAATTCACGTTCTTTCTGTCCTTCATCCACTTTTCATCTGTCCATTTATATTTATCTATGTTTTGTACTACAGACGCATTGGAAGGTCTCTTCTGGGCTGCAAAAGCATACGGGTCTGCCTTTAATATATTTTCACCGTTTGACATTTTTATCTCATACTTATACAGCTCTCCCTCAGGAAGTCCGGGTATAAAGAGTTCAAAAACACCTGTTTCGTCTACCCTTCTCATCATATGTCTTCTTCCGTCCCAGAAGTTAAAATCTCCCACCACGCTTACTCTCTTTGCATAAGGAGCCCATACTGCAAATCTTACGCCCTCCACGCCATCTATGGTACAGCAGTGGGCGCCAAGATATTCATATACCTTATAGTTTGTTCCAAGATTAAACTTTTTAAGCTCATGCTTTGGAAGCAAATCCTTAAACTGATACGAGTCGTAGTAAATAAAGGTTTCTTCATTGCCGTAATATGCCTTTACCTTATAAAGGCCTGTCTCCTTTTTCGGAATAATCACAGCAAAAAAAGAATCATCAACCTCCTCTGCCTTGTATACTTTACCGCTTGCATCAAAAATTATTTCCACCTTTATTGCATCAGGTCTGAAAATCTGTATAAGCTTTTCCGTCTTTCTGTTACTGACTCCTAATACTACAAACGGATTATCAAGGTCTGCAAACAGAACGCCCTCTATATTTCTCCAATCCATTAAATCGTATAATTTTGAACTCATAACTTGTCCTCCTCTTTATGCCTTTATTTAATTTTTGTTTCTCACCGTAACTATGTAATCTTATGTTTAACTATAGAATACCATAAAAAGGCAGGCTTTACAACCAGAAAAAAGCTCCCTGCATAAGTTTTACTACTATTTTCGAAACCCAATGCAATTATCTTTTCATTGCAGTAACCCTTAGCTTCCGGAAATGATTTTCCCTGCGAAAAAAAATATTATAAATACTGCAAGATTACTTACCACAATGCTTGCTCCCGCAGGAATTTCAAGCATATATGAAGCTGTCATTCCAACAAAAAAGCAGCATATTGATATAATCACCGACATAACCATAACTGAACGAAATTTTTTGCATACTCTCATAGAGGACAACGCCGGAAAAATAATAAGACTTGATATAAGTAAAGTCCCCATAATTCTCATTCCTATAACTATAGTAATAGCAGTAAGCACTGACAGCATAGTCTTATAGACAGATACCTTCACCCCTGTAGCCCTTGCAAAGGTCTCGTCAAAGGTAACTGCAAATATACTGTTATAAAAAAACATAAACAATATAAGTACTGCCAGACCAAGCCCTATGCATATAATCATATCATCCTCGCTTATTGCCAGTATGCTTCCAAACATATAGCTGTTTAAATCTATATTTGTACCGTTTGAAAGCGCATTGACTATAACTCCTATTGCAACAGAGCTGCTTGATACAAGAGCTATTGCCGAATCTCCTTTTATCCTACTGTTTTCACTCATTCTTAAAAGCAGAAAGGCTGCTGCCACTACTACAGGTATTGCTACCTTAAGGGGCGCCATGTTAAATGCCAGCCCCACCGCCATGGCTCCAAAGCCTACATGCGATAAGCCGTCTCCTATCATTGAATATTTTTTAAGCACAAGTACAACGCCAAGCACTGATGCGCAAA
This sequence comes from uncultured Lachnospiraceae bacterium, assembly GCA_910584685.1. GTDB lineage: Bacteria > Bacillota > Clostridia > Lachnospirales > Lachnospiraceae > CAG-303. Next base: position 47,866 of record CAJUAO010000013.1, on the reverse strand, counting down.
GCGCTACAAGTCCTCCAACCAAAATTCCTCTTGTAATAAAGGAATACGAAAACATATCGTTTATTGCTTCAAATATATTCATTAATTAACCTCACCCTTTAATTCATTAAAATATTTACTGCTCCTGTATTCCTTAGCTGTTCCGAAAAAATAATCCTCCCTTGATAAATGAAGTATCCTGTTGGAATATTCCAAGGCTTTCTCTATATCATGGGTAACCATTATAATGGTAATATTATAATCCCTGTTCAGTTTCTCTATAAGAGCATACATTTCCCTTATTGCTATAGGGTCAAGTCCCGTAACAGGCTCGTCAAGGAGTATCATTCTCTCGGTAGCGCATAATGCTCTTGCCAGAAGAACTCTCTGCCTTTGTCCTCCTGAAAGGTCCCCAAAGGATTTTTTTATATATTCCTCCATACCAAGCCTGACTATATTTTTTCTTGCCATAGCCTTTGATTTTTTACTGTAAAAGGGAGAGAGCCCCTTGCTGTTCTGACAGCCGGAGAGAACTACCTCATATACAGATGCGGGAAACTCCTTGTGCATGGGATTTTGCTGTGAAAGATAGCCTATGTGGCTTTTCAGTGATTTATCCTCAAACTTTATCTCTCCGCTTCTTATTGGTATAAGACCTAATATTCCCTTAAGTATGGAGCTTTTTCCCGTTCCGTTTTCTCCCACTATACTGATATATTCTCCCTCCTCTGCCAAAAAGCTTACGTCCGAGACTACTATATCCTTTTCATAGCCTATGGTAATATTTTTACATTCTAACTGTGACATTTTTCACCTCATCCATACATGGCTTTATCTTTTCTTTTCAGTTTAAGCCTGCCTTAAGATTTTTAACATTTTGCTCCATTATTGATACGTAGGTTGCTCCATTTTTAAATTCATCACTTGAAACATTATGGCAGGAATGAAGCAGCAATATATTCCCTCCAACCTCATCCGCTATAGTCCGGGCAGTTTTTGTGCTTGAAAGCTCCTCGTAATATACTGTCCTTGCTCCACTTTCCTTCATCTCGTCAATAATATGGGAAACCAGCTTTGCGCTTGGCTCTGTCTCTGACGAGCATGAATCAAAAGCCGATTCATAATGAAGCCCGTATTCCTCCACAAAATACAGCAGTGCAAATCTTCCTCCAAAATATATGGTATCATATTTTGACTGTGAAACCGTCTGTCTTATATCGCTGTCTATCTTCTCTATCCGTTCAATATATTTTTCTGCATTTTCCCTGTAGTACTGTTCATTTTCACCATCTATTGATATAAGCTCTTCAAGAATATTATTTATCATAATAACTGCATTTTTCGGACTTGTCCATATATGAGGGTCATATTGGTGAGCATGTTCCTCTCCTTTACTATAAGCAGCATCTTCATTTTCGTGTACATCACTGCTCTTAAGAAGGGTAATATTCCCCGATGCATCAAGTATGTTTAATTTCTTATTATCTATGCTGTCCACTATAGACGCTGCCCAAGGCTCCATGTATTCTCCCATATATATAAAAAGGTCTGCATTATTTATTTTTATCATATCTGAAGCAGAAGGGTCGTAATCATGTGCCTCTGTTCCCGGCTTTAGCAATAATGTAACCTCCGCTCTTTCACCTGCTATCTGCCTTGCAAAATCATATTGGGGAAACAGCGTTGTTACAATGGACAGCTTTTCGTTCTCCCCAGTTTCTGTTTTTCCGCAGCCGGATGCAGATATAATGCAAATTATGGCTATACCTATTAAAAATGCTGAAATTATACGCTTATATATGACGTTCATAAAATTCCTCCAAGTAAAAACCGGATTAAATTTATTAAGGCTTTGGCAGTATTAATCCTAACCCCGGTTTCAAATTCAGCCTAAATATGAAACCAAGTTTCATATTTAGGCTGAATTATAATATCATACATTATTTAATTGTCAAGTATTTTTTTCTATTGCCATATCCTGCGTCGCTACTAATATAAATTACAGATGCAAAAATACCAATCGCCATATTTAATGCGCTTATTGCAAAAACACTATTATCCCACCTGCCATTGTTTAATATAAAATCAGAAACGGCTATACCTCTTCCTAATGACACATACTTCAAAATATCCATTCCAATATAGTATAATACAAGAGGTATGCAGATAACTGCCAAAGCAGTAAGCTGTCCCATGATAATTTTTGACATATATTTTGAAATACATACCACTACTACTGTTACTGAAATAACACAAATTATTCTTATAGCATACGCAAATATAATAAATGTACCTAACGATATTTCAAAAGGAAATTCCTTAAAGCTGCTTATACTTTGTACAAGCCCTGACAAACCGGATATTCCTACCTTGCCTGATGCATTTATATATTCTATAATACTGATAAATACCGCATATGCGCCTGAAGAAAGCATACACCAAAACAGCTTTATTACCTTTGTCCTTCCCCGCCCGTTTAACGTACTGTTTATAAATTTAAGCATATTTGATTTTTTTTCATATGCGTATACCCCTCCTGAAAATATACATATAAATGAGCATATTATTATTGAATTAACAATGGATGAGTCCCTTGACACCTCTCCGAAAAGATAATTCACTCCGTCAGGATTATAAAGACTTCCTATAATTCCTTTTTCATCCTTCAAAGCCTTTAAATATAAAATATCATCCCTTATGCCATTCAACGCCGAAAGCTTTCCCTGTAAGCCTTGTGCTTTCATAAGATACATTACCTTCTCCTCTTCACTTAACGTATGGACGACTTCCATTATATCATTATATTCCTCCTCACCCTCCAAAATCAATATATCTGCTTTATCAAGCATGCTGTCACTATACTCTCCCTCCAATTCACCATAATAAAATTCCTTTATCCTTCCCTCCTGACTTTTAGACAACGGCTTATTATCTATTCTTATATAACCTATATATATATATATACCTGCTATTATTACCCCTCCTATTATGACAAACAGCTTTATTGCTTCTCCCCTGAAAACACCTGTTTTATCAATAACAGGAGACAATTTTATCTTTAACTCCTCAATTATTTTTTTTACTTTTATTACTCCTTTTTTACTGCTTTCGTATGAATAAATATTTTTATAAATACAAACTAAGCCCAACATAAAAATCATTACAGAAGCAAAAAAAACAAATATTTTAAAGCTGTTTACAGGATAGCTGAAAATATTTAAGTTTTTATATCCCCCAATTAAGCTTCCCATATCAAGCCAGTAAAATATATTTATGTATTTAAGATAATTTATACTGCTACTGTCGCCTATAAATGCATACATAATATATTCTGCCGCAAAAAACGCTCCCAAAAAAATCAATCCAAACTTTTTCTCTTTTAAACCTCCAAGCACATTCCATATAAGCAGCGCAAGAAATAACATAACAGTAAACTTTATAACCAAAAACAAAGCAAGAAACTGTCCTATATTTATTTTCAATATGCAGTTCTCAAAGGTGGCTATACTTTGAATGCTCTGTGAAAAATCATATTTTATGCTATGCACTATATTTAAGCATATAAAAAGACCTCCATAAAAAAATAAAACCGATACGGCTGTAAAGCCTGTCAGCAGGATCCCTCTGTATACAGCGAGCCTTCCTCTGCCTTCCTTTGCCGCACGGATAAAATATATAAGATTACTCCTCTGCTCTATGCCGAACTGCATTATAATATAAACAAGCAGAATAAGCAGCAGGTAATCCGCAAAATAATATTTAGTCAAAGCATTTATCCATATATTGTTGCCATACTTAAGCTCTATATCGTTAATTCCCTTAAAATCCTCTATAGTCTTATCTGCATTTCTTTTTGAAAAGCCGTTTTCAGTGTTGAATACAGATATATTAGCCATTCTCTTTGCATAGCTTTTCATATCGTCATATTTACTTTTATATTTTTCCATATACTCTCTTTGTGTTTTTAAGTCATATAAAACTCTTCTGTCAATATTTTCCTCTACTGTAAGCTGTTCATCCCTATCCGGAATATTTTCATTGTCTTCCGCAAATATATCCTCTCCCTTACTGATTTTGCTTAAATACTCCTCATATTTCAGGTCTGTGATTCTTAATATATCTGCTTTTGTATAGTTATTGTAATCCGATGCATACATTCCGTAAAAGCCTGCTTCATCAAGCTGCCCCTTTAAAAAGACAAACACAGCTATGAAAAAAAGGCTCGCATACACAGCTATGAATTTTGCATTGACAATTCTTTTTGCTTCTGCCATAGCCTGTTCTCTCCTTCCATATAATACAAATATACATCCTCCAGCCCTATATTTCCCTTTGCTTTTTCAAAATCCTTCGGACATTCATCCTGCATTACTCTTAATGTAATACCGTTCTCTTTCTGAAATACATTTCCAATTCCGTATTTTTCCTGATATTCTATAATTTCTTCCTCTCTGCACTCCTTTTCCCACGCCTTATCCGATACCCTCTCAATAAGCTTATACGGCGTATCAATTTCAATAAGCCTTCCTTCCTTAAGCAGCAGTACCTTCTTCGCTATACACTCTATATCGCTTACAACATGGGTGGCTATCAGTACAATTCTGTTCATAGAAAGCTTTGCTATAAAATTTCTTATTTTTATTCGCTCCTTTGGGTCAAGTCCTGCGGTAGGCTCGTCAAGTATTATTATCTTAGGGTCTGCCAGCAATGCTCCTGCTAACATAGTTCTTTGTCTCATGCCACCGGAAAATTCCTTTATCTTTTTATGCGCCACTAAATTCAAGCCTACAACCTGAAGCAATTCCTCCACCTGTCTTTTTGCTTCACCTTTTTTTAAGCCCTTAAGAGCCGCCACATAATAAAGATACTTTCTTGCCGACATAGCCCCATACAGTCCCTGCTCCTGAGGCATATAGCCGATAAGCTCCCTGTAGCGTTTCCCCATATCAAGTATTTCAACGCCGTCCACGGTAATGCTGCCTTCGTCTCTCCTTATATTATCTGTAAGTATATTCATAAGGGTGCTTTTTCCTGCGCCGTTTGGTCCAAGAATGCCATATATTCCATTTTTAAATTCCACGGTAAACTTATCAAGCACGCATTTTTCTCCATATGACTTTGATACCGTATCAACCTTAAGCAACATATTAATCCTCCTTTAATTTTCCTGCAATAAATCCCTCCACTTTATCTCTCCTGCCGTTATATCATTTTTATCTATACAGCTATATTTCATTTTAGTGTCGTCCGTCATGCTGCAGGTCCCAAATATCAGCCTGTCTTTTATTGCATATGCCTTTATTATATTCTCATCTGCCGGCAATGTTTTTGCAGAGCCTTTTAATTTTCCGTCCTTATCATATACATATAAATATGTCTCTGTTTCATCCGTGTAATCTGCATTATAATTGTAATAATAAATATATGTATCATCTGCATATAATCTGCCCGCCATGTTTTCCGGATTTTCAAAGCTTATAAATTCCTCTGTCTTACCTGTACTTAAATCATATTTATATACATTTCCCTGAAAAACGTTATAATAAATATATTTACCGGATAAACATAAGGTGTTTACGCTTTTAAGCTCATCAGCCAATATTTCTTTTTCGTCTGATTTAATGTTATATCTGTATACAGAGCCGTATGTATTCTTCAAATCCTTTGAAAAAAATATTATGCTGTAATATATATTATCAGAATCAAAGCCGCATATATCTATATACCCGCCATATTTATCATCCTCCGTAAGCTTTTTTATGCTTTCAGCCTTTAGATTTATCTGATAGACAATCAGCCTTTTCTTTAAAGGGTCCTCCCCGTCATAACATTCTCCCGTATACAAATATATATTTTCACCGTTTGAGCTTATATTTATATCCTGAAGGCTTGTCTCCTCACCTGCCGGAAACTCATAAACCGTCAATATGTTATCCTTACTTGAGCCGTCCATTGAAACCTTATATAATACAACACGGTTTCCTGAGCTTATATCATAATCTGCATAATACAGATTATTGTTATAGCTGCAAAGTGTATTTATACACATTCTTGGCTCAAAAACACTTGCGACACAGCTCCCTGTATTGTGCTTACATTCAGGATTATTGCATAAAACAGAGGAGGCTTTTGTATTTTTATCATATACATATATATATCCGTTTTGCATATCTGATACGTAATATATAAGATTTTCTGTTTCCACAAGACCTGCGGCATTGCTTTCATATATGTCTCCCACTGCGCTTAACGAAGTATCCTTGTGATTATATATACATGCTATAACGATAACTGCCGCTATGACAGTTATACTAAAAGCTGATATAATTATTATTTTCTTTTTCTTATTCATAAAAATTTATTCTCCCTTCAGCTAAAATTCAAAATACAGTTACCGCTTCTATTCCCTTATGTTAAATTTAGCAAAAATTAAAAAATGCTTTTATTATAATAAAAATTTATCCGTATAATATATAAATCGTTCATTAAAAAACTTGCTTTTTGATCTTGAAATATCAAGCGTCACCCCTGAATCCAATTTTAACCTTGTTCTACTACATTCATCAACATGACATATATTAACCATATAACTGCTATGGGCATACTCAAATTCATAGTCTTTAAGCCTACCATACATTATATCAAGCTTTTCACGTAAAAACAACTGTCCCTCATAATCATTTTCTGATTTTTCTTTGGTTACATGGACAGTACAGCCATACCTTTCCTTTTGCAGGTATGTTATATCCGCCAGTCTTATTTTTATATTATTACTGTTATATTCACCTCTGACTATAATTTCATTTTTTTCGTAAATAGATTTTTTTACTTCATTAAAATTATTCAGCTTTAACATTAATGCATCTGCCTGTAAGATGTTTTCTTCTAAGTTACAGACAGTGAAATCAATATTTTCCTCCAGCCCTACTTCATGCAGTTTTTTTCTTATATAGTCAAAAGGCTTTCTTTTATTATATATAATTATGCTGTTCATATATTATTTCCTTTTTAATTTAATTAATTATAATTCTCTATAGCATATTAATATATTTTTATATTTTTTCTTTCGTTTGTTATTTTATATTTTTAAATATATTTAATTATAAATGATTTAAAAATTTTATTTATATTCTCTAACGGTAAATATCTCCCGAAGCTTTTCCTCTGTTATTTCACTATAATAACCTGTACTATCCAACACTGCAGAAAGATTACATGTTACTGCTTTATATTCATCCAACATTATATAAAAGCAAATATAAGCAGCTCTTTGCTTTCCCCTATCCAAAACCTCTCTTTCATCATATAATCTGTAATAAACATTTACAGTTAAATTTTCACATGCATATGTACAAGTCCCCTCCTCAAATTTTTCTTCTACATATACATTGGGAATACACATCTTCCTGACCCTTTCTTCATTGTACGTTTTTCCATCCATTTTATCAAATCCATATGCATGATATTCTACCTCTACTAAAGGCTCTACATCATACACCCAATAATTAGACCCTAAATCTAACATATTTTTCCAATAATTACCATACCCACATATTTCATACCATTTGTCACCATCTTTTACAAGAAACCCATTTTTTGAAAGATATGAATATGCTCTTTCCCCAAATCTTTCCTCTGTCATGTATTTTTTATTTTCATCTTTACAGTTTATTTTGATAATAATGGGGGTTTCCTGCTCCACCTTATACCTTCCGTAAATTGATTTTCTTGCTTCTTCTATTTCCTGCTCTCTGTTCTGCTGCTTTTCCTCCAAATATTCAGGATTTATATGCGACATCCATTCATCAAACTCCTGATTTAAAAATTTTTCTGTCTCTTCTCCTTTTTCAGGTCTTAACCATTTCCATATATCGTAAGATTTCATTCCCATTTTCTCTAATATAGCATCCGCTTTTTCTGCCGAATATTCTAATTCCTGTGATATATTCATAACATCTTTTGTTGCTTGCTCTGAAATATTTTGTGAAATATACTCACTGCTTTTATCTCCTTTGTTACTGTTTTTTTCACAGCCCGAAATAATAATAAAAATTATTAATATTAAAGCTATACACATCTTTTTCATTATCTGTCCCCTTCTTTTAACTGCCACAAGACAAGATATAATATTTCAATTCTATAATTTTAAATATAATAAATTATCCTGTGACAGTAAAATATTATTTTATTTCATTAATCAGGTTTTACTACATTTGAAGTTCCATTTGAATATACTGGTGTGTATGCTGTTCCCTCAATCATAATAACATGCTTTGTATATGCTGATGTACCATATTCAGTAGTTGGTATTTTTTTCTCTGCAATTGCTTTATCACCATCCTTACCTACATCCATTGTATTGCCAGCACTCAATGTTTTATTAACATAATATGCATGTGAGCCACCATATGGATATATTGATTGGACATTAACTGTCATATAAGTTGTTTTATCATAATGTACAGATGTTATATCCATAGTGTATGCCTTTGCATATTGTTTTTCCATATAATTATACCATATTCCAACTTGTGTATTACCTTTGTAAATACTCCCTGTTCCTCTTCCTGCATACACATTCAAAACACTGGACACGGTCATAATAACTGACACAGCAAGCACACCTATCTTTTTTAATTTTACCATAACTTTTTCTCCTTTTTTTGAAAAATATCATTTCAGTTACATCATAATAAACGTTTACTAATAATTGAATTATAACATGACATATATTTTTTTCAATATGCTTTGCAAAATCTGCACGTTTTTGGTAGAAATCGGTAAATCATACCTGCCTTGCCTTTATCTTTTCCCCGCGTCTTTTATTTTTTCTACATTCCTCACATATACCATAAAACACCGTCTTACTGCTGTCTATTACAAATTTATGCTCCTTATACACATGCTCGCATATCTCGTTCATAAAATCACACTGGACATGAAACAGCCTGCCGCATTCACTGCATTTAAAATGATAATGCTCCATGCACCTGCTTCCGTCAGGAGCATACTGGTAGCAGGCGCTTACCCCGTCCTCTATGGTAAATTTCCTCACCGCATTTTCCTCCACCAACCTGTCAAGATTTCTGTAAACGGTAGATTTTCCTATCGGCGTGCCATGAAGCCTGAAATAATTTATTATCATTTCTGCCGTAACATGTATATCCTTGTTTTTTATCATATAATCAAGTATCATTTCCCTCTGCTTCGTTTTATACTCTGCCATATTTCCTCTCTTACGATAACTTATGTATAAACAATCCGCTTCTAAGCTTCGGCTCAAACCATGTAGACTTTGGCGGCATTAAAAGCCCTGCGTCGGAAACGGCAAAAAGCTCCTGTATAGACGTAGGATACATGGAAAACGCTACCGTCATATCAAGACTGCACCTTCTCTCAAGCTCCTTAAGACCTCTTATGCCTCCGATAAAATCAATACGCTTATCAACCCTTGGGTCTCCTATGCCAAGCACTGGCGATAAAATATTATTCTGTAAAAGAGATACATCAAGTCCCTCTACAGGCTCTTTAGACCTTATCTCCTCCTTAGCTGTAAGCCTGTACCATTCCTCATTCAAATACATCCCTATAGTACCCTTTTCAGTTGGGGCATAAGGCTGGCTGCCAAGCTTTTCTACCACAAAGCTTTTTCCTATTAAATCAAGAAACTCCACAGGGCTGTGTCCGTTCAAATCCTTTACCACTCTGTTATAAGGCATAATCATAAGCTCCTCATCAGCAAAAAGCACCGATAAAAAGAAATTAAACTCCTCGTCGCCCTTGTAATCCGGATTTTCTTCCCGTCTTTTGAAGCCTACCTTTACGGCAGACGCCGCTCTGTGGTGTCCGTCAGCTATATATATGCTGTCTGTTTTTTCAAATTCTGACCTTATGGCTTCGATATCCTCTGGCTTACCAATCTTCCATACCTGATGCCTGATGCCGTCATCAGAGGTAAAGCTGTAAAGTGTCTGCCCCTTCTTTACCTTGTCCATAATAGAGCGTATAGTTTCATTTGCCCTGTATGCAAGGAATATAGGCCCTGTCTGCGCGTCACATGTATCCACGTGATGTATACGGTCTGCTTCCTTATCTGCCCTTGTATTTTCATGCTTCTTTATAATATTGTCTGCATAATCATCTATAGACGCGCATGCCACAAGGCCTGTCTGTGTCCTGCCATCCATAGTCAGCTCATATATATAATAACATTCATCCCTGTCAGTAATAAAGGTTCCGTCCTCTATCATTCCGTCAAGAAGCTCCTTTGCCTTATCATATACTCTCTCGTCATAGGTATCTACCGAAGGCTCAAACTGTGTCTCTGCCCTGTCTATTCTTAGAAATGATAAATCATTTCCCTTTACTGCCTCATAAGCTTCCTCCCTGTTATATACATCATAGGGAAGCGCCGCTACCTTATCTGCCGCCTGTGCATTTGGTCTTACACAGACAAAAGGTTTTATAGTTGCCATAATATAATCCTTACCTTTCTTTTACCATATTTTTTATTAAATGCCAAGCTCCTTAAATACTTCCTGGGTAGCATTCTTAACGGTTCCTTCCTCAAAAGGACTGTTTAAATGTCCTAACTCAAGTATATCAAGATATCCCTTGCTTCCGCCTACCTCGCAGAGAGCCATGTAATCCTTCCATGCCGCCTTACTGTCATGCCTGCTTCTTACATAAAGCTGGAAGGCGCAGGTCTGGGCAAGGGCATAATCAATATAGTAGAAGGGATACATAAAAATATGCTGCTTCTGCATCCAAAAGCCTCCGCCTGTAAGAAATTCGTTGCCGTCATAATCTCTCCAAGGCATATATTCCTCCTCCAATGATTTCCATACCTTTCTTCTCTCCATAGGCGACATATCAGGCTTTTCAAATACCTTATGCTGAAATTCATCTACGCACATCATATATGGCATAACAAAAAGCGCTTGTGACAAATGGGCGTATATAAACTTATCAGTCTTGTCTCCAAAAAATCTTTCCATCCAGGGATAAGTAAAATGCTCCATTGTCATGGAATGTATCTCTGCCACCTCGCTTGTGGTATCGGCAAACTCCAAAAGCTCCTGCTTTCTTTCTGCCGTATAGCCTGCAAAGGCATGTCCTGCCTCATGGGTAAGCACCTCCACATCTGCGCTTGTTCCGTTAAAGTTTGAAAAGATAAACGGCGCTTTATACTGAACAAGATACGTACAGTAGCCTCCCTGATGCTTTCCCGGTCTTGTCTCCAAATCAAACAGCTCATAATCTGTCATAAAATCAAAAAATTCTCCTGTCTCCTCAGACAGCTCATGGTACATTTTCCTTGCTTCCTCAACCATATATTTCATGTCGCCAACAGGCTTTGCATTTCCTTCCGGGAAAATAAGGCTTTCATCGTAAAATCTAAGCTTATCAACTCCAAGCCTTTCCCTCTGCTTCTCCCTAAGCTTTACGCATGCAGGAACTATTATCTCCTTTACCTGCTTTCTGAAGCTTTCAACATCCTTTTTATCATAATCAAACCTGTGCATAAATGCATACGCCATGTCTATATAGCTGTCAAAACCAAGCTTTTTTGCCTTTCTGTCCCTTATTTCAACAAGCTTTGTGTATATATCATCAAGCTTTTCGGAAATCCCCTCATAAAGCTTTGCCCAAGCCTCAAAGGCGGCCTTTCTCTCCTGCCTGTCCGTGCTTTCCATATGCTTTAAAAGTCCATAGAAATTACACTCCTCTCCCATAAACTCTACTGAGCAGGTTGCAGCAACCTTAGAATACTCCTGCGTAAGCTTGCTTTCCTCGATAGAATCCTCTATGGTCTCCTCACTTGAAAGTCTCTGCTCAATTTCTTTATTCTTAACAAATATATCTCCAAAGGCTTCCCTTAACTCATTAAAATATGGCGACTCCATAAGAAGCTTTATAACCTTTTTCTCCTCCTCCTCAAACTTTGGAAGCTCCTCATAATAGTAATTCATTTCATCCTCATAGAATTTGTCATTCATATCTATGGTATTTCTGATGCTTGCTAAGGTTATGGCAGTATTATATTTTCCGCTCTGTTCCTGATACTCCTTATACAGCTTCTTTAACTCATCACCGCTTTTAGCTGCCTTTATATCGTTGCCAAGCTTTCTTACTATACCTACCGCCTCTTTAAAATCCACTCTTTTATATTCCAAATCCTTAAATCTTTTCATTTTTTTATTCCTTTCTATGCTTTACTGCTGCGCATAAAACGCTTTAACAAACTGCTCCAAATAATACTGGTCCTTTACTCCCATGGTTTCCCTTGCCGAATGCATGGCAAGAACAGGAACGCCCACATCCACAGTACGCAGAGGAAGATATTTATTTGCTATGCTGCCAAGAGTGCTGCCGGTAGTAACATCGGAACGGCTTGCAAATTTTTGATACGGTATATTGTGCCTTCTGCATATCTGCTCTCCTATTGCCACAGACTTGCTGTCTGTGCTGTATGTCTGGGAGCACGCTCTCTTAAAAACAACTCCTCCATTCAGCATATTTATATTTGTCACGTCTGCCTTCTCATTATGATTTGGATGCAGCCCGTGGGCCACATCTGCCGACAGCATAAAGCCGTTTACTATATCTGAAAGATACATGTCCCTTGTAAGTCCCAAGCTTAAATAAAGCCTTTCTATAATCACGGACAGCATTAAAGAATCAGCCCCCTGCTTGCTTCGGCTTCCTACCTCTTCATTGTCAAAAAGTACAGCCCCCTTTATTGCATATTTGTTTTCCTGACCGGAAGTATCTGCCGTAAGCGCGTTTATTATAGCTTCCACAGAGGTAATATTATCCAGTCGCGGTGATGATATTATATCATCATTCAGCCCCATAATGCAACCTTCTTCATTATTATATATATAAAGCTCGTAGTCTAATATGTCCTCCCTGTTTACATTAAGCTGCTCCCCAAGATAATCCATAAAAAATGAGCTTTTAAGCTGCTCCTCTAATATGGCGCAAACGGGCTGCATATCATTTTGCCTGTTTAGCTCTATACCCCTGTTTATCTCCCTGTTAAGATGTATGGCAAGGTTTGGTATGGTAAAGAGGCTTGTCCCTATGTCTGTTATGACTGTTCTTGGACAAAATACATCATCACTCCTTAGAGATAGCTTTCCTGCCGCAGAAAGAGGTCTGTCAAGCCATGTGCTTAATATGGCTGCTCCGTACATTTCTACATTTACCTTTCCATAACCTCTGTTTATCATTTCAGGCTTTGGCTTTATATAAAGGGCAGGACTGTCCGTATGTGCCGCTGCAAGCCTTAATGTGCAGCCGTTTGTTTTTTCTCCCGCCCTATCTCCTATATTAAAAGCAAAAATTGAACTGTCATATACATTTATATATATCTTTTCGCCCTTATTTACCTTCCAGTCCGGCATTTCACTTAGCTTAAGCTCCCGATATCCGCTATTCTCAAGCTTTTCCCTTACATATCTTACAGTAGTAAATGAACACGTACACTTACCTATTGCTTTTATAAGCCTTTCCGCTGTTTCCATATACATTTTTTTACTCAACATAGCTTAATCCTCATAAATTTATTTACTTATGCCTTGTTTTCCTTTAGGCTCTCAAAGTATTGTATCAGATAATTAAAAAATCTGCAAACCTCATTGTAATTGCTTTTACTTTCATCATTGCCTCTTGTCATTATTATATCCCTGCGGCAGACAGGAGAGCTTATAGGTATAAGGGCTACGGTGTTTTCGTTAATATTTCCCCATGAAAACTGAGGCCAGAAGCCTATGCCAAGATTTGCACCTATCATATTTCTTACGGCAGTAGGACTGTCGCTTTCAAATATAATTTTAGGTGAAAATCCTGAGTGCATGCAAAATCTGTCGCAAATCTGCCTTAAGGGCTTTGAGCCCGCAAGGCTTATAAAGCTTTTATCCCTCATCATCTCCAAGGCGACGCTTTCCATGCCTAAGTAGACAGACTTTTCAGGAACGGCAAGATAAATTTCCTCTGAAAACACATAGGTGTATTCGTTCTGTTTCTGATAAAAGGGCTGGGTAAACACTGTTATATCTGCCATGTCAGACTTTGTGCTCTGATTAATCTGAAATTTTACATCATTATTTTCCTCCTGGTATTTTATAAGAGCGTCTATAATTATGGTAGACGCCGCCATTACATTTACGTTTATAATATTTTTATTAAGGTGGGCCATCTCTGCAAGCTCAACGGGTATCTCATTTATTGTTTCAATAACAGGCTTTATTTTATTCATTAGATAACTGCCATATTCCGTAAGGACAATATTTCTTCCTGACGATTTAAACAGCTTAACGCCAAGCTCGTTTTCAAGACGGTGAATAGTCTGCGTAAGGGATGGCTGGGCTATGTGAAGCTGCTTTGCAGTATTTGAAATGTGCTGGTTTATTGCCACCGCGTAGAAATATCTTAATTGTAATAATTCCATTTTTCTCTCCTTCCATAGGTTTAAGCCTATTAATTAATATATATCTGATTTATGATTTTTCTTTTATAAAATATATATTTATAATTTTAAAGCTATTATTTTTATATTAATTATATATTAGACCTAATGGTTAGTCAAGAATATAATGTGTATGTAAAGAAAAATCCCAAGCTTGTGTCCGTACGACATCCGCAAGCCGGTTATACAACAACACATAAGCCGTACAGAAATGAGGAGAAATATGAGAAATTATAATCGTTCACAGGAATACAAATTATTAAATAAGTGCGCACAGTCAAACAAAATTGTGCTTGCAGGCTCAGGAATAGCTGAGGAGCTTTACTTAAATGAGCTTATTGAGGATTATGACTTAAATCAAAAGCTATATAATCGGAGCATAGCTGACCTTAGAATTGAGGATGCGGTACAATACTTTGAAAAATGCATATATGAGCTTAAGCCTATGAAGATACTTATTTATCTTGGTGAAAATGAGCTTACTGACGGAAATGTATCTGTTGAAAAATTTTCTGAGCAGTATAAATGGCTCCTTTACAATGTTCACATAAACTTACCTTCAGCACAGATTTATATTATAGAGCTGAGAGACGACATAGAGGGCGCTAAGCTTTATAACTGCGAGCTTCATAAAATTGCTTCTGAATACGGGTGCATACTTTTAAATCTCAACTGCCTTGACAGCGACGACAGTATGAATATGATATTCTTCAGAACCATAAAAAGAAGCTTTCTTGATAAAAATGTAAGCTTTGCAAATGCAATGTCAATCTCAGCGCTATAATTATCATACAGGAGGACTTATAAAATGTCACAATTATTGGAAGCCGCCATGCTTGTATGCTTTGGATGCTCATGGCCCATGAACCTTATTAAAAATATAAAGTGCAAATCTGCAAAAAGCATGAGCCTGCCTTTTATACTTCTTATTACTGCCGGCTATATTGCAGGTATTTCCGCAAAGCTGATTACACACCAGATTAATTATGTACTTGTAGTATATATACTTAATATTGTTATTGTATCCATGAATATTGCAGTTTATTTTTATAACCGCAGGCTTGATAATAAGCTTGATAACAAATATAATGGAAAAGCTGTAAAAAACAGCTACGGTAATATGACTCCAAAAAATGCAGTTTAAGACTTACATTAAAAAGGATCTGTAGCAATAAGAAAATGATATGCTCCCTTCTAGGTAGACAAGTAAAATAACAAAAACTTGTCACTTAGAAGGGGGCATATCACTTATTGAGACAGTCCCTTTTAAATTTTACTCCTCAGAATTATTGACTGTTAATTCCTATGGAGCTTTTATTTGTTAAGGCAACAGCCCTGATTAACATTATGGCAACGGATTAATTAAAGAAAAAGCCTGCCGTCATATCCAGATAATTCTGACCGCTGTAACAAGGATACTGCTTACCAACCTCTGCCTTAAATTCATCTGCGTTTCCGACGCCTGCTGCAATCTTCTTGAGGTTTTCAAGATACTCTATCTTCGTCTGGGCATCTTTCAAATCCTCCGGCGTATAATGAGAGGTAAGAATCAGCTCGCAGCCCTTTTCAATGTAGCCTCGAAGCTGCGCAATCATTGCGTCAGCATGGTCTGCGCCTGCGACGATAGAGTGACAGTCATGTCCCAGCATGTGAGTGTAAACTCCGTTTATTTCAGGAATCTCCACATCAAAGGCCTCGTCTGTCTTCTTAATAATAAAATCAATGCCTCCGATTGTTACCTTACCCGGCTCAATCACATTTGTAATTTCATGGACAGATGAATCAAAGCTTTCACCGAATGTTACCGCAAAGTTATCAATCAGCGACTTACCGCCGCCGTTCCTGGAATAGTCTACAGCATTCTGTGTTGCAAACTTAGGAACTCCGGGAAGGAAGGCTGCCCCTGCGCCGTGGTATGCAACGAGTATTCCCTCTACCTCAATATTCTCAAGATATTCGTTTAGCTCCTTGATATTGTCAAAGAAACATGGGGATTCGATTACAACAGCCCTGCCGTTTTTCGTGATAATAAATACCTCGTCATCAATAAAATCATTTGTCTTATAAGCGTGGAGCTTTATGCTGCCAAAATCGTAAACATTCATTTCTCCCTTTGCAAGCTTTACGGTAGTAAATGTATTTTTGTTCATAATAGATTCCTCCTGAATTATATTTTTTTGTTTTTTTTGTTTTGGCTTTGAAGCGGCCGTTCTTCCTAAGCCTTGACTATATTATATGAGCTTAGATTTCTACTGTAAAGTAAGCACTTTATTGTGCTATAGTTACTCTAGGGAAACAAATGCGTAATAAAAGGATTTTTATGATTTTTTATAAAATATAATATTAGAAACATTGACGCAGAAATAGGATTATGGTATAAAAAGATTAAAAGTATCATTTGGAAACTAAAAGGAGGTATTACTTATGAAAGAACAAAATGAAACAAAAGCATTGCCTGACTGCCCTGTTGAAACCACTCTGATGTTAATTGGCGATAAATGGAAGGTTTTAATTCTTCGTGATTTAATGCCTGGTACAAAGCGTTTTGGAGAGCTGAAAAAATCTATCGGCAGCGTATCTCAAAAAGTCCTGACGGCGCAGCTTCGCAATATGGAAGAAAGCGGACTTGTCAATCGCAAGGTGTATGCAGAAGTTCCGCCAAAAGTAGAATATTCTTTAACTGAGCTTGGAAAAAGCCTGAAGCCTATTCTTGATTCCATGAAAAATTGGGGCGAAAATTATAAGACCCAAAATCAATAATATAAAAGCCTGCTCCCTGCGTGCCATTTTAACAGGCTTACCGTTACAAGGTCAAATGGGGCTGCCCCATATTTTTCATATCAGTACCATTCATGCTTTTCATCCCGATTCAATCCGTTGATTTGAGCCATTTCCTTTTCATTTAATTCAAATCCAAACACATCGAGATTTTCTTTTATGTGCTCAGGATTGCCTGAGCCGGGGATTACAACGACTCCCTTCTGTAAATTCCACCGAAGAATTACCTGCGCCGATGTGACATTATGCGCTTTTGCTATAAATGAAATTACCTCGTCACCAAGAAGCTCTTTGGTGTGTCCTCTGCCTCCAAAGGGAAACCAGCCTTCTACCACTATACCTAAATCCTGAATATATGGAATAACGTCGTTTTCCTGATAATATGGATGAATTTCATTTTGGACTACCGCCGGAGTAATGGTAATCTGAGGCAAAAATTCCTTAAGCTCCTCTATATACCAGTTAGATAAACCGATGGAGCGTATTTTTCCGTCGCGGACTGCCTGCTCCAATTCTTTATAAGCCTCAACATCATTGGCGCCGGGATGGTGCAGAAGCACTAAGTCTATATAGCCTATATCAAGATTATTTAACGCATCGTTAATTGCCTTTTTAGCATCGGCATACTGATTTGGATACAGCTTCGTTGTAACGAATATTTCCTCTCTCGGAACACTGCTCTTTCGTATTGCTTCCCCCACTGCTTTTTCCGTACCATAAACAGATGCGGTATCAATCAGCCTGCCGCCGTTATCTAACAGAGCGGTTACAGAATTTACACAGGTTTCATGGGATAAGGCGTATGTGCCAAGTCCGGTAACCGGCATATAGTAACCGCTGTTAAGCAAAACCCGCCTGTTTTCAAAATCAAAGGAATTGCCGCCCTCACCCGGCTGTTTTCCGTCAGGCTCCGCCTCTGCATTTGATTGTGACGGAGCCTGACTTGAGCCATTATTGAAGCCTGTATTTTTGTCCGGCTTCGTACCGGTATCCTCCGGTACATCTCTGCAGGCAGAAAGCCATAGAACGCAAAATACTGCAATAAACAAAACAGATGAGCTAAATAAAAATTTCATTCTTATCCCTCCATATAAACCGTAAGCCTGACTAAATCTATTGCTGCAACATAACAGCTGACAACAAAGTCTCGGCTTCACAAAGAGTTTAAATTCTTGACACTTTTTTATATAATAGAAAAGTCCTTCATGCGGACAACAAGTTTTGCGGAGCAAAACTTGCAAGTCTCGGCTTTAGACGAGACTTTGTTATCTATAAGATTTACTAAAGATTTCTGCGCATTCCTCATCAGACATAGGGCAAGGATTTGACAGGAACAGACCGCCCATGGTTTCCCTTGCGTTAACTGCCAGCGTCATAAATTCGGATTTTTCAAAGCCATAGTCGCTCATTTTCAAATTGTCCACACCGCAGTCCCTTTGAAGCTTTAAAAGCGCCGTAATGAAATCCTCCGGCTTATCCGAGTCCGGTATTCCCATGACTCTTGCCATTTTAATAAACTGCTCGTCGCAGGCGTGACGCTCAATAAAGAAACGGGCAAACTCAACTGATATCATAATCAGCCCTGCGCCGTGAGGAAGGCTGTGATGATAGGCGCTCATAGCGTGCTCCATAGAATGCTGCGCCGTCGTGTTGGTAAGCTGCATAGTAATTCCTGCTATTGTGCTACCATAGGCAACGGCTTCTCTCGCTTCTAAATCATTTCCGTCTGCAACGGCTCTTGGCAGATATTTTGCAATGTTTTCAATGGCAGAAAGGGCTATTGTTTCACTGAGAATATTTATACCCTTTGAAATCATAACCTCAGTATTATGGAATAGCGCATCAAAGCCCTGATAAGCCGTGTATTTCGGCGGAACGGTTTTCATCAGCTCCGGGTCCACTATTGCAAGCACGGGAACAAGCTCAGGATAACCAAAACCTATTTTCTCATTAGTCTGATGATTGGAGATAACGCCCCAGCAGTTGACCTCCGAGCCTGTGCCGGAAGATGTTGCAATAGTTACGATAGGAAGCCCTGGATTTACAAGCTGTTTTCCTTTGCCTGTACCTCCGTTTACATAGTCCCATAAATCGCCGGGATTGGTTGCCATGGCTGCTACGGCAACGGCAGAATCAAGGACTGCCCCGCCTCCAAGTGCAACAATAAAATCACAGCTATTTTCCTTTGCAGCGGCGGCGGCTTCCATCACAACCTCCTTTGACGGATTTTCGTGAATATTTGCGCAGACAACATATTCCACTTCCGCCTCCTTAAGCTGTTCCTCCACCCGCTCAAGCGTACCGTAGGTTTTAACTGATTTGCCGTTTGAAATCAAAAGCAGCGCTTTTTTGCCGAGAGAGCCGACGGCTCTTCTTGCAGCTATGTGGCTTCCAAGCTCATTTAGCTTTCCTGCGCCGAAAATAAGGTTTGTCGGGTTGTTGAAATTAAAATTCATGTTCATGGTAATACCTCCGGATTATTTATTGTTTGTTCCTCTGACATTTCGTTCAGTTGCTTTCCTTCATTGTCCGGTTTTATTATATTTGAAAGTATATGAAATAGCAAATGCTTAAATCGAAAAGCAGGATATGCTTGATAAGCATATCACTAAATTGTATAATATTATTATATTAATGAAGGAGGGAGCTTAATAATGGAAATCAGGGTACTTCGTTACTTTTTGGCAATAGCAAGAGAAGGCAGTATTACAAATGCGGCAAATTTTCTTCATGTAACACAGCCTACACTTTCAAGACAAATACACGATTTAGAGAATGAATTAGGTCAGAAGCTTTTTACC
The DNA here is from genome assembly GCA_910584685.1 of uncultured Lachnospiraceae bacterium. Taxonomy (GTDB): domain Bacteria; phylum Bacillota; class Clostridia; order Lachnospirales; family Lachnospiraceae; genus CAG-303. Next base: position 27,835 of record CAJUAO010000013.1, on the reverse strand, counting down.
CGCTGTAGTCATAATATGGCGTTGACCGCGGAGGGAATGATTCTTCGTAAACGAGCCGAGGAAATTATTTCGATGGTTGATAAAACCGAAGCGGAGTTTACTTCTATGGTTGAAGCTGTCGGCGGAGATATTTATATAGGCGGCGGAGAAACGGATGCGATAAAATTCGTCGCAAAGGTTGCAAAAGAGCTCCACGATACCTATCCGAATATTCATTACCACCTTTACAGCGGAAACGCGCAGGATGTGACCGAACGGCTTGATAAGGGACTTTTAGATTTCGGCGTTTTAGTTCAGCCCGCCGATATTTCAAAATATGATTATCTGAATATCCCCGCAAAGGATACATGGGGCGTTGTCATGAGAAAGGACAGTCCTCTGGCAAAAAAAGAAACTATCTGCAAAGAAGATTTAATTGGAGTTCCCCTTATATGCTCCCGTCAGGCTATCTTAGAGGAACGGAGTAAAAATGAATTTGCCATGTGGTTTGGGGAAGCCTTTGACAGGCTGGATATTGTAACGACATTTAATCTTGTTTACAATGCGGCGATTATGGTTGACGCAGGCCTTGGATATGCGGTTACAATTGATAAAATTGCAAACACCTCTGAAAACAGCAATCTTTGCTTCAGACCTCTTAAGCCAAGACTAGATGCAGGACTAAATATTATATGGAAAAAATATCAGGTGTTTTCTTCCGCCGCTGAATTGTTTTTAGAAAGACTCAGGGAAAGCTTCACTTAATACATGTATAACAAAATTTTCCATGAAAGCAATAAATTTGAGGGCTGTTGCAAAACCCAAAGAATATGCAAAATATAGTAATGCGTATACCATTAAATACTATATCCTGCATAAAATCTTTGTTTTGCAACAGCCCCCCAAACTTGCAATTCCCAACCTTAGACGAGACTTTTATAATTAGAAAAATCCCAAAGCGACAACATAGTGGGAAATCACCAAAAGTCCGGCAGAGCCGAATTTATAAGTACCAAAAGAGTTAAAACTCTTGGCACTTTTTTATTTAATAACCCTTACCTTTATAACGCCATTAATAGCCTGTATCTTAGCTACTGTATCATTATCAATCTTGTCGTCCAGGTCCATCATTGTATAGCCGTAATTACCCTTTGACTTATTTGTCATATCTGATATATTAATATGCGCTATGGCTGACGTAAACTGACTTATTGTATTCGGAACATTCTTATGGAGTACCGCAATACGTCCTGCCTTATTACATTTTCCCATATCACATGCAGGATAATTTACGGAATTTTTAATATTTCCATTTTCAATATAGTCTACTATCTCCTTCACTGCCATCACTGCGCAGTTATCCTCCGACTCCTCTGTAGATGCGCCAAGATGCGGAAATGCAATTACATTATTCATGTTTGCCGTCTTTGCATTTGGGAAATCTGTAACATATTTTCTAACTTTGCCGCTTTCAAGAGCCTCTGCCATATCATTGTCATTAACAAGAAGGTCTCTTGCATAGTTGAGGATTATAACTCCATCCTTCATCATGGAAATAGACGCCTTGTTTATCATTCCCTTTGTATCGTCAAGAAGCGGCACATGAATTGTAATAAAATCACTGACTGCATAAACCTCGGCATTTGACTTTACAATTGTTACTTCATTTGAAAGATTAAGGGCATTCTGCACTGAAAGATACGGGTCGCAGCCAACCACCTTCATTCCAAGGCTGCATGCGGCGTTTGCCACAAGTACGCCGATTGCGCCAAGACCTATTATACCAAGTGTCTTTCCCTTTATTTCCGTTCCTGCAAACTTTGACTTTGCCTTTTCCATAGTCTTGTTTATGCTTTCATCTGCCTTATTGTCAGAAACCCACTGCATACCGCCTCTTATGTCTCTTGAGGCAAGAAGCATTCCTGCGATAACAAGCTCCTTAACACCGTTAGCATTTGCTCCCGGAGTGTTAAACACTACGATACCATTCTCGGCGCATTTGTCAAGGGGAATGTTGTTTGTTCCTGCTCCTGCTCTTGCTACTGCAAGAAGACTGTCCGGCAGCTCCAGCTCATGCATAGACGCGCTTCTTACAAGCACTGCCTCTGCCTCCGAAAACTCGCCTGTTGTACCGAATGTGTCCGGTAAAAGACTCATACCTACCTTGGCGATAGGATTTAAACAATTAACTTTAATCATTTTTGTTACTTCCTTTCTTTTTAGATATTATCTATACTAAATAAACTGCCGGACCGGAAACTATCTGCTGCCGGCTGTTTACTTTTAGTATCTTTTTTATAAAGGCTTTACCAATACCGTATATATTACATTATAATATGCAATATCTTATGAGTTTTCCTCTTCAAACTTTCTCATAAACTCTACAAGCTTCTCCACACCCTCTATAGGCATAGCGTTATAAATAGACGCTCTCATTCCGCCTACAGTTCTGTGTCCCTTAAGATTTTCAAAGCCTGCCGCCTTTGCCGCCTTTACAAATTTTGCATCAAGCTCCTCGTTTCCTGTTACAAACGGAACATTCATAAGAGAACGGTCCTTTGGCACTACCGTACCTCTAAACAGCTTGCTTTCATCTAAGAAATCATATAAAATCTTAGCCTTCTTCTCATTGAGCTCCTTCATTTTTTCAAGTCCGCCCATTTTCTTTAGCCACTTAAATACCTTACCGCAAATATAAATATTATAGCACGGCGGCGTATTGTAAAGAGAATCTGCGTCTGCATGGGTCTTATATGTAAGCATGGTTGGAGTTCCCGGAAGAACATCCTCCGTAATAAGGTCCTCTCTTATAATAACGATAACCATACCTGCCGGGCCTACATTCTTCTGTACTCCGCCGTAAATTACGCCATATTTTGTAACATCCACAGGCTCTGACAAAAAGCATGATGAAACATCTGCCACAAGAGTTTTTCCCTTTGTGTTTGGAAGCTCCTTATATTTTGTTCCGTAAATAGTATTATTCTCACATATATATACATAATCCACATCCTCAGGAATATCAAGGTCAGAACAGTCCGGTATGTATGAGAAGGTCTTATCCTCGCTTGACGCTACCTTTATGGCTTCCCCGTATTTGCCTGCCTCCTGATACGCCTTCTTTGCCCACTGTCCCGTTACAATGTACGCTGCTTTCTTATTTTTCATAAGATTCATTGGAATCATGGCAAACTGCTGCGACGCGCCTCCCTGAAGAAATAAAACCTTATAATTGTCAGGAATATTCATTAAATCCCTTAAATCCTTTTCCGCCGTCTTGATAATTTCATCATATACCTTTGAGCGGTGGCTCATCTCCATAACTGACATTCCGCTGCCATTGTAATCAAGCATCTCTGCAGCTGCTTCCTTTAACACCTCCTCCGGCAGTACTGCCGGTCCTGCTGAGAAATTATATACTCTTCCCATTTAAAAATCCTCCTTTTATGATTTTTCACTTTTTATTATATAGGAAATACCGCTTATGCAGTACACGGACACTGTCCTAAATACCGCACAGGTTAATATTTAAAATAACAACTTAGCTTTCCCTTGCGTCAAGGTCCTCCTGACTGAATGCCTCTGATATGGCTCCCCCCGGCGCAACCATTGGGAACACCTTTTCATCCTTATCTACCTGACAGTCAAGGACTACAGGCGCGCCTGCATTTAACGCTTCATTAAATGATTTTTCAAATTCTTCCTTTGTAGTAACCTTAAACGCCCTTGCTCCCATTGCCTCTGACAGCTTAACAAAGTCAACTCCGTCATTTAATACTGTATTTGAATACCTTTGTCCGTAGAACAAAGTCTGCCACTGGCGTACCATACCAAGCACATGATTGTTGATAATAACCTGTATAACAGGTATATTATATCTTGCGGCAGTAGCTATCTCATTCATATTCATACGGAAGCAGCCGTCGCCTGCTATATTTATAACCGTCTTATCAGGACATCCCATTTTTGCCCCAAGGCTTGCGCCAAGACCATAACCCATAGTACCTAAGCCTCCTGAGGTTATAAGTGTTCTTGGATTCCTATACCTGTAAAACTGGGCTGCCCACATCTGATGCTGGCCTACCTCTGTAGTAATAATGGCATCTCCCTTTGTCATTTCGTAAATCTTCTCTACAATATACTGTCCGTTAAGGGTTTCAGAATTGTATGTAAGGGGAAATTTAGCCTTATTTTCCCTTATCTTATCCATCCATTCCTTATGCTCTGTCCTTGTAAGTCTTTCATTAATTCTTTTAAGTATTTCATTTGCGTCGCCTATAACCTGAGCCGTCGTTTTGATATTTTTATTTATCTCCGCCGCGTCTACGTCAATGTGAAGTATTTTTGCATTTGAGGCAAATCTTTTTGTATTTCCCGTAACCCTGTCGCTAAATCTTGCTCCGATAACAATAAGCAGGTCGCACTCAGACACGCCGTAATTTGATGTCTTTGTTCCATGCATGCCTATCATGCCCGTATAATGGTCATCCTCTCCGTTAAAGGCTCCCTTGCCCATAAGGGAATCGCACACAGGGGCGTCTATAAGCTCTATAAGCTTAGCAAGCTCCTTGTCTGCTCCTGATATAATCGCTCCGCCGCCTACATAAACATATGGCTTTTCCGACTCATTTATGAGCTTAACTGCCCTTTCAATATCCTCATCCTTTATTGTCTCTGTGACAGGAGCCGGCTCCTCCGGCTTAACAGGCGTAAATTCTATAATATTTTTCGGGTCTGTAACATCCTTTGTCACATCCACAAGCACCGGCCCCGGTCTTCCGGTCTTTGCTATCTTAAAGGCGCGTCTTATTATATCCGCCAAATCATTTATATCCTTTACAATAAAATTATGCTTTGTTATGGGCATTGTCACTCCTGCTATGTCTATCTCCTGAAAGGTATCCTTTCCCAGAAGAGATTTTCCTACATTTGCAGTTATTGCCACAACAGGAACAGAATCCATGTATGCCGTAGCTATACCTGTTACAAGGTTTGTAGCGCCCGGTCCTGAGGTTGCCATACATACTCCCACCTTACCTGTAGCTCTCGCATAGCCGTCTGCCGCATGGGCTGCTCCCTGCTCATGTGATGTTAAAATATGATTTATTTCATGTGAATGCTTATAAAGCTCATCATACACATTCAGAATAGTTCCTCCCGGATATCCGAACACTGTGTTAACACCCTGCTCCTTTAAACATTCAATTATTATTTCTGAACCGCTTAACTGCATTCCCGCTTCCTCCTTTTTTTATTGTACAACAAAACTAATTATTTATTGCATAAAATCGCGCCCTTATCAGCCGACGTAACTAAAGATGCATACCTTGCAAGATATCCAGTGGTAACATTAGGCTTTCTAGGTGTCCATTCAGCCTTTCTTTTTGCCATCTCCTCATCTGTAATATCTAAATTGATTGAATGATTATCTATATCTATCTTTATAATGTCTCCTTCTTTTACAAGAGCAATAGGTCCTCCCACGGCTGCCTCCGGAGAAACATGACCAATGGAAGCTCCCCTTGAAGCGCCTGAAAAGCGGCCGTCTGTAATAAGAGCAACTGTAGAGCCAAGTCCCATTCCTGCTATTGCCGATGTAGGATTAAGCATCTCTCTCATTCCCGGACCTCCCTTTGGCCCCTCATATCTGATTACAACCACGTCTCCGTCTGATATTTTTCCGCCCTTTATAGCTTCAATAGCATCCTCCTCACAGTTAAATACCCTTGCAGGTCCCTCATGCTTAAGCATCTCAGGCACTACTGCCGAACGCTTTACAACACATGAATCCGGCGCAAGGTTGCCTCTGAGCACCGCAATGCCTCCTACTTCACTGTATGGGTTATCTATAGGTCTTATTACCTCCGTATCTCTGTTTACTGCATTCTTTATATTCTCGCCTACGGTTTTTCCCGTAACTGTCATTAAGTCCTCATGGAGAAGCTTTTTCTTTGAAAGCTCATTCATAACAGCATATACGCCGCCTGCCTCGTTAAGCTGCTCTATATATGTATGCCCTGCAGGAGCCAGATGACACAGATTCGGTGTTCTTGCGCTTATTTCATTTGCCATATCAAGATTAAGCTCTACGCCTGCCTCATGGGCTATTGCCGGAAGATGAAGCATACTGTTTGTGCTGCAGCCAAGAGCCATATCTACCGTAAGGGCATTCTCAAAGGCTTCCTTTGTCATTATGTCAAGAGGTCTTATATTCTTTTCTATAAGCTCTATAACCTGCATTCCCGCATGCTTTGCAAGCTTTATTCTGTCAGAGTATACTGCCGGAATGGTGCCGTTGCCCCTAAGTCCCATGCCAAGGGCTTCCGTAAGACAATTCATGGAATTTGCAGTATACATGCCTGAACATGAGCCGCATGTAGGACATGCGTGATTTTCATAATCAAGAACATCCTCTTCGCTCATGGCGCCTGCCGCATAAGAGCCTACCGCCTCAAACATGCTTGAAAGGGATGTCTTGCAGCCCTTTACATGACCTGCAAGCATTGGGCCTCCGCTTACAAATATCGTCGGTATATTTAATCTTGCCGCTGCCATAAGAAGCCCCGGCACATTCTTGTCACAGTTTGGTATCATGACAAGTCCGTCAAACTGATGTGCCATGGCAAGACATTCTGTGGAATCTGCTATAAGGTCTCTTGTGACAAGGGAATATTTCATTCCTATATGTCCCATTGCTATTCCGTCGCACACTGCAATAGCCGGAACCATAACAGGAGTGCCTCCTGCCATTGCCACTCCAAGCTTTACCGCCTCTGTTATTTTATCCAGATTCATATGTCCCGGCACTATTTCATTATATGAGCTTACTACGCCTATAAGAGGCTTTTCCATCTCTTCCTTTGTCATTCCGAGAGCATTGAAAAGGGAGCGGTGGGGAGCCTGCTGCATTCCTACTCTTACTGAATCACTTCTCATTTTTATACCCTTGCAAAGTACCCTGATAATACTCCAAAATAACAGGGCATATGCATTTTCCTTTCTTTGATATATTTCTTTTTTTGTCACAATACTGCACATGTTTTGTGCAGTAAGTTTATTGTAAATTTATTCTCTTAACTATCTCGTCGCCCATATCAGTACATGAAACCAGCCTGCAGCCGTCAGACATAATATCCGTTGTTCTTATGCCGTCCTCCAGCACGCCTTTAACAGCCTCCTCCACTGCTTCCGCTTCCCTGTCAAGGTCAAAGGAATATCTAAGCATCATGGCTGCTGACAATATGGTCGCTAAAGGATTTGCCTTATTTTGTCCTGCTATGTCAGGAGCTGCGCCGTGGCTTGGCTCATAAAGTCCGAATTTTCCTTCGGCAAGGCTTGCTGACGGCAGCATACCGATAGAGCCTGTTATCATGCTTGCCTCGTCTGAAAGAATATCTCCAAACATATTTTCCGTAAGGACTACGTCAAACTGCGCCGGCTCCTTTACAAGCTGCATGGCGCAGTTGTCTACAAGCATATTGCACAGGGTAACCTCTGGAAAGTCCTTTGCCACCTCTGCCACCACTGCGCTCCAAAGCCTTGAGGAATCAAGTACATTTGCCTTATCTACGCTTATAACCTTTTTATTTCTCTTCATTGCTATCTCAAATGCCTTTACAGCTATTCTTCTTATTTCGTTTTCATCATATTTAAGGGTATCAATGGCTGTTCTTACGCCGTCTATTACCTCTGTTTTTCTTTCTCCAAAGTAAAGACCGCCTGTAAGCTCTCTTACAATAATCATATCAAAGCCTGCGTCTGCTACCTCCTCCTTAAGAGGACACGCGTTCTTAAGCTCCTTATAAAGGTATGCAGGTCTTAAATTTGCAAAAAGCCCCAGTCCCTTTCTTATGGCAAGGAGTCCTGCCTCCGGCCTTAGGTTTGGCGGCAGCTTATACCAGCTATCCACGCCGACTCGTCCGCCCACCGCGCCTAAAAGAACGGCATCATTGTTTTTTGCTGTCTCAAGAGCCTCGTCAGTCAATGGAACTCCATAAGCATCAATAGATGCTCCGCCCATCAATACCTCCGTATATTTAAACTCATGACCGAATTTCTTTCCCACCGTGTCAAGTACTTTTTTTGCTTCTGTTACTATTTCCGGACCAATACCGTCTCCCGGAATCACTGCAACATTAAAATTCATGTCTTTAACCTCTTTTCTGTTTATAGACTATTGTATTAGTCTACAATATTTTCTGTCATATTTCAACTATTAAAGCCAAAAAAGTATATCCGCCAGAAAGTTAAAGCTGCTTTTCAAGCCGCCTCATACTTCTAAGCTCTATTACTGCCATTGCCACATTTACCACTATAGCGAGAAAATCTGCTATGGGACCGGCATAAAGTATTCCGTCTATTCCCATAAATAAAGGTAAAATTATAATCAGGGGAAGCAGGAATATAATCTGTCTTGTAAGGGACAGGAATATACCCTTCACCGGCTTTCCTATAGATGTAAAAAATGTAGAGGTTATTGGCTGCAAAAAGTTTAAGAGAATAAAAAACACAAAGATTCTAAAAAATTTTACACCAAATTCAAAATATTCCTCTGAGCCCTCTCCAAACATTCCTATTATCTGCCTTGGAAATATCTGAAATGCTAAAAATGCAATAATTGAAACGGCTGCTCCTGAAATAAGAGCCATTCTGTAGGCTTCCCTCACCCTCTTATAATTTTTTGCGCCGTAGTTATAGCTTTCTATAGGCTGTGTTCCCTGTCCAAGACCTATGACAACGGAGAAAAACACCTGGCTGACCTTCATTACTATACCTGAGCATGCTATAGGTATAGACGAGCCGTATGAGGATAATTCCCCGTAATGCTTTAATGAATTATTCAGAACAATCTGTACTGCCATCATGGCTATCTGATTGAAAAATGACGCCATGCCTATGGAGATAACCCTTCCCGTATAGGAAATTTTTATTTTAAAGTGCTTTAATGACAGCCTTACTGACTTATAGTTTAACATATATACTACGACAATAGCTGCCGATATAATCTGTCCTATTATGGTTGCAAGTGCTGCGCCCTTCATTCCCATATCCATTCCCAGTACAAATACTGCGTCAAGAACAGTGTTTATAACGGCTCCCGTAAGGTTGCATATCATAGTCATCTGAGGACTTCCGTCTGCCCTTATAAGATGACCTCCTCCTGTAGTTAAAAGCATAAAGGGAAAGCCTATGGCAGTAATGCTTACATAGTCCTTTGCATAAGGAAGCACGTCATCTGGCGAGCCAAACATCTTTAAAAGTGGTGTTAAAAATAAAAGCGCAATAATACATAGTATCAATCCGCAAAGTACCAGCATTGAAACGGCATTTCCAATATAATAAGGAGCCTTTTCCCTATCACCCCTGCCCATGGCAAGATTAAAGCAGGAGGCTCCTCCTATGCCAAACAGCAGCGCCAAAGCAAGACATGCCGTACTGAAAGGAAACGCCACATTAGTAGCGGCATTTCCTAATTCTCCTACCTTCTGTCCGATAAAAAGCTGGTCGACTATGTTATAAAGCGCTCCCACTATCATGGCAATAATACTTGGCACCGCAAATTTAACCATAAGTTTACCCACCGGTGCAAAGCCCAGTGGGTTATCACTTAAATTTTTTATTTTTTCATCCTTTTCACTCATTATATTTTCTCTCACTTCTACAGTAAATTCTTCCGGTAAAAACACAAATCCTGCTTAAGACGCCACTTTTTTACTCTTCATTGGCCTTTTCAACCTCTACAATAGATGATTTCTGCATAGGTATTCTGCAGTTTTTATTATTTCCAAACTCAACTACAACCGTATCGTCCTCAACTCCAATAACAACGCCGTAAAAGCCTGCCGTTGTGAGAACACTGTCGCCTATCTCCACAGAGCTTTGCATAGCCTGCAGCTTTGCCTGCTGCTTTTTCTGTGGTCTTATCATAAGAAAATATATACCCACACCAAATATGACTATATAAACTAATGTTACTAAAAGGCTTGTTGCTCCTCCTGCTGCAAATATTCCATTCATTATTTAATCTCCTTTTTCTGTATATTTTTTTCAAGAACAATTTTTGTAAGAACTACTGTTCAAATAACTATTATTCTTACAAAAATTGTTCTTTGTGCAGAGCCGTTATTTTTCCATGGTCTGCTTCATTCCCTCAAGCTTTGCCTTTTTATACTGACTGTAGCTTTCATTGTCAATGGCATTCCTGATTTCCTCCATCATTGTATTATAAAAATACAAATTATGCAAGACGCAAAGTCTCATTCCTAACATTTCCTTAGCTTTAAGCAGATGTCTTATATATGCTCTTGAGTGATTGCGGCATGCCGGACACATGCAGCCCTCCTCTATGGGCTTGTCATCTGTCTCATATTTTGCATTGAAAAGATTTCTTTTTCCCTGATTTGTATATACATGACCATGACGGCCGTTCCTTGACGGATATACGCAGTCAAAAAAATCAACTCCCCGTTCAACCGCCTCAAGTATATTGGCAGGAGTTCCTACCCCCATAAGATATGTGGGCTTTTCAATAGGAAGGTGCGGAACTGTTTCTTCTATAATATAGTACATTTCCTCATGGCTTTCGCCTACTGCCAGACCTCCAAGGGCGTATCCGTCGAGCTCAAGCTCCGATATTTTTTTAGCATGCTCTATCCTTATATCCTTAAAGGTTCCTCCCTGATTTATCCCAAACAGCATCTGCTCTTTATTAATTGTATCCTTAAGACCGTTAAGCCTTTTAAGCTCCGTCTTACACCTTTCAAGCCACCTTGTAGTTCTGTCCACTGAATTCTGCATATATTCTCTTGCTGCAGGATAAGGCGGACACTCATCAAACGCCATGGCTATGGTTGAAGCAAGATTTGACTGTATCTGCATGCTCTGCTCCGGTCCCATAAATATTTTTCTTCCGTCTATATGAGAGTTGAAATAAACTCCCTCCTCCCTTATCTTCCTGAGAGACGCCAGTGAAAATACCTGAAAGCCGCCGGAATCCGTAAGGATAGGCCTGTCCCAATTCATAAACCGGTGAAGCCCTCCCATTTGCTTTACAATTTTATCTCCCGGTCTTATATGAAGATGATATGTATTTGAAAGCTCTACCTGTGTTTTTATTTCCTTTAAATCCTCCGCCGCCACCGCGCCCTTTATTGCCGCCGCCGTTCCAACATTCATAAACACCGGCGTCTGAATCACTCCGTGAGCTGTATGAAATTCTCCTCTTTTTGCATTTCCGTCTTTTTTTAATAATTTGTACATATAATTTTTTCCTTTCAATATCCCGCATAATTTTGCAGCACAAGTATCATTATATAAATATGTTAAAAGAAAATCAAGCTTTAAAAAAGTGCCGCACGGCAGCGGCACTTATAAATTCGGCTCTGCCGAATTTTCAGTAGTTCGCCACTATGTTGTCGCTTTAGATGACTTCTAACAGATTAAACAGGTGCCGGGAATTTTGGATGTTTCTTAAATATCTGTTAGGAATATTTACAATAAATATTGCTGTAGGAGGAAAAAAGTGAAAAAATTAGCTATATCAGAAAACATAACTAAGCGGGATTATATTACCTGCGGTCTTTTGGGATGGTGCTTTGAGGTTTTTTGGACAGGCATGGGAAGCTGCATTAATAATGACCCAAAGATGACCTCCACAACCTCTCTCCTTATGTTTCCCATATATGCCATGGCAGTCATAATAAAGCCTGTATCAAAATTTATTAAAAACTCCCACATAATATTTCGCGGTATAGTATATACTATGATGATTTTCATAGTAGAATATACCTCCGGCTCTATTTTAAAGGCATTTGGCGCATGTCCATGGAATTATGAGCATGCAAAATATAATATAAGCGGTCTTGTAAGACTGGACTATGCTCCTGCATGGTTTGCCGTAGGCTTAATCTATGAAAAGCTTCTTAATCCTATCCATGGTAGAGGTCATGCTGAGCAGGAGGAGGTCTGATACCGTCAGAGCCGTCATGGCCTCCACAACAACCACAGCCCTTGGTACAATAATAGGGTCATGACGGCCTTTTATCTCAACCTTTATGTTTTCATGGTTTCTGTTAATTGTTTCCTGCTCCCTGAATATTGACGGAGTAGGCTTAAACGCCGCCCTAAGGACTATATCGCTTCCGTCGCTTATGCCTCCCAGTATACCTCCCGCATTATTTGTCCGTTTCATTACCCTGTCATTTTCCATATAGAAATTATCATTGTTCTCTGAGCCGGACATTTCCGATACCTTAAAGCCTGCTCCTATTTCCACGCCCTTTACGGCTCCTATGGACATAACTGCCTTTGCAAGACATGCATCCAGCTTGTCAAAAACAGGCTCTCCTATTCCGGTCTTCATATTTTTAACCACACACTCAACTATGCCTCCCACAGAATCCTTCTTTGCCATTTTTTCCTTAAGAAGCTCCTCCGCACGCTTTGAAGCCTGCATATCCGGCATAGCCACAGGATTATTGTCCCTTTCCCTTATATCAAAATTATTGTAATCAATCTCTACATCTCCTATGGACTTAGCATACGCTGCCACCGTAATTCCAAGCTCTGAAAGCAGCTTACAGGCTATAGCTCCCGCCGCAACCCTGCCTATAGTCTCTCTTCCCGAGGAACGTCCGCCCCCTCTGTAATCTCTAAAACCATACTTCTCGTCAAAGGTATAATCCGCATGTCCCGGTCTGTAATATCCTGCTATCTCGGAATAATCCGATGAACGCTGCGTTTTATTATACACAATCATGGATATAGGCGTTCCCGTCGTCCTTCCCTCAAAAACTCCCGACAATATCTTTACCGTATCGTCCTCTTTTCTCTGGGTCGTATATCCCGACTGCCCCGGCTTTCTTCTGTCAAGATACGTCTGTATATACTCCTCTGAAATCTCAAGGCCTGCAGGACATCCGTCTACCACCACTCCTATTCCCTCCCCATGGGACTCCCCCCACGTAGTTATTTTAAATATATTTCCAAACGTTGAGCCCGCCATTTTATTTTTCCTCCGTTTTTATTTTTATTATTACATATTGCTGTTAAATAATTTTCCTTTCGTCTACTCAAACATTATAAAAAAAAATCTTTTTTTTTACAATACTCTTAATACATTTATTAATCTTTCCTGTAACATTTCAGCCCTGAGTTATACTCTGATGGGCTTGGGCTGCAGCTTTGGCGGGCGGACAGCTTTATAATATTTTATGGAAACATTGAGAAGGCAATTAGAAATTCATTAATACGAAACTGTCAGCTTCTTAGCGTAGGGCATCTGTCTGAGAAAAGCTCTGCTCTTTAGAGCTTTTCGAGTTATGCCCGAAGCTTAGAAGATGGCAATTTCGTGTTAATAGAATTTCTTATTGCCTTCGAAGTTTCCATAAAATATTATAAAGCTGTCCGCCCGCCAAAGCTGCAGCCCAAGCCCATCAGAGTATAACTCAGGGCTGAACTTCTACATTTTCTATATCGTTTTAGTCCTAATACCACCTATTCATAGGCACCTCATTATTCACATCGCTTGAAAACAAAATCTGATGAACATCAACTACCCCGTTTCTAAAGCTTGCAGCGCATGCGCATAAATACATCTCCCACATACGCACAAACCTTTCATCAAACATTTTCCTCACCTCATCCTTATGCTTTTGAAAATTCTCGTTCCAGCACAAAAGAGTTCTGCTGTAATGCCGCCTTAAGCTTTCCACATCAAGGGTATAAAATCTCATATCCCCTGCTATATGCATAATTTCCCTAAGGCTTGGTATGACTCCTCCGGGAAAAATATACTTTTTCACCCATGCATCCCCCGGATATTCCTTTAAGGCGCTTATATAATGAAGCAGAAATAAACCGCCCTTGTTTATAACCGATTTAACGCAGCCCATAAATTCCTCATAATTTCCCCTGCCAACATGCTCTACCATACCTACGCTGACAACTCTGTCAAATTTTAGTCCCGTGTCAGGCAAATCCCTGTAGTCTAACAGCATAACGTCAACATAATCCTCAAGCTTCTCCTCCTTAATCCGCTCCTCAAATTTCTTTTTCTGTTCCTCACTTAAGGTTATTCCTGTACCGCGAACCTTATATTTTTTTGCAGCCTGTATAAGAAGAAAGCCCCATCCGCAGCCAATGTCGCACAGACTCATACCTTCTCGCAGATTAAGCTTTTTAAGTATTCTGTCTACCTTATTATACTGCGCATCATGAAGGGTGTCCTTTTCGCTTTCAAAATATCCACAGGAATAGCTTAGACTGTCATCAAGCCACATACTATAAAAATCATTTCCAATATCATAGTGTGAGGAAACCTCCGCCCTTTGATTTTTCTTTCCTCTGGATGAAAAAAGCAGCGCTTTAAGCTTTTTGTGGTCAGTTGAGAATTTATCTATCTGGCCTAAAAAGGAATTTAGCGCTTCATACAGATTCCCTTTTATTTCAAGCTCACCATCCATATATGCCTCTCCTAAGGCTATAGACGTGCTTGTAACCATATCCTTTATATCCGGCATATGATGAAAAATTACTGAAAAATGCGGCTCTCCATAACCAATCTCATACTTTTCACCATTTAGCTCCATCTCAAAGGGACAATTATCAAATCTGCTCATAAACTTAACAAACTGCTTATCCGCTATCTTCATATATTCTTACCTCACTATAAATAAATTTATTTTATAGTAATTATTTCCATATATCACAGCTTTTATAAGTCCTTTGCTTTACTATTTAATTTTCAATGGTTATGAGGCTGTAAGGGAAGATGTAAAGCCTCTAAAACCAATATAAATACACATCCTCAAGATTGGGCATCTGTCCTTCCGCCTCAAAACCCTCAGGACACTCATCCTTTACTATACGGAAGCGTATTCCATCCTCTCCCTGTGAAATATTTCCTCTTGGATACTGCTTCATAAGCTCCTTTAGCTCCGTATGGTCACAGTATTTTACATAAATCTTATCTGATACGGAATGAACAAGGGACGCCGGCGTATCCTTACATATAAGCTTGCCCTTCTTTAAAAGGAGAATTTCCGACGCTATACACTCTATATCGCTCACCACGTGGGTTGCAAGTATAACGATACGCTCCCCTGAAAGCTCTGATACATAATTTCTTATCTTTATTCTCTCCTCCGGGTCAAGACCTGCCGTAGGCTCATCCAAAATTAAAATTTCAGGCTCTCCAAGCATTGCCGCCACAAACATAAGCCTTTGCCTCATGCCTCCCGAATAGCCTCCAAGCTTACGTCCCTTATCCTTTGTAAGACCTACCATATTTAAGTACTTATCTATCTGCTCCCTTGCAGCCCTACGCTTTACCCCCTTAAGGCCTGCAACATAATACAAAAAACGCTCGCCGCTGAAATTATCATACATTCCCTGCTGCTGCGGCATATATCCTATTTTTTCCCTAAACCTTGACGCAAGCTTTAATATTTCCTCACCATTATATAAGATTTCCCCTGATGTGCGCTTAATATTGTCCGTAAGCAGGTTCATAAGGGTGCTTTTGCCTGCGCCGTTTGGTCCCAAAAGACCGTATATTCCCGGCTTGAGAACAGTTGTAAAATCCAAAAGGGCGCTTTTCTCTCCATACCTCTTTGTTAAATTTTTAAATTCCAATGTTATCTCTGACATACTAATCCTCCATGCTTCTAAAACATCCATTTGCTTACTACAAGCTCATTTAAAACGGTAAATGGAGCTATTCCATAAAATCCGATATAATAAAATGCCGCCGGCATAACGGCTACCGCCATTGACAGTACTAATGCTGCCGTAATGTTTTTCATTCGTGACGTTATATGCATAACAAACACCATAACTATATATAAAATTAAAAACATTATTATGTATTCCAGCGCCATTGCCGTGGCTATACTAACGTCAACAGGAAAATCTGCCGCAAAATCAAGGCTTTTTATTGACGCGTTAAGCCATGTTATTTTATATTTTGTATTTACGGTCAGAATGGTTGATAATATAACAGGTATAAAAATTATAAGCTCTTCAATAAAAAGCACTGCATACTTACACCCCATAAATTTCCCTCTTCCGTTTTTTGTACTTTTTATAAAGCCTCTCACATTCATTGTATTTTCACTGCACAGGGCAATGGACGCCACAAGCGCCGCTAATGTAAGTACTATCATTGCGTCCCTTGTATTCTGCTCCTCAGACTGCTCCCCTAAAAGCTTTCTGTAGCTTACCATATTAATTATTTTTACGTCTGCTCCTTTTTCCTTTTCTTTATTAAGTCTGTCAAGCTCTCCGATTAACTCATTAACACATTCTATGGATATACCGTACTGCTCCTTTTTTGATTTGGCAATCTCCATTTCCACATTTGTAAGCTCAGAACCGTTTTCTATAATTCTTTCCTGCTCGTCATATTTTTCCTGCCATACAAAAAGCTCATTTTCCAGATAATTTATTTTTTCTTCTGTCACGCTTCCTGTAAGCATTTCCATATATCTCTGGTATAATGTTCCCTTGTAATCATAGCCTACCTCTTCGCTGTCATAAAAGCCTGCTCCAATAATAATTGCAAGCGCCATAATTATCCACATTTTCTGTACAATAATCTGCTTATAAAGCTCCGTAATCAGCATATTTTCATGACTATACAGCTTAAGCTTTACCACAAGCTTATCTAACAGCTTCCTTAACCTTCCTGCCCTTATTGCAAAGGGCCTTACCCTTCCGGACATTACGACAAAGACTGCCGAAATTAATAATAACAGCGCTACTGCAGCGCACATGGCAGTATACAGGCTTACCGGACGTCCAAAAATATTTAAATTCAGATAATTTCTCATACACCACTCAGAATCAAACCATGCAAATATATTTATATATTTAAGCATACTGTATCTGCTGTGAATGTCTATGCCGTCATAAGCCATATATTCTGCTATAAGCGCTATTGCCCCTATAAAAAACACCTTCATATAGCCTTTCAGCAAAAGTGACAGTCCCATAAAAAACAAACCCACAAGTGTCAGAACAAGTACCTTCCAAAAAAGAATAAGCAAAAGATACTGCCATACGCTTACTGTTAAAACCACCTTTTCACACATCCACACAGACTGTATTGGTATGGTTAAATCACCGTAGCCCTCCCCCATGCTTCCAGCAATTATTATATTTTGAATATAGACTAAGACTGCCGTGATAAAGGCTGCCGCTCCCATTGCAAATATACGGCTTACCGCAAGCCTTAATCTTCCTCCCGGCATGGAATATGTAAATTCCCAAAGTCCCTTTTTTCTCTCGTCCAGCACGATAATCACTACTGCCAAAACTGCTGTTATCATGATAAAATCGGAAATATTGTAATTAAACAAATGCTCAAAGGAGGACTGCCTTTCCACCTGCGGCTTAACATTAACAATTTTTTCAAAATCCTCCTTTGTCTTGACAATATTTCTTCCTGCAAAGGAATTTTCCTCAAATATCCCTGTATCCTTCATTTGCTTATCCGCACGTTCAAGAATATTCTGAATTTTTTTATTGTAGTTTAAAATATAAGAGTAATCTCCCAGCATGCCTCCCACTGCGCTATAGTATATACGTTCCTCCTCTGTCAGAGTGTTGTCATAGTCTTGAATTGAGGGCATTTCTGATATTCCGTCCCACTGCTGTATTGCTTCCTGCCAGAACTCACTTTTTTTATTGGAATACTCATCATTTATACCTTGCAGCCTGATTACCTTCTCCTCAACCGGCAAATCACTGTATTCCTTTTCCAGCTTCTCTCTTATTTCCCTAAATTTTTCACTGTAATTCTCTCCATATAACGAGACAGTATATGCCTCTCCTTCCTCATTTGGTTTCATCTCGCTGTATTCCAGTATACCGTTTACAACTAGAATTAATATTATCACTATCAGAAACCGTTTATCCTGTATAATCCGCCTGAATTCCTTCATTTACATACCCTCTCCTATTTATTTAATTTAACTTCTATTTATTTTTTGTTCCCATATCGCTCCACTCCTTAAGCTTATACTCTCCGTCAGATATATCTTCCTTTTCTATATATTCTATTACAATCGGCATTCCCATAATTGGCACATTATATATATTTTCCTCGTCTTTCAGTATACATGAAATATATATTCTTTCCTCATCGCTTCCTGCAAGTCCTCTAATCCTGCCGTCATCTCCAGATATCCCGTCTGAACTAAATTCCATATCTGCCAGATGTATTCCCTCCCAGCTCCATACCTCTCTTTTCCACACATCATTATCAAAACTGACAGTAATATAAATATAATCGTCATCATAAGACATACCTGCGCTTATTCCCTCTGTTTCAAATAATACGCTTTTTTCTTCTGTTTCAGGATTATAGAAATACATTTTAAATTTTTCTGCTCCCCTGTCGCTTTCCAGATAATATATTTTGTTATTATGTACTCCTGCTCCCCGTATATTATTTCCCCACTCCTTAAACCATTCCAGCTTACCTGTTTCCGTGTTAAGCCTGTACAGGGAGCAGTCTTCTTTATTATCCGCCGTTGGTATCAGCATATATACATATGAGCCTGTCCCAATAAACTCACACTCTCCAAACCATGACTGTAAAGGCAGCGGCATAATACATTCCGGCTTACTGTCCTTTTCCAAGGACCTTCTATATACACAATTACTGTTATTTAGATAATATGTATCCTCCGCCTGTACAGCCAACTGGTATACATAATATATATATCCCCTATGTATAGCCCACACTATACTCTGGCCTCCGTCTGTTATTGTATCCTTATCCACCAGCTTTCCCAAATCTTCTCTTTCCGAGCCGTCAGTGGATATTTTTTTCAATTTAAAAACATCATCGCTTCTATCACTTTGAACTGTATATAAATATCCGTTATAATACTGTATGCCCCAACAATTCACCATATAAGCGTTGCACTCTTCATTCACATGGCCGCAGTCCGGCTTTCCGCATAATAAGCCGCTGCTTCCTGTTTTTTTATCACAGTAGATTATCCAATCTCCTCCTGAAACTGCATACAATATATCTCCTGTATCGGTAACTCCTGTCGTTAATCTGTTGAAATTTCTGTCTGCATCCGTATCTCTGTTATATGACTGATTTTCTGTTACCTCGTCAAATTTATCTATATTATTAATTACATCAAAACCCTTTGGAGGCTTTAATCCGCTTATTCCTTCTTCAGCAATTTTATTCAAGTCTTCTGTCTCCGGTGACGAACAGGCTGATAAAATAAACATCATTGCTATATATACAAATAATATATTAATCTTTTTTATCATATTATCCTTTTCCTATTTTCCCTTATGATTTTTATTATACTGTAAATTATAGCTGTGCAACATATTTATTTGCCCCACAGCTATAAAAAAATTATTTTTATTAATTATATACTTTCTTTACATCTACAACCGTAAATCCCGAACCGCTGTTATAACTGCCCTTATTCTCCATATACCATGGTTTAAGTGAAATTTCATCAGTAGTTGCCGATGCCTTTCCATAGCCATATCCAGGTTTTGTATATATTATATCTCTTCCCCCAGCCTTTATAACGCCTTTTACCTCAACTAATAAATAATAAGAGGTTGAACTTCCTGTGGAATAATATGACATGCCTCCGGTAACAAAATACTTATCCTTAATAACTGATAACGACGGATTCGATACCGTAAATCCCGTAGCTGCAAATACCGACATGTATCCTCCCACTGCCATAGCCACTGCCAATGTTAATGCTGCAATTTTTCTTCCTATCTTTTTCTTTAATTTCATACCTTCGTCCTTTCCTCCATTAATCAATACGGATTTTAATATAATAGTTTTAAAGTTACAAATAATTTTATCCTCCCTTCCAATTTGATAATTCAAAAATAACATTAACTCATAACAGCTTCAACCCGTTTTATACAAATGTCCATTTTTTTATTTGAATGTAATCATACTATATTTTTCTCTCTTCAAAATAAAAATCTTCATAAAATCTTTTTCCGTCTTCATAGAATTTTTTGCCAACGGGTATCTCTCTGTCAAGCTTTTTTATTTTCAGCTTTTTATCCCAATAATCAATATATTTAAGGTTTACCATAAATGACTTATGTACTCTTATTCCGGGCAGACCTATATCCAAAAATAAAATATCAATATCCTCCTTATAATCAATAACCTGTTCTCCTGAAAAAAGCTTTATATAATAAAACGATACTCCTTTTTTTCCCGGAATATACCTGACACATGCTTTGAATTTTATGAATTTACTCTATATTATCATCACATATGGCAATTCTTATCATTTTATTTCCTCCATATTTAATATTCCTCAATCCATAATTTCTTTTGATATATTATAAAAGAAACTAAAACAATAATTGAAGCTTCATAATATATTTGTATTAAAACTAATATAATTAAGATATGCGTTCTGTTATTCTAATAATCATAAAAACACGTTTTATTTTTTCTTATGGTATTTTTCTATAAATTTATTTTTCTTTTTAATCAGATTACACTTTTTATTCTTATATTCCTATAATTATTTTTTGCAGAACTTTTATTAAATAATAGCATTTTCTTTAAAGCCCGTCAACTTGTATTTTCAAGAAACCCACCTGCATTAACATAGCAAAAGAAGCTGCCGCAAAATAAAGCCTCCAATATACGTATAAACATTAACTGTTCTATACCGTATACATATAAGCCCTATATTATACAACAGCTTCCCTAAAAAATTTCTATCTGCAAGATTTTTCTTTATTTTATTTCTTTTCTATTTTCTCCATACCGCCCATATAAGCTCTTAAGGCCTCCGGTATCTTAACAGAGCCGTCCTCCATAAGATTATTCTCAAGGAAGGCAATCAACATTCTAGGAGGCGCTACTACAGTGTTATTTAATGTATGGGCAAAATATTTATTTCCGTCTCCTCCGTTTACTCTTATCTTAAGCCTTCTTGCCTGGGCATCCCCAAGATTAGAGCAGCTTCCTACCTCAAAGTACTTCTTCTGTCTTGGAGACCACGCCTCTACGTCTACAGACTTAACCTTAAGGTCTGCCAAATCCCCTGAACAGCACTCTAAGGTTCTTACAGGTATATCAAGACTCCTGAAAAGGTCAACTGTATTCTGCCAAAGCTTATCAAACCACAGCTTACTTTCCTCAGGCTTACATACAACTATCATTTCCTGCTTTTCAAACTGATGTATTCTGTATACCCCCCGCTCCTCTATGCCATGAGCTCCCTTTTCCTTTCTAAAGCATGGTGAATAGCTTGTAAGTGTATACGGAAGCTTTTCCTCCTGAATGATTGTGTCTATAAATTTACCAATCATAGAATGCTCGCTTGTACCGATAAGATATAAATCCTCACCCTCTATCTTATACATCATGGCGTCCATCTCTGCAAAGCTCATAACGCCTGTAACCACGTCGCTTCTTATCATAAATGGCGGTACGCAGTATGTGAAGCCTCTGTTTATCATAAAATCTCTTGCATATGAGATAACTGCAGAATGAAGCCTTGCAATATCTCCTGAAAGATAATAAAAACCGTTTCCTGCCACCTTTCTTGCAGAATCAAGGTCAAGTCCGTCAAAGCTTTCCATTATCTCTGAGTGATATGGTATCTCAAAGTCAGGAACTACAGGCTCTCCAAACTTTTCTATCTCCACATTTTCACTGTCGTCCCTGCCGATAGGCACGCTTTCGTCAATAATGTTTGGTATAACCATCATTATATTTTTTACCTTTTCGTTAAGCTCTGCCTCTTCCTTTTCCAATGCATCAAGTTTTGCGCTTTTTTCGGTAACCTGCTTCTTGACCTCCTCTGCTTCCTCCTTTTTACCCTGAGCCATGAGAGCGCCAATCTGCTTTGCTGTTTTATTCTTTTCCGCACGAAGTGCATCGCCCTCCGCCTTAGCCGCCCTTGCCCTTGCATCCAGCTCTATAACCTCGTCTACAAGGGGAAGCTTTTTATCCTGAAATTTATTTCTGATATTCTGCTTTACAATATCAGGATTTTCTCTTAAAAATTTTATATCTATCATATTTTTCTCCATTCCTGTGCATAGGTGCACATTTTCTGCCATATAAATTAATTTTTATGTTGCGTTGCTCTGCTTAATATTTTCCCGGTACACAATTCTTGTATTTAAATTTCACATATTTACAGGTTTTTATATGGTTTTATTATCCAACTGTATTATCCGTATATAGTTACTATTCTGACATCTCTTTCATGTCTTTTTCCATCTGTGTACATGCAATGCATAATTCCTCAAGCTGCTTATCATCTACTACATTTGGAGCGTCAGTCAGAAGACAGGAGGCGTCCTTTACCTTAGGAAAGGCAATAACCTCCCTTATATTATCCTCTCCAGCCAAAAGCATAATAAGCCTGTCAAGTCCGTATGCCAGTCCTGCATGAGGAGGAACACCATACTTAAAAGCATTTAGCAAAAAGCCAAATCTTTCATATGCCTCATCCTTAGAAAAGCCCAAAACCTCAAACATTTTTTCCTGTATTTCATTCTGATGTATTCTTATGCTGCCGCCGCCGATTTCATTGCCGTTTAATACTATGTCGTACGCCTTTGCCCTTACCTTTCCCGGCTCGCTGTCAAGAAGGGGCAAATCCTCCTCCATAGGCATTGTAAACGGATGATGCATTGCAACGTATCTTCCCTGCTCCTCGGAATACTCTAAAAGCGGAAATTCCGTAACCCAAAGAAAATTAAAGGTATTTTTGTCAAGAAGACCTAATTCACCGGCAATGTGAAGTCTTAAGGCTCCAAGTACATCATATACAACTTTATTTTTATCTGCCGCAAATAAAAGCAAATCTCCCGGCTTTCCCTCAAGCCTCTCCACTAATGAATTAAGCTCTTCCTCTGTCATAAACTTTGCAAAGGAGGATTTGTATGTTCCGTCGTCATTTATCACAAGATAAGCAAGCCCCTTTGCACCGTAGCCCTTAGCAAATTCAACTAAAGCGTCTATTTTTTTTCTTGGCATGCTTCCCTGTCCCTCTGCATTTATACCTCTTACGGAGCCGGAATTTTCAATGGCTCCTGTAAACACTCCAAAGCCGCAGCTCTTGACAATGTCGGACACGTCCTTAAGCTCCATCCCAAACCTTGTGTCAGGCTTATCAGAGCCAAATCTGTCCATAGCCTCCTGCCATGTCATTCTCGGTATAGGAAGCGCAACCTCCACATCTATTATTTCCTTAAAAAGCCTTTTAAGAAGTCTTTCGTTTACCTCAATAACGTCATCCACATCCACAAAGGAAAGCTCCATATCCACCTGTGTAAATTCAGGCTGCCTGTCTGCCCTTAAGTCCTCGTCTCTAAAGCAGCGCGCAATCTGAAAATATCTGTCGCAGCCTGAGCACATAAGAAGCTGCTTAAATAGCTGGGGAGATTGCGGCAATGCATAAAAATTGCCCGGATGTACACGGCTTGGAACAAGATAATCCCTTGCTCCCTCCGGCGTGCTTTTTGTAAGCATTGGCGTTTCCACCTCAATAAAGCCCTCCTCATCCAAAAATGTACGGATAAGGGTAGCCGCCTTGCTTCTCATCATAAGATTTCTCTGGAGATTTGGCCTTCTTAAATCTAGATATCTGTACTTAAGCCTTAGCTCATCCTTTGTGTTTGTGTCGCTTTCTATAGGAAACGGCGGAGTAAGGGCATCTGAAAGAATGCGAAGCCTTGTGGCCCTAACCTCTATGTCGCCTGTTGCAAGATTTTCATTGACTGCCGCCTCTCTCCTTGTAACATTTCCCACTATAGCTACAACATACTCGCTTCTAAGAGTCTCCGCCTTTTCAAAATCTTCTGCCCCAACGTCATTTTCATCAAACACTATCTGAAGTATACCGCTTCTGTCACGCAAATCTATAAAAATCAGGCTTCCTAAATTTCTTCTTTTCTGTACCCAGCCCATTACGGTAACTGCTTCTCCTATATTTTTATTTGAAACCTCTGTACATCTATGTGTACGCTTCAAACCTTTCATTGATTCCGCCATTTTATTTTCCTCTTTCCTTGCTGTTATTTTTTCATTTCTTCCTTGTAAAATTCCACAAATTCTGTGTAGCCTTCCTTTTCCAGATTTTCCTTCTGGAACTTTTTATTTTTATTCATTCTTGCAACAAGAACCTGTGTACCGTCATTTCTTGCCTCCTGCGCCTTTCCGATAATCTCGCACAGCCTATCCTTTGGCACTCCCTTTTCTATAAGGTAGGCTGCCTTTTTATCTGCTCCCGGCGCCTTAAAGCCGCTTTCCATAAGAAGCAGCACTATACGCTCAAAGCCAATGGAAAATCCGCAGGCCGGAGTATCGTTTCCTGTAAACTGACCTACCATCTTATCATATCTTCCGCCGCCGCCTACTGCCGCCCCAAATTCAGCTATAGCAATCTCAAATATAGTACCTGTATAATATGACATTCCCCTAACCAGCGTAGGGTCAAATATAATCTCAAAATCCGACGACTTTGTGGCGCTTACGCTTTCTATAATCTCCTCAAGATTATTCATTACATCATCATCAAGAAAATCCTTTATCTCTCCGGCAATATAGTTAAGCCCGTTTTCAGCCGTCTCCATTCCCTTGAAAAGTCCAAGGTACTTATCTACGCTTTCCTTATCATAGCCTTCCTTTAAAAGCTCCTCTTCCACACCTTCAAGTCCTATCTTGTCCATCTTGTCCAAAATAATAAATACAGTATCATAATCACTTTCGGAAAATCCGCTGTAGGCTGCCATTGCCTTTAATATTCTTCTTTCGTTTATTCTTATCTGAAAGCCCTTAAAGCCAAGCCTTCCCAAGGTGGTGGTGGTGGCAAGTATAAGCTCTATCTCGGCAAGGTTTGACGCCTCTCCCAATATATCAATATCGCACTGGTAAAACTGACGGTATCTTCCCCTCTGTGGTCTGTCTGCCCTCCACACAGGTCCTATCTGAAGGGCCTTAAAGGGAGAAGGAAGATTATTTCCATTGTTTGAATAATATCTTACGAGAGGAACTGTTAAATCATATCTTAAGCCGCTGTCCGTTACGTCTGTTTCCTCCCTTGCAGTCTCAAGATTAAGCTTTTCGCCTCTCTTTAATATTTTAAAAATAAGCTTTTCATTTTCCCCGCCGTTTTTTGAGCTTAGGTTTGCTATATTCTCCACGCATGGCGTCTCTATAGTGTTAAAGCCAAACTTACTGTAGGTTTCCTTAATTACTCCTATAACGTAATCCCGTATCTGCATTTCTGCGGGCAATATATCCTTCATACCTGTGACAGGTTTCTTTACTAATGCCATATTTTCCTCCAATTTTCTATTAAGCAGCAATTTTAATACAGACCAAAAATCGTATTAAAATCACATATTTTCAATAGCTGTATAAATTATAAAAATTATATAAAGTAAAATATACTATTCCTGCCTTAAATTGTCAATAAATTTCTCTTTTCTTCCTATCATCTCGTCTATTCTTTCAATATACTGCTCTACGTTTTTTACATTGTCCACTCTCTCTATCCTGCCTCCCTTAGGAAACACATACTTTGTCACTGCTCCTGCTCCAAGTGCGGCTATAGTCTGCTTTTCCTCCATTATAAGAATATTGTAAATTCCTGCCTTACCTTCCTTTGCATAGCCTACATTTTCCATGTTGCCCGCCATGTTCTTCTGTCTGTACATATAGTAGGGCTTCATGTTAAGCTTACCAGCATATTCACTGCAAAGCCTCATTATATCTGTATTGTTTTCTATGGTCATCTTCTTATAATTTTCCTTAAACATATTAAGCCTTGCCGCCCTCTTTATGGCAAGGGAATGTACCGTAATACTGTCGGGATTAAGCTTTACTGCCTCCTCCATGGTATTTCTCACATCCTCTATGGTTTCATTTGGAAGTCCCGCAATAAAATCCATATTAATATTGTCAAAGCCTGCCTCCCTTGCCATATAAAAGGCTTCCCTCACCTGCTCTACAGTATGCCTTCTTCCTATTATATCAAGCGTTTCCTGCTTCATGGTCTGGGGATTTACCGATATTCTGGTGATGTTATGATTTTTTAATACCTTTAGCTTATCATGGGTTATGCTGTCAGGTCTTCCCGCCTCTACCGTATATTCCAAAAGATTTGTAAAGTCAAAGCGGTTTTCTATTTCTGTAAAAAGCCTGTCAAGCTGCTCCGCCGTAAGGGTGGTAGGCGTTCCTCCCCCAAAATATATTGTATTCAGCTTTTTATTTGCAAATTTCCTGCTGCAAAAATCTATCTCCTTTATTAAGCAGTCAACATATTTATCCGCCTTGTCCTTATACATACCTATAGGATATGACGTAAATGAGCAGTACAGACATGTTGTGGGACAAAAGGGTATGCCTATATACAGACTGTAGCCGTCATTGTAATCTATATCCTTTAGTATTTTCTTTTCACGCCATGCTATGTCAATGGCAAGCTTTGTTTTTTCATCTGACACATAGTAATAATCCTGCAGCAGTCTTCTTATTTTTTCGTTTATATATTCTTCCTCTTCTTGAGCTTCTGATATATTCTGATTGGATACTTCCATATCTGCATATATATTCTTCTGCTCATGGGTTTCTTTATCCCCGCCTATATTTTCCTGCTCCAGCACTGCCATAGCAAGCTTTGTAGGACGTATGCCTGTAAGTATTCCCCACGGAAGCGTCTTTTTTGTAAACCTGCTTAAGGCCTTGTATGTAAGCTGCTTCATTACATTCTTTATTTCCTTTTTATCACAGCTTACGCACTTTTCGTATTCCCTTTCCAATAATCTGTCTCTATAGAGCTCCATTCGATTTACTACGTCGTCTGACTCCTCCAAATATCCTTTAAACAAAAAAACAGATATTGCATCTGCTTCTCTGTTAATATATAAGGTTAATTCCTCTTTATTCTCCTGCTCTCTTGCAGGAAAAAAAGAATTAACCAGCATTTCTATGTCGTATTTATATTTTTCTTTATCTCTATTAAATAATATATTCACTTTAATACCGTTTTTAACCTTTTTTAATTTGTATTGTATTTTTATATGGTAATTATAATACAAGCTGATAGATTCTTCCACTGTATTTTGATAGAAAAGGATAATGCATTGATGGGATTTTATATACTTTTAAAAAAGGGTTGTATAGTATTGAAAGTAAATATAAATTTGTACAGGTGAAAAGAAAGTTCCTCACATGTAGTCCGGGGCTTAAGAAAAGTTACTTCTTTTTAAGTTTGATATTTATGCTTTTGACACATTCTGTATAAATAATTTAAGCATATGGGGTACGGTAATATATTTTTTGAGTTTTCCCATTTTTTATATTTATACCTTTAAAAGCCGCATAAAATCAATGTTTTACATAAATGGCTCAATCACAACTTACAATTACCTATTCGCTTTGTATTTATGTGAATTTGCATATATCAGATATAAAAATGGGGGAAGTCAAATACATTTATTCTATTATTTTCTACAATGTGTATGCAAGAATGAATATAAAGATATAAGCTTATTTGCTGGTACACACTATATTTGTATATCTGTATCTTACAAATTTCTCAGAAGCAAAATAAACAGATTCAATCTGTTTTCTATAATCTGATATTTGTCATATACCTTATAAAAAATACATGCAGATGTCATATCTACTCTCTAACTACTATATTTTTAAGGTAGTAAAATAAACTCAAGCTTTTCTTCCACTAACACCATATAAATGAGGGTATGTCCCATTAAAAGGCTCTAGGAGGCGGAATGGGGAGGGCTTAAGGGGAGGCAGGCAGCTAAATATAATTTTTTAAAGCATTGAGGAATATGGTTAGAA
>CAJUAO010000012.1 GCA_910584685.1 uncultured Lachnospiraceae bacterium | reverse complement strand
CATTCCGCCTCCTAGAGCCTTTTAATGGGACATACCCTCATTTATATGGTGTTAGGAGAAGAAAACTTGTGTTTATTTTAGTATCATAAAAGTATAGTAGTTAGAGAGTAGTAGATATGACATATGCACTTATTTTGTATAAAGTATATGACAAATATCGGATTATGGAAATCAGATTGAATATGTTTATTTTTACTCTGAAAAATTTGTAAGGTACAGATATGCAAATATAGTGTGTATCAGCAAATAAGCTTATATCTTTATATTCGTGCATACATATTATAGAAAATAATAGAATAAATGTATTTGACTTTCCCCATTTTTTATGTCTGATATATGCAAATTCACATAAATACAAAGCAAATAGGTAATTGTAAATTATTATTGAGTCTTTTATGTAAAACATTGATATTATACAGCTTTTAATGGTACAAATTTAAAAAATGGGAAAACTCAAAAAATATATTACCGTACCCCATATGCTTAAATTATTTATACAGAATGTGTCAAAATCATAAATATCAAATTTAAAAAGAAGTAACCTTTCTCCGAATGAGGGGCTTAAGAATAAAGGGAGTTTTAGGCTTTAGGACAGGGGCAGGAAGTTATATATTTTTTTAAAGCATTGAGAAAAGTGTTAGAAATTCATTAACGAAATACCGTCAGCTTCTTAGCGTAGAGCGTCTGTTTGAGTAAGGGACTGTTTTTTAGTCCCTTACGAGTTACGCTCGCAGCTTAGAAGGTGGCGGTATTTCGTTGATAGAATTTCTTACTCTTTTTGAAGCTTTAAAAAAATATATAACTTCCTGCCCCTGTCCTAAAGCCTAAAACTCCCTTTATTCTTAAGCCCCGGCCTACATGTGAGGAAACATTTTTTACCTGTACAAATTAATATTTTATATTTGCAATACTCTTTTTTCTATGAATTACTCATAGCAATAAGCTCCTCAAGCATTTTAGGCAAATCCTCAGCCATATTCTCATCAGTAAACTGACAAGTACCAACCTTCTTATGACCACCGCCGTTATACTTAAGCATAAGACTTCCAACATCCACATTTGACGTCTTATTAAGTATGCTATAGCCCACGGCAGCGCTGCATCCAAGCCCGCCACGGCCGCTTACTATCCATGCTGATATATTCTGCTCCGGGTACATACTGTAAATCATAAATCTGTTTCCCGTATATATTGGCTCAACGCCTCTAAGGTCAGATATTATAACCTTTCCATCTACTCTTGTGTGGGCAAGCACCATTTCCTTAAACTTCTCAGTCTGTTCGTTGTATATTTCTATACGCTCCTTAACGTCAGGAAGGGCAAGAATTTCATCTGTGGTCATAGTGCGGCATGCATCTATAAGCTTTTCCATAAGCTGGTAATTTGATATAGTAAAGTTTCTCCATCTTCCAAGGCCTGTACGCGGGTCCATAAGAAAGCCTACCAGTATCCAGCCTGTAGGATTTTGAATTTCATCAATGGTAAGGTTTCCTGAATCAACCTTGTCTACAGCCTCCATCATATCGTCAAACTGGGGAAATCTTTCTCTTCCGCCGTAATATTCATATATAATACGTGCGCAGGAAGGGGTGATACGGCTTTCGCCCTTATATTTTCCTTCTAACTGCAATCTTTCATGCTCGCTGGAATGATGGTCAAACCAGAGTCCGCAGCCCTCCACATAAGGAACGTTAGCCAGACAGTCGTTTTCATCCACAGGGATAAGACCATCCTGTAAATCCTTTGGATGTGCAAATTTCCAACAGTCAATAATTCCTGCCTCCTTTAATAATGCGCCGCAGGCAAGTCCGTCAAAATCAGAACGGGTAACTAATCTCATATATGTAATCTCCTTATCTTTTAATAGTATTTTGGTTTTCTGCAAAAATATATTTATATTATAAGGTGTTATATATTTTTTTGCAATAAAAAGAATACTATTTTTCTTAGGCTATTTTCTTGTGTATCCTTTTTATATGTCATACGGTCAATGTAGGAAAAATACAATAACATGTATCCGCCTCCTACTATTATTAAAAATACCTACGTTTCGGGTGTAGAAAATTGAATATTGTCATGGTATAAATAAATATGTAAAGAAATTGATATTTTTAGTCTTTAAAATATGGAGGAAAAAATATGTATGTTTTTATATCCCATTCTTCAAAAAATGAAGAGCCGGCGGAGAAAATATGCAGTATACTGGAAAAACACAATCATAAGTGCTTTTTGGCTGCCAGGGATATTCGCGCCGGAAGGGAATATGCAGAGGAAATAGTAAATGGAATAGATAAATCGGATGCTGTCGTAGTGCTTTTGTCAGAGGAAGCAAACAAATCGCCTCATGTGCTAAGGGAAATAGAAAGGGCTGTCAGTCATAAAATTCCCATTATAATATATAAGCTTGAGGAGGTAGAGCTTACAAAGTCCATGGAATATTTTCTTATGACACATCAGTGGATGAGCAGGAGCAAGGATGACAGCTATGAAAATATACTTGACTGTGTGGAGGATATAGCAGGAAATAATGGCAGCGCCAAGGCCAGAAGCAAAGGGCGGGAGGAAACAAAAAGCCATAGGAGCAGGGTTTGCGCCGTTTCGGCATTGGCAGCATCAGCGGTAATAATATTGGCGGCTATAGGATTTCTTATATATGGCATATTGTCAAGGGATAATAAGGACGACCTTAAGGATAAAGGACAGGAAAGGCTGCCGGTCAGCGTTACGGAGGGCGGTACAAATAATGGTAAGCAGGAGGAAGACAGTACAAAAAATGAGGAAATAAGCAAATTAAGCCTTGGGGATACTGTGAGCCTTGGAACTTATCTTGATAAGGAAATAAGCTGGAGAGTTCTTAAAATATCAGATGACGGAAGGGAAGCGGTGCTTGTCTCAAGGGATATTATAACCATGAAGGCCTTTGACGCGGCTGAGGGAGAAGAATATAACAAATATAATGGAAAGGATTACTGGAAGCAGAATACGGAGGCAGACACAGACATGGAGTTTCAGATAAAGGTAAGGGGAAACAGTGACTGGAGTCTTTCAAATATCCGTACATGGCTTAACAGTGACAGTGAAACCGTAAGCTATGAGGGGCAGGCGCCTTTGGCAGGGACAATGTCAGACAAAAAGAACGGCTATAATACAGAGGCAGGCTTTTTAAACGGCTTTACAGGAGAGGAGCTGTCAGCGATTAAAACTACCATGGTAGAAACTCCGGGAAATGCTTTGGCAAAGGATAATATGATAAAGACAGAGGACAGGGTATTTTTACTGTCTAGGACTGAGCTTAAATGGTTTGAGGAGGCTGGAATGTCTGTCCTTGCAAAGCCCACGGAGGAAGCAAGGATTCAGGACGCCACAGACTGGTATGAGGCATATTCCGTCGATATAGGCATGGAAAATTTCTACTGGCTTTTAAGAGAGCCTGTGGAGTATAGCTCAAGTAAAATATATTGCGTTGGAGACGGCTACACAGAGGAAAATATGTTTGAAAGGCAGGCGGGAGTAGAGGGCTTTGGAATAAGACCTGCTATTACCGTAGATGTAAATAAGCTTATTGAGCTTCAAAAGTAAAAAGCCGTTAAAGCCGACAGAAGGGAATAAAAATATGAAATTAAGTACGCTTGACAAATTTAATGAAATAGTTATACAAATGCACGACAATCCTGATGCAGACGCTGTAGGCTCAGGCTACGGCTTATACAGATATTTTAAGGATAAGGGTAAAAATGTACGCCTTATATACGGAGGAATAAACAAGATTACAAAAAGCAACATTCTTCTTATGATAAAGGAGATGGAAATACCTGTAGAATATGTGACAAGTCCTATAAAGCCTGAGCTTTTAATTACTGTCGACTGTCAGTACGGAGAGGGAAACGTGACGCATTTTGACGGGGAAAATATAGCTATGATAGACCATCACAATACGGGAAAGCATTCTGATGATATGGCGGAGATAAGAAACAATATAGTAAGCTGCTCCACCATTATATTTGATATGCTTCGAAGCGAGGGCTATGATGTAAACAAGGATATAAATATATCTACGGCGCTTTACTACGGGCTTTTTATGGACAGCAACGAGCTGTCGGAAATGAGACATCCTATTGAAATGGATATGATTGAATATTTAAGCATAAATAAAATGCTTTTAAACAGGCTTACCCATTCAAACTTTACACTTCAGGAGCTTGAGACGGCAGGAATAGCCATGATAAGATACAGCTATGATGAAAAAAAGAGACTGTCGGTAATAAAGTCTAATCCATGCGACCCTAACATACTGGGACTTGTGGGGGATTTAATATTGCAGGTAGACAGCATAGACGTATGCATTATCTTCAATGAATGTAATGAGGGCTATAAGCTTTCCTTAAGAAGCTGCGTGCCTGAGGTTTCCGCAAGTGAAATGGCTGAATACCTTACAAGAGGTGTGGGAAACGGAGGAGGTCACCTAAATAAAGCCGGAGGCTTTATAAGTAAATCCCAGTTTGTTCAGAACTATGACGATATGAGTATTGAGGCGTACTTATTCTCAAGGGTTGAGGAATATTACGACACATATAATGTAATATATGCTAAGGATGGAATAGATGATTTGGAGGGCTTTGGGGTATATGAGAAAAAGCCTAATATATACGGATATGTAAGAACAACAGATATATTTAAGGAGGGAACAGAATGTAATGTGAGAACCTTAGAGGGCGATATGTTTGTGAGGGCGTCTGAAGAAATATATCTTATGATTGGATATTTTGGGGAGATATATCCGATAGAAAAAGGAGCCTTTGAAAAAAAATACGAAATTATTCCTGGCGGCTATGAAAAGAGCTATGATTATTCTCCTTCGGTAAGAGCCATAAGGGATAATAAAATATACGAGCTTATGCCCTATGCCAACAGGTGCAAAAGCAGAGGCGGAGCTAAAATATGCGCAAAAATGATTGATAAGCCCACCAAGGTTTTTTCCAAGTGGGATTATGAGACATATATGCATGGAGACAAGGGAGATTATCTCTGCTATACCTATGATGACGAGCATGATATATACATAGTTAAGGGTGATGTGTTTAAATATACGTATGAGAAGGTGTAAAAATTTAAACAGGCATGGAGCTGTAGCAGTAAGAAATTAATATACAGGATATTGTATGGCGTATAACCTTATTCTTAATATTCTGTATATATTTTTTCTGATGCTGCAGCTCTATGCTTTTTAATTTACATAATAGGAAGCTTCGTTATGCAACCACAAATTTGGCTCTGCAGAATTTGCAAGTGTCGGTTTTAGCTAAAAGAGTTAAAGCTCTTGACATTTTTTTGGACAAATTATTGTTTTAAAACAACAAGCCTGATAAAGGCAGATTTATAAATTTCCGTTTAAATAAATTTTTATTGAAAAAATGGCAATAAATAATAAAAATGCAACATTTCTCTTACAAATGTTGCATTTTTCATCTACATATAAGTTATCGGTTTTCATTTTAAAAACTTAACCCCCATTTAAATTTTTTTCAAAAAAATAAAAAATCAGCTATTAGTGAAGCCCTCATTGCTATAGTCAAGCTTTAGATATACGGAATTTCTCTCATCCTGACTTATTCCAAGATATTTTTTTGTTACCTTATAAGAAGAATGATTATATATATCCATAAGCAATGCAGGCGGTATGCCCTGCTTCCATGCGTGATATCCAAAGGTTTTCCTAAGGGAATGGCAGCTTATATGACTTTCATTAAAAACAGTGGCATTGGCAGCCTTCCTTACAATCCTATAGGCTTGTGAACGGCATATTGGTTTATTTGGATGAAGACGCTGACAAAATACATATTCATCAGCAGATATGCTCTTTTTACGAAGATATAAGGAAAGGGCCTGCTGAATGTGATTATTCAACGCAAAATTATTGATTTTTCCTGTTTTTTGTTCTTTTACGGTAACGGCTGACTTGATTTTTCCTCCCTTAAAGTCATAAATATCACTCCACTTTAAATTTAAAATATCGCTTATTCGCAGCGCCGAGTATAATCCTAGCATAATCATTGCATAGTTTCTGTGATTTGCACATTCTGTTTTGTAATAGTCCATAAAACGGCTTAATTCTATTGTGTTTCTTATAGGCTCTGTAGTTGACATTGTATCCCTCCAATCTTTTTGCAACATTTGTAAGAGAAGTGTTGCATATTTCAAAATAAACCACGAGACTGAAAAAAACAAGGAGGTTAGGGGAATGCTAAAGCTTACGCTTAAACCGGGAGAATTTATAGATATTGGAAATGATGTAAAGGTAATATTTTCCGGAGGCTCGTCAAATAATATTCACCTTTTGATTGAGGCTCCCAAGGAAATAAACATAGTAAGAAGCAATGCAGGAAAAGGCAAAAAAACGCCATACTATAGCGAAAAAAGTATTTCTGAGGAGGCCCAGCATAAGATTAACCGGATAATTATGGAGGAGAAACGCAGGCAGAGAAAAGAAAGCTTAAATGAAATGTAAAAATGCAGTTAATAACGCAGGCTAACCTAGGGGTCTGCTTATTATAAAAATACCAGAAAACGGAGTTTTTGGTATATAAAAAAATATTAAACACGGAGGTACAAAATTATGGTAGTACAACACAATATGCAGGCAATGAATGCCAACAGAATGTTAGGAATAACAGCAGGTTCACAGGCAAAGTCAACAGAAAAGCTGTCAAGCGGCTATAAAATCAACAGAGCAGCAGATGATGCGGCAGGGCTTACAATATCTGAGAAGATGAGAAAACAGATAAGAGGTCTTGACCGCGCTGCAACAAATGCTGAGGACGGAGTGTCAGCCGTACAGACAGCAGAGGGCGCGTTGACGGAAGTACATGATATGCTTCAGAGAATGAATGAGCTTGCCACACAGGCAGCAAACGGCACAAATTCAGAGTCAGACCGTCAGGCTATTCAGGCTGAAATTGACCAGCTTGTAACTGAGATTGACAGGGTTGCTGAAACAACTAAGTTTAATGAGACGTATCTGTTAAAGGGTGACGGAACAAAGGGAACAAAGACATTGAATGCACATGATGCAGGACTTAAGGGCTCTTTGGCTGATGCTGCAGATGATAAAGGGAAAGCTGTTTTTACGGCGGATGCTCTATCTGTTGGAAGCAAGGTATCAATTGGAGGAACAGAGTACACAATAGTCGGCTCGTCAAAGGCTGATGATTATCAGTCTATTAAGGAATACAGTAATACTGAAGGAGATAAGTTAATTCAAAACGGTGTTGCTTACACATATGATACAACCGACAGCAAATGGAAGGATGCAGACGGAAACGAAACAACCATGCGGGATGGTGACACTATTGTAACTGACGGGAAGACAAAGACGGTTGTTGGTAATGCGAATACAGCATTGGATACCGCACCAAATACAATTAGCTGGGCAGCAGGAGATACTGTGGAAGCGGATGGAAAAACTTACACATATTATGCTGCAAATACAACAGGAAACTCTGTTGCAGGTTTTTACGAAAATACGCCTGCGAATAATGCAGCAGCAGCTGATTATACTGTAGCAGGTGGTGAAGAATATACTATTGCTGCTACAGGAAAGACAGGAACAGTACCTTCTCCTAATGGTATTGCAACAATTGACGGTATTCAGGAAAAGATAAAGACATTATCAGCAGGAGATACAGTAAAAATTGGCAGCAAGCTGGCGTCTGACGGAACAATTACCGGAGATGAATATACGGTAGGAGTAACAACGAAAGAGGATGGAACAGCATATACCGCAGATGATATTGCAGAGCTTGTAAAGGAAGGAATGTATGTAAATGATGGTACAAATACCTATTATTCGCTTCCATCTGCTTCTGAAAGGGTAACTGAAATTTCCCTGAACGAAGCCTATGATAAGATGGCAGAGGCCCTAAAGGCGGCTTCAGATATTGGAGCAGATGAAACTACATTATCAGAGGTTAAAAATAATGGAGATGGAACTTTCGAAATTACAAAGGGCAAGGTTGCCGTAGATAACGGATTATCTTTTAATCTCCATGTAGGCGCAGACGCTGATATGACAAATAAAATCAATGTAAATATTGATTCCATGTCGGCAGCGGGACTTGGCATAAAGGGAATAAATGTTATGGACGAAACAGGAGCAGATGCAACATATGCTATTGACGCAATATCAGACGCTATTGCTACGGTATCATCACAGCGTTCAGCTCTCGGTGCAGTTCAGAACAGGCTTGAGCATACTATTGCAAACTTAGACAACGTAGTTGAGAACACTACTTCTGCAGAGTCACGTATCCGCGACACAGATATGGCTGAGGAAATGGTTAATTACTCAAAGAATAGCATACTCCAGCAGGCAGGCCAGTCAATGCTTGCGCAGGCTAATCAGGCTAATCAGGGAGTTCTCTCATTGCTTAGCTAGTAGTAATTAAGAGTCATATTGCAGGTAAATTTATATGCTCCCTCCTAAGTAACAAGCTTTTGTTAATTCACTTGTCTGCTTAGAAGGGAGCATATAACTATTTTACCATAAGGCTTTCAAATTCTTCAAGGCTGCTTGATTTTGCCGCAGCCTTAAGCCATTTTCTTAATATATCCACATCAGTCTGAGAACATATTTTATTTTTAAGAGGTTGGGATATTTCACCTATGTCCTCCAACAGTTCTAAAATATCCATGGTTTTTGCCTGAAGCATTCCCTCGATACGTCCATCCTCCCTGAAAACCTCTTTAGCTTCTTCCTCGTCATATTCGAATATTGACATGTTCACCACCTCCGCTCTGTGCTTCTTTAAAAAGTCAGAAAGTATATTTTGTTTTATACATTCGTCTATTGCAATACTTATAGCTTCATATTTTTTATTTTTATTTAAAAAGGCATCTGATAATCTTTGTATAGTTATGTCTTCCATATTTTTTATTCCATTATAGAAAACTATGTAGTAAGGAGTAGGGATATCAATAAGCGTAGATGAATATAGTCGTTTCTCCTCTTTTATCCTTTTGTAAAGCTCGCTTATGTAAAATAATCCCCGCAACGGCATATTTGGACAAACCGTTGATTGGTGTTCATACAAACACATATCGCTGCCTACAATAAATGAAATATCATTTTTCATAGACATAAATATAGCATTATCAAGTGTATTTATTGTAAAATCTTTTTCATTAGTGTAATTTGATTTGTTAAGAGCATTGTACAAGTCCATAAGATTTTTCTTATTATTAAAGAGAAGTCGAAATACTTTGTCCTTATGCTCCCTGTTTGCTGTTACCGTGGTTTCAATTAGTGGTTTTGTTTCATTTATAAGTTCTTTTTTGTTCATCATAAAATATTCTCCGTTAAGTATTTTGTAGTACGATACTTTACACTTGAATATATCATCTGACATACAAAAAGAACAGAAAAACAAGCAATGTACTTTGATTATAACAGACCAAAAATAATTAGTCCAGTAATAAATAAAATTTATTTAATCTGATTATAAAATCTTTTCTCCTGCATTTCTGAAGTTAATAAATATTATAATGTAATTTGTTGACTTTATGAAGAATGATAAATTATAATAAAGTATCTAATAAAATACATGAAGGGCGTGAAAACAAAAATGAAGAAATACATAGACTATATTTTAGAGCAGGCAGAAAAGCTTATATCAATCGACAGTCCTACAGGCTTTACCGAAAAGGTATGCGATTACCTTATGGAGGAATATACACGTTTAGGCTATACTCCTGTTAAAACCGTAAAGGGCGGTATACTGGTGGACATGGGAGGCTTAGGAAACGGACTTGTGCTGATGGCCCACACGGACACGTTAGGCGCAATGGTGGCAGAGGTAAAAGGGAACGGAGCGCTCCGGTTATCTCCTGCCGGAGGGCTGAATGCAAACAATATAGAGGGCGAAAACTGCCGTATATACACATACGACGACAGAATTTATACCGGAACCATACAGCTTATCAATGCTTCAATACATGTGAACGGTGAATATAATGACAAAAAGAGAAGCTTTGATACGATTGAGGCAGTTATAGATGAAAATGTAAAAAATGCAGAGGATACGGAAAGGCTGGGAATAGAAACAGGCTGCTTCGTATGTGTGGAGCCCCGTACAAGAATAACAGAAACAGGCTATATAAAAAGCCGTTTCCTTGATGATAAGCTAAGCGCAGCCATACTTCTGGGATACGCAAAGTATTTAAAGGATAATAACATA
This sequence comes from uncultured Lachnospiraceae bacterium, assembly GCA_910584685.1. GTDB lineage: Bacteria > Bacillota > Clostridia > Lachnospirales > Lachnospiraceae > CAG-303. Next base: position 90,531 of record CAJUAO010000012.1, on the reverse strand, counting down.
ACGCCGTCAAGAAAGGTATATGAGCACATAACAGTTTTTGAGGAGGTAGGTCACGGAGCCTCGGCGACTATAGCAGACGAGGTGACAGAGCTTTTGTCCGTTGATATGGGCTGCGTGGGAGAAGGCCTTAAATGTACGGAGCGTCAGGTATCAATATGCGTAAAGGACAGCGCAGGGCCATACCATTATGATGTCGTAAAAAAGCTGGTAAGTACGGCAAAGGAAAATAAAATAGATTATGCCGCCGATATTTACCCTCACTACGCTTCCGACGCGGACGCGGCAATAAGCGGAGGCGCAGACGCAAAGCATGGGCTTATAGGCCCCGGAGTGTATGCGTCCCACGGATATGAGCGTTCCCATAGAGACGGAGTGGAAAATACCCTTAGGCTTATTGCGGCATATGTATAGATGTCCTATATATAACATAAGGAGAATAGCTATGCTTAGAAAACTCAAAACAATATTTTTACTGCCGCTTTCAGCAATGCTGCTTTTTTCCGCGTGCAGCAGCAATAATGGAACGGCTAAAATTACCGGAAAGGAAACAGACGCCTCTTCAAAGGATGATAAAAATAAAGCTACGGAAACGATTGAACATAAATCAGAGCATTCTGCAAGAGTAAGCATTGCAGGTACTGATTTTGTCGTAAACGGCAGAACACTTTGGATAAACGGAGTAAATACTCCATGGCAGAAATGGAACGATTTCACTGGAAATATGGATGAAGAATTTTGGGATAATGAGTTTGCAAGGCTTGCCGGCGATAATATTAACTGTACAAGAATATGGCTCAACTGTAACGGCGAAGATATTATAAGGCTTGATAATGAGGGAAATATAACCGGGATAAATGAGAAACACTGGGATAATCTTGACAGGCTTTTTAAGCTGGATGAAAAACATAAAATATATGTTATGCCTACGTTTCTTTCCTTTGACCATTTCAAGGAACCGAAAAGCAGCGCAGGAAAATGGCAGGCGCTTATTTCGGATAAGGCTAAAGCTGATAAGTACGCTGAAAAATATGTAAAGGAATTCTGTACAAGATATGCAGATGAAGAATATATCTTTGCAATAGATATTATGAATGAGCCTGACTGGGTATATGAAAACGAGGAATGCGGAAGGATTGGCTGGGAGAAGCTTTCATATTTCTTTGGGAAGTGCGCAGCGGTAATTCATGAGAACAGTGATATTCTTGTAACTGTCGGAATAGGCATTATAAAATATAATTCCGATGAATACGAGGGAAACAAGGTATCCGACGAATATCTCCGGAAATTGACAGATGACAGTAAGGCATACCTTGATTTTTACAGCACTCACTATTATAACTGGCAGAAGCCCTGGTTTGGATTTCCATGGGATAAATCTCCTTACGAATTTGGACTTAAGGATAAAAAGCCATGTATTATCGGTGAAACACATAATGATGATGGGGCAGAAATTAATATGACGCTTGCAGATAAATATAAGTCTGTATATGAAAATGGCTGGAACGGAATTATGGTTTGGATGCAATTTACAGATTCTGATTATGTGTGGTATCGTTATGACCTGACACGGCTTGCTGCAAATGCTATGGCTGAGCTTATTCCTGAAAAAATACATCCCTATGATTGATAATGGTTGATGTTTAAAAGTCAATAGTAAAATTTTTGCATACATATTTATATTTTGTATTGACAAAACTGATAATATACTGTATATATTAATATATACAGTATATTATCAGTTTGTTTTTTATATGAAAAGCAGTAAGGAGGTGCGTATAATGGCGGCATCTTTACAGGAATTACAGAAAGACACTAAAGCCGCTGTTTCCATAGACGGCGCAAGCATCATAAACAATACCTTCCACATGAAGGATATTTCCCTTAATATAAGAAAGGGCTTTGTGACGGCTGTTATAGGAAAAAACAGCTCAGGAAAAACAACCCTTATGGAAGCCATTGCGGGAATACACGGAATTGCAAAGGGACAAATACGCATAGGGGGATATGATTTAATAAAAGAGCCTGAAAAGGCTAAGGAAACAATAGGCTTTATTTTTCATAAATGCCCCTTTGGAGAGCAGTTATCAGCTATAGACTGCATGAAAATGTACGGCAGGTTTTATAAGGATTTTAACAAAGAAAAATTTTTAGGATTGTGTAAGGAGATGAAGGTTGACACAGACAAAATAATCAGAAAAATGTCAAAGGGACAGGCGGTTAAGCTGCAGCTTGCCTTTTCCCTTGCCCATGATGCAGGTCTTTTGCTTTTTGACGACGCAATGGAGGGCCTGGACCCGGTATTCAGGATAGAGGTAAAGAGAAGGCTTTCAGATATTATGGCTGACGGAGAGCATACGGTAGTTATGTCAACTAAGCTGCCGGAGGATTTGGAGGGTATAGCAGATTATATTGTTACTTTAAGGAATGGCAGGGTGGATTGTGAAACGGATATAGAGAAGCTTATGGAAGAAGGAGGAATTAGGGAGTACTTTAAAAGGATGGAGGAAAAAGCATGATGTAAAAAGCATAAGGGAAATAAGGGAAGGAGGCAATATATAATGAAAAAGCTTGTATTGCAGGAGGTATATTCAGATTTTCCTCCTGCTAAAATAAAAAAGCCATATAATTATATTATTACAATAACACTGGCTATTATTTTTATAGGTTTTTTCAGCGCAGTGTGTGTAAACGAAAAAATATATATTATAATTCCATTTATAGCAATAAGCGATTCCATGCTTAAAAGCAATATTTCTGACTGTATATACGCCATACCCGTAAATGTGGGGGAGTATATAAAAGCTAAGTATAGGGTTACGGTTGCTGTTGAGCTGTTAATGTGTGCAGTTATAGAAGCCGTTAGCTATATTATATACATATTGTCAGACGAAAGGCTGTCATATGCTTTTGTATTAAAGGAGCTTTTTATGGCTGCCGCGCTGATTATATATGTCATAATAAAAAATACATGGCTGTTATATATTAACTTTGGTTTAAAGGAAATACAGACGTGGAAAATGGCGCAGGGCTTAAGCCTTGTCTGGATTTTAGCCGTGAAAATTATTGCAGATGCGGCAGGGGAAAGAATCATGAGGCCCGTGTTTTTTTTGCCGGAGCTTCTGGCAGTTTTGAGCTTTGCCGCATATGGCGTATATATATGCGTATATGTAAAGAAAAACCTTATGATAAAAACCTTTAGGTAGCTTTTATGGTAAGAGACAAGGAAAGCGGAAGGATGGCAAAACCATGAACATAATAATTTCAAACAACATAAACCTCCCTATATATGAACAGATAGTAAGGGCAGTAAAAAATGAGATAATTGCAGGAAATATAAAGGAGGAGGACCCTCTGCCAAGCATAAGGGGACTGGCAAGAGATTTGCAGATAAGCATTATAACTACAAACAGGGCCTATGAGGAGCTAGAGAAGGAGGGGCTTATATATTCCAAGGCTGGAAAGGGGTTTTTTGTATCAAAGCAGAACACAAACATGCTTAAGGAAAAAAAGATACAGGGAATAGAGAACGATATACAGGAGCTTGTAAGAGAATGTAAAAAATCAGGAATTTCCAAGGAGGAAATGCTGGGAATGATAGAGGTGATATGGGATGAAAAATAATAGTATAAATATGGATAAAGACATTAGCAGGGACAACATAATTGACAATAAAATTATAATGGGTGTGGATAATTTATATTTTAAGTATAAAAGAAAAGATGATTATATTATAAGAGGAGCCTCCTTTTCCATAAGGGAGGGAATGCTGTACGGCATGGTAGGCAGAAACAGTGCGGGAAAATCCACCCTTCTTAAGCTTTTGTGCGGAAGGGAGGATAACCATAGCGGGGAAATCACCTTAAACAACCATACGGATTTAGTATATCTTAAAAGGAACGTAGGAATTATATCCGGGGAGCAGAAGCTTTTTAAGGACCTTACCGTATATGAGAACGGAATAATCCATGAGAAAACCTATGAAGGCTTTAAGATAGAGGAATATCTGGAATATATTAATATGTATAATATAAACAGAAAAGACAGGATAGATATGCTTTCCGCAAGCGACAAGATAAAGGTAAAAATATCCCTTGTGCTGGCAAGACATGTAAAGGTAATGCTCCTTGACGAGCCTGCGGGAGTTCTTGACGTATCCTTAAGAGAGGACTTTATGAAGCTCTTAAGGGATATAACAATAGAGAGAAATATTACCGTAATTATGGCTACTCACCTTACGGATGACATTGATAGAAAAGCCGATTATATAATATTTGTAAACGAAGACGGAACTGTGGAGCTTTATGACAGGGAAGGCTTAAATGACAGCTATATGCTGTTAAAGGGAAGTAAGGAGGCTCTGGCTTCACTGCCAAAGGAAGCAATACTGTCATATGAAGAAAAGGAAACCTCGGTTACAGCCATGACAGCGTGCTTTAACAGTATAAAGGATAAGGTCAGGGAGCTTAATATAGTCACGGAAATACCTGATATAGCAGCCGTTATGTATTATAAGGATAAAGAAAACCGCGGCAGAATCAAGGAAGAAGGCAGTATAGAAGCAAAAGGTGAAATACAGATAAAAAGGACGGCTTCCAAAGAAAACACATATAGAGATATAAAAAGAATATATGAAGGGTTATTTTCACTGTACGGAAGAAAATGGGGCTTGGCAGTATTCAGCATAATTCTATGCGCAGGCTGGAGCTATGGGCTTTTAACTGACGGAATTGAATGGTACAGCGTTATGTGTCTGGTAATATTTGTTGATATGTTTATTGACATTATGTATGAGCCTAAAACAATACAGATAAAAGAGCTGTATTCTGAGATAAAATACCTTCCAATAAGAGAATCAGACGTACTTAGATATGTTTTTTTGCAAATAGCAATAGGAGCGGCGGTTTTAATGGCAATAACAGGAATAATTTGCATTGCGGGTATCAAATCAATTCAGCCGGACGAATTGGCAGCAACAATGCTTGTATATGCAATAGCGTTTATATATAATATTGGGGAGATATGGTTTCTTTTAAGAAAAGTATAAAAGCACACTATATGTAAGTAAAGATATTTTTATGCAAAATTTCCTCCTGTACGTAAGATATTAGAAAAAAATTTTATTTGCAGGAGGAATTAATTACTGAATTGTATTTAAAGAAGAATTGACAATATTTTATATTTAATGTATTATAAATAAGTGAATATATTATTGAAAAAGTTGTCTAAAAAGTTAAATTTAAGTATATTTTTATGAAAAATTATAATAAGGAGGAAATTTTGATAAGGATATGTTTATGTGATGATGATAATATTGTGGCAAAAGGATTAGAAAGGCTTATTGATAAGGAATTAGAGAAAAGGCAATTAAATGCAAATATTATTATTGTTAATTCAGCAAGAGAACTTCTTGATATTGTGAATAATATTAATGTGGTATTTTTAGATATAGAAATGCCGGAAGTAAATGGTTTGGAAGTAGCGAAATTAATAAAACGGAAGAATCCAAAATGTATAATTATTATATCAACAAATATAAAGGATAAAATGCGTGAGGGCATTCATATAGGGGTGAGCGATTATATTACAAAACCATATACTCCAAAAGATATAAATATTGCATTTAATATAATAGAAAATCACATGATAGGAGAAAAAACAATAAAATTGTATTATGCAAGAGAAAGTTATGATATAAAACAAAAAGACATTGAGCGTATAATTGCATATAATGGGTATATATTATGCAGGATGGGTAAGCAGGAGTTCAGAAAGGTAACATCAATAAAGAAAATACTTGAGGAACTTGATGCAAAATTATTTTTTCGAGTTGATAGGCAAGTTGTAATTAATTTTTCAATAATAGATGATTATCGAAATGGATATATATATGTTGGAAATGAAAAAATAAAGGTAGCGAGAGACAGAAAAAAGGAATTTGAGAGGGCATACATAGAATATGATTTAAATTATAGATTTTAATGGAGAGTTAAAATGACATATAAAAAGGTTTATGTAAATATTATAAAAAAAGAGGAGAAAACCAGACGTTTTAGGCATGAGATAAGTAATCACCTTATGTTATAGAAGAACTTGCAGATGAAAATGGTAGTAGGGATATATCAGACTACATTGATAATATAATAGGTTATATGGAAAATGAAATAGGTGTAAATAAAGTAGATATAAGCATTATATTTGGAAATACATTTAAAAATATATCAGAGAAACTTAAAGGATGTAAACTTTGAATTTGGATTGGACAATATAGTAAAAGCAATAGAAAAAAAGATAGTATATTTGCATACAAAAAGACGGAAGAAAAATATATTGTAAAAATTACCTTTAAACAACTTATTTAACCTATAAGCAACATATGCTTGAAAATGAAAATATTTATGTGTTATAAGTTTTTGAGGGAGACTAAAAATGAAAGGAGGGAAGCAGGAGGTTTCAAATTAAGAAATAAGGGCTTTTAAGGTGCAAAAACAACATAAAGAAAGGAATTAAGGAATGAAAAAATCAATTTTTTTAGGAATTATAACAGGGATACTGTTAGCAGGAAGTATAGGCGCAAGTGCTATGACATATAGGCCTACAGGATATTTGTACACAAAAAATCCAATATATTCAGCTCCAAAAGGATATGCTGAAACAATAGGTCCTAATGGAGCAATTTCAGCAAAATGTACAGTAACAAAAAGTGGATATACTACAAAGTCTGTTTATGCATCTACGAAATCAAGCTGTCAGGTAGAAACCGACTGGGTATCTGGACCAACATATAAAAGCTCAGGAACAACCTTTACGTCAAATCACACAGGATATACTGCAGACGGAGCATATTGGACAGGGTATGCAAAAAAGAACTATTAAAATTATATAGGAAATAAGGAACTGTATTACTAAAAAATACAAAATATTATATGATATAGTTTAGGTATATTTTTATTAAGACAGTTCCTTTGAAAATGGAAAATATATGAGAAATATAATAATATTTTTTTCATCAGTAGTTATTACAATAATATTTTTTTTGTTAATAAATCTTTTTTTTAGGACAGACAAAAAGGTAGAGGAGTACAATATTAATACTCGAATATGTGTTGAATGTAATGAGGAAAATATTATAAATAAGTTTAAATTAAATTATAGTGAATATGCTGATGATAATGGGAATGTAGAATTAAAAATAAAAGTAAATAAGTATGATGACCGAGCTGAAAGGTTTGAAGTGGCTTTGATGAATAATTATAATCAAATAAGCTTTAATATCGGTGATAATTACGAAAAAGTATTGACATATATATTTAGTATAAACGAATTTGAGGAGGAGAAAATTGTAAATATATTGATTCCAAGGGAAAATTTTGTTTATACTAATAATTTTGTTTTGAGCATACGACAGGATATTGATATATATTGTGGAGAAAATGAATTAGCAAGAGAATTAGGAACAGTATGCTTGAATTTTGAATTTATTAATCAGGATGGTTTGAAGACAGATATAAACTGCAGTAATCAGGAGATTAGTAATATAAAATCAGCGCAAAGAACAGAAATACTATTAGAATGTTTAAACAGAAAAGATACTGCCTTACTCCAAGTTAAACCGGGTGAAGAAATAAAAATGCGTATGACAATAGGTGTAAATGAAAACAGCGGAAATATTCTTATGTGGGCTTGTTTGAATTCTAAGCAAATAGAAATAAATAATAAGAAAATTTCCTGCATAAATTTAGAAAAGGGAACAGAAGGTGAATTAAATATACATTTCACAGCACCAAAAGAAAAAGGAACATATGAATTTGAACTGTTTTGCCAGCCATATGATTTCACAGGAACAAACAAATATTATATTATATCATCAGAAAGGTATACAATAAGGGTAAAGTAAATAATGAAAGAATATATTTTAAGACAGTGGAAAAGCAAAAGTCTTACTGTTTTCCTTATGATTTTGGGGTTTTTGGTAGGCAATATAGTTTTGTCAGTTGGAACCAGTATTACAATAGAAACAATAAAACAAGCTTATGATAATAATTCGGGAAATCCCAATAATCAGTTGGAAATTCAAATAAATATGAAAGAAAACAGTAGCATGGAGAATTTTATTTTTATTGCCGATGAATTGGTCAGATATGGTGAAATACAGATAGTATCAATGGAAAATATAAAAATTGATGATAATGGAAAATCTTGTCAGATTATTCCCATAAATTTTTTGAAGAGCGAGGATTGGCATATTCCGATAATAAGGGGTAATTATTTTACGGAAGGTCATATGACAGATGACGAAAAGCAGATTGTGATAGGTAAGGATATTGCGGAAGAAATTAAAGCAGGCGTTGATGATTATATTGAAGTTAATAATATGCGATGCAGAATAATAGGAATATGTGGCAGGGATAATAGAGAAACACAGTGGGATGATGTAATATATATTCCTATAAAGGATTTTTATAATGAAAATAAAGAATACTTTAGTTTGAATAATTATTTTATATTATTAAAAAGCGGTAAGGATAAGCTTATTGAAAATTTTGATAAAATTACAGATATATGTAAACAGAGAAACATAGAAATTAATTATATGAATTTAGAGGAAAGAGAAAATGAAAGTTTTAGTAACAGTATTGTTATGACAGCAATAGCCTCGGCGTTAGTTTTTACTATTGCCATAATTAATATAACAAATTTAATGGTATACTGGATGCTTGACAGAAAAAAGGATATAGCTGTTTTTAAGGCTTTAGGAGCAGATAATGATTATATTATCAGAAATCTTGTAAAAGAAATTATCTGTATGGGAATGATAGGTGCTGCCGCAGCTATTTTTATACAGGAATTAGTTATAAAATTTGCCGATGAGTTTTTGATAAGAAATGGGGTATATTGTCAGATAACATATATAAATATTATTGTTGCCATTGCGGTTACAATAATATGTGGTATGCTTGCCGCTATAATTCCGGCAAGACAGGTGACAAGGATACAGCCGGCAGAAGGTATGAGGTAAAATATGAGAGAATTAATATATAATACATACAGGCAGCAAAGAAAGAAGACCATTTTAATGCTTATACAGTTTACAGTAGGTTTTTTTGCATTATTATATTCGGCTGTAATGATTGATAACTTGTTAAGGTATAAGGAACAACTTGGAGAGATAGTTGACTTGGGAACTATGCAGGTACTTGATTATACAGAGAATGATTTGAGTATAAATGACAGTAATATTGAAAGATATATTAAAAGTATCAGACAGCTAAAGAAAGAAGAAGATATAGAGAAGCTTGCATTGTTTCAAAGAGTAATTTGGGAAACTTCAGAGGGCGATATAGCAGATGGTGTGATTGCGTATGAGGATTATTTTTCTATGGTAGAATTTAAGCTTATGGAAGGGTCTGTTGAACCGTTAAAAAAATATAGTAATGATGAGGAGGAAATACCTGTCCTTGTAACAGAAGAATTTGCAAAAATCTATCCTTATAATACAACTTTTGGGATACAGGAGCTTAAAGGACAAAAATGCAAGGTTGCAGGGGTTATAGATTCAAAATCATATTATTTAGGAGGTAATACTATTCCAATGTCAGACGGAGTTAAGCCTTGTACCGGTTCTTTGATATTTATGCCGTCAAATAAAGAGTGCGGAAGTATTGAAGGCTATCAGTATAACACAATGATAGCTGTAAATACCGGTGATGATAGCGAGTCAAAAGAGATAATAGAAAAAATAAATGAAATTTATGCAGATAATAATATATTTATAGATGTAATGGCATTGAAAAATCAGGTGAATGAGTATTACAGAGGTCATAAGCCGTTTATTATTACAATATTATGCTTTTCCGTTATATTGCTTGTATTATCGGTTTTAGGATGTATAGGGACAATTTTGGCGGGAATATTACAGCGAAAAGAAGAATTTGGTATATATTTGGCTTTAGGTTTTTCAAGAAAAAATCTTGGACTGCTTATTACGTTAGAATTGGGAATATTGTTTATATTTTCATTTTTTATTGCATTAATTGCATGTAATTTATTATTAAGTCAAATTGAATTTACAACAAATGTATATTTTAATTTAAGGATATTTTTGACAGGCTTTAGTTGTATGATAGGATGTATGATTTTAAGTATAATACCTCCAATAAACAAAATAAGAAAGATACAGCCGGTTGAGTTGATAGAGGAAAGGGAGTAAAATTATGATTAAATTGGAAAAAGTCAGTAAATTTTATGGAACGGATGAGTGCAGGTATAAAGCTCTTAAGGATATAAGCATACAGATTAAAAGAGGAGAAATGGTATCTTTAATGGGACCCTCTGGCTCAGGAAAATCAACTATGCTGAATATATTAGGATTATTGGATAATGAATATGAGGGAAAATATACATTAGATAATATAGATGTGTCCAGAATAAGTGAGACCCGGAGAGCAAAATTCAGAAGTGAAAAAATAGGATTTGTATTTCAGAGTTTTCATTTGTTAAGGGATTTAACTGCTTTGGAAAATGTTAAAATGGGATTAATTATTTCAAATACAATAAAAAAAGGAAAAAAGCTAAAAAAAGGAGAAATGATTAAGCAAAGCATTGATATGTTGAAGCTAATGGGGTTAGAAAAGCAAATAAATCAAAAGTCAAGCCAATTATCAGGAGGACAGCAGCAGAGAGTAGCGATTGCCCGTGCATTAATAAATAATCCCTCTGTTATTTTAGCAGATGAGCCAACAGGTGCACTGGATCAAAAAAACGGAGAGGAGATTATGGATATTCTTAAAGAATTGAATAAAAAAGGAAAAACAGTGATAATTGTAACACATGATGAAAAGGTGTCGGATTACTGCAGCAGAAAATTGCGTATTGTTGATGGCGAAATTTTATCTGATTAATTCGTTTGCGGTTATATATGCCACAATCCTATGAAAATATATGGATTGTGGCATTTTCTATATGAAACCAAAAAATATTTAATACTTTCCGGCATTAGACGCTAAAAAAATATGCACAAAATCAGTATACCTTTTCACAAAAAAGTGGTAATATACAATTATCAATAATGTTGGAGGAAAATCGTATGATTAAGTGGCAAAGAAGCATATATCAGCCTAATTTACCATTAGGTGAAAACGGAGAGCGTGTAACGGCATGTAAGGAGCATAAGCTTCTTTCAAAGGAGGCAGCCAAGGAGGGCATGGTGCTTTTAAAAAATGAAAAAGGACTGCTGCCTCTTTCACAGGGAGCAAAGGTAGCGCTCTTTGGCAAGGGAACCATAGATTACGTAAAGGGAGGCGGCGGAAGCGGCGACGTAACCGTAGAATACACGGTAAATCTATACGAGGGCTTAAAGCAGCTTAAGGACAGAGTAAGCGTATATGAGGAGCTTGCAGATTTTTATAAGAAAAACATTAAAGAGCAGTATGATAAGGGAATACAGCCGGGCATGACGGTAGAGCCTGTCCTTACCGACGAGATGTGCAAGGGAGCAAGAGCCTTTACGGATACGGCTGTTATCAGTATTTGCAGATTTTCAGGTGAAGGCTGGGACAGAAAGAGCAAATATGACAAAAATACAGATGAAGACAATATTTTTGAGGACGGGGATTTTTATCTGACCCACGGAGAAAAGGCCATGGTAGAAAAGGTAAAGGAATATTTTCCTAATATTATCGTGGTAATGAATGTAGGCGGTATGGTAGATACCTGCTGGTTTAAGGACGATGAAGCCATACAGTCGGTGCTTATGGCATGGCAGGGAGGCATGGAGGGCGGAAGCGCCGCAGCAGAGCTTTTATGCGGGATAGGCTGTCCGTCAGGAAAGCTTTCAGACACATTCGCGAGAACACTGGAGGACTATCCTTCATCATATAATTTCCATGAGAACGATAAGTACGTGGATTATACGGAGGATATTTATGTAGGCTACAGATATTTTGAGACTATTCCCGGCGCATATGAAAAGGTAAATTATGAGTTTGGCTTTGGTATGTCCTATACTACCTTCCGGGTAGAGGAAAAGTCAGTTAGAACAATACTTCTGACAGAGGCGGGAAATGAGGTATGGATAACGGAAAAAAATAAGAGCGCGGTTAATGAAAAGGATGTAAGGGAAGGAATACAGTTTATTGTAGAGGTAACAAATACAGGCGACGTTTCAGGCAGGGAGGTAGTGCAGATATATGCAGAGGCGCCTCAGGGAAGGCTTGGAAAGGCAAAGAGAAGCCTTGTTGCCTTTAAGAAGACAAGGCTTCTTAAGCCGGGGGAAACACAGATACTTACCCTTAACGTAAAACCATATGACTTTGCATCATATGATGACCTTGGAAAGACAGCTAAGTCAGCTTATGTGCTGGAGGAGGGAGAATACTGCTTCCATACAGGCACATCTGTAAGAAATACAAGGAAATCAGCTTTTATATATAAGGTAGATAAGGATACGGTGTTAAAGCAGCTTTCAAGTAAGCTGGCCCCTGCGGCCCTTAAACATAGAATGATGTCCGACGGCGCCTTTGAGGAGCTTCCACAGTCAGAGCCTAACAATCCTGACAGCAATGAGCTGCCGTTTATGGCAAAGGAGCCTCTTGACGGAATGACGCCTGCCGTAAGAAGCCTTAAGGGACATATACTTTGGGGATGGAGATACAAGGAGGGTATAAAGCCTTTTACGGAGGTAGCAGAGGGAAAATTGTCGGTAGATGAATTTATAAAGCAGCTTACTGACGAGGAGCTTGCGGTGCTTCTTGGAGGCGTGCCAAACACAGGCGTGGCAAATACCTGCGGCTTTGGAGGACTTCCTGAATACGGCGTACCTTCAGTTATGACGGCAGACGGACCTGCAGGTCTTAGAATATGGGAGGAATGCGGCGTATGCACAACGGCATTCCCATGCTCCACCATGCTTGCATGTACATGGAATGATGAAATAGTATATGAGGTAGGCAGAGCCGGCGCAAGAGAGGTAAAGGAAAATAATATAGCCGTATGGCTTACTCCTGCCATAAACATACACAGAAGTCCTTTGTGCGGCAGAAATTTTGAATATTATTCAGAGGACCCTTTCCTGACAGGTAAAATGGCAGGAGCCATGGTAAGGGGAATACAGTCGCAGCATATAGGAGCCACCGTAAAGCACTTTGCGTTAAACAATAAGGAAACCAATAGAAAGAACAGCGATTCAAGAGTGTCTGAAAGGGCGGCTAGGGAAATATATCTTAAGGCGTTTGAAACTATTGTAAGGGAAGCAAAGCCATACGCCATAATGAGCTCCTACAACATAATAAACGGACACAGGGCCTCTGAAAATAAAGAGCTTCTCACAGACATACTGAGAGGCGAATGGGGCTTTGACGGTATGGTTACATCAGACTGGTGGACATTTGGCGAGCATTACAAGGAGGCTGCCGCAGGAAATGATGTAAAGATGGCGCTCGGTGAGCCGGAAAGGCTTATTATGGCTAAGGAAAAGGGACTTCTTACAAGAGAGGAAATGGAAGTAAGCGGTAAGAGAGTGCTGGAGCTTATATTGAAGATAGATTAGCTGTATAAAGAGGGCAGGCCATGAAGGAAATGACGCCGTTAGAACGGTATTACAATAAATTTAATGAGGATAAGCGCCTTAACACAAGGCACGGCCAGGTAGAGTTTATAACCTCCCTTAAGTATATACATGAATATCTTAAGGGAAAGGATAATCCAAGGATACTTGACGTAGGCGCAGGCACCGGAAGATATTCCATAGAGCTTGCAAAGGAAGGCTATGAAGTGACGGCGGTGGAGCTGGTGCAGCACAATGCAGGAAGAATAAAGCAGAAGGCAGAAAGGCTTGGACTTAATGTAAAGGTATATAAGGGAAATGCCATAAACCTTAAAAAGCTTCAGAATGAAGAATTTGATATGGTCCTTGTATTTGGCCCCATGTACCATCTTGGAAAGACAGAGGACAGGGTTTTGGCGCTTAAGGAAGCAAAAAGAGTGCTAAAGCCTGACGGAGTTATACTGGCCGCTTATATTATGAATGAATACAGTGTTATAAGCTACGCATTTAAGGAAAATAATATAAATCAATGTATAAAAGACGGAAGGCTTAGCAGTGATTTTCATACGACAGCCTCTGAGGATGAGCTGTATCACTTTGTAAGACTGGAGGATATGGAGCTGTTTAATGAGCTTGCAGGACTTAAGAGGATAAAGGTTATAGCGGCGGACGGACCTGCAAATTATATAAGGCCTGTTTTAAACGGACTGGACGAGGAGGGCTTTAAGCATTTTTTGGAGTATCATCTTGCAACCTGTGAAAGACCGGATTTGATGGGGGCTTCGGGACATACGGTAGATATTCTTATGAAAGACAGGATATAAAGAGAAGTTAAAATAGACGCTTTAAAAGATACATATTAAGAGGTGAAAAATATTGAGTGACGAAAAGAAAAAAGGGAAGCCTTTTACCCTTAAGAAAAAAAAGGAGCTTGCCCTGTGTATTATAGAAAGGCTTAAAAACGAATATCCCCGCTCAGAATGTACCCTTGACTATGACGACGCATGGAAGCTTCTTGTAAGCGTAAGGCTGGCGGCTCAATGCACCGACGCAAGGGTAAATGTGGTTGTGCAGGATTTATATAAGGAGTTTCCTACTGTGGAAGCCCTAGCTGACGTCAGTCCTTCAGACATAGAAAAAATAGTAAGGCCATGCGGTCTGGGAAACAGCAAGGCAAGGGATATAAGTAAATGTATGCAGATGCTTCGCGACATATACGGAGGTAAGGTTCCCAATACCATGGAGGAGCTTTTAAAGCTTCCGGGAGTAGGACGGAAAAGCGCAAATCTTGTTCTGGGTGATGTGTTTGGAAAGCCTGCGATAGTGACGGATACGCATTGTATAAGATTATCAAACAGGCTTGGACTTGTGGATAATATAAAGGAGCCGGGAAAGGTAGAAAAGGAGCTTTGGAAAATTATACCTCCCGACGAGGGAAGCAGCCTTTGCCACAGGCTTGTAGACCATGGAAGAGAAATATGCACTGCAAGGACAAAGCCCTATTGCGAAAAATGCTGCTTAAGGGATATTTGTCCTAAAAACGGAATATAAAATCAAAATATGATGTAAAAGCTTAAAATCATAATATGATATAAAAAACTTAAAAGGTAATATTGATAAAAATTTTTAGGTGAGGTATTAGAAATGAAAACAAACAAAATGTTGTATGGGGTGGCGTATTATGACGAGTACATGCCTTATGAAAGACTTGGAAAAGACGTGGAAATGATGAAACGCGCCGGAATAAATGTGGTACGTATAGCGGAATCTACATGGAGCACCTTAGAGCCGTCTGACGGGGAGTTTAACTTTTATCATATTGACAGAGTGCTTAAGGCTATGGGAGACGCAGGTATAGGCGTTATTGTGGGAACTCCTACATATGCCGTTCCCGCATGGATGGTAAAGAAATATCCGGATATAATGGTTACTACAAGAGACGGCAGAAAAACCTACGGCGCCAGACAGATAATGGATATAACAAACAAGGATTATTTAAGCTGCTGTGAGCGTGTTATAAGAACGCTTATGGAGCATGTGGCAGGACATCCTGCCGTCATAGGCTTTCAGATAGACAATGAAACTAAGCATTTCGGCACCTCAGGAGCAAATGTTCAGGCAGAGTTTGTTGAATATCTTAAGAATAAATTTGAGGGCGACGTGGAAAAAATGAATGAAGCCTACGGCTTAAATTATTGGAGCAACGCCATACATGACTGGTCGGATTTTCCTGATGTAAACGGCACAATAAACGGAAGCCTTGGGGCAGAGCTTGAAAAATTCCAAAGGAGCCTTGTGACAAGGTTTCTGTCATGGCAGGCTGACATAGTAAGAGAATATAAAAAGGAAAACCAGTTTATTACGCATAACTTTGACTTTGGCTGGAAGGGCGGCTCATATGGAGTGCAGCCTGACGTAAATCATTATGACGCGTCACAGTGCTTAGATATAGCGGGCTGCGATATTTACCATCCGTCCCAGTCAAATCTTACAGGCGCTGAGATTTCCTTCTGCGGAGACCTTACAAGAAGTCTTAAGGGAGATAATTACCTTGTATTAGAGACACAGGCTCAGGGCTTTGTTGACTGGGTGCCGTATAACGGACAGCTCAGGGAGCTGGCGTTTTCCCATATGGCAAGCGGCGCAGATATGGTGGAATACTGGCACTGGCATTCTATTCACAATTCCTTTGAAACCTACTGGAAGGGACTCTTAAGCCATGATATGGGAGAGAACAGGCTTTATAACGAGGCGGCTTCAGTTGGAAATGACTTAAACCGTATAGGAGACCATCTTGTGCATTTAAAGAAGAATAATCAGATTGCCTTTATGGTAAGCAATGAGGCCCTAACAGCCCTTAACTGGTTTAGGTCAGGAGGCAATGTGGACTACAACGACGTGGTGAGATGGCTTTATGATTCACTGTATGAGATGAATTATGAATGTGACTTTATATTCCCGCAGGAGGAAAATCTGTCACGGTACAGGGCAATTATTCTTCCTGCTTTGTACAGCGTGCCTGAAAGCGCGCTTATAAGGCTAAGGGAGTTTGTAAGGAACGGAGGAACTCTTATTGGAACCTTTAAATCCTGCTTTACGGATGAAAACGTAAAGGTATACAGCGATTCCCAGCCTCATATTTTAAGCGAGTGCTTTGGAACAGTTTATGACGAGTTTACTGTTGCAAAGGACGTATATCTTACAGGCTATAATTTTGCAAATATTAATGAAGGTCAGGGCGTGTTTAAATCAGCAAAAAATGCCGCCGGACAGGCAAAGACAATGGCGTTTTTAAAGGCGGAGGGCTTTATGGAGTGCTTAAGACCGTACGGAGGTCAGGCAATACTCAGGTATGACCATGACAACTGGGGACAATATGCGGCGGCAGTAAAAAATAATTACGGAATGGGACACACATATTATTTTGGATGCATGTTTGACAAAAAGGCCCTTAAGGTTATACTTAAGGAGGCCATGAATCAGGCGGGCATTATGGCAAATGCCGGCTCGGAAGGTTTTCCTGTCATAGTTAAAAGAGGAGTAAACGCCTACGGTAAAAATGTGGCGTATATATTTAATTATTCAGACAGGGAGCAGACTGCAGTATGCCCGTTTATGCAGGCAAGAGAGCTTATAAGCGGATTTATGGGACAGTATGGCAATGTTATAAAGCTTCCAAAGTGGGGCTTTGTGATTTTGGAGGAAGTATAGTTTGACATAATATAATAGTTATGATAATCTTTAATAACGAAATTTAATTTCATAAGGAGAAGACAGATATGATATGTAATAATTGTGGAAACAATTATGATGACAATAATAATTTCTGTCCCCACTGCGGGGCAAGAAACACAGGAAACAGCTATCAGACCAATTATAATCAAAGCGGTTACAATCAAAATGAATATAATCAGAATGATTATAATAATCAGAATAATCAGGGTTATAATTACAACTTTGGCACACCGCAGCAGAACTGGAATAACACATACGGAACAGGCTATGGCGTAAACATACAAAAGAGAGATATACTTGTGAGCGCTCTGCTGACCATAATAACATGCGGCATATACGGTATATTTTGGTTTATAAATATTGTGGACGATTTGAATTATGCAAGCGGTCACACAGAGGAGCAGTCGGGAGTGATGGTTTTTATCTTTTCCATTATAACCTGTAATATTTACTTTTTATACTGGATGTATAAGGCGGGAGATAAGGTAAATGAGATGAAACAAAGAAACGGTATTCCAACGGACAGCTCAAGCGGTATTTTATATCTTTTATGCTGTTTTCTTGGAGGCGGAGTAGTGACATACTGTATTATTCAGAGTGAATTAAACCGTGTTGCCAGATAAAAAGCTGAATAAAACATGGAGATAACCTATGAAAGGAAAAGGGCTTTTTAAGATAATATTTTTTATTGCAGTCAGTGGTATTATGCTTTTAGTATTTTACCACTGCCCTTTTTTGTATTTTTTTGGCGTTCCCTGTCCCGGCTGCGGAATGACAAGGGCATTGATAAAAGCGTGTACATTTGATTTTAAGGCTGCCTTTTATTATCATCCCCTTTTTTTGCTTGTTATAATAGCCGCCGTGTATACGCTTTTAAGGCTTACGGGAAGAATATGTATTTCAAAGGAGACTGAAAATAATCTCCTTAAGGCGGTATGCTTCCTGTTTATAGCGGTTTATATAATAAGATTACTTACAGGCTCGGATATAGTATCAACAGATTTCAGCCATTCTGTTATTTACAGAATCTTTAAAGGCTGAGCTTTATAAAAGCAAAGTAGAAATATATGAATCTGCCGGAGGTTTTGCTTAGCGCAGCGTTATTTGTACAAAATATATTAGAATTATGAGGTAAAAAATGAGACGAGAGGGAACCCTTGAGGAAATATCAGACGGAAGACTGTACACATCAAACGATATGGTAAGAGCAGGCTGCGGCGGCTGCGCAGGCTGTTCATCCTGCTGCCGGACAGTGGGAAATACAATTATACTTGACCCATATGATATATATAATATTACAACCAATTTAAAGGTTTCATTTATGGAGCTTTTAGGAGATAAGATAGAGCTTAACATGGCAGACGGAGTTATACTTCCAAATATATTAATGAAGGCTGGGACAGGGGGCTGCGGCTTTTTGGATGAAAAGGGAAGATGCATGATACACGGCTTCAGACCGGGCTTTTGCAGACTGTATCCCTTAGGAAGATATTATGAGAACGGAGGCTTTAAATATATACTCTTAAAGGATGAATGTAAAAAGGAAAACAGAACAAAGGTAAAGATAAAGTCATTTCTTGGAATAGATAACCTAAGAGCATATGAGAAATATATATGCGACTGGCATTATTATTTAAAGGAAACAGAGGAGAAAATAACAGACAGTATGGCAAAGGGAAATGATAATAAAGCAAAGGCTGTGTCAATGGAAGTTTTGCAGAAATTCTATACAGAGCCTTATTTGGAAGGTGATTTTTATGAACAGTATTATGAAAGAAGAAAATAAAGAAAATAGAACAAAGGATATGACTATAGGAAATCCAAAAAGAATTATAATAAGCTTTGGAGTGCCGCTGCTTTTGGGTATGCTTTTCCAGCAGTTTTACAGCATGGTTGACACCATTATAGTTGGACGGGTTTTGGGAGTGAATGAGCTTGCGGGAGTAGGCTCAACGGGCTCTATAAATTTTATGGTTATAGGCTTTTGCATGGGTATATGCAACGGCTTCGCAATACCTATAGCCCAGTGCTTTGGAGCAAAGGATTATAAAAATTTGAGAAAATATGTAGCCAACTGTGTCTGGCTGTCAGTTTTTTTTGCAGCATTAATGACAATGTCAGTGTCAGTTTTCTGCAGAGATATACTTAAGCTTATGGATACTCCTTCTGATATATTTGAGTATGCCTATGAGTATATATATATTATATTTTTAGGAATACCTGTTATATTTTTATATAATATATTATCGGGAATTATAAGAGCCCTTGGAGACAGCAAGGCGCCTCTTATATTTCTTATAATTTCTTCGGTTATTAATATAGCGCTGGATTTTATAACTATAAAGTGGTTTAATATGAGTGTAAACGGGCCTGCGCTGGCAACGGTTATATCCCAGGGAATTTCCGGAGTTCTCTGCCTTATATACATGATAAAAAAATATGATGTCCTGCGGGTTAGGAAAGGCGAATGGAGGCCTGAAAGGCACCATATGGTTACTCTTTGCAGAATGGGAATACCTATGGGGCTTCAATATTCAATTACAGCTATAGGAAGCGTAATATTACAGACAGCAGTAAACTCCCTTGGCTCCACAGCCGTAGCGGCAGTGACGGCGGCAAACAAGGTAAGCATGTTTTTCTGCTGCCCTTTTGACGCTATGGGCTCTACCATGGCAACCTATGCGGGACAAAATATCGGGGCGGGAAAGCCGGACAGAGTCACAAAGGGTATGCTTTCCTGCTCCCTTATGGGACTTATTTATTCCGCCGCCGCCTGCGTAGTTCTTGTGATTTTTGGAAAGGAGCTTGCATCCATATTTATTGATAAAAGCGAGGCAGGCAACGGGGAAATTTTACAGAATGCAAGGCTTATGCTGGTTTGGCTGTCATCATTTTATTTTCCCCTGTCGCTTGTAAATATAATAAGATTTACCATACAGGGCTTAGGCTACAGTGAGCTTGCCATTCTGTCGGGAGTGTGCGAGATGGCGGCAAGAGCGCTGGTAGGCTTTGTGTTTGTGCCAATGTGGGGCTTTATTGCAGTGTGCACCGCCAGTCCAATGGCGTGGATATTTGCCGATACCTTCCTGATAACGGCATATATTTTCATAATAAAAAGGATAAAAAAGTCTCGGCTTTAGACGAGACTTTTTTATATGGATAACTATGCATCTAAACAACAACCTGATTTCTTCCCTGCTGTTTTCCCACATACAGCTTTTCGTCGGCCCGCTTAATAACCTTTTCATAATTTGAATTTGGCGTGCCTGCCGCTATGCCGGCAGTAATGGTAACACGGATTTTTTCGCCGTCAGCTTCGGTAATCATGCCCTCCACCTGCTTTCTAAGCCTTTCCATAATCAGATATGCTTCATATTGCTCCATATTTGGAAAATAGATAATAAACTCCTCGCCTCCCCAGCGTACGGCAAAGTTATCATTACCTGCCGTATGGGAAAGACATGCGGAAACATTTGTAAGAACCATGTCCCCCGCCTTATGTCCGTATGTATCGTTTATCTTTTTAAAAAAGTCAATATCTATCATACATATAACAAAATTAGTATTCTTTTCCTTTAAAAACTGCTGGATTTTGCTTTCAAGAAACCGTCTGTTGTAAAGACCTGTAAGAGCGTCGTGATTAGTGTTGTATTTTAGATTATTCCAAACGATGTCAAGCTCCTTTGAATAGAAAAAGGCAGCCGTGAGAACGAGAGATGCGGTTATTGCAATATTCGCAAGGAAAATAACAGAATTATAAGGCTTTGCCGCAGCTTGTATATCGGGAAAGCTTATGTCTGCTATAATAATTGTACCCTCCAGAAAAAGGACAATAACAATGCCTATAAACTGATACAGAAAGCGTTTATAGACATATGAAGGAATTATATAAAATATAGTTGCGGACATTCCGATAATATAAAGATAAAAGCCATAATCCGGCCCAAGGGCAAGCTCGCTTAAAACGGAAAAAAGCAGTATTTCAAAGTAGGTGGCAAGCATGCTTTTCTCGGAGGTATCCTTCTTTATGACTAAATAATAAAAATAAAAGCAGCAGCTAAATATATTTAACAGCGCAAGAGTGTTTATGTCCATCAAAAAGAAAACTCCTGCGTACACAGCATGTATAATAAAGCATGCCACCAAAAACAGGAGATTTCTTTTTTCGGTAATCCAATCAACGGTTTTTTCAAAAATAACTCTTAATTTTTCCATTTGTATCTTTTCCTATATATTTATATAAGCGTTTCAATTATAAACATGATAACATGGAGGTTTTGATTTGTCAAGGTAAGGGGAAGGGGCAAAGAATTATCGACTTTAACGCTTCCTTGTGCTATAATACGTATAGCTTAGAGAAGGGGGTATTTCCATGGACCAAGTATCAGAAAACAAGCCGGAAAAATATATATGTACGGCAATGCTGGCTCATGTTGACGCAGGCAAAACCACATTATCGGAAAATATATTGTACCAGAGGGGAGTCATACGCTCGGCAGGCAGGGTAGACTATGGAAATACATTTTTAGATACCGACCATATAGAGAGGGAGCGGGGCATTACCATTTACGCCAAGGAGGCGGTATTTGGGCTGGGAGATAAAACAGTGTGCCTTATAGATACTCCCGGACATGGGGACTTTTCGGCAGAGATGGAACGCATCCTGCAGATTATTGATTATGCAATACTTGTAGTAAGCGGAACAGACGGAGTTCAGGCTCACACCCGGACCCTGTGGAAGCTTTTTGACATTTACAATATACCTGTATTTATATTTGTAAACAAGATGGACCAGTCAAATTCAGATAAAATAAAAGTAATGAAGGATATAGAAATTCTGACAGGAGGCTTGTCAATAGATTTTTCCGATGTGACGTCAGACAAGACAAGGGAGGCCATAGCAGTGGCTGACGAAGCTCTGTTTGAAGGCTATATGGAGACGGGAGCCATAGAGGATAAGGCAATCGTTACGCTTATATCCCAAAGAAAAATATTTCCCGTGTTTTTTGGCTCAGCTCTTAAGGGAGAGGGCGTAGGGGAGTTTCTTGATGGCTTTGACAGATATACCGTGGAAAGGACATATGGAAACAGGACAAAGGCAAAAATATTTAAGATAGCCCATGATGACAAGGGGGCAAGGCTTACATATGTAAAGCTTTTGGGAGGAGAGCTTTTAGTAAAAAGTGTTGTCAGGCTTAAGACAGACGACGGAAAAATAATAGAGGATAAGATAGACCATATAAGAATATATTCAGGGGATAAATATACAGCCCAAACAAGCGTAAGGGCAGGTATGGTCTGCGCCCTTACAGGTCTTGCCCATACTAAGGCAGGACAGACAATATCAGAGACAGAAAATAAAATATATGAAATAGAGCAGTCGCAGGTTACGGAGCCTGTTATAGAGCCTGTTCTTATGTACAGGATGGCCCTTCCCAAGGGCTGCGATACCTTAAAGGCCTTAAGGCAGATTAGGGAGCTTGAGGAGGAGGAGCCCCAGTTAAAAGTAATATGGAATAAGTACCTTGATGAAATATACGTAAGAGTAATGGGAAGGGTACAAATAGAGATATTAAAGAGCGTTATATATGAAAGGTTTTCCCTGGAGGTTGAATTTGATTCAGGAAATATAGTTTATAAGGAAACCATAGACAGTACGGTGGAGGGTGTGGGACATTTTGAGCCTTTAAGGCATTATGCCGAGGTACATCTTCTTATGGAGCCTTTAAAAAGAGGCGCAGGCTTAATATTTGCCGCAGACTGCAGCGAGGATATTCTGGACAGAAACTGGCAGAATCTTATACTTACACATTTAAAGGAAAGAGAGCATTTAGGAGTGCTTACAGGCTCGCCCCTTACTGATATGAAAATAACCCTTATGTCAGGAAGGGCGCATCAGAAGCATACGGAGGGAGGGGATTTCAGACAGGCAACCTACAGGGCGGTAAGACAGGGATTAATGGAAGCTGAGTCTCAGCTTTTGGAGCCTTACTACAGCTTTCAGATTGAGCTTCCGACCGAAATGATAGGACGGGCCATGACAGATATACAAAGAATGTACGGTACCTCGCAGACTACGGAAAATAACGGGGAAATGGCAGTGTTAACAGGGACATGCCCCGTATCGACAATGTGCGAATACCAGACGGAGCTTATTTCCTACACAAAGGGAAGGGGAAAAATATTCCTTACAGTAAAGGGATATGATAAGTGTCATAATTCACAGGAGGTAATAGAAAATACAGGCTACGCTCCTGACGCTGATGGGGAAAATCCTACGGGCTCGGTGTTTTGCGCTAACGGCGCGGGATTTTATGTGCCATGGAATGAAGTGAAAAGCAGAATGCATATGGAAAGCATTATAAAAAGTAAGGCTTATGACTTCAAAAATAAGGCGTCCGACGGCTTAAAGAATGATGATAATATAAAATACTATGGCGGTGAGGATGAGCTTGAGGAAATTTTCGAGCGTACCTTTAAGACCTCATATCACGGCATAAGGGAGCCTGAAAAAGAAAAGGCGTATAACCCTTATAAAAAAACAAATACATATGGAAGCCCGGGCGTTAATAAAACCACAGCCATTTCAGGAGGCAGACAAAGAAAAGCCAGAGAGGACAGGGAGGAATATCTGCTGGTTGACGGCTATAATATAATATTTGCATGGGAGGAGCTTAGGGAGCTGTCTAAGGTAAATATGGACAGCGCAAGAGTAAGTCTCCTTGAGATAATGTGCAATTATCAGGGCTTTACGGGGGTACAGCTTATTGTTGTGTTTGACGCATATAAGGTGCAGGGAAATAAGGGAAGCGTGGAGAAATATAAAAACATATACGCTGTATATACAAGGGAGGCGGAGACAGCCGACCAATATATAGAAAAAACAGTTCATAATATAGGAAAAAAGCACAGGGTGACAGTGGCAACCTCAGACAGGCTTGAACAGATGATTATACTGGGAGACGGGGCGGTCAGGCTGTCAGCGGCGGGGATTAAGGAAGAGGTGGAGAGGGTGGTAAACGATATAAGAAGCCTGTGCCGTTAAAGGTAGTAGTTTTGTCCTGCCACACCATGTGAGTAAGTTCCATATGCAGCTTTAGCGGTCGGACAGCTATATAATATTTTATGGAAACTTCAAAGGCAATAAGAAATTCTATTAATATGAAACTGCCGCCTTCTAAGCTTCGGGCATAACTCGAAAAGTGTTAAAGAACAACACTTTTCTCAGACAGATGCCCTACGCTAAGAAGCCGGCAGTTTCATATTAATGAATTTCTAATTGCCTTCTCAATGTTTCCATAAAATATTATATAGCTGTCCGACCGCTAAAGCTGCATATGGAACTTACTCACATGGTGTGGCAGGACTAAACTGTTACCGCTAAAGTATATAAAAATACGGAAAGTCTTGACGAAGAGCGGTTTCAATGATAAACTTAAGGTATGGTTTTGACGTGTAAAATTAAATAAATTTAATAAAATTTATTTAATTAAAAAAATAATACGAGGAAGACGGCATATGGAAAATATAAAAGAAGAAACAGAGGTTAATCAGGTCAGGGCGGAGCTGGTTAAGAAAAATTTAATACTGGAGCAGCTTGACACATTCCTTGTAGAGTATAATTTTAAGACAAACGAGCTTTACATAGACCCTGTTAAAGAAAAGTTCATAAAAATCCCTTGGAGCATAGACAGTATTGTTGATAAAGAAGAAATGGAAAAGATAGTATTCCGTCCTGATATATCCGCAGTAAGGGAGTTTCTTGATTTTGGAAATGTAAAGCCCGAGACAAAAAAGAGAAATATAACCGTAAGGCTGTTTACAGAGTCCCATCAGTATCAATGGTTCAGAATAAGTCAGATTTGTTTTTTTAATGAGAAAAAAGAGCTTGAAAGAGTAGTTATATCCTTTACAAATACAGACGAGAGCACGGAAATTGAGCAGAGCTTAAAGTTTCATTCGGAAAAGGACCCCTTAACGCATCTTCCAAATATAAATGCATTTTCAAGAACAGTCACAGAGATGACCCAGAAGGACCCGGCGGGAAAGTTCAGTATTATCCGCATGGACATAGAACGTTTCAGGGTTATAAACGACATGTTCGGAGAAAATGAGGGCGACAGGCTTCTTACATATATTGGCGTAAGAATACAGGAGTGTCTTGACGAGGATTCTAATGTTGCATATTGCCGAAATGCTTCGGATGTATTTATTATGTGTGTTTCCGCAAAGGAATACTCGGTTGCAAGCACCATAGAATATTTAAGGAGAGCGGTTGCATCTTATCCGTGTATGTATGACGTGCAGCTTGCATTCGGCGTATACGAAATCACAAGGGAGGATATTGACAGGCTTACGCCTATAAATACATATATTGACAGGGCTACAGCCGCGCAGGCTACCATTAAGGGCAATTACTTAAATCATGTAGCCTACTATAATGAAGGTCTGGCCCAGCAGGAGAAGCGGGAGAAGATGATTGTGGCTGATATGCAGACGGCCTTGTCAGAGGAGCAGTTCGAGGTATATATCCAGCCAAAGGTAGATATGAATACAAAAAAAATAATCGGCTCTGAGGCTCTTACACGCTGGAAGCATCCTGTCAAGGGCATGATATCGCCGGGAGAGTTCGTTCCCGTGTTTGAGAAAAACGGATTTGTTGTGGAGCTTGACGAGTATATTATAAAGCAGACATGCAAGCTTATAAGAAAGTGGATAGACAATGGGATACCCGTATATCCCGTATCTGTAAACCTGTCGAGAACAAATCTTTATAATCCCCAGCTTGTAACCCACATAGAGGAATATATAGAGGAATATGACGTACCACGGGATAAGATAGAATTTGAGCTTACCGAAAGCGGATTTGCCACCGATAACAATCACCTGTCAGCGTTGTCAAAGAAGCTGCAAAGCAGAGGCTTTAAGGTTTATATGGATGATTTTGGCAGCGGATATTCTTCGCTTAATGCACTTAGGGAAATATCAGTAGACGTACTTAAAATAGATTTAAGGTTTCTGCCTACGGAGAAAAATGATATTAAGGCAAACACAATACTAAAGCATGTGGTGTGGATGGCACAGGATTTAAATATGGAGATAGTAGTGGAGGGAGTTGAAAAAAAAGACCAGGAGGAATTTCTTGTCAATCTTGGCTGCAAGATTGCGCAAGGTTTTTATTACTACAGACCAATGACAGTTGAGCAATATGAGAGAGAAGTTATGGAGGTTTAGTTTATGAACGAAAAAATATTATTGGTTGATGATGCTAAGTTTGCCAGAAAAGTAGCAATAAAGTCATTACAAAACGGAGGCTTTGACAATGTAATTCAGGCGGCTACGGCAGCGGAGACTATGGAGCTGTTTGAGAAGGAGAAACCGGATTTGGTGCTTCTTGACATTACATTGCCTGACAATTCCGATTTAACACTGCTTGAAAATCTTTTAAAGAAAAAGCCTGACGCAAAGATTATTATGACGTCTGCCATTGGTCAGGATTTGATTATTGAAGATTCAATAAAGGCAGGGGCAAAGGCATTTGTAACAAAGCCATATCTGGAAAAGGAATTTTTGGAAGTGATATATAAGGTCCTTGAAGAAAAAGAAGTCTGAGAGGAGGAAAAAATTTGAACATATTTAATGAGGAAGGATTAATAGATTCTGATGCACAGGATATCTTGTATGAGCTTGGAAATGTGGGCTTGGGAAGCGCAAGCATTACAATAGGCAGAATAATGGGACTCAGGCTTCATATAGGAGTTCCTAAAATTGCTCCCATGGATGAAAAGCTGGCGGAGGAAATGGTGAATTTCAACGGGAAGTTTGGAGTAATGATGAAGTTTCAAAAGACTCTTAATGGCTCTATGCTTATCAGCATGAAGGAGGAATTTGTTGATATAGTTATAGAAAAAATGGCTGAGGATAAGGAGCTTATCTGTGACGCTTCAGAGAGAATGTCGCTTCTTCAGGAGTTTGCAAATATTATATGCGCCGCTTATTTAAAGGCTGTAGGTCAATATACGGATATGCGTATATATGTTAAGCCGGCAGGATTAGAAGAAATAACCATAGATAATATTATGATTAAATATAATAAAGCTATATGCATAGATACAGGATTTACAGTAGTGTATGAAAACGGGGAATTTTTAGATAATGTAGGGCGTGTAATTATGCTTCCTGATGAGGAATCGGCAGGAAAGCTTATAGAGCCTTTATGCGATTAAAAATATATTTGATAAATAAAGACGGGGTGCTGCCATAGGGTGGCACTTTGTTTTTAAAACAGAAGGAAAGGTTAAATAAAAATGAAGAAGCTGTTTAGTTACATGAAACCATACAGATTTTTGGCATTTATATCGCCATTGCTGATGATAGGAGAGGTGGCGGCCGATTTGATGCTTCCGTATCTTATGTCATTTATTGTAAATTACGGAATTACGGGAATAGATATAAACGACAGCGAAAAGGGCTCGGAAATTGCGGCGGCTGTAATGGAGTTTTTTCACGGAAATGACTATGAAGCTATGGATATTATTATTACCTTCGGGATATTAATGCTTGCAGTGACCCTTGTGGGAGGCTTTTTCGGCGTGTTTTGCGCATACACGGCAGCCAGGGCAGCCCAGGGCTTTGGCAATGACTTAAGATGCGATGCTTTTAAAAAGGTAATGTCCTTATCGATTCAGCAGACAGATAAGTTTACTACAGGCTCTCTTGTTACAAGAATGACAAATGATATAACCATGGTAACGGATTTTATGGAAATGCTTATGAGAATGTTTGTGCGTTCGCCTATGTTTTTAATAGGAGGAACCGTTATGCTTGTGGCGCTTGATTTACAGTTTGGAGCCATACTTTTGTGCGCCGTGCCTGTGCTTGCTGTTGTGCTAGCTATTGTCCTTGCAAAGGCAATGCCTATGTATGGGCTTGTACAGAAAAGGCTTGACAGGGTTAATTCCGTTGTGCAGGAAAACGTAAGCGGAGCAAGAGTGGTAAAGGCGTGTGTAAAGGAGGAGTATGAGTATAACAGATTTAAAAATGCAAACGGAGAGCTTAAGAATACAAATTATTCCGTATTGAAGCTTATGGCGGTTATAACGCCTGTTCTTACGGTTATACAGAATTTTGCAGTAATAGCTATTATCTACATAGGAGGATTAAATATAAGCATAGAGAAAAGCGGCATGGACACAGGAACAGTCATGGCGGCGGTAACATATATTTCACAGGTTATAATGTCCGTTATGATGACTACAAATATGTTCCAGTCTATTTCAAGAGCGACGGCGTCAGGAAAGAGAATACGTGAAATTATAGATACGGAGCCTGTCATAAGGGATGGAGACGGAAATTATGGAGAAAATACAGACACAGACGTTATGGTGGAAATGAAAAACGTCAGCTTTATGTATCCTGAGACAGTGGGAAGGCCTGTGCTTAAAAATATAAGCCTTAAAATAAAAAAGGGAGAAACCTTTGCAGTAATAGGCGCAACAGGCTGCGGAAAAACCTCGCTGGTATCCCTTATCCCAAGATTTTATGACACCACTGGAGGAGAGGTGTATGTTGACGGTATAAATGTAAAGAAATATAAGCTTTCAGAGCTTAGGGAAAAGATTGGCTATGTTATGCAGAAAAGCGAGCTTTTTTCAGACACTATAGAAGGTAATATAAGATGGGGAAAACCGGAGGCTTCTGAGGCTGAGATAAGAGAGGCGGCGGAGGCGGCGCAGGCAGCCTCATTTATAGAGGAATTTGGCGACGGATATAATACCTTTATAGCAGAAAAGGGAGCGTCTCTTTCAGGAGGACAAAAGCAGAGAATGTCCATAGCGAGAGCCCTTCTCAGAAAGCCGGAGCTTCTTATTTTAGACGATTCCACATCAGCCCTTGATTTGGTTACAGAGGCAAGGCTTAGAGCCTCATTTAAGCAGGCTGCGGCGGGTACTACCGTTATTTTAATAGCCCAGCGTATAGCAAGCGTTATGGAGGCTGACAGGATAGCCGTAATAGAGAGCGATGGAAGTATAGTAAGCATAGGTACCCATGAGGAGCTTATGAAAAGCAGCGATACATACAGGGATATATATGCCTCTCAGAATAAAACCAATGGTAGTGACGGAAAGGCAGGTGTATAATAATGGCGGAAAATAAACAAAGGCAGGAGGTTAATATGCCACGTCTGGGCCCCGGAGGAAGACCGGGAGGTCCGGGAGGCCCGGGAGGCCCCATGGGCGCAAGGATAAACAGGGAGAAGCCAAAGAATACTAAAGGCACGCTTTTTAGAATATTAAAGTATATCGGCAAAAATAAGCTTATACTTATAATGCTTGTTGTCCTGATGGCTGTGATTACCGCAATAGACGTATTAGGGCCTATGTTCCAGCAGAAGGCAATAGATACCATATCCTTTTATGACGGAAGGCTTCATGTAGATTTAGATAGTATGAGATTTTATCTGTTTATTATGATATGCATATTTGCATGCAGCGGGGCAATGACCTTCTTTCAGGGAATACTTTCGGCAAAGCTTTCACAGGCGACGGTATATGAAATGAGAAATGATTTGTTTAAGAAAATTTCAAGGCTGCCTGTAAAATATACGGATACCCACAGTCACGGTGATATAATGAGCAGAATGACTAATGACGTGGAAAATGTGTCAAACGCCATAGCCCAGTCTGTGACAAGTCTTTTTTCAGCGCTTCTGACATTGGCAGGGGTTACGGTTATGATGCTTTATTACAGCCGGATAATGACTGTAATTGCCGTTGTCACCATACCTGTAACAATACTTGTATCGTCAAAGCTTGCAAAGTTTATGAGAAAGTATTTTGTGAGACAGCAAAGGCTTTTAGGCCAGATAAACGGCCATGTTGAGGAGATGATTTCAAGCTATAAGACCGTGGCAGCCTACGGCAAGGAGGAGGAAGCGGTAGAAAAATTTTGGCAGATTTCAAGCGAGCTTAAAAAATGCAGCATAAGCGCAAGGGTATGGGGCTCCATAATGGGGCCTATAATGAACTTTCTGGGAAACTTCCAGTATGTTATACTGGCGTCCTTAGGAGGCTTTATGATGATAAAGGGCTATGGGGGAATGACCGTAGGAAGAATACAGGCGATGCTCCAGTATTCCAAGAATTTCAGCAGGCCTGTAAATATGATTGCGGCACAGTATTCGTCTATATTGACGGCCCTTGCAGGAGCAGAGCGTATATTTGACATAATGGACAGTGACGACGAGATAGACGAGGGAAGGGATAATATAGATATAGCTTCATTAAACGGCAATATAGAATTTACCGATATGCATTTTGGATACGTTGAAAACGAGCCTGTGCTTAAGGGACTTAATCTTTCAGTAAAGGCGGGACAGAAGATAGCCATAGTAGGAGCCACCGGCTCAGGAAAAACAACCATAGTAAATCTGCTTACGAGATTTTATGAGCTTGATTCAGGCAGTATAACCATAGACGGGAAAGATATTACGGACATACCAAAGGAGAACTTAAGAAAGGCTATAGCCATAGTGCTTCAGGATACGGTTTTGTTTAACGATACCATAAGGGCAAATATTAAGTATGGAAATACGGAGGCGGATGATAAGGCAGTAAAGGCGGCTGCGGCGACGGCAATGGCAGACAGATTTATAGAAAGACTTCCTGACGGCTATGAGACGGTGCTGGCAGAGGCAGGCTCAAACCTGTCCCAGGGACAGAGGCAGCTTTTGTCAATAGCAAGAGCAGTGCTGGCAGAGCCTAAGATACTTATACTTGACGAGGCAACGTCATCGGTTGACACACGGACAGAGATGCATATACAGCAGGCTATGATTAATCTTATGAAGGGAAGAACCTCGCTTATTATAGCTCACAGGCTTTCCACCATCAGAGATGCAGATATGATAGTGGTGGTAAATGACGGCGTAATAGCGGAGGCAGGAAGCCATGACGAGCTGATTAAAAGGGAGGGGGAATATTACAAGCTTTACAGCAAGCAGTTTGCGGGGCAGACTATATAAAAAATTGTCGTCTAAAGCCGACAATTACAAATTCGGCGCTGCCGAATTTTCGGTGGTTTGACGATATGTTGTCGCTTTGGAAATTTTATTCAGGTTAAAAGGAGGAAGATGGAGTGAAAAAGCACAGAGAGCTGATAATGTTTTTGGTTTTGGCGGTTATTTTTATAGGAATAGTAGTATTTAACCGTATAAACGGCGCAGATGAAGGCGAAGGTGACAAGGATGGACAGAAGGTCACAGAGGAGGGGAATAAGGAGCCTGTCACGGAGGGTAAAAAGGAAGAAACCTTAGAGGATATATTTAATAAGAAATATGAAAAGGATGTGACCGTAAAATCAGGAAATCTGGAAAAGGTTACATATACAAGGCAGGCAGAATATCTTGACAGGGGGCTTGTAGCAGTAAGCACAGAGGAGGGAGTATTCCTAAGCTGGAGATTTCTTGGCACAGACGATGAAAATACAGCCTTTAACGTATACAGGGACGGAAAGCTTATAACAGATAAGCCTGTTGCGGATAAGACAAATTATGTGGATAAGGAAGGTATACAGGGAAGTAAGTACTATGTGGAGGCAGTTCTTACTGATGATAAAGGAAATATAACGCAGTCAGGGGCAGATATTTCTAAGGAGGTAAGTCCTCTTGAACAAAATTATTTTGACATACCGCTCTCAAAGCCTGCGTCGCTTACAATGCCGGATAAAAGCACATGTACATATACGCCAAACGATGCAAGCGTAGGCGATTTAGACGGAGACGGACAATATGAAATTATATTGAAATGGGAGCCGTCAAACGCGCAGGATAATTCAAAGGACGGCTATACGGGAAACGTTTATATTGACGCCTATAAAATGGACGGCACATTTTTATGGAGAATAGATTTGGGAGTAAATATACGGGCCGGGGCCCATTATACACAATTTATGGTGTATGACTTTGACGGAGACGGCAGGGCAGAGCTTGTATGCAAGACGGCAGACGGTACCGTAGACGGAAAGGGCAGCGTCATAGGCGACGGCGCGGCGGATTACCGTTCGGCGGCAGGACGTATACTGGAGGGGCCGGAATATCTGACGCTTTTTGACGGACTTACGGGAGAGGCCCTTGATACCATAGATTACGAGCCTGCAAGGGGAAACGTAAGAGACTGGGGCGACGACTACGGCAACAGGGTAGACAGATTTTTGGCGGCAGTTGCTTATCTTGACGGAAAAAAGCCAAGTGTTATTATGTGCAGAGGCTATTATACAAGAGCCGTGCTTGCAGCCTATGATGTATCAGATAAAAAGCTTGTACACAGATGGACCTTTGACAGCAATGAAAAGGGAAATGATAAATATGCGGGACAGGGCAATCACAATCTTGCGGTGGCAGACGTGGACTGGGACGGCTATGACGAGATAGTATACGGACAATGTATTATAAATGAGGATGGCACAGGCTTAGTTTCCACGGGAATGGGACATGGTGATGCCATACACGTAGGTGATTTTCTGCCAGAGAGAGAGGGTCTTGAGGTGTGGGGCTGTCTTGAGGCTTCCGGAGGAGCCATGCTGTGGGACGGCTCTACAGGGGAATGTATATTAAGAATTATTGCGTCAGGGGACACAGGCAGAGCAGTGGCAGGAAATTTTATACCGGGAAACAACGGCTCGGAATTTGTGTCATCAGCAAACGACAATGTATATGACGCCCATGGCAATATACTTACAAGCTGGTCGTCTATCACAAAGTGGTCACAGAATTATGCAATTTATTGGGACGGAGATTTGGAGCAGGAAATTCTTGACAGAAATATGATAGATAAATATAAGGAAGAAAGGCTGTTTAATGCGCCGGGAGTAAGCTATAACAATGGGACAAAGGCAAACACCTCACTTACGGCAGATATTCTTGGAGACTGGAGAGAGGAAATGATATTTCCAACCACCGACGGCAGCTCTCTCAGAGTGTTTACAACTACCTATGAGACAGATTATCGTATATTTACACTTATGCATGACACACAGTACCGGTGTCAGGTAGCGGCGCAAAACGTCGCATATAATCAGGGAGCTTATACAAGCTTTTTCTTAGGCACAGGCTATGACCTGCCGGGTATGCCTGATATAGAAACGGTAAGGGCGGAATAATTTTGGAGGAACATGAATTGAATATATATTTTGCGCCCCTTGAGGGAATTACAGGCTATATATACAGAAATGCCTACAGTGACATTATATGCAGGGACAGGGGAAAGGAGCTTATAAGTAAATTTTTTTCCCCCTTTATATCTCCCGGTGTAAACCAGCGCTTATCAAGGAAGGAGCTTAGGGATATTCTTCCGGAAAACAACAGGGGAATAAGGCTTATTCCACAGCTTCTCGGATGCCGCGGGGAGGATATCCTTCTTGGAATAGAGGATATAAAGGCCTTGGGATATACAGAGGTAAATATTAATTTAGGCTGTCCTTCGGGAACGGTGGTTGCAAAGAAAAAGGGAGCAGGTCTTTTGGCATATACTGACGCATTAGACGAGTTTTTATACAAGATATATGAAAAGGCAGATATAAAGGTTTCCGTTAAGACGCGTATAGGAAAAAACAGTCCGGAGGAATTTTTTGAGATATTGGATATATACAATA
Source organism: uncultured Lachnospiraceae bacterium (assembly GCA_910584685.1). Lineage (GTDB taxonomy): Bacteria > Bacillota > Clostridia > Lachnospirales > Lachnospiraceae > CAG-303. The sequence continues at coordinate 56,606 of CAJUAO010000012.1, read as the reverse complement.
AATATCCTATGGAGGAGCTTATTATCCATCCCCGTATACAGACAGATTTCTATAAAAATAAGCCTGATATGGAGATGTTTCAATATGCGGTAAGTCATAGTAAAAACAGGCTGTGCTATAACGGAGACATTACGTCAGCGGAGGAATACAGTCAAATAATAGAAAAGTATGGCAATGGGGAGAATTATGACAGCTTAGGGAAGAATGAAAATAAAAAACCATGCGACTGTGAGGGAGGAGATAAAAGCTTTACAGACGCAGTAATGATAGGGAGAGGATTTTTAAAAAATCCCATGCTTATACATAAAATTTCTGGGTATATAGAAAATGGGAAGAATAAAAATGAGGGGGAGGGAGCTTACGGAAACAGTTATATAAATGATAACGTATCTACGGAAACACAGGATATTGACACAATAAAAGAGTTTCATGGAAGACTACTTGAGGAGTATAAAAAGGAAATGTCAGGAGAAAGACCTGTGCTGTTTAAAATGAAGGAGCTTTGGGCATATATGGGAGATATGTTTCCCGGCAGCGGAAAGCTCCTGAAAAAGCTTAGAAAGGCAGTGAGCCTTAAGGAATACAAAATGCTGGCAGAAGAAATAATAAATACAGGTTATACAAAGTCCGTAAATTCCGAAAGACTGCCCTGCTCCAAAACCTCTCTTGACACATAAAGGGTATAGTCGCTTTTAGTAGACAATGTCCATTTTACAAGAAAAATATTTTCTCCGATTATTTCGATACATGTTATACACCGCGGATGAACGCAGCTTCCTGTATTGAAATAAGGAGAATCGGCGCTGCCCATCATAGGGCGGTGAGTGTGTCCGGTCATAAGAATCCGGTGATTGCTCTCCGCCCAGTAGGACAGCCTTTTTTCTGTTTTATTTTTTGCAGTATTGTTTTTTGCCGCGCTGGTTGGGTCTAAAACTCCAAAACGCTCAAGGGGCGCCCATATATATCTTACCAGAAATCTGGACAGCTTCCATAAGGTGGAATTTAATAAGCTTGCCTGATGACCATGTGTAAGATAAAGAGTTGGAAGCCGGCTGTCGGGGGAGCCGCCGCAGCTTAAGCCCTTAAGGATTATTCCCTCATAGAAGGGTGAGCTTTTAAAAAGCTCCTCCCTGCATTTTGTGGAGGTACAGTAATAAGAGGAGCCATGATTTTTAACATAGGTTTGATTTTTTTTAACCATATCATGGTTTCCATATATCATATAAAGCCGCTTTTCCCGCAAAAACAGGGATAACAGCCAAAATATATTTTCGTGGATTTCAATTATCTGTTCCATTTTTCTGTTTTCCCACAGCTCGTCACCGTCTCCAAGCTCTATATAGGTAAAACCGTTTTTGTAATAATACTTAAGAGCGGCAAAATATAGGTTTTGGTTTTTAAGAAAATTGTCTCCCCATGTGCCAATGCCCCGGTGGCAGTCGCTTATCATTACATATCTTGAGCTTTTGCACAGTGTAAGCACAGGCGCAGATTGAAAAGCGTTGCTTATTCTATGATAATATCCCATGAAAACCTCCTTATTAACCCTATGGGAAATCCTTTTAACCTAAACTCTTAGCGAAATTTCCTTTTACAATTTTTTCTGCATTTTTTTTGTTTTGGTATTCTGTGAAGCCGGAGGGTTTTTCTGAATATAAACGGCAAATAGTAGTACAGGTACAAAATTTTGTCGCCGCTTCTTTTAAACGGTCTTGTTACAAAACAGAAAATCAGGCAGAATATTCTGCACCATATAAGGGCCCATGCTCTTACAATCCGTTTCCACAAAGAATACCTGTTGCAGCATTTTGTAAAGGTAAAGTGAATAGTGTGCCCGTGTACGGTTACAACAGTATCCGGCATACATTCAAAAAGCGAATTTTTAAATGCGTTTAGCATGTGACAGTCAGGAAATGTGACAGATACTTCCATAGACAGCTGCTTTGGTTTTGAAAACATGCCCATATCAAATATGGTAAGCCACCAGTGAGGCTTTTTGAGAGAGCCAAGACATCTGTCTTTTTTTGTTAAGGTTACTGAAAGAGGAAGCATCTCCTCGTCAGATGCGGCGTCAAATAAGGTTTTGTTGTAGTCCTTAGGAGGTATAATATTATCGGCATGATAAATTCCAACCTCACAGCCGGTATTGATTCCGTACTGACCCTTCCAAAGCTCTATCAGCCATGTTTTTTTGTTATAATCAAAATAAACAGTCTGATAATCAAACACCATATTAAAATAAGCTGCGCCTACGTCATATGCGTGTGTATATCCAAAATTTTTCTGCCATGCATCGACGGTAGAAGAAAATATATCCTGCTCAGGAATATAGCAATACCCGAAGGGATATGAAATGTCATTCAGGATACAGCATTTTTCCTCAAAGGACATACATTTGATTTTCTTTATAATACCTCTCTTTTTAAAGTGAAAGATAATTATAAAAATAAGCGCAAGTATTAAAAATATAATTGGAATAACGTACATAAATAAGCTCCTTCCTTTGTTCCTTAATATATTTTATGACGGGTAGGGTAAAAGGTGCGGCGTAAGAATAAGATATAATAGTCCCGGCAAAGCCGAGCCTATTATGTGCAAAAGACAGCACAAAAATAAGGTATAATAGTCCCGGCAAAGCTAGAATAAAAGCCGCCCGTATGCCATATATTACTATGAACAAATATGCAGGTGGAATATGGACATTTATGTAGTAGAAAAGGGAGATACGGTAGACAGTATAGCAGCCGGATACGGCATTATGGCGGAAAGACTTATAGCCGTAAATCAGCTTGAATATCCCTACAGGCTGGCAGTTGGGCAGGCGCTTCTTATATTGACAGAGGAGGAGGCAAACGTCGAATCAGATAAAAGAGAAATATCGGTAAACGGTTACGCATATCCGTTTATAAGAAACTGGATACTCAGACAGACATTACTGTATCTTACGGATTTGTCTGTTTTTTCTTACGGCTTCACATTTGAGGGAGAGTTGATATATCCCTTAGTCAGTGATGACTGGATGTTAAGCTTAAGCGGTGAATTTGGAACAAGACCAATACTTACGCTTACTCCCTTTGGCCCTGACGGAAATTTTAACAATCAGCTTATTCACAGTGTGGTAAGAAATCCGGAATATTCATCAAGGCTTATAGGCAATCTTCTTGAGGTAATGCGTGAAAAGGGGTATGTGGGAGTTGATATTGATTTTGAATTTATTCTTGCGGAGGACAGAGATTATTTTACTGATTTTGTAAGGAATGTTACGGAGACGATGAATGACAACGGATATACGGCGTCGGTAGCGCTGGCGCCAAAAACCTCAGCCACCCAGCAGGGGCTTTTGTATGAAGGGAAGGACTATAAAGCATTAGGGGAGGCGGCAAATTCAGTGCTGCTTATGACGTATGAGTGGGGGTATACGTACGGCCCACCAATGGCAGTCGCCCCATTAAACATGGTAAGAAGAGTAATAGAGTACGCAGTTACTGAAATAGATAACAGGAAAATTGATATGGGAATACCGAATTACGGCTATGATTGGCCGCTGCCATACACGAGAGGACAAACAAAAGCTACAACCATAGGAAACATAGAGGCCGTTCAAATAGCCATAAACAATAATGCCGTTATTATGTTTGACGAGACGGCGCAGTCGCCGTATTTTAGATATAATGTAAACGGAACGGAGCATGAGGTATGGTTTGAGGATATAAGAAGCATTAATGCCAAATTTAATCTTTTGGAGGAATTTAATTTAAGAGGCGCAGGCTATTGGACCATAATGCAGTGGTTCAGACCAAATTGGGAGCTGTTAAATTACAGATTTAAAATTAAAGGACAATAGCCTGTGTATAAGGTATTTCCTATATAATATTACATCAATGGTTATTTTTCTTTTATTCGTGCTTTTTAAGCGTATTACGGATAAAGAAAAAAAGAAGAATTACCCATATGCGCCGTCAATATTTTTAGCAGTATGTACCAGCCTGTTATATTAAAAATACAGAAGAAAGAAGGGATAAAAATGATTGAACATATTTATGTAGAAGAAAGATGTAAAACAGAAGATAAGGATTTAATACATGTAAAATTTATGACAGAGGAGCAGCTTCTTGCCTCAGACATATTCGGGGGAACCAATGTGCTTTGCAAGGGCAAGATATGATTACCTGAAGCATGGCAATGAGAAAATATACCGGTGGCTGATGAGGTACGGGTACATGTATGAGGAGTGCAGGAGGGCAAAGCTTTTTATCAGACAGAAATTTCACGATATAAGCGAAGGATATGTTTTGAAAAATCCAAATAATTATAATGCTAAAATATATACGGAAAATCTTAAACTTAATATTGAAGCAGATTCATATGCAAGGGAGATAGTAAATGCAGATTATGTATGCTCGTATAATCTTTATTATTACATAAGAGATTTAGATTTTGATGAAGAGTAGTAAATAATAATAGTAAAAAAACAATAGTAGTAAATAAATAATAACAGGGCATAAAGGGTATAAGGTGAAGCCGGGAAGACTGGAGTTTGAAGTTTGCTTTCTTAAGTTTGCTTTATATTATACTCTTTATTTTTTATGAAAATATGCTATAATTAATATATGAGTTACAAAAAACTGAATTAGTTTTCTTTTAAGTATATATTGCTTGCTGTTATTTGTAAAAATATAGATAAATATGCAGAATTTAGTAAAAAAGCAAGCTATTCATTTTGGTTAATAAATCTTTCGTCTTTATATGTAGATATTATCTTATAATTTAGTTACAGTAACCATAATTCCCAAATAAAGCTAAAAGAACTAAAGAAAGGAGAAATTATTTATAAGCGGAATTATGGAAAGAACTAACCCGGAAATAATAAATGCTGCAGAACATTTATTTATTATCCACATGGGGCAAAATAAGAAAATACGCAATCTGTATACGCAAAATATTTTATGGAAATATAATCATGACTGCGGTCAGGGAATACTGAATGATAAGATTTTGATAAACGTAAATGCATTGATAAAGCCATCAGAAATAAAAAGAATAAAATATATCAGCCATATGATAAACAGGCAGTTTGGAAATTATATAATGGTAACGGGAGTATACTGCATTTACAAATCTATAGACAAAAACACCAAAGAATATTATTTTGACTACACAATTAATTTTGTTGGAGGACTAGTATGTTACGTGAATATAAGCTTAATTGGAAACAACAATACCCCTGCAAAAATATATAGTATAACATCAGTAAAGGTAGCTGTTTATAATCTGGAGGAAGAAGAAATACTGTATGTTGAAGCAATGGGAGGCCATACAATATGGCATTGCACTGCCAAAACAATAGAGACAGTGGTCTCAATGAAAGATGTGGAGGAAAAGCTGTCAGACAGATTTATAAAAATACATAGGAGCTATATTGTAAACAGAGTAAAGGTTAAAGAAATAAAACGTTGCAGTACGGTTATGGAAAATGGTGATGAAATACCCATACCGTATAAAAAGTTTGTAAGCATAAGGGCTATGCTTAGAATAAATTAATTAAAGTGGTTAAAATATACTAAAGAGATGTGTAAACCTTCAAACGAAAAACTTATGTGGAATATTATTCAGTTTGAAGGTTTACACAAAACATAAAATAATCATAAAATCGACTAATTGAGGTAATAGTCTTAAGGTGTACATCTAACAGCTACACTTTTATTTGACAAATATGGATATAACCATTATAATATACTTAACAAGAGAGCCGATAGCTAGAGTACACCTAGCCGCCGGTAAAATATAGCTAAAAATAGTGCCTTATCTTACCAGGACGGGGGCACTATTTTTTATGGTTTTTACGTGAAACAAGAGTTATCACGGCACAAAGCATAATTACAAAAGTAAATAAGTCTGTATATGTAACCATTGGCACCAGCTCCCTTCTTAAGTATCCGGCAACTGGCATAATCGCCCCATCGGCTCCCCGGTTAAGTATATTATATTGTTAATGTGATGCTTCATAAAAATTCCCACATTAAAATTTTTTATAGAATTTCATTAAAAATAGTATACAATTTTTGAGATTACTTTTCAATAAATTAATCATTGTTATTTATTTTTAATTGGATATTTTAAAAACATAATAATTATCAGCAATAAAAAATTAAGTTGGCTCACAAATAGACCGCATAAAAAAATTATATATTGTAATCTGATATTAGAAATTTTTTAAATAAACTTTTAAAAAGTTTCAAAAAATAAAAAGGTTGGTGGGCTTTAATAATGAATACAGAAAAAATATCATGTACAGATGAAGAAATTGCATATGTAAAAAATTTAAGTTTATCACAGCTTGCAAGCAGCTTAGGGTACACTGTGGTAAAGACCGGAGCATATTATCACCTAAAAGAGATGGACAGCCTTGTAATCTATAATGACAGAACATGGAACAGATGGAGCAGCAAAGGAAATAACAGGCTTGTTGCAACCTGTAAATTTTGACCGGATAACGTTGTTCATTACATGTTTAGTGAGATAAAAACCACCATGGAGCCGGAGTTTATAAATTCTCATGGCTCAGCCAGTGACGGGACAAGCGGAAATCTTGATGAAATTATAGAAACTGTGGAAAATTATCCGATTTTGAAGGATTTGCCACAAATAAAGGAACGTTTTTGGGATATGTTCATTGTAGATGCACTTATAGGAAATAATGACCGAAATAATGGTAATTGGTGCATATTGGTTTATAAGGACCATATAGATATGATACCAATATATGATAATGGCAGATTATGTTTCCATAGCATTAATGGCAAAAAGATAAATCCATATCACTACATAATGAAAATGGAAAATGAGGACTGCAACAAAGCAGTTGAACATATTTTCCCAAATATAAGCTTGGATAAAATAAATGATATAATAGAAGATGTCTACAAAGCCGGACTTCTTAGTGTAAAAACATTATAACTTTATAGTGAATAAAGTCAAAAAGGAGAATCAGCTTCTTTTTAAAACTTAGGCTATTTTGAGTATTAAAGCATTTTAATGATATAAGAAAAATGTATTTGACATTAAAAAAATATATATTGCTTGCTGTTATTTGTAAAAATATGAATAAATATGCAGAATTTAGCAAAAAAATAAGCTATTCATTTTGGTTAATAAATCTTTCGTCTTTATATGTAGCTATTATCTTATAATTTAGTTGCAGTAACCATAATTTTCAAATAAATTTTGAACACAAACTAAATATATTTGCACATATTGTGTTATATTTATTGACTTTTTGCACCTTTTCAAATATAATTAAGAAAAAGATGTAAAGGAGGCATGGTTATGGCACAGGCAACATTTAGCGTTCGCATGGATGAGGTATTAAAAAAACAATTTGACGGATTATGTCAGGAGTTCGGAATGAATGCATCTACCGCTATCAACGTATTTGCAAGAGCCGTTGTAAGACAGCGCAGGATTCCTTTTGAAATATCTTCTCCTGAAACAAAGATTACCAGAGAGGGAGCAATGCAGGCATTTATGGCATTACGCGCACAAGCCCAAAATAACGGTGTTGCAGATATGAGTCTGGATGACATCAACAAGGAAATCAGTCTCGTCCGAATGGAGGCCGAGTCATGATTTGCTATGCAGTTATTGATACCAACGTGCTCGTTTCGGCATTGCTGTCCGGTAAGGATGATACCGCCACTGTTCAGGTGTTGGGTAAAGTAATCATAGGTGAGATTATCCCCATTTACAGCAGCGTCATCACAAAAGAATATCGGGAAGTATTATCACGAAAGAAATTCGGTTTCTCTGGAGACTTGATTGAATACTTAATGTCTGCTGTTGAAAAATATGGCATACTCATTGAGCCCTCCCTTTCTGGCATCACTCTTCCGGATATGAAAGATGTGCCATTTTACGAGGTAGTGCTTGAGAAACGCGATGATAATGCTTATCTCGTTACCGGGAACATCAAGCACTTTCCAAAAGAACCGTTTATTGTAACACCACGGGAGCTCCTCGATATTCTTGACAATAAGTAGCAAAACAATATAACTCATCACGAAAGCATCTATCGCAAGGCAGGTGCTTTCTTTATGCATATTTTTAGAAGGGTCAGGTGCTCATATGGGAATATTTTATGCATTGGGATATGCCATAGAGCATGTACTTTCTATGACATGCTCATGCATAAAAGGGTTCCTTCTGAAAAAGGAGCAGCTACAGCAGCTAACGTTGTTTGAATACTTTGGAACAGAGACTTTTGGATGATGGGCAATTAAAAAATGGGGAAGCTCAAAAATATTATACCCTTTATTTTTTATGAAAATATGCTATAATTAATATATGAGTTACAAAAAACTGAATTAGTTTTCTTTTAAGTATATATTGCTTGCTGTTATTTGTAAAAATATAGATAAATATGCAGAATTTAGTAAAAAAGCAAGCTATTCATTTTGGTTAATAAATCTTTCGTCTTTATATGTAGATATTATCTTATAATTTAGTTACAGTAACCATAATTCCCAAATAAAGCTAAAAGAACTAAAGAAAGGAGAAATTATTTATAAGCGGAATTATGGAAAGAACTAACCCGGAAATAATAAATGCTGCAGAACATTTATTTATTATCCACATGGGGCAAAATAAGAAAATACGCAATCTGTATACGCAAAATATTTTATGGAAATATAATCATGACTGCGGTCAGGGAATACTGAATGATAAGATTTTGATAAACGTAAATGCATTGATAAAGCCATCAGAAATAAAAAGAATAAAATATATCAGCCATATGATAAACAGGCAGTTTGGAAATTATATAATGGTAACGGGAATATACTGTATTTACAAATCTATAAATAAAAACACCAAAGAATATTATTTTGACTATGCAATTAATTTTGTTGGCGGACTGGTATGTTACGTGAATATAAGTTTAATTGGGAACAGCAATACTCCTGCAAAAATATACAGTATAACATCCGTAAAGGAAACTGTTTATAATCTGGAGGAAGAAGAAATACTGTATATTGAAGCAATGGGAGGTCATACAATATGGCATTGCACTGCCAAAACAATAGAGGCAGTGGTTTCAATGAAAGATGTGGGGGAAAAGCTGTCAGACAGATTTATAAAAGTACATAGGAGCTATATTGTAAACAGAGTAAAGGTTAAAGAAATAAAACGTTGCAGTACGGTTATGGAAAATGGTGATGAAATACCCATACCGTATAAAAAGTTTGTAAGCATAAGGGCTATGCTTAGAATAAATTAATTAAAGTGGTTAAAATATACTAAAGAGATGTGTAAACCTTCAAACGAAAAATTTATGTGGAATATTATGATGTTTGGAGGTTTACATAAAACATAAAATAATCATAAAATCGACTGATTGAGGTGATTAGTTTTAGAGTGTACATTTTGTAAGCAGATGCACATTTTATTTGACAAATGTGGATATAGCTCTTATAATATACTTAACAAGAGAGCCGACAGCTAGTAGCGACCTAGCCACCTCGGTAATATGTAAAAAATAACGCTTTACACTTTGGGGGTGAGGGCGTTATTTTTTATGCTTAAAGTTAATAACAAGAGTTATGACTGCAACTAGCATAATAACAAATGTAAATAAGTCATTAAAAGTAACGTACATAAGCATCTAGCCCCTTTCTATATAAAGTAGGTGACTAGGATAATCGCCCCATCGGCTCCCCGGTTAAATATATTATATTGTCAAGGTTATGCTTCATATAAATTCCCGCATTGAAATTTTTTTATAGAATTTCATCAAAAATAATATACAATTTTTGAGATTACTTTTCAATAAATTAATTTATTGTTATTTTTTACGCAGTAGTTATTGGAAAAATTAGAATAGAAGCAATGGATGAAAAGATAAGTCTTAAATACAAAACTAAAAAATTAAGTATTGTAGGGTACTGAAAAATGAATATTTACATTATCATGAGGAAATCTTGCAAATAAGAGAAAAGTTAGTTATACTATAAAAGGTTATATTGATAATTCAGGAGGGTGATATGGCAGTATGTTATGATAAATTGTGGAAAATGCTAATAGATAAAAAACTAAATTGCACAGAGTTAAAGCAAATATCGGGGATTAGCTTTAATGCCCTTACAAGGATGGGAAAAGAACAGCCTGCATCAATGGAGAACATGTACAAGATATGTACAGTTCGTGATTGTGGGCTGGGTGATATTATGGAATTTTAACATTAGAAAGCGGGGACAAATTATGCGTTACATTGGTGGAAAAGCTTTACTGCTTGATTATATTATAGACACCATAGAAACGAAAACTGAAAATGTTAAGACGGTGATTGATATTTTTTCAGGCTCAGGTATAGTCGGAAATGCTTTGAAGGCAAAGGGATATAGCGTGTTATCCAATGATTTCCTTTATTTTAGCTATGCGATTGCGAGAGGATCAGTCGGTATATGCACAGAGCCTTTATTTAAAAACTTTGATTTTGATGTAGTTGACTATCTGAATAATATTACTTTGAAAGGTACAGCATTTCCGATTGAACGGTGTTTTATTTATAATAATTATTCCCCCAATGAAAATTGTGAGAGAATGTATTTTCGGAATGAAAATGCTATAAAGATTGACTTAATTAGACTGCAGATTGAAGAATGGAATAAGGCAGGCTTGCTTTCTGAGGACGAGTATTACTATTTGCTTGCAGCATTAATAAATGCAGTGCCATATGTAGCAAATATTACGGGGGTGTTTGGAGCATATCTGAAATTTTGGGATAAGCGGACATATAATACACTGCGGTTAGAGAAACCGTCAATTGTTGCAACAAATGAGAAAATGTTATGTACCAATGCAGACTATACGCAAATACTTAGTGAGAGATATGATTTGCTGTATGCCGACCCACCATATAATTCAAGGGAATATTTACCGAATTACCATGTGCTTGAAACGATAGCAAGATATGATTATCCAAAATTGCAGGGCGTGACAGGAATGAGGAATTATGAAAATCAGAAAAGCGTTTTTTGCAAGAAAAGTACAGTATATAGTGCATTTGAAACACTTATCAGGGATTGTAAGAGCAGGTATTTACTAATAAGCTATAATAATGAGGGGATAATCAGCACTGATGATCTGTATGAGCTATGTAAAGAGTATGCTGTCGGAAATTCATTTCAGCTTATAGAAATTAATTACAGAAGATACAAGAACAAAATTCCAAATAATAAAGCAGGGTTGAAAGAACAACTTTATTTTTTGAGGAGGAACTAATGGAATATATAAAAGCACCTATGAATTACATAGGAAATAAATATCGAATTATGGGGCAGATACAAAAGTGGTTTCCAAAAAATGTTGACCTTATGGTTGATATATTTTGCGGGGGATGCGATGTAACCTTTAACACAAGTGCAAATGAACATATAGCCAATGACTTGAATTTTTTTGTGATAGATATATACAAAGAATTTCAGCGTTTAGGCATAGAAGAAACGATATGCAGAATAGATGACATTATCAATGAGTGGAAGTTGACGAAAGAAGATAAAGCAGCTTATGAGCGTTTTAGAAACCATTATAATGCTACGAAAAATCCGTTAGATTTGTATGTATTGATGTGTTTTAGTTTTAATTATCAATTCAGATTTAATTCTGCTCATGAATATAATAATCCTTTTGGAAAGGATAGAAGTTCATTCAATGAAGTAATGAGAGATAATTTGAGCAGGTTACAGGGTATTATTGAACAGATACGCTATATTTCCTGCGATTTTAGGGAGTTTGATTACAGCTTAATGAAAGAAGGAGATTTCTTATACGCTGATCCGCCGTATTTAATAACTTGTGGAAGTTATAATGACGGAAAAAGGGGCTTTAAGGGGTGGAACGGAGATGATGAGAGAGCTTTGTATGATATATTGGACAGCCTAAATGAACGCAGAATAAAATTTGCGTTGTCAAATGTTTCACATCATAAAGGCGCTATAAATAATATTTTGTTGGATTGGAAAAAAGAACGGAAATATCATATGCACCGGATAAACTTTAACTATAATAATTGCAATTATCATACAAAAAATAGCAATAATGTGACGCAAGAAGTCTTGGTTACAAATTATTAACGGAGGATTAGATATGGCAGAAAGGACTTTTGGGTGGGTGCAGGAGGCGTATAAAATCAGCAGCCTAAAAAGAGTAATAAAGCTTTTTTTGCTTAATTCGGATGTAAACAAGGAGTTAAGGATTGATAAAATTCCACGTCTTATATCAAAGGAATATGGCAGAGATGAATTTATAAGGGAATTATCGGAAGAAAGAATACATATTCCTTATCAGCATTTGAAAGGGAAAGGAACACCGAAAGGTTATACAAGAAGAAATGCACCTTGTTCTGGTATTGTACAGGCAGCTTTGCCAGGACAAAGAAAAGAGTATCAGAGCGACTGGCCCGCTGATTCGTTTTTGAGGTGGGGAGTGAGCGTAGGACTTCTTGAATATGACAGGCAGTCAGATGAGTGCTGCTTATCTGAATTAGGAGAGCAATATGCTCATACAGAGGATGGAAGTAATGAGGAAGAAGATATTTTGAAAAGAGCTTTTTTATCATATCCGCCTGTATGCAGGGTTATGCTTTTATTGGAAAGTAATAACCCTCTGACAAAGTTTGAGATAGGCGAGAAGTTAGGATTTATTGGCGAGGCTGGTTTTACTTCAATTCCTCAACACCTGATATTGCAAGGACTGTCGGAGATTAATGATACCAAAGAGCGTAACAAGATATTGTCTGATACAGAGGGTACAAGCGATAAATATGCGAGAACAATATGCAGTTGGTTAAAACAGTTGGGATGGGTAACACAGGTTAATAAAACTGTTACAACTGTTATAAGCGGGGAAGAATATTCAGATACGATTGCTCAGGCATATGAAATTACACTCAAAGGTTTGAGAATAATAAAACATATAAAAGGCATTTCAAAATTTGTTAAAATTCCTAAACGTGTTATGTGGGATATGTTGGCAACAAAAGCAATTGACAGGGATTATTTGAGAAACAGAAGAACACATTTATTGAACGCTTTGCAATCGGATTTTAGAAGTCTGACGTATTTGCAGAAGTATCTTAAATCAAGGGGAATATTAGAATCAGAAAGTACAATAGCGGACGATATAAATAGTTTTGATAATATTGGATTGTCTGTTGCTGTAAAACAAAATCAGTATAAAGTGACAGATACGATTGTTGGATTGAGTATTCCTGCCCAAGTTCAAAATATAGCAAAATCAGATTTTGCAATAATTAAAGATAATGTCAGAAAGAAATTACAGTGTGTAAATCATAAATATTTACTGCTGATTGATTTAGGGTTTGACAGTGATTCAAATAGGGATTATGAAATACAGACGGCAGAATTGTTTACAACAGAGCTTGATTTTAAAGGTGCAAGATTAGGAGATATGAGAAAACCCGATGTATGTGTTTATTATGGTAAAAATGGACTTATTATTGATAATAAAGCTTATTCAAAAGGGTATTCACTTCCAATAAGTCAAGCAGATGAAATGGTGCGATATATTGAGGAAAATAAAACAAGACAATCTTCAATCAATCCAAATCAATGGTGGAAAATATTTGAAGATACTGTTAGCGATTTTAATTATGTTTTTGTATCAGGAGAATTTACGGGTGGATTTAAGGATAGATTGAATAATATTTGCGAGAGAACTGGAGTAAGCGGAGCTGCAATTAATACAATCAATCTTCTTTTGCTTGCAGAGGAATTGAAATCGGGAAGAATGCCATATTCAATGTGCTTTTCATATTTTGATAAAAATGATGAGGTTAAAATTTCAACATATAGAGATGAGGATTATGAAATGCAACAATTAATGGTTGCAGGAAGAACTATTGGATATGGGGATATCATGTAGAGTAAAATTCAGAGCAAAATTAAAAGAAATGCAGAAGTATATACAGGAACATTTTATAAGGGAACTTGTATTTTATTTTGCCCTGAAAAACATATACGTGTTTAAGGCATTGATTATAGAGGGCATACAGAAACTGGGGGATAGCATTATATGCCCGATACATTAAAAATCCTAGATTTTCTTTGTATACATCCGTTCAATGACGGCAATGGCAGAATGAGCAGGCTTCTCACAACTTTGCTTTTATACCGCAGCGGATTTTATGTGGGCAAATATATTTCATTGGAGGCAAAAATAGCAAAAAACAAGGACTTGTATTATGATGTCCTTGGACAGTCGCAGGACGGCTGGCATGAAGGTACTGAGGACACTGTGCCGTTTATCAAATATCTGTTAGGCATTATACTTGCAGCGTATAAAGAATTAGAGGACAGGTTTTTGATTGTAGAAGAAAAACTGCCCTCTATTGACATTGTTAGAAAAGCGATATTGAATAAGATTGGAAAATTTACGAAACAGGATATAAGAGAACTTTGTCCGTCACTTAGTGTAAGCTCTGTCGAAGGAGCGCTTCGCAAGCTGGTAAAATCAGGTGAATTGAAAAAAGAGGGGGCAGGAAAAGGAACATACTATGTTCGTTTAAAGTAATTTGCCTTATATAAAATGTTTTCCGTTAAATATGGTGAGAAGGGTAATAGAATATGCAGTTACCGAAGAGGACAAACAAAAGCTGCAACCATAGGAAACATAGAGGCCGTTCAAATAGCCATAAACAATAATGCCGTTATTATGCTTGATGAGATAGCGCAGGCTATTGGACCATAATGCAGTGGTTCAGACCAAATTGGGAGCTGTTAAATTACAGATTTAACATTAAAGGACAATAGCGTATGTATAAGATATATTTTATTTGGATATTCTAACCTTGAAAGGATGGTGTGTAATGAATCTTGATGAAATTGTATGTAACTGTACAGGTGTTACAAAGGGAATGATTAAGGAGGCTGTTGAGGCAGGAGCTTCCACCTTGGAAGACGTTCAGGAGGCAACGGGAGCAGGCACTGTCTGCGGCGCATGCCTTGAGGATGTAAAGAATCTTGTTGAAGCCTTGGTAAAGGAGCAAAGCAGATAATGTTTTGCTCCTGTTTTTTATGCACAGGGGCACGTAAGGAAATGTTAAATATGAGCAATCCGCTATAAATTATAAACTTGACAAATTGTATTGTTTGTATTATGATTAACAATACAAACAATACAGAGTAGGTGATACATATGATACTGACTTTGGATTTTACAAGCGATATTCCCATATATATCCAGATTCGAAACCAAATGGTGCAGGCTATGGCGGACGGAAGGCTTAAAAACGGTGAAAGGCTTCCTACGGTGCGGGCGTTGGCAGGGGAGGCAGGCATAAATTCCATGACCGTAAATAAAGCCTATCAGATGCTTAAGCAGGAGGGGTATATAATTACAGACAGAAGAAACGGAGCGGCAGTATGCTTTGGCAGCAGTGAAAATTCCGATGTAAAAAACAAAATAAGGGAAAAGCTCGAAATTATTATAGCCGAGGGGAAAACAAAGGGAATGAGCGAGGAGGAAATAGTTGATATGTGCCGTGAGATATACAGAGGCGATAAGAGCAAAGAGAGCTTACGGTAAGAAATCAAGCATGAATTAAAATCATAATAAAAGGGGTGAAAAATATGGCAATGAAAATTCTGATGGGAGTTATATGCTTTCTTCCCATAATGTGCGTTATGTATGGCGTATTATATTTTGAGGGAAAAAGAAAAGGGAAAATCCTGTTTGGCGTAACCTTGTGGAAGGAGGATTTTGACGAGGAAGGGAATAACAGACTGGAAAGGCTTAAGAAGAAATATAACAGAAATCTTATGCTTGCAAATCTTATAGTTATCGCAGGATATATATTATGCTGTATACCAAAAAGAAGCTCAATCTATATGTCAGGCTTTATGCTGCTTATTATGGTAACGATAATTATATATTTTATTCCCTTTGCAAGGGCCAATAAAAAGCTTAAGGATATAAAAAACAGAGAAATATATATGGATAAGGAAAAAACAGACAGATGTGTCGTGGAGGTTGATATAAAAGCTGCGGCATACAGAGAGCCGGCTTTTTTTCTTAAGACAGGAGCCGCCGGACTGCTTGCAGGAGCTGTTCCCTTTATACTTGAATGTTTTATTCCTAAAAGCGGTGATATGAAGGGAATAAATCTTTTGATAATCGGCGTAAGCAGTCTGACAGGCGTATTAGCCTATGCACTTATTCTTTATTTTGGAAGGCTTAGGACAGAGGTAGTAAGCCGTGACAGCTCTGTAAATATGCAGATAGCCAGAGTAAAGAATTATCAGTGGAGCAGGGCCTTTACGATTTTTATATGGTTAAATGCCGCATTTACATTTTATATTTGGTTTAGAATGGGAGACATTGATACAGGCTGGCTTGAGGTTGTTATAGTATCCTTTATATACTCCGTTATTTTGCTGACGGTAATGCTTCTGGCAGAGATAAAGGTTATTAAGGTGCAGGACAAATATGCCGCACAAGCCTTTGACGGCGAGGATGATGACAGACACTGGCTTTGGGGAATAGTATATTACAATAAAAACGATAAAAGGTTTATGGTAAGCAAGCGCACAGGCATCGGAACAACAATTAATATGGCAAAGCCTGCCGGAAAGATTACCATGGCAATAATAGGAATTATACTAATAGTCTCTACCGTGGGGGCAAGTATATGGATGCTTTTAATAGATTATACGCCCATAAAGCTTGAACTTACGGACAAATATATTATATCAGGCCAGTTAAGCGAGGAGTATAAGATATCCTTAAACGCCGTGACAAAGGTGGAGCTTTTAGAGGAGCTTCCCGATTTAAGCAAGCGTGTCGGTACGGGAATGGAAACCATTTATAAGGGAAGCTTTGCGGAGAAAGAGGGAGAAAGGAAGAAATGTGAAGTCTGTGTAAGAATTAAGACAGGACCTTACATACGCCTTGAGGCAGGAGCAGAGGTATATTATTTAAATGACGAGGAACCGGAGGAAACTATCAAAATTTATGAGGAGCTTTTATTGCTGCATGAAGGTAGGCAGAAGTAATCAAAAGGGATTGTGGAAAACCCAAGAAAAAATATATTATTTTTGAAAGGCAGGAGTGTTATATGATAACCATAAGAAATGTAACTAAAATTTACGGAGGAACAAAAAAGGCGGTAGACAATCTGAATCTTACGATAGAGGACGGACAGATTTTAGCTTATATCGGGCCAAACGGCGCGGGAAAATCAACTACCTTAAAAATGATGACAGGGATTATATCAGCTACAGAGGGAGTCATAACAATAAACGGTTTTGATATAGCAAAGGAGCCATTAGAGGCAAAGAAACAGTTTGGCTTTGTTCCGGACAACCCGGACATGTTTTTAAGGCTTAAGGGAATAGAATATTTGAACTTTATGGCGGATATATATGATGTTCCTGAAAATATAAGAAACGAAAGAATAAACAAATATGCAGAAAAATTTGAAATGACGCCGGCCCTTGGGGATAAGATATTAAGCTATTCCCATGGAATGAGGCAAAAAATAGTGCTTATGGGAGCGTTGGTGCACAATCCGTCAGTTTGGATACTTGACGAGCCCTTAACAGGACTTGACCCTAAGTCATCCTATGCTCTTAAAGAAATGATGAAGGAGCATGCGGCGGCAGGAAATACTGTTATTTTTTCCACCCATGTCCTTGAGGTGGCGGAAAAGCTGTGTGATAAGGTCGCTATAATCAATCAGGGAGCCCTTGTGTTTAACGGCAGCTTAGAGGAGCTAAAGCAGAGCAACGAAGGCTCTCTTGAGGAGATTTTCCTTAGGCTTACAGGAGGGATGGATTAATGAAAAAATTTTTTATATTAACAAAGGTACTCCTTAAGTCCGGTTTTGGAAACATGACCTATGATGACGGAAACGGGAGAAAGAAAGGAAGAATTAAAAAATCGCTTATATATATATTTCTTGGAATATGTATGATACCCTTTGCAGGAATGCTTGGCTATATGGGCTATTCAGGCTATCGTATGCTTGAAGGCTTAAATACGGATATTATTATAGGAATGGCATGTATCGCGGGAGTTTTTATGTCATTTTTCAGCGGAATGACTATGTGCGTAGGCATTTTCTTTAATTCAAGCGATACGGAGTTTCTGCTGCCTATGCCTCTTAAGGCTGAGCACATAGTAGGAGCGAAGTTTACAACCATGTATTTTTATACCTTTTTAACGGATTTGCTGTTTGTTATGCCAATACTTACAGGCTACGGCATAGCCGGAGGCTGCGGCGTATTATACTGGATTATGGCGGTTCTTGTCACGGTTATTCTTCCGGTCACGCCTCTTATATATGGAAGCCTTATTTCAATGGTGCTTATAAGAGTATTTAAGCGGGCGAGAAATAAGGATTTTCTTACGGTTATATCCACTATATTTGCCCTTATAATGGTGATTGTCATTAATGTATTTACCCAGTCCTTCGGCAATTCAGATGATGTTGAAATTGCAAAAATGCTTATGACAAAGGGTAAATCTCTTTTGCGTATAATGAGTACCGTTTTTCCGAATACTTTGCTGGCAGAAAGGGCGGTCTCTGAAAGGAGTCCCCTTATGCTTATATTGTTTTTAGCATCTGCGGCGGCATTTGTGGTATTATTCATATTTGTTGCAAGAGGCGTATATATAAAATCAGTAGTTGAAATGTCCCAGACAAAATCAAAAAGCAAAAGCCTTAGCAGCGTGGAAATGGAAAGGGCAGTGAGAAAAAATTCCAAGCTAAAGGCGTATGTAGTTAAGGAGCTTAAGCTGGCCTTCAGAACGCCTATATATTTTATGAACTGCATTATGCTGTCTGCCCTGTGGCCGGTAATTTTTCTTATTCCTATGATAGTGGGAGCCTTTAATGATAATGGTGAGACAGCGGTGTCAGAGGGAGAGATGAGCTTTTCACAGCTTATAGAGGCTTACCCGGAGCTGCTTGCGGGCCTGTGTATGATGGTTGTATTTGGTCTGACGGTGCTTGCGGTATCCTTCAGCATGTTAAATAATACCGCTATTTCAAGAGAGGGAAAAAATGTTTTCTTTATGAAATATATACCTATGAGCTATGAAAAGCAGCTTTTGGCAAAGATATTGCCAGGAATAATATTGACGCTTGTAACGGGAACCTTATATTCCATAATAGGAATGGCAGCAGCCATACTAGCGTTTGATTTTGACATACCTTTAGGAGCGGCGGTAATGTCGGTTATTATAAGCGTATGCGCCTGCATATCATTTAATTTCCTTCAAATAATGACTGACATTATAAAACCAAAGCTTGACTGGCAGACGGAGCAGGCGGCGGTTAAGCAGAATATAGTGGCTATCGTGCCTATGTTTGTTATTCTTATATCAGGGGTGCTTATATGTTTGGGAGGCTTTAAGCTTTGCGCGTCTGCGGGGATTTCTGTCTATGCTGTGGGAGGTATTGCCATAGGACTTTTGGCGTTGCTTGGGGCAATTTTTTATAAAATAGATTTATGTCTGGCAAAAAAATATTTTCCAAAATATTAATGCTATTAAAACCCATAAATGCATTTATAACAGTAAATTTAAAGCCTCTCTAACAGGGTGATAAGCTCCCGTGGCGATTTTATTTCATAGTCAGGCATAAGGTCAGGCTCGCTTATTTCGTGAAAGTATCTTGGAGACCAGTTCATCCATACAGAGGTTATGCCAAAGTTATTTGCGCCTTTTATATCGCGGCGAAGATTATTTCCTACCATCAGGATGTTATCCTTGCTGCGATATTCCTTTGGGATAAGGCTGAAGGCAGCCTCAAACATGGCAGGATGAGGCTTAAGAAATCCAATATTTTCAGATACGACAAATCCGTCAAATTTATCAAGAAAGTTAATCTTATTAAAAATATTCCTAAAGGACTTGTCCCTGCCGTCGGCTACAAGTATAACAATATAGCCAAGCTCCTTAAGCTTAAATAAAACCTCAGGGGCATTATCATAAAATTCCACATCTATAACATTTTCATATTCGTCAAAAATCTGGGTGGCTTCATCAACTAATGTGTCTCCGCAGTCTATAAAAATTACTTTTTTCATATGGCGTCCTCCATAAAAAATAATTATAAGCAGAATAAACAATGCAAAATAAAAGTATTTGTAAAATAACGATTTACTTATGGACTTTCCTATTGCGTTGGTTTATAATAAAAACATGTTATGTGACAGTGTAGCATAAAAACCACAGATATTCAATAATTAGGAGGTAGTTTATTTTTATGAGAAAAAGAAAAAATGCAATTATAGCTATGGCCCTGTGCGTGGCTATGATAACGGCAACAGGCTGCAACGGCTCATCCGACGATGATAAGGATAAAACAACGCAGGCTACAACGGAGCAGGCAAAGTCAGACAATGTTACCCCAAAGCCTGACGGCGCCGGAGATGATAAAGAGGATGCAAAGGTATATGGAGAGGCAGGAAAAATATCAGCCTATGATACCGGAAAAACAAACTATACTCTTACAATAGACGCAAATAATCAGGTTCACGACATAAGCGACCTGCTGTTTGGAATATTTATAGAGGATATTAACTTTGCCGCCGACGGAGGCTTATACGCCGAGATGGTAAAGAATCGTTCCTTTGAATTTACAAGCCTTGCAGTAAACAATGAAAAGCATGGCTGGAAGGACGTAGGAGGCGTAAATGCGTCTGTGGTAAAGAATGACGAGGCAGGATGGCTTAATGAAAACAATACAAACTATATGGTTATTGAAAATACCTCTGACAGTCAGGGAGGCATTGCAAATACAGGCTTTCTTGACGGAATGAGCATTACGGAGGGAGGAGTTTACAAATTTTCAGTATACTTAAGAGGTATTGACGGCTTTACGGGAGCAGTCACCGTAGATATTATGAACGGAGCAAATTCAGCAGCGTCAGGAAAGATAGAAGGCGTGACCGGCGAATGGAAAAAATATGAGCTTACGCTTACATCAAATGCGGCGGCAAGCAAAAACGTTACACTGCAGCTTACCATAGGCAAGGGAAAGATAGCAGTTGACATGGTTTCTCTGTTTCCTGAGGATACATACAAGGGCAGGGCAAACGGCATAAGAAAAGACCTTGCCGAAAAGCTGGAGGAGCTTAAGCCAACCTTTTTAAGATTTCCGGGAGGCTGCGTAATAGAGGGAAATAACGATACAAACGCATATGACTGGAAGGATTCAATAGCGACAGGCAAGGACGGACTTCCTCTTTTATTTAACGGTACATATGGAGATGTTGCCGCAAGAAAGCAGGGTATAAACATATGGTCAAATCTTAATACAAGCAATGACCCGTATCCTTCATATATGACATACGGACTTGGATTTTTTGAGTATTTCCAGCTTGCAGAGGATTTAGGAGCCATAGGCGTACCAGTTGTAAACTGCGGTCTTTTCTGTCAGGTAAGAGGAGGAAAGCCGGTAAATACAAAGAGTGAGGAGTTTCAGCAGTACATACAGGACGCTCTTGATTTAGTAGAATTTTGCCGCGGTGACGAGACAACCACATGGGGAAAGGTAAGAGTCGCCCTTGGACATCCGGAGCCATTTCAGCTTAAATATATCGGTATAGGAAATGAAAACTGGGGCTCTGATTATTTCACAAGATATGAATTATTTGTAGAAGCCTTTGAAAAGGCAAGAAATGAAAATCCTGCCCTGTACGAGGGAATAGAGATAATGTATTCTGCAGGCGTAGACGACGGCGACAGCGGTCCGGACTACATAAAGGCATATGAAAATGCAGCTAAATGGCTTAAGGCTAATCCGGGAAAAACCATTAATGATTATGCCGGAGCTATAGACCATCATTACTACAATGCTCCTTCATGGTTTTTAAATAATGCGGATTATTATGATGAGGAAAATTACAGCAGAGATACGGATAAAATGACCACAACAAGATTTGGCGGAGGAATAAATGTATTTCTCGGTGAGTATGCGGCCCAGTCAAACAAGCTGGAGGCAGCCCTTGCAGAGGCGGCGTATATGACAGGACTTGAGAGAAACGGAGATATAATCAGGATGGCGGCATACGCGCCACTGTTTGGAAACCTTACCGCTACCCATTGGTCGCCGGACCTTATCTGGTTTAATAATCACACGGTGACATGCTCTACTAATTATTATGTACAGAAGATTTTTTCAACAAACGCAGGAACAAAGCTTTTGTCGTCAGAGCTTAAGGGAGAAGCCTCGGAGGCACAGACCTTTAAGGGCAAGGTAGGCGTCGGAACATGGAATACGGCGGCAAAGTTTGACAATGTAAAGGTTGTTGACAATGATACAGGAGAGGTGCTTGGCTCAGAGGATTTCTCTGAAAGCTCAGCCATGAGCAACTGGACAAGGGTATCAGACGGAAGCTGGAGCGTAAAAGACGGTATGCTTGTACAGTCAAGCGCATCTACAGATACAAACAAATACGGAAACACAGGCTCGGCAGTATATTACGGAAATAAGAGCTGGAAAAATTATACCTTTACGGTAGACGCAGTAAAGACCTCAGGCGACGAGGGCTTCCTTATAGCATTTTCCGTAGGCGACAAGGATAATAATTTCTTCTGGAATATAGGAGGCTGGGGCAACACAGTATCATGTCTGCAGCAGGTATCAGGAGGTGGAAAATCCGACCAGTTGTCAGGAACAGTAAAGAATTGTATGCTTTTAGACGGAAAGACATATAAGCTTAAGGTGGTTGTTACGGATAATAATGTAAAATGCTACATGAATGACGAGCTTTTTGTAGATTATGATATGGTGGAGAGCGCCAAGTCTGACTGCTATCACGTTGTAAGTACGGATGAGACAGGCGACGTTATCGTTAAGCTTGTAAATGTGGCAGGAAGTCCAAAGACCTTTGCCATAGATATAGCAGGAGCGGAAACAATAGGCGACGGAGCTGCAGTAGAGGTAGTCGCAGGACAGAGTCTTGCAGACGACAATATTCTTGGACAAAAGGAAGCGGTGACTCTGGAGAGCGGTGAAATAACAGGAGTTACCAAGCAGTTTAACTACACTGTGCCAAAGTATTCTGTTACTGTTTTAAGGATAAAGACGAAATAAGAAATAATAAGATAGCTTTTAGTGATTGGGGCTGTCCCAATAAGTTTTAATCATGCAAAATATGGTATTGATACGCATTTATATTAAACAATATTTTGTATATGATTTTCTTATTGGGACAGTTCCTTATTATTTTTTATATAACAGGAAGTTTTTTCACCAACTGCAAAATAAGCTTTATACGATACATTTGCTCAGCAGCGAAAGAGCGTGTGGGATTTTTTCAGGCTCTATGCCGGAATAGTTTATTACAAGCGTGTGACTTGGATAATCTGTTATTGCGGCGGCAGCTTCTGGCGGACTGTTAAAATAAAAATCCGATAAAAACCCTATCCGTATTCCCATCCTTTCTGCCTGCTCCCTGATTTTGCTTTCAGAAAGCGTAGTATTTACAGTCATAAGAAAATGCAGTCCCGAATCCTGCTCCTTTATGGCGCATAAATTATTTAAAGGACTTGATTTAATTGAAGCAAGAATAAGATTTCTCTGGTTTTTATAAAAGTTTCTCATTCTGTTAATATGCTTTTCAAAATATCCTCCAGACATAAACTTGTAAAGGGTAAGCTGTTCAAAGGCAGACACAGTACATGAATAAAAGCCAAGCTTTTCATAAAATTTATTTATAAGGCCTGCGGGCAGAACCATATAGCTTATACGGATAGTGGAGGCGAGGCTTTTTGTGAATGTATTCATATATATAACCTTGCCGTAATTATCAATGCTCTGGAGGGTAGGTATAGGCTTTCCCACCATACGGAATTCGCAGTCGTAGTCATCCTCTATAATATACCGTTCCCTGTTTTTACATGCCCATTCCAAAAGCTCGTGGCGTCTTGTGACAGGGGTGACAAGACCTGTGGGATAGTGGTGGGATGGTGAAATATGTAATATATCAGCCTTGCTTTCCAGCAGTAAATCTATAGAAACGCCATTATTGTCAAGAGGTATATATTGACATTTTACATTATTGCTTAAATAAACCTGGGATATTTTTTTATATCCGGGATTTTCCATGGCAAATATTTTATCTCGCCCAAGAAGCTGAATAATTAGTCCGTAAAGATATTCTGTACCTGCGCCTACGATAATCTGCTCCGGCGATACCCTCATACCGCGAAACTGATACAGATGCTCAGCGATAGCCTGTCTTAAAAGCATAATTCCTCCGGGCGGGGGATTATTCAGTAAAAGCTCGCTTTGTTCCGCCATAACCTCTCTTAAAAGCTTCGACCATACGGTAAAAGGAAAATTTCCGTTGAGGTTTTTTCCGCTTATAAAATCGGCATATACAGGCGTATTTTTATGAAAACCTGTCTTATCAGAGAGAAGTAAAGAGGAAGCCTCCTTATAATCGTAATTATTTAAAGAAGAATTTACAATGGACTTGTCGTTGTAAGCGTTGCGGGATGTAAATTGCAGGGAATTGCCGGCAGATAAAAGCCTTGCCACAAAATATCCGCTTTTTGGCTTTGAAAAAATGTATCCCTCTGCCATAAGCTGGCTGTATGCATTTTCTATAGTGACGGTGCTGACGTTAAGGTTTTTTGCAAAGGCTCTTTTTGATGGCAGCTTTGTTCCGGCGCATAAAGCTCCGGCAATAATATCGGTTTTTATGCATTTATACAGGTATTCGTATAAGCTTAAGCCGTTTGTATTTTCTAATGAATATGTAAGCATAATAATCTCCATGCCGCCCTGGCGGCTCAAATATTAATGAAAAGCGCTGCTTTTTGCGTTTTTCCGGTGTGAAATTTAATAATCCGGTAAGTAAAAATTCAGGTATTGCTAAACCTTAAATTTATACTATACATTAAATATACTATATCTTAAATTTAAAAGTACCAGACTTTAAATTAAAAATAATTTTAAAGCCCAAATTACCATTTGTAAAGTAAAAAGTGCCAAGAGTTTTAACACAAAAAACTTAAGTTTTTTGTGAAGCCGTCACTTGCAAATTCGTTTTTGAATTTTATTCGGCAGAGATAAAATTGCAGCTTGCATGACGAAAATTTCTATTATATAAAAAATGATAAATAAAGCTTTTTTACATTGAAAAAAGCGGCAATGTAAATTAAAATTAAGAAAAACCATATAACAATAGCACGGAAAAAATGGAGGTATTATTATGAATCCTGTATTAAAAGGCTTATATGCAGACCCGGATATTATAAAGGATGGCGACACCTATTATATATATCCTACATCAGACGGCTACGAGGGCTGGGGAGGCTGGCAGTTTTATGTTTTCGCTTCAAAGGACCTTAAAAATTGGGAAAATAAAGGGAAAATACTTGACTTTCATCAGGGCGATGTGCCTTGGGCAAAGGAATGCGCGTGGGCGCCGTGCACATTGTCAAGAAATGGAAAATTTTACTTTTTCTTTTGCGGAAAGGGGGATGACGGAGTATCAAGCATAGGAGTGGCGGAGGCAGACAGTCCTGCCGGCCCCTTCAAGGCAAAAAATACTCCCGTTGTCACTATTGATATGGTAAGGGCGAGAGGAATAGAAAATTTCTGGCAGGCTATAGACCCGTCGGTTTATACTGAGGGAGACAAGTCATATCTTCTCTTTGGAAACGGCGCTCCTGTTATAGCAGAGCTAAATGAGGACTGTATCTCAATAAATGAAGATACCATGAGAAAAATAGAGGGCGCAGAGGATTTCCGCGAAGCCATAACCGTGTTAAAGAGAGGAGAGCTTTATCATTTTACATGGTCATGCGATGATACAGGCTCAGAAAATTATCATATAAATTACGGCACATCAAAATCACTGTTTGGGCCTATAGAGTATAAGTATCCTGTTTTAGAGAAAAATAAGGAGCTTAATATACTTGGCACAGGCCATCACTCTATTCTTAAGGATAATGAAAATTACTATATAGCATATCATCGGTTTGGAACGCCTCTTGAGAAATATCCTGAAGGCAAAGGCTTTCACAGAGAAACCTGCATAGATAAGCTTACCTTTGGCGTTGACGGATATATGGAGAAGGTATCTGTTACTAATTAATATAGGAGATTTATACATGGGCGAGTTTTTTCTTGAGCTTTTCGCAGAAATAATAGGTGAAGCGTTTTTAGAATCCTCAATAGATTTATCAAGGTCAAAGTATGTTCCAAAATGGCTAAGGATTATTGTAATAACTATAGCTGCAGGTGTATTTGGAGGTTTTCTCCTTCTGATAATATGGGCGGTAATTGGCAAAGGAGTCCTGCTGTTAGTAATTGGAATAATTATAGCTGTTATATGGCTGTTCATGGTTATTAAGGCATTGACAATTAAAACAAAAAGGTATGAATACGTTCCCTTAGATGACAATAATACCTTCAAGGGAAAACGTACATATTTAGGTCTTGTTACAGGAACCCTTAAGCCTGAGAATATATCTTCTAGCCTTAGTGAAAACAGAGAGATAAAGGTAAGCTTTTCCCGCACTGTTGAGTTTCCCGAAAAGGAGCAGTTTGCTGTAATAGAGGAGCAGGAAATGTTGCTTCTTAAGGAGCTTTACTTTATGCAGGAGGAAACCTATAATCTGCTTATTAACAGGGCAAGAAATGAGCTGGTAAAAAAGCTTGGAAATAAGGATAATTGTTATAGCAATGGAAAAGGTATTGCGCTTAAGAAGGTTTCTTATGTGAAAAGCCCGGAAGAGTATATGATTTTTTATTACTTTAGGGATGAAAAGACAGGGAAGAAAGTGAAAGTGAAAGATAAAAGGAGTTTGATGTAGAGTAAATATTAATTTGTACGTTTGAAAAAGAAAGTTCCTTGCATGTAGTCCGGGGCTTAAGAATAAAGGGAGTATAAGACCTTAGAGCGGTAGCAGGGACAGGGTGGGTCAGAGAGTTATATATATTTTTTAAAGCTTCGAAAAGAGTAAGAAATTCTATCAACAAAATACCGCCATCTTCTAAGCTGCGAGCGTAACTCGCAAGGGGCTAAAAAGCAGCCCCTTACTCAGACAGACGCTCTACGCTAAGAAGCTGACGGTATTCCGTTGTTGAATTTCTAACACTTTTCTCAATGCTTTAAAAAATATATATAACTCTCTGACCCACCCTGTCCCTGCTACCGCTCTAAGGTCTTATACTCCCTTTATTCTTAATCCCCTCATTGAGAGAAAGTACTTTTCACATATTAATTCGTATAAACAATTCAAGTGGATAGCGTATCAATAAAAATACAACATTCAGTATTAGAACCATAAAAGTATAATAGTCAGAGCGTAATTAATTTTGACATCTGAAATTATTTTGTCTAAATGAAGCTGATTGCACTAATTAACGCACCTTGCGCAGTCATGCCCGCAATAATTTGCACAAAGCCAATAGTAGAGGGAAGTAAATATCACAAGCGACGCTTTTCTTTTTTCTCCAGGAAGGTTCAAGGGAGGAATAGTTTTTGAAATGACGCAATTGTTCTTCACCAATATTGTCAATGAGATTTTCATCAGTAATCATATCAGCAAGTGACTCTGCAAGACATGGATTACCATCATCAAAGATTGGGTAACTAATTGAAGCTGTACTGAGTCCTCTCATAGACCAAGCAAAATCTATGGGGTAATCATCAAAACTGCAAATACTGATTCGCTCTTTCGAAGCATTCCAGTTGTAATTAAAAGGACCAACAAAATGACCGCAGTTAATATAAATAAAACCATCGTGATAATCTTTCATGATTTCCTTACAGTGCCAATATGATTTCCTAACCATCTCAAGATTTTCGGGGCTTCTCCATGAAAGCGTTTTTTCTAAAATGCTGATATGGTTTGCTGCAGGGAAAGTTGACCCTTTTATATAATAGCGGCAACGCTGCCCCCGAAATGTCGCTTTCTTTGAAAAGTCATCAGGGGTTGAGTATTGCAACGCTCCGAGAAAAGCGTTCAGTGCGTTAGAAATTTGCTCTTGTATCTGCGGCAAACTTTCATCTGCACCAAGTTCAACAAGTTGTTCAGCCCATATCGCACGAAAGCCGCCGCGTCCGTGTTCGTCCATTGCGTTTCCCGCTTTATAAAAATGATCTCGTTCATAATTCTGCCAATTTGTAAGAGCCACCCTTGCTTTTACCATACAAGGATTAGTAATCTCTACACCGTTTCTTTTTAACAAGTTGACTGTTGAATCAAAACCGTCAAAATATACACCATGAAGAACAGAGCCGAAAAAGCCGTTTTCCCGCTGACAGGCAAAAGCTTTTTTCACCTTGGGCAGGGTTAAAATTTTCTCTTGTAATTCCAGCATTTCAATGGAATCACACGCTTCCTTTAATATTTCTTTCTTTACCCGATATTGAATATTGGGAGAAGCATTTTCAAGGAGAAAGTCCACTTGTTTTTGAAGATGCTTGTAATCCATAAATTTTCTGTCCTTTCTTGCGCACTTTTGTTATTTATAATATCGCCGCTTTCTTCGGCTATTAATTTTAGTCGATTAATGTAATTCATTCAAACACCTCGTTAGCGCCTGTATAAAAATATTACAACTCAAATTATGATATTTGTCAATATATTTCTTTTGCCGTTCTCAGCCTTTCAATCTGGATTTTAATGCTGCCAGACGGTTCTACCGCTAGCTGAATGATATCGGGGAATATTTTGAGGGAATGGCGGACTTTATGTGAAGAAAACTGTTTCACCTATATATATCTTTAGCACACAACTAAACAACTCATAACATGATATTAAAATCAATCAATAAAACTGATTAAAAATAATCATTTCCTTTTTTCCATTAAAAGTATATACTACAGTACATGGAAAAATCAATCAATAAAATTGATACGAAAGGAAGTAAAATATTATGAAAAATTTTGAAAAGTATGAGAGATTATATTTCATGCCCCCTGCGGCAACATATGACTGGGTGAAAAAGGATTATATAGATAAGGCGCCGCGTTTTTGCAGCGTAGACCTTCGAGACGGAAATCAGGCGCTTATTGAGCCTATGAGCCTTGACGAGAAGCTTAATTTTTTTGAAATGCTTGTAGATATCGGCTTTAAGGAAATAGAGGTAGGCTTTCCGGCAGCGTCAGACACAGAGTACAACTTTATGAGAGCCCTCATAGAAAAAAACATGATACCGGATGACGTAACTGTACAGGTGCTTACACAGTCAAGAGAGCATATTATCAAAAAAACCTTCGAGGCGGTCAAGGGGGCGCCTCATGCGGTTATACATTTGTATAATTCTACATCAGTAGCCCAGAGAGAGCAGGTATTTAAAAAGAGTAAGGAGCAGATAAAGGAAATCGCAGTATCGGGAGCGAAGCTTTTAAAGGAAATGGCAGAGGAGACAGAGGGCAATTTTACCTTTGAATACAGCCCTGAAAGCTTTACGGGAACAGAGCCGGAGTATGCCTTGGAGGTATGTAACGCCGTTATAGATATATGGCAGCCGACAGCAGATAAAAAGGTTATAATAAATATTCCAGCAACGGTAGAATGTTCACTACCTCATGTGTTTGCTTCGCAGATAGAATATATGCATAAAAATCTTAATAATAGGGAAAATGTAATAATCAGCATCCATCCTCATAATGACAGAGGCTGCGGTGTGGCAGACGCAGAGCTTGGAGTGCTGGCAGGAGCAGACAGAGTGGAGGGAACCCTTTTTGGAAACGGCGAGAGAACAGGCAACGTTGATATAGTGACACTTGCCATGAACTTGTTTTCCCATGGAGTTGACCCGAGGCTTGACTTTAGCAATATGCCCTATATAGCAAAAAGATATGAGGAGTTTACACGAATGAAGGTATCTCCAAGACAGCCATATGCAGGAGAGCTTGTGTTTACCGCATTTTCCGGCTCACATCAGGATGCCATTTCAAAGGGCATGAAGTACAGGGAGGATAGAAAAAGCGAAAAATGGACTGTTCCATATCTGCCGATAGACCCTGTAGACGTTGGGAAAACATACGATTCAGATGTTATAAGAATAAACAGCCAGTCGGGAAAGGGAGGAGTAAGCTACGTTCTTCGCGAGTCCTATGGAATTACAATACCTGACAAAATGCGTGAGGATGTAGGCTATACAGTAAAAGGAGTATCGGACAGAGAGCATAAGGAGCTTGTTCCTGACGAGATATACAAGATATTTGTAGATAAATATGTTGACAATACCCCTGTGTTTCAGATAGTAGAGTGCCATTTTAAGCAGGTAGAGGACGGAATAGTTGCAGAGGCTACCATTCACAGGGACAATCAGATAATGAAGGTTAAGGCAAACGGAAACGGCAGGCTTGACGCCGTAAGCAACGCAATAAAGCAGTATTTTGGCATAAGCTATGAGCTGTCTATATATGAGGAACATTCTCTCACAAAGGGCTCCTCCTCAAAGGCTATATCATATGTGGGAATAATAAGCAATGGAGTGGTAAGATTTGGAGTAGGCGTAGATGAGGATATAATAAAATCATCAATAAATGCCCTTACCGTAGCTGTAAATCAGTTAGAAGCGGTAAGAAAGCAGGAAAAAATCCTTGACGAAAGATTAAATGATATAATAAACTTTATTCAGGAAAATTACACTGTCGTAACTCTTGATGAAATAGCGGCGGAATTTCATATGTCAAAGCCATATGCGTCTAAATATATAAAGGAAAAATCAGGAGAAACCTTTACCGATATAGTTACGGGAATTAAGATGAAAAAGGCGAGAACGCTGCTGAAAAACACAAGCATGACGGTGGAAAATATAGCCGGGACAATAGGGTATGAGAATGTGGAGCATTTTAACAGAACATTTAAAAAGAAATATAAAATGACTCCGGTACAGTTTAGAAATTTAAGGGAGTAGAAAAGAAATCATGGCGGTATATTTACCGCCGCATAAAACCTTGGCGTCGGCAGGCTTTAGAAGAGAGGAATAGCTTATGTATAGTTTTAAAAGCAGGGTAAGATACAGTGAGATTAACAGGGATGGATTGCTTGATATTCCCGCTGTGCTGAATTATTTTCAGGATTGCAGCACCTTTCAGTCAGAGCAGCTTGGCGTAGGGGTGGATTATCTTAAAAAGGAGAAAAAGGCGTGGGTTTTAAGCTCATGGCAGATAGAATTCCTTCAGGACATTTGCATGCTTGAGGATATAGAGATAGGAACATGGTCATATGGCGCAAAGGGTATATACGGCTATAGGAATTTTGTGCTGAATAAGGCAGACGGAGCCAGGGCCGTAAACGCCAATACCATCTGGGTATTTACCGATACCGTAACAGGCACGCCCATAAAGCCACGGAAAGAAGATATAGATATATACGGAACAGAGCCTAGAATAGAAATGACTGACTATGGAAGAAAGATAATGCCTGAAGGCATAGGGGAAGTAGAGGCAGAGTTTTCTGTGAGAAAGTACCATATAGATACGAACGGTCACGTAAATAACGTAAAATATGTACAGTTTGCCATGGAATATCTTGATGAGGCCCGTAGGGTAAAGGCCCTTCGCGCAGAGTATAAAAAGTCAGCCAGATATGGAGATATTATATATCCTGTTGTATATAAGGAAGAAAATGCGTTGACGGTATCCTTAAATGTCATGGAGGTTTCTGCTGCAGATATTGCATCAGGAAGCGCAGCAGGTACTGTTTATGCAAGAGTTCAGTTTATATACTAAGGAAGAGAGGTAAAAATGTCAAAAACAGTATTAATAACGGGGGCGTCAAGGGGAATTGGCAGAGCTGCCCTTACAGAGCTTTCAAGAAGAGGCTGTAATGTGGCAGGAGTATGCTTAAATAGCAGTGAAAAGCTAAATGAGGCCATAGAGGAGGCAAGGGCCTTTGGAGTAAGAGCCTTGGGAATTTCCGGGGTGAATGTTGGAAATTATGAACAGTGTAAGGCAGGAATATACGACTATATGCATAGCAAGGGAATAAATGTTGACTGCATAATAAACAATGCAGGTATATCCCATGCAGGACTTCTTCAGGATATGTCGCCTGACGAGTGGAGCAATATTATAGCCGTAAATCTAAGCTCCGTATTTAATATATGCAGGCTGTTTATACCTGATATGATAAAAGCCGGAAGGGGAAAAATAATAAATATTTCATCAGTATGGGGAAATGTAGGGGCCTCCTTTGAGGTGGCATATTCCGCAGCAAAGGGAGGAATAAACAGCTTTACAAAGGCGCTGGCAAAGGAGCTTGCTCCCGCAGGCATACAGGTAAACGCCATCGCCTTTGGGGCTATAGATACAGAGATGAATAATCATCTTTCCCAAGAGGAAAAGACTATGCTTGAAGAAGAGATACCTGTGGGAAGAATGGGTACGGCGCAGGAGGCTGCAAAGCTTATAGCCGATACTATTGAAATGCCAGGGTATCTTACAGGACAGATTATAACAATGGATGGAGGCTGGACATAAAACTGTTACATTTGCACAAAACAAATGTTTACTCTTGACGAAGAAATCCGCCGTGTGAGAACACTAAAAATCAGTGGATAATGTGGATAACTTTGTGGATTAGTCAAAAAGTCTGTAAAAAGGCATGTCCTAATGTGGATAACTTTTGACTAAATATTCAGATAAAAGGATAAATAAAAACAAAAAGACTTTATAAGGAAAAAAATATTGTGCAAACCTACAAATTGACAAAAATATATAAAAATTTAATTAAAAGCTGTTGACAAAAAGGGAAGGCGGCAAAATAGAGGGTTGCAGGTTACAGTTAGAAAAAAGCATATAAATTCTGACAAATATATATTTGTCCTTGAATAATTCTGAAATTGTGATATAATAAATTCATACTTAAGAAAGTTATGTACGTGTGTTTTTAAGGACTTTCTTTTGAATAACTGTTAAAGGAGTGGACATCATGAAATACGTAATTACAGGCAGAAATATTGAAGTAACAGAGGGAATGAGAACGGCAGTTCAGGAGAAGATAGGAAAGCTGGAAAGATACTTTAATCCTGACACAGAGGTAATAGTTACACTAAGTGTAGAAAAGGAAAGACAAAAGATAGAAGTAACCATACCTGTTAAAGGTAAGATTATAAGAGCTGAGCAGGTAAGCAGCGATATGTATGTATCCATAGATTTGGTAGAGGAGATTATCGAGAGACAGCTTAAGAAGTATAAGAATAAGATAGCTGATAAGAAGCATTCGGCAGAGAGCTTTTCAGCGGAATTCCTTGATAAGGAATATGACGAGGACGATACCATAAAGGTAGTAAGAACAAAGAGATTTGCAGTAAAGCCAATGGACGTTGAGGAAGCGTGTATTCAGATGGAGCTTTTGGGACATGATTTCTTTGTATTCAGAAATGCAGATACGGACGAGGTAAATGTAGTTTATAAGAGAAAAGGAAACACGTACGGACTTATAGAGCCGGAATTTTAGGAAAACAGGTTTATATTAAATATTATATAAACAGGAGCAGAACAGTATAGATATGATACCTTAGGAGCAGGCATGATAAAAGGCCGAGGCTGCCTAAAGTCAGATGACTTAAACATATCTTTATAAATTCTGTTCCTGTTTTTTATTGAAAATAAAAGCCTAAAATAAAAGAAAAATCGGTCTTGCATTACAGCCCCGGATTAAATATAATATAAAAGTAGCATGTTTTAAAGAGTAAAAATGAAAAGGAAAGACGGGTTTAAAATATATGAAGGAAAAAATTAAAATCCTTGAAAAGCTGAAAGCCTTAAAAAATAAGTTTTTTTCTGCAAAAGGGTTTAAAAACAAAATGAAAAAAAGAAATAAAGCGGATGATAAAGCGTTAAGCGCCTCGGTGGAAACTGTAGAGATAGAAGGAGTAGAGATAGAAGGAGTAGAGATAATTGATGGAGAGACCTGCATAGAACTTGCATCAAGACCTAAGATGAAAAGATGGAAAAAGGCGCTTATTATAACGGCAGGAACTATCGCTTCCCTTGTGGTTATAGTGATTATTGTGTATGTTTCCCTTGTGAATAGTGGAAAAAGAAAGCTTTACGCCGGAGCTACGTCAGAAAAGCCAAACTTCCAGCCGGTGGAAAATGAAACTGACAGCAACGGGGGAATTATAAAAGATTTGGACATGTCTGTTGATGAAAACGGAAATGTTGTTATATTTGAAGGAAAAAATGATAAAGAAAATGGGGGAGCAAATAACGAAACAAATACGCCCTCAGGCTCAAATAATAATTCCGGTAATACACAAAACAATTTAGATTTAAAAAACCACACAGTAAGCTTTGAGGGAGTGTCGGAAAATTCTAATTACGATATTATATTTGACGGAGTTAAGTATGCCTATAATAAGGATATAATCACATTGCTGTTTTTAGGCATAGATAAGCTTGATGAGGTTAAGCCGGCAAAAGACGGCGTAAGCGGCGGACAGGCTGACACCATTTTTTTGCTGGTAATAAATCCTCATACAAAGGTTATGGATATTCTGGCGATACATAGAAATTCCATAGCCCTTGTAGATATATATGACAGAAGCGGTAATTATTCAGGAGCAGGCTATACACAGATATGCTTACAGCACGCATATGGCGGAGGAATGGAAAAGAGCAATCAGATGACAATGAAATCCGTGTCAAGAATGTTGTATAATTTGCCTATTCATTCCGTAACGTCAATTAATATGGGAGCAATTCCGGAGCTTAACGATTCTATAGGAGGAGTTACCCTCAAATCCATTGAAACCTTTGAGCATGAAGGCTATAGCTTTAAGGAGGGAGAAAATGTAACGCTTAAGGGTAAGGGGGCATTCGCATACATAAATTACAGGAATCTGTATGTAGCGGATTCGGCGGGAATGCGTTTAAACAGACAAAAGCAGTATATGACACAGTTTATAGACGTTGGAATGGCGCAGATAAAAAGCAATGTGGGAAAGGTTATTGACGTTTATGATATAATAAAAAAATATGTGGTTACTGATTTAGGCGTTGATAAGATGACATATCTTGCATCGGAGCTTATTAATTATAAATTCGGAGGAATATACAGCTTCGAGGGTGAGCTGGATAAAAATCCTAAGTGGAAGTATGAGCGGTATAACCTTGACCAGGATAAAATGTTTGAATTGCTCATTAGTAAGTTTTATGAAAAGGTTGGGTGAAAATAAGGACATTAATACCTTTTGGAAGTAATCATTGAGAGTTTTGGATATATTTTATAAATATATGTATGTATTTTTGTGAAAAATATTAAATATAAAAAATGCCTTGACTTTGCATAAGACAAGGGGTACAATGTTTTTGTTAAAGAAATTAATTTATAATAAGGAGGAATAAAAACCTATGAAGAAAAAGTTTTTAGCTTTTGGTTTGGCGGCTGCCATGGTTTTAGGCAGTGCATTTAGTACATTTGCTGCAACAGAAGACAATACTGTAGATAGGATTGTATATTCAAGTACAGAAGATGTTGCATTAGATGGTACGGTTAGTGCTTCAGATGCTATTGAGAATCCGTTAAAGGGATTAGAGACTGATAAGATAGTAATTGAATACACATTAACTTCAGAAGCTCCATTAGCAGCATGGAAGACAGTTGCTCAGTTTTACAGTGATGGTGACGAGGGTTGGTTAGCAGGAGTAGGTCTTACATATTGGCCGCAAATGGCTCACAATGGTAACAATTTACCAATAGCATGGTTTGAATTGAAGGGCAGTAATTCAGATGATTCAGTTCCTGCAGATACCTTAAGTGATGGTCAGGCTCATACATATAAGTATGTGCTTACTAAGAGTTCATGTGTAATTACTATTGACGGAGATGAAAAGACAATTAAAACAGCAGCTGATGGTGGTAAAACATTAGAAGAAATATGTGAAGTAATATTTAATGAACTTGTGTCAGCAGATAAGTTCACTCTTGGTCAGGCAGTTCCTGGTAATCAGGATTGGGGTGAATTAGTTGGAACTGTTAATAGTTTCAAAATTACAGCAACAGTAACTGAAGAGCCATCAGAAGAGCAGCCATCGTCAGGCAGTAGTCCAAGCGGTGGAGATGAAGAAACACCAAATCCGGGTGAGAACCCAACACCAAAGCCAAGTGAGCCGGATTCATCAGAGGATAATAACAATCCTAATCCGGGAGAGGACGAGACAACAGCTCCAAGTCCTGACGGAGGAA
The DNA here is from genome assembly GCA_910584685.1 of uncultured Lachnospiraceae bacterium. Lineage (GTDB taxonomy): Bacteria > Bacillota > Clostridia > Lachnospirales > Lachnospiraceae > CAG-303. Next base: position 20,411 of record CAJUAO010000012.1, on the reverse strand, counting down.
ATGAAGAAGCAGTAAAGGCAACGGTAGTTACAGCAGAAGCAGCAAAGGCTGTTGCAGAGGCAGCAAAGGTTACAAATGCTGACGGCAAGGTATTGGATGTTGTTCTTACAGCAACACCTGTAGAGGATACAGCAGCAGTAGCAGGCTTGATAGCTGAAAATGCAGATTTAGCCAAGGCAGAGGTTAAGGCTTTCGCAGTTTTAGACCTTGAGCTTAAGGTAGGCGACAAGAAGGTTACATATCTTGACAATAAGATTAACTTAACAATTCCTATGGACAAGATATTTACAGATATTAAGGCAGATGATACTATAGCAGTATACAGAGTAGATAAGGATATGGCGTTCTCATTCCTTGGCATGGCAAAGGTAACAGCAGATAAGACTATTACATTTGCAACAGACCACTTCACACAGTATGCATTTGTTGTAGTAGGCAATGCAGAGGCATTAAAGGATGTTAAGGTTGTAGAGTATAAGGATGTTGACCCAGAAGCAACACCTGATGTAGCAGTAAAGGATATTCCTGTTAAGGCAGACGCATCAGGAAAGCCTTCTGATAAGCCTACAGGAGACACAACACCTGTTATGCCGTTAGTAGTATTAGCAGTAATTGCTCTTGGCGGTGTGGTTGCAGTAGCTGCATCAAAGAAGCGCGCTTAATTATTATTTAATGACGTAGTATATTTCACAAAAAATATAATAATACAAAAAAACAGCCCGGTGGTTATATGTCACCGGGCTGTTTTTTATATAAGCTCACCGGCAATTATTATCTGCTCGCCGTTAAAAAGTATGCCATTAAACAAATCAGCAAATCAGTTTTTTACCCTAAGCCACTGTTTAATGAAAACGTCATGCTTTCCCATTTTATCACTCCAATTTTGTAAAATTATTTTTTAAAGTTTTTGACGATATGTCAGGAAATACGCGTTAAATATAGTCAAGAAATTTTTGAATTAGATTTGCATAACAAAACAGCTAATATTTTTTGTAGGTTTGTCAAACATTTTCGACTTTTTTATGTAATATTCGTCTTATTTAGTAAATCATTCATTTGTATTTAAACATATTATTCTATAATTTAGTTACAATAGTCGTACCTCATATAATATTAAATATAAAAAATTAAGAAAGGAGCAATAATGCATAAATAATAAGATGGAGAAAACCGTAGCAGAAGTAATAAATGATACAAAACATTTATTGTATAACATCCATATGGGACAAAAGAAAAAGGTCTGCAATCAATGTACAAAGAATATTCTATGGAAATATAATTATAACAGCGCTGAAGGAATATTAAATGATGAGCTTATGAAAAATATAAATATATTAATAAATCCGTCAGAAATACAAAAGATAAAACATATAAATCACCGGATTAACAGACAGTTTGTTAATCATATAATTATAACAGGAATGTATTGCATATATAAGTCTATTGATAAAATAATTAAAGAATACTATTTTGATTATACAATAAATTATGTTGATGACATGGCATGTTATATACATATCATTTTAGTTGAAAATAATAATATACCGGCAAGAGTTTATAATATTGTTTCAGTTAAAGAACATATATATAATATTCCTGAGACATATATATTATATATTGAAGCCATGGGCAGCCATACTCTTTGGCATGGGATTTCATTCACTATAGAGGCTGTTACATCATTAAAAGATATTGAAAATAAAATGTCAGAGGAATTTATTAAGATACATCGAAGCTATATTGTAAACAGGAGAAAGGTTAAAAAAATAAGGCGGTGCGCTGCAATTATGGAAAATGGAGATGAGGTGCCTATTCCATATAAAAAATATGTTGCAACCAAAGATAAACTGATGATTAATTAATATATTGAATGATTTAATATGTATGAAGATAATAATATTTTAAAACGGTCCTAAGCTTTAGGACCGCTTTTTGAATAACAAAACAGCTGATAATTTTTTTGTTGAACATAAACATAATTAGTGATAAAATATAAAGGTCTATAGCGTTTATGAAAATATAACGCCATAATAAGTAATATATACGGCTTTTTAGACAAGCTAAGGAAAGGGTAAAACCATGGGATTATTTACAAAAATAGTAGGAACGCACAGTGAGAGAGAAATAAAGAGAATCAATCCGCTGGTAAACAAAATAGAAGACCTTAGAGATTCTATGATGGCATTGTCAGATGAAGAATTAAAGGATAAGACTTCAGAGTTTAAAACAAGACTTGCAGAGGGAGAAACCTTAGATGATTTGCTTCCGGAGGCATTTGCAGTGGCAAGGGAGGCAACACGCAGGGTAATAAATCAGGAGCATTACCGTGTTCAGCTTATCGGCGGTATTATAATACATCAGGGACGTCTTGCAGAGATGCGTACAGGCGAGGGTAAAACACAGACCTGTGTTCTTCCTGCTTACTTAAACGCACTGGAGGGAAAGGGCGTACATGTTGTCACAGTCAATGATTACCTCGTTCACCTTCAGGCAGAGGAGATGGGTAAGATATACAGCTTCCTTGGACTTACTACAGGCTATATAACAAACTCCATGGACAATGACGAGAGAAGAGCGGCATATAACTGCGATATAACATACATTACAAATAACGAGCTGGGCTTTGATTATCTTAGGGACAATATGGTTATATATAAGGAACAGCTTGTGCAGAGAGGACTTCATTTTGCAATTATAGATGAGGTAGACTCTGTTCTTATAGATGAAGCAAGAACTCCTCTTATTATATCGGGACAAAGCGGAAAATCCACAAAGCTTTATGAAGCCTGCGATATTCTTGCCCGCCAGATGAAGCGGGGCAAGGAAACAGAGCTTAGCAAGATGGATATTATTATGAAGGAGGAGCGAAAGGAGGAGGGAGATTTTGTTGTAAATGAAAAGGACAAGATTGTAACTCTTACCGCAGAGGGTGTGGCAAAGGTAGAGAACTTCTTTAAGATAGAAAATCTTTCAGACCCTGAAAATGTAGATATACAGCACAATATTATATTAGCCTTGAGAGCCCATAACCTTATGTTCAGGGACCAGGATTATGTGGTAAAGGATGACCAGGTGCTTATAGTAGATGAATTTACGGGACGTATTATGCCGGGAAGACGTTTTTCCGACGGTCTGCATCAGGCTATCGAGGCAAAGGAGCATGTAAAGATAAAAAGGGAAAGCAAGACCTTAGCTACCATTACCTTCCAGAATTTCTTCAATAAATATGAAAAGAAGGCAGGCATGACAGGTACTGCCCTTACAGAGGAGCAGGAGTTCAGGAATATTTACGGTATGGACGTTATAGAGGTGCCTACAAATGAGCCTGTTATAAGAAAGGATTGGGAGGACGCCGTATATAAAAGCAGGAAGGGTAAGCTGAATGCGGTAGTACAGGAAATTATAGAAAGCAGGGATAAGGGACAGCCTGTGCTTATAGGTACAAAATCTATTGAAGCGTCAGAGGAGCTTAGCAATCTTCTTAAGAAAAACGGCGTGGAGCATAGGGTGTTAAATGCTAAATTCCACGAGCAGGAGGCTGAGATTGTAGCAGAGGCAGGTATTCACGGAAGAATTACCATTGCTACCAATATGGCGGGACGTGGTACTGACATTAAGCTTGACGACGAGGCCAGAGCTGCTGGAGGACTTAAGATTATAGGCACGGAGCGTCATGATTCAAGACGTATAGATAATCAGCTGAGAGGACGTTCAGGACGTCAGGGAGACCCGGGAGAGTCAAGATTTTTCATTTCCCTTGAGGATGACATAATGAGGCTTTTTGGCTCAGAGCGTATGATAGCGGTATTTAACGCTACGGGAGTAGGTGAAAATGACCGTATAGAGCATAAAATGCTTTCAAACGCCATAGAGAAGGCGCAGAAAAAAATAGAAAACAATAACTATGGTATCAGAAAAAACCTTCTGGAATATGACCAGGTTATGAATGAGCAGAGAGAGATTATATATAAGGAAAGACGCCGTGTTCTTGACGGTGAAAACATGAGGGATGTTATTTACAAGATGCTTACCGAAACAGTTGAAGCGGCTGTGGATATGTGCATCTCAGATGACCAGCCTTCATCAGAATGGAATCTTTCCGAATTAAACGAGATACTTCTTCCTAATATTCCTATTAAGCCTGTTACCCTTACTGATGAACAGAAGGAAAAGGGAATGAAGAAGGCGGAGCTTTCACAGGCTCTTAAGGAGGAGGCAGTAAGGCTTTATGAGGCGAAGGAAGCAGAGTTTCCTGAGCCTGAGCATATCAGAGAGCTGGAAAGAGTAGTTCTTCTTAAAACCATAGACAAAAAGTGGATGTCACATATTGACGACATGGAGCAGCTTAGACAGGGAATAGGACTTCAGGCTTACGGACAGAAAGACCCTCTTGTAGAATACAGAATAAGCGGCTTTGACATGTTTGATGAAATGACCGCAGCAATACGTGAGGAGACAGTAAAGATGCTTCTTCATGTAAGGGTTGAGCAGAAGGTGGAAAGAGAGGAAGTGGCTAAGGTCACAGGAACAAATAAGGATGAGTCCCTTGCAAAGACACCTAAGAAGAGAGCAGAGCAGAAAATATATCCAAACGACCCATGTCCATGCGGCTCAGGAAAGAAATATAAGCAGTGCTGCGGCAGAAAAGCCGTTTAAAAGCCCATTGCGGCAGAATTATACCGGTTGCAGCAGCAATGCTGTATGACATATTGCTATATTAAATAAAAAAAGAATGGAAGTGAGAAAATGGTAGAATTAGACCAGTTTAAGCTTGATTTAAGCGCATACAGCCAGCCATTGCAGGAATTGAGGGATTCACTTTGACCTTGCAGGAAAGGAAGCAAGGATAGAAGCAATGGAGAAGGAGATGGAGGCTCAGAATTTCTGGGAGGATGCAGAAAGAGCCCAGGAGCATATGAGGATTTTAAAAGGCTTAAAGGCAGCCGTAGAATCCTATAATGAGCTTAAGGGCTTATATGATGATATAGATACTCTTATAGCTATGGGCTATGAGGAAAATGACGATACGGTCATTCCTGAAATAAAGGAGTATATGTCAGAATTTACAGTAAGGCTTGACAATATGAGAACAGCTACCCTCCTTTCGGGCGAGTATGACAGGGACAATGCAATACTTACCCTTCACTCAGGAGCAGGGGGAACAGAGTCCTGTGACTGGGCGAATATGCTTTACCGAATGTATGTAAGATGGGCTGAAAAAAACGGCTTTGCCACAGAGATACTTGATTTTCTTGACGGTGATGAGACAGGCTTTAAATCCGTTACCATACAGATAAGCGGCGAAAATGCATACGGTTATCTGAAAAGCGAGAAGGGAGTCCACAGGCTTGTGAGGATATCGCCCTTCAATGCGGCGGGAAAAAGGCAGACCTCCTTTGTTTCCTGCGACGTTATGCCAGATATAGAGGAGGATGTGGATATTGATATAAATGAGGATGACTTGAAGATAGACACATACCGCTCCAGCGGCGCAGGCGGTCAGCATATAAACAAAACCTCGTCGGCAGTCCGGATTACGCATCTGCCTACAAATATAGTAGTTCAATGCCAGAATGAGCGTTCACAGCATAAGAACAAGGACAAGGCAATGAAGATGTTAAAGGCAAAGCTGTATATTTTAAAGCAGCAGGAAAATGCCGAAAAGCTTTCAGGCATCCGGGGGGAGGTATCAGACAACGGCTGGGGCAGCCAGATACGTTCATACGTTATGCAGCCCTACACTCTTGTAAAGGACCATCGGACAAATGAGGAAATAGGAAATGTCCAGAGCGTTTTGGATGGAAATATAGGACCGTTTATAAGCTCATATTTAAAGTGGCTTAAGCTAAATGAAAACGAAGAGTAATTTGAGCCGCCAACTGAAAGGCGGCGGAATGGAGGTTTTTATGGAGGAATTTAAACCGGTAGTATTTAAGCTGGGGGACAGAAGATTTGGAATTGATATAAGCAAAATTCAGGGTATAGAAAAGGAACAGCATATAGTACCTGTACCAAATACAGAGGACTATATTATAGGAATTATGAACTTAAGAGGCGACGTAATACCTGTATACAGCCTGAAAAAAAAGTTTAATATTGAGGTTGCAAATAGTCAGCCCCAGTATATTATTACGTGGATAAAAAACAATACCATAGCCCTGGAGGTTGATGGCGTTGATGAAATACAGGCGGTGGAGGAGTCCATGCTCCATAATGTTCCGTCTATTATCGGAAGCGGTGACACCGGCTATATGGACAGGATTGTAAGCAATGGCAGCGATTTAATTATTATCATTAATTCCGACGGTCTTCTCACTGATGAGGAGCTTAAGCGTGTAGACAATATAGTTAAAAGCCAGAGCTGACATATAGAGGATAGCAGAGATAATGAGTGAAGATAATAAATATTATTTAATAAAGCAAAGAGCTGTACCTGAGGTGCTTCTGAAGGTGCTGGAGGCAAAAAGACTTTTGGAATCCGAGCGTGCCTTGACAATTCAGGAGGCGACAGAACGCGTGGGTCTCGGGCGGAGCTCTTTTTATAAATATAAAGATGATATTTTCCCATTCCATGAAAATGCAAAGGGGAAGACCATTACCTTTGTGCTTCAGGTAGATGATGAGCCGGGACTTTTGTCACAGGTATTAAGCATTATAGCTCACTATAATGCAAATATACTTACTATTCATCAGACTATTCCAATTAACGGAGTGGCGTCTCTTACCCTTAGTGTGGAAATTCCCGCGGAGAGCGATACCTCCGGGCTTATTAACGAGCTGGAGCATGGAAACGGTATACATTATGTTAAGGTGCTGGCAAGAGAATAAAGTCGCAAGAGCTTTAGCTCTTTGTGAAGCCGAGGCTTGCATTTTTAAAAAGGCTTAACAGAATTTAAGGCTTGTGTTTTAGTGCGTGTGACACAGGCTCATTAATAAAAAATGCGCACAGAAAAGAGGATTAGCATGATAAATGTAGCAGTATTAGGATACGGTACGGTTGGCTCGGGAGTAGTTGAGGTACTGACGACAAACAGCGACAGCATTGCAAAGAGAGCAGGCGACACTATTAATATAAAATATGTGCTTGATTTGAGGGATTTTCCCGGAGAGCCCATAGAAAAGGTTTTAGTTCATGATTTTGATACTATTATTAATGATGATGAAATAGATATAGTAATAGAGGCAATGGGAGGCACGGAGCCGGCGTATACATTTGCAAAAGCGTCATTGGAAAGAGGCAAAAGCTACTGTACGTCAAACAAGGAGCTTGTTGCGAAGTACGGACCGGAGCTTTTGGAGCTGGCTAAGGAAAAAGGCAAAAACTTTTTGTTTGAGGCAAGCGTAGGAGGCGGAATACCTATTATAAGGCCATTAAATCAGTCTCTTACGGCGGATGAAATTATGGAAATAACAGGTATATTAAACGGCACAACCAACTTTATTCTCACAAAGATGTCAAAGGAGGGCTTAACCTTTGACGAGGTTCTTAAGGAGGCTCAGGAATTAGGCTACGCCGAGAGAAATCCTGCCGCTGATGTAGAGGGCTATGACGCCTGCAGAAAGATAGCAATTCTTTCTTCGCTGGCATATGGAAAGCATGTGGACTACGAGGAAATATATACAGAGGGAATTACAAAGATAACGGACACAGACTTTAAGTATGGCGAAAAGCTGGGACTTACAATAAAGCTTTTCGGAAAGAGCAAGAGAGTGGGAGATAAGTTTTATGCCATGGTAGCGCCTTTTATGATAAGCTCCGACAATCCTCTCTATAGCGTAAACGACGTATTAAACGGAATACTTGTAAAGGGCAATGTTATCGGCGACGTAATGTTTTACGGGGCAGGAGCAGGAAAGCTTCCTACAGCCAGCGCAGTTGTGGCGGATGTAGTAGACGCCGCAAAGCATATAAAGACAAATATTATGACATTGTGGTCAAGCAAAAAGCTTAATCTTGACGATATAAAAAATTCAGAAAAGCGATTTTTTGTAAGACTTAAAGGCGATGCAAAAGAAAGAGAGACAGAGCTTAAGGAAATATTCGGCGATATAAAGGTAATTACCCTTGACGACGTAAAGGGAGAATTTGGAGTAATTACTCCGGTTATGTCTGAGGCTAAGTACGAGGAGGCTGCCTCTAAGGCATCGGGAATAATCACAAGAATAAGAGTAGAAAGCGTGTAAAACCGGAGGGCAGAAATGGGAAAAATTATTTTAACGGGAGACAGACCTACAGGAAGGCTTCACATAGGACATTATGCAGGCTCCCTTAAAAGACGTGTGGAGCTTCAAAATTCTGGAGAATTTGAAAAAATATATATTATGATAGCAGACGCGCAGGCCCTTACGGACAATGCAGAGCATCCAGAAAAGGTCAGACAGAATATTGTGGAGGTTGCCCTTGACTATATGGCGTGCGGGCTTGAGCCTGAGAAGTCAACGCTTTTTATACAGTCTATGGTGCCGGAGCTTACAGAGCTTTCATTTTATTACATGAATCTGGTGACGGTATCCAGACTTCAAAGAAATCCTACGGTTAAGTCGGAAATACAGATGAGAAACTTTGAGTCCAGCATACCTGTAGGCTTTTTCACGTATCCTATAAGTCAGGCTGCCGATATTACGGCGTTTAAGGCGACCACCGTTCCGGTAGGCGAAGACCAGGAGCCTATGATAGAGCAGACAAGAGAGATAGTAAGAAAGTTTAATTCAGTGTACGGAGAAACCCTTGTGGAGCCGGAGATACTTCTTCCTGACAACAAGGCGTGTCTGAGGCTTCCAGGCACAGACGGAAAAGCAAAGATGAGCAAATCCCTTGGAAACTGCATATATCTTGCAGATACTGAGGAGGAGGTTAAAAGAAAGGTAATGTCCATGTATACGGACCCTGACCATATAAGAGTGGAGGACCCGGGCAAGCTTGAAGGCAATACCGTATTTACATATCTTGACGCCTTTGTGAGAACAGAATATTTTGCAGAATATCTTCCTGATTATGCTAATCTTGACGAGCTTAAGGGCCATTACAAAAGAGGCGGACTTGGCGATGTTAAGGTTAAGAGGTTTTTAAACAATGTTATGCAGGAGGAGCTTGCGCCGATAAGAAAGAAGCGAAAGGAATTGGAGCAGGATATTCCGTATATTTATGAGGTTTTAAGGAAGGGCAGTCAGGCAGCGGAAAGTGTAGCGGCAGAAACCCTTGATGATGTTAAAAAGTCCATGAAGATAAATTATTTTGACGACAATGCACTTATTACGGAACAGACAGAAAAATACAAAAATTTGTAATATCTTGTAAAATAAAAAATAATATGATATAATTTACAGGATATACTTGGGGATTTGCGGTGAAGGAGCGGAATTCCCTGCGATTATTATGAAAAATAAATGGAGGTATGTAAATATGGATAATAATCAGAACAATATGTTTAACAGTCAGCCTGTTAATAATCAGCCGGAGCAGCCGCAGCAGCAGGCGGGCCCGTTTGGACAGCAGCCACAGCAGGCAGGACAGTTCGGACAGCAGCCACAACAGGCAGGCCCATTTGAACAGCAGCAGGCAGGTCCGTTTGGACAACAGCAGCCGCAGCAGGGAGGTAATCCTTTTGGAAACCAGTTTGCGCCAAAGAAGCCTATGAATGTAAGCCTTGGACTTATAGCAATGATATGCTCTGCAGTTTCGCTTGTGATGGCGATTATAGGCTCTATCTTCGCATGTACATGCAGCGCTTCAAAGAGCTATGATGCGGTAAAAATGGCAGAAAGAATGTTAAAGGGAAATAATATGTATTCCACTTCAGCAGTTATAATTGTAAATATTATAGCAGCAGTAATAGCAGTAGCAGCAGTTGTTCTTGCCATTATTGCATTGAAGAAGGATAAAGCGGATAAGATAGCTAAGGTAGCGGCAGCGTTAGGCGGATTTGCATTCCTTTATGCAGTATTGCCTATGCTTACGGTTTGCGGATATAACTGTTCATTAAGCAATGCTTCCAAAGATGCTATAAGCGGAGCTTTAGGCAGCTTATTTAAATAATATTGGATTAGGAGGATATAGAAATGGATAATAATCAAAATAATGTATTTGGACAGTCACCTGTACAAAAGGCACCTGCTAACTTTAATATTATTGAGCTTATTGCAATAGCATGTGCCGGAGTGGGACTTCTTATGGTAGTGTTAGGTACTATTTTTACATGTACCTGCAGCGCAAAAAAAGCATTTGAAGGTACTAGCGCAGGAGAACATGGATTATCGGCAGTATTTATTGTTACTATATTTGGTGTAATATTTGCCCTTGCTGCTATAGTTCTTGCTGTAATAGCAATAAAGCAGAATGGCTGTAAAAAGCTTAGTCAGATTTCCTTTGTTGTGGGCTGCTTTGCAACATTGACAGGTCTTCTGCCATTGTTTACAATATGCGGATACAACTGCTCGTTAAATAATGCGGCTGAAAAAACATCAGAAAAGGATGCCGACGACTATGATTGGGATGACATGGATTTTAGCGATTGGTTTTAAGCTTGGCTGAATTTTTGTAAAAAGATACATAGCTGTCCTATGGCGGCGTAGAATATTAAAAAATTATAATAAAAATGGAATTTGCCATACGGCAGATTCCATTTTTACAATGTAAAAGGCTGTTAAAAAAATATAAAAGAGGTTAATAAAATGGATATAGCAAAGAAAATAGCAGAGGAATTAAGCATAAAGCCGTCACAGGCAGAGGCAGTTATAAAGCTTATCGACGATGGAAATACCATTCCCTTTATTGCGCGATACAGAAAGGAGCAGCATGGCTCTTTAAATGATGAGGTTTTAAGAAATCTTGATGAAAGGCTAAAATATCTCAGAAATCTTGAAGAAAGAAAGGAAGCCTGCATTGCAGCCATTGAGGAGCAGGGTAAGCTTACGGAGGAGCTTAAAAGTAAGATAGAGGAGGCTGAAACACTTGTTGCCGTGGAGGATTTATACAGGCCATATAAGCAGAAAAAGCGGACAAGAGCCATTATAGCCAAGGAAAAAGGTTTAGAGCCTCTTGCAAATATTATTATCCTTCAAATGACGGAAAAATCCATAGAGGAGGAAGCGGAGCCATTTATTTCGGAGGAGAAGGGCGTAGCGTCAGTAAAGGCGGCAATAGACGGAGCAAAGGATATTATAGCCGAGAATGTGTCTGACGAAGCCGAGTACAGGGCATATATCAGAAGAGTAACAGAAAACGAGGGAAGCATTGTTTCTGCGGCAAAGGATGAAAATGAGCAGTCTGTATATGAAATGTATTACAATTTTTCCGAGCCTGTTAAAAAAATAGCAGGACACAGAATCCTTGCCATAAACAGAGGAGAGGCCCAAAAGCTTTTAACGGTAAAGATAGAGGCGCCGGAGGAGGGCATATTACAATATCTTTATAAAAAGACAATCGTAAGAGACAATAAAAACACCACCGGAATAATTAAAGAAGCTATAGACGACAGCTATAAAAGACTTATTGCTCCGGCTATCGAACGTGAAATAAGAAGCGGGCTTACAGAAAGGGCAGAGGACGGAGCCATAAAGGTATTCGGCAAAAATTTAGAACAGCTTTTAATGCAGCCGCCTATCGGCGGTCAGGTAGTGCTTGGCTGGGACCCGGCGTTCAGGACAGGCTGTAAGCTTGCCATAGTAGATGAAACCGGAAAGGTTCTTGATACCTTGGTTGTATATCCTACGGAGCCCCAGAATAAGGTTGCGGAAACAAAGAAGGCGGTTAAAAAGCTGATAGAAAAGTACGGAATCACCCTTATTTCCGTAGGAAACGGAACAGCCTCAAGAGAGTCGGAAAAGATTATAGTGGACATGCTGAAGGAGATAAATGAAAAAACAGAAGCCTCAAAAAGGGTACAATATATTATCACAAACGAGGCAGGAGCCTCTGTTTATTCTGCAAGCAAGGCTGCAACAGAGGAATTTCCTAATTTTGACGTGGGACAAAGAAGCGCGGCGTCAATAGCCAGACGCGTGCAGGACCCCCTTGCAGAGCTTGTAAAAATAGAGCCAAGGTCAATAGGCGTAGGCCAGTATCAGCACGATATGAATCAGAAAAAGCTGGCCGAGGCCTTAGGCGGGGTAGTAGAGGATTGCGTAAATAAGGTGGGAGTAGACTTAAACACAGCCTCTGCAAGCCTTTTGGAATATATATCAGGCATTTCAAAGACAACGGCAAAAAATATAGTAGACTATAGGGAAAAAAACGGACGCTTCAGGGACAGACGGGAGCTTTTAAAGGTATCAAAGCTTGGCCCCAAGGCGTATGAGCAGTGCGCAGGCTTTATGCGAATTGGAGACGGAAACAATCCTCTTGACAAAACAAGCGTACATCCTGAGAGCTACGAAGCGGCAGAAAAGCTCCTTAACAAGCTTGGCTATAGTATAGAGGCCTTAAGGGAAGGAAGGCTTATAGGGCTGTCCCTTATGGTAAAGGATTACAAAAAATTGGCAGAGGAGCTTCATGTAGGTGAAATAACCCTGAGAGACATAGTAAAGGAGCTTGAAAAGCCGGCAAGGGACCCAAGAGAGGAAATGCCAAAGCCAATTCTTCGCACAGATGTCCTTGATATGGAGGACCTTAAGGAGGGTATGCTTCTCAAGGGAACGGTTAGAAACGTAATTGATTTTGGAGCCTTTGTTGACATAGGAGTTCATCAGGACGGACTTGTTCATATATCACAGATTACAGACAAATATATAAAACATCCCCTTGAGGCAGTTAGCGTAGGGGATGTTGTAGACGTAAAGGTATTAGGCGTAGACTTAAGCAAAAAACGCATAAGCCTGACTATGAAGCTGTAGAAATTTCTACAGCTTCATTTTAAGGAGAATACTGATTTTTTTATAAATCAGAAACACCACAACAGAAACCAGTCCAAACTTCAACAGATTAAGAGGCGTAACCGCCAGCAAAATAAAAGTAAACATACCGTTTATGGAAGGGTTTACCTCTGTACCCATTGAAATAAGCGCTTCTACAGGCATGCCTCCATAAAGAACTGCAAATGCAGGAAGCAGTATGTACGCGTTTGTAAACATGCCGAGGACCGTAGAGATAAGCGTTCCGCTGACCATGCCAACTACGGCCCGCTTTCTTGTCTTATGCCTTTGATAAATTATGGAGGCAGGAATAACAAATGCGCAGCCAACGACAAAGTTTGCAAATTCTCCCACAAAGGCAGTTGACGTAGGGTGAATAATAAGCTTTATAAGTATTTTTATTGCCTCTGAAACAGCCGCAGACGTAGGGCCTAGGAGAAATCCGCATATAAGCACCGGAATTTCACTGAAATCTATTTTATAAAATGACGGAGCAAAAAACAGCGGTATTTCAAGATACATAAGTATAGCGGCAAGAGCCGAAAATGCGCCTACGATGGTGATTTTTTTTGTGCTGCTTATATAACCTGCAGCCTCCGGATTGATTTTTTTCATGTTTTTGCGGTAGCTTAAATCTGCGGCTATGGCAAGAGCAAACAAAGCCGCAATAAATACAATTACGGCAAGAACAAAGCCTGCCTCATTTTCCATTGCATGGGAAAAATTGTTTAAAAGTTCTTTTAATTTTGACATATCGTATTCCTTTCCTTGCGGTAAACGCAATATGAAAATTCAACGAAAAAAAGCCCCGATACAAGGTCGGGACTAAAAATTTGCTGACTAAGCAAAGCGCCGGCTTTAGACGACGCTTTCTTCTCTCATCCAGACTGTACTGTTGGTTTTGGAATTTCACCAAATCAGCCGTTACAGGCAAAAGCCATAACGGGTCGCGGACTGTACCGCCAGTCGGGAATTTCACCCTGCCCCGAAGAATTTCCATTTTTAATTTATATTATGCAGAAAAATCCTACATATCAAAAAACAATATACAATATGATAATATTTTTGTCAAGGGCAACTTAAATTCATTGACATTAAAATGCTAAATCGGTATAATCTACACGAAGGCAATAGGCTTAATATATGAAAGGATAAGGAAAAATGGAGATAAAATTAAGTGTAAAGCTTACGGCAAAGGAAATGTTTAATTTTATGATGAAGCATACATATAGCAGCATGAGCGGATATATAGGACTTATATTAAGCGGCTGCGCCTTTGTGGGCTTCATAATGACATTGACAAATTCTGAGGTTAATATAGCGTATAAGATAGTACTGTTAATTACGGCTCTTTTATTTACTGTTATTCAGCCTCTTACCTTGTACAGGAAATCAAAAAGGCAGGTAGAACAAAACGAAAACATAAATAAGCCAATGGAATATAAATTTACTGACGCCATGATACAGATAAGCCAGGGGGAGGAGCATGTGGAGTATGAGTGGAATCAGGTTATAAAGGTTAATTCATCAAAGCTTTGTATATTTTTGTATGTATCGAAATACAGGGCGTTCATTATTCCAAGAAGGGTATTTGAGGATGACGGGATGGCTAAGCTTCGCGATATGATTAGAAAAAATGCCACAAGCGCAAAAAGCATTGCATTTGGAAGGGTATATTAATGGAAAAGGGAATGAGCATTACGGAAAGCTTTACATGGGAGGATACCTTTTCATTAGGAGAAAAGCTTGGAAAAGGTGTAGAAAGCGGCGATGTTATCTGCGTTAACGGAGGTTTGGGCGCAGGAAAAACTGTGTTTACCCAGGGCTTTGCAAAGGGGCTTGGAATAGACGAGCCTATAAGCAGTCCGACCTTTACCATAGTACAGGAATATCATACGGGAAGAATACCCTTGTATCATTTTGACGTATACAGAATAGGGGACGCTTCGGAGCTTATTGATATAGGCTGCGAGGATTATTTTTTTGGTAATGGCGTCTGCCTTATAGAATGGGCGTGTCTTATAGAGGATATAATCCCGGAGGATGCAATGTATGTAACCATAGAAAAAAATTTGGAAAAGGGCTTTGATTACAGATTAATCACCATAACTTAAATATTGCAAAGGAAAGTGTGAAAATATGAATATATTAGCCATAGAGACATCCTCGCTGGTAGCGTCGGCGGCTATAGTAAGTGATGATATAATGATAGCGGAATATACAATGAATTACAAAAAGACACATTCCCAGACACTGCTTCCCATGATTGACGAAATATGCAGGCTTACGGAATACGATATAAACAATATAGATTACATAGCAGTATCGGCAGGTCCCGGCTCATTTACGGGACTGCGCATTGGCAGCGCCACGGCAAAAGGACTGGGACTGGCCCTTGACAAGCCCTTGGTGCATGTGCCCACGGTTGAGGCTATGGCATATAATATATATGATACGGAGTCCCTTATATGTCCTATTATGGATGCAAGAAGAAATCAGGTTTATACCGGTATTTACAGAAATAAAAGGGGACAGGTGACGGCAGTTAAAAATCAGCGCGCCGTATCCATTGACGAGCTTATAGATACCCTTAATAAAATGGAAGAAAATGTTATTTTCTTAGGTGATGGAGTACCTGTATTTGCCGATATAATAGATGAGAAGCTAAAAAGCATACACACCTATGCCCCGCCCCATATAAACAGGCAGAGGGCAGGCGCGGTGGCCCAGGCGGCAAAGACATATATTGCTATGGGACAGACAGAGACGGCGGCGGAACATAAGCCTGATTATTTAAGGCTTTCACAGGCGGAGAGAGAGCTTGCGCAAAGGAATGGGAGTAAGGACAGTTGAATATAGTTATTGAGCCTATGACAATAGAGCATATTCCCCAGGTGGTAGAAATAGAAAGGGAGTCCTTTTCTCTGCCATGGTCCAAGGAGGCTTTTTTAGAGTCATTTTCATATGAGCACGCTATGTTTTTGGCAGCGGTTGATTATGAATGTCCGGGCGGCAGAGTTGCAGGTTATATAGGCATGTATAAGGCTTTAAATGAGGGAGACATTACAAATATTGCCGTAAGTCCCGGATATAGGGGTAAGGGGGTAGGCTTTGCCCTTATGAATGAGCTGAAAAGGCTGGCGGTGGAGAAGAATATAGACAATCTGATTCTTGAGGTCAGGGAGAGCAACAATGCAGCCATAAGACTGTATGAAAAAGCAGGCTTTCGCCCCGCGGGCATAAGAAAGAATTTTTATGAAAAACCTGCGGAAAACGCCATTGTCATGTATATGAAACTATTACCATTGTAAAAATAAAAAGACTGATATATACTGTTGTATGCAAACATCCTAAAACCCAAAAATCATATAGATATATATATTATCTATACAGATAACGGAGGTTACTATGAGAAGATACGAGCATGAAGGCAGCAGCAATGTAATCAGGGCAATGTGCAACATGTGCGGCAGAAGCATAAAAATACAAAAGGGTATGATGATGGACGGAGTTTTATCCGTTGATTATAAATGGGGTTACTTCTCGGACTTTGACGGGGAAACTCACAGCTTTGACATTTGTCAGGAATGTTATAAAAAATTAGAAAAAAAATTTGTTATCCCTATTGACAGGGAAGAAATAAATGAAATGCTATAAAATAATATTGCGGAAACGAGGAAATTATGCTGGATGTTTGTTTGCTGGGAACAAGCGGGATGATGCCCCTTCCAAAAAGGTGGCTGACAGCCCTGATGACAAGATATAACGGAAGCAGTCTTTTGATAGACTGCGGAGAGGGAACGCAGCTTGCCATAAAGGAACAGGGCTGGAGCTTTAATCCTATAGATATAATATGCTTTACCCATTATCACGGAGACCATATAAGCGGACTTCCCGGTCTGCTGCTTACAATGGGCAACGCAGACCGCAGGGAGCCGGTTACCATGATAGGGCCGAGGGGACTTGAGAGGGTGGTAAATTCCCTTAGGGTAATAGCGCCGGAGCTTCCTTTTGAAATAAATTTTATTGAGATAACGGAGCCAGAGCAGACTATATATATAAAAGGCTACAAAATTCATGCCTTTAGGGTATTGCACAATATTACCTGTTACGGTTATAATATAGAAATAGAAAGAAATGGAAAATTTCTTGTAGAAAAGGCAGAAAGCCTGTCTATACCAAAAATGTATTGGAATAAGCTTCAAAAGGGAGAAGAAATAGAATATGAGGGAAAAACATATACGCCGGATATGGTGTTAGGAGATGCAAGAAAAGGAATAAAGCTGACATATTGTACAGATACAAGGCCTGTTCCACTTATAGCCCTGATGGCAAAGGAGGCAGACCTGTTTATATGCGAGGGCATGTACGGTGAAAAGGATAAGGAGGGAAAGGCAAGAGAATATAAGCATATGACCTTTTACGAGGCGGCAGAGCTTGGAAGGGAAGCTAAGCCAAAGGAAATGTGGCTTACACATTACAGTCCGTCCCTTATACATCCTGAGGAATTTATGAGGGAAACGAGAAAAATATTTGAAAGCATATATCCCGGCAAGGATGGAAAGACGCTTACTCTTAAGTTTCGGGAGGACTGAAGGCTAAAAGGCTTATGCTTAGTATAAGGGTATATAAACGGTACGGCTATATAATAAAAGGATGGTGAGAATAATGAAAAAGCTGAAGTATTTAATGACACTTGCATTGATACTTGTACTGGGCTTAATGGCATATTATTTTGTGGTAAACAAGTCCGGCAAGAATTCCGATGATTCAAAGGAGGCTACAGTTTCAGCCGTTGAAAAAATGCTGTCAAAGGATTTGGAAAAAAATTATCCGAAATCAGTAAGAGAGGTTGTGTCAAACTTTATAAGTATTCAGGAATGTTATTATAATGAAACCGTAGAGGAGGATAAGCTTGTAAAGCTTGCCTATCAGGCAATGAGGCTGTTTGACGAAAAGCTGGTGGAGGCAAATCCTTTTGATAAATATTATGCAGAGCTGACTAAGGAGATTGAACAGTACAGGGCAGAAGGAAAGACTCTCTACAGGACTATTCTTGATAAGGCGTCGGAGGTTGTGTATTCGGAGATTGAGGGCGTAAAATATGCCCAAATAGACTGTATATATTATTTAAAGGCGTCAAAAGGGACAGATAAAGTGACAGAAACATATGCTTTAAGATGCGACGACGAGGGAAACTGGAAAATACTTGGCTGGCAGATAAAAGCTAAGGAGTCTGAATAAAATGGAAAAGAAGGACATACTTATACTGGCTATAGAAAGCTCATGCGATGAAACGGCAGCCTCGGTGGTAAAAAACGGAAGATGGGTTTTATCAAATGTTATTTCATCCCAGATAGCCTTACATACACAATATGGCGGCGTAGTTCCTGAGATTGCATCAAGAAAGCATATAGAAAATATTAACGGAGTTATAGAAGAAGCCCTGGCAGAAGCGAGGGTTACTTTAGATGATTTGGACGCTATTGGCGTAACCTATGGTCCCGGACTTGTAGGAGCCCTTCTCGTAGGAGTTGCAGAGGCAAAGGCAATAGCATTTGCAAAGAAAAAGCCGTTAGTAGGCGTTCATCATATAGAGGGGCATATATCAGCCAATTACATAGAAAATAAGGAGCTTGAGCCTCCTTTTATATGTCTGGTTGTGTCAGGAGGACATACACATCTTGTGGTGGTAAATGGTTACGGTGATTACAAGGTAATAGGAAGGACAAGGGATGATGCGGCAGGAGAAGCCTTTGATAAGGTGGCGAGAGCCATTGGCTTAGGATATCCCGGCGGGCCTAAGATAGACAGGCTGTCCAAGGAGGGAAATAAGGACGCCGTAAGATTTCCGATAGCAAAGGTAAATGACGCTCCGCTTGATTTCAGCTTTAGCGGTCTTAAATCGGCAGTTCTTAACCATATAAATATGTGTCAGATGAAAAATATAGAAATAAATCCTGCCGATATAGCAGCATCCTTCCAAAAATCGGTTGTAGATGTGCTTGTGTCACACAGTATGGAGGCCTGCTCAATGTATGGCATGAAGAAATTTGCCATAGCAGGCGGCGTAGCGTCAAATTCTGCCATAGGAGAAGCTTTTTCAGGTGAGTGTTTAAAGAGAAATATAGAATTTTATCATCCGTCGCCTGTATATTGTACGGATAATGCAGCCATGATAGGCGCGGCAGCATATTATGAGTATATAAAGGGCGTAAGGCACGGGTACGACTTAAATGCGGTGCCGGGGCTTAAGCTGGGGGAGCGTATATAGGTTTGGCAATTTAGTAGAAAAATCGCATTAGTAGAAAAATCAGATTAATATAAAAATCAGAAAAGAGGATTTGAATGTGAAAACAGCGGCCGTTATTTTATCAGGAGGAAAAGGAAAAAGAATGGGCGCCTCAGTCAGCAAGCAATATCTCAAGCTGGAGGGGGAGCCTGTTTTATATTACGCTTTAAGAGCATTTGAAAAATCGTCCGTAGACTGCATTGTTATAGTATGCGGTAAAGGGGATGAAGAATATATAAGGGAAAATATAATAAAAAAATACAATATGAAAAAAGAGGTTTACATAGCGGAAGGGGGAAAGGAAAGATATAATTCCGTATATAACGGACTAAATACTATAGAAGAAAAATGTCCTGACACAGATATAGTCCTTATACATGACGGCGCAAGACCTTTTGTTTCAGCAGATATTATAGAGAAGCTTATTAAATGCTGTGAGACGGAGGGGGCATGCGTGGCGGCGGTAAAAGCAAAGGATACGATAAAAATATCGGACAAAGAGGGGTATATAAGGGAAACCCCTTTAAGAGAAACGGTGTGGCAGATACAGACGCCCCAGGCCTTTAAGTACGATATGATAAAGAAAGCGTATAATTTTGTGATGGCTGGGGATACTAGGGATATAACAGATGACGCCATGGTTTTAGAGAGATATTGCAATCAAAAGATTAAGCTTGTAAAAGCATCCTATGACAATATAAAAATAACCACCCCTGAAGATATGATATTCGGAAAAGCAATATTAAATAATAAAAAAGTGTCGTCAGCCGACATATACAAATAATTATATAAACAATATATTGTGGATTAAAACTATGTAAAACAGCATATTTTGTGGAAGTAAAAAAACATAAAAAAAAGTAAAAAAAGTTATTGACATATTCTTTTGATAGTGATATTATATTTTTTGCTGACGGCGGAACACAAGCCGGCAGGAGCATTACAATATAGTAATAAAGCCTTTGGAGAGGTATCGAAGTGGTCATAACGAGGCGGTCTTGAAAACCGTTTGTCCGCAAGGGCGCGTGGGTTCGAATCCCACCCTCTCCGTTTCGTAAGATAATTCTTACGAGACATTTTTACTATGACAAACATGAGGTTTGAAAAACATAGAAAAATGTAAAAAAATAAAAAAACTGTTGACAAGCTTTCAAATAAGTGATAGACTATTCAAGCTGTCGCTAGAAAGCTAATAGCATAAGAAGCTAGCAGCAAAAAAAGGTGTCAAAGCCAGTCAGGCGTTAGACACAAAGACGAACCTTTGAAAACT